>CAKUDG010000022.1 GCA_934644965.1 uncultured Victivallales bacterium | reverse complement strand
GGGCTCCTCGCCCTCATACACCTCGGCAGGGCTGCATTCCCTGCACCCGGCAGGCAAGCCTGCCGTATTTTTTATTTTTATATTTTATTTTTCTATTTTTTTCTGAAAAGCATGAGGGCTCCTCGCCCTCATACACCCCGGCAGGATTGCATCTCCTGCATCCGCAGAAAACATTTGCTGAATTTTGATTTTTTTGACTTTTTTTTTCGTCATTTTTGCTTGATCAGATAAAAAAGACGAATCGTCATGACGGACTGTGGATATGGAGTAAATTCCTTGCCTGTCATGACTTGGTAGGATTTTAAAACATCCGTCATTTCTTTTCCGTCAATATTTTTAAAATGACGGGAAAGAATCATGACAATCGTCTGCCCCTTTTGTGCAATTCTGTCAAAAAGCCGCAAATCCTCTCCGCTTTTAAAATAAAGAATTCCCCTTTTTCCATGAAAAACAGCCAGCTCTTCCGGCATCCAGAAAATATCCGTTGCAATAACAGTTTCCTTTCCCAATCCTTCAATCTCCTGGAGCATTTGCTGTGAAAAGTCTTTCTTGCTTTTCAGCACTCCCAACGAAAAAAGCTGAACCCCGATCGAAGAGGTGAATAAAATACAAAGAGGAATCAAAAACATCATCCGACTTTGAAAGGAAGCGTTTCTCCTTCTGGCAAGAAAGCGGAAAAAGACATAAAATGTCAGAAGAAAGAAAAAGGGCATCAGAAAAAGGAAATGACGCGGACCGAAAAAGATTCCAGCTGTCTTGAAATTCAAAGCCAGTCCCGTCAGCAATACCGAAATCAGCAGAACCATACCGGCGAAGCGGATGCGTTTTGCCGACCCCCGGAAGAACCCTCCCATCCACAGGAACGGAAGCACAGCCAGCGGAAACGAGGCGCAGAGAGACTGCACTGAAAGCGTCCCCATGACCGGATCCTTTTCGCAAAACAGAAAATAAAGATTGCCGACCGCCGCCAGAGCCGCGGCACAAAGCAGTATCTTCCTTAAAATTTCAGTCCGCTTCCATTTTTCCGGGAAGAGCAGTCCCCCGGCAAATCCTGCGGCGAAAATACATGCGGAAATCATTGCGGGGAAAGGCGGCCCGTAGGATTTCCAGACAAAGTAAAAAAGTGAATACAACCGTTCGGAAAGACTCAGTTCCGCATTGCCGAGCGAATGATAAATGACATAATGAATCCCGAAAATGGATCCGCTGTCTCTGTAATTCCAGAAACAGAGCGGGACGGCCGTTATCAGAAAGCATCCGAAAGCAGAGGCTGTTTTTTTCAGTGAAATCCCGCAGCAGCAGAATGTCACAAAAATCGCCGCACTCAGAATCCACCCTTCCTCCCTGAAAAGCAGTGAAATTCCGCAAAGAAAACCCGTCCCGAGCAGAAAAGAGATTTTCTTCGTCCGGAAATAACGGAGACTCCAATACAGAATCATGCTGCTGATCATGGAAAAGAGCGATATTTCCAGAAGCAGCGCCGCATAAAAAAGCAGCGGTGAAGCAAATCCCGCAGAGCAGACAGCCAATGCCGCCATACGCGCTCCAAGTCCCAGTTCCCTCACCGACAGTCCAGTGAAAACCGCACACAGAAGCGCCGGCAGAAACGAAAGAAATAATCTTGCCCCTGGAATCGAACCCACAGGAAGAAACAACGAAGCCAGATACGGAAAACAGGGCGAATAAGCCGAACGCACCTCCGATGGATTCTTTCCTTTCAGAAAATAGGGCGGAGGAAAGGCGGAAAGGGAGTTTTTCCCATCGGAAATTTCACCAAATAGATCTGCTATCGCCCCGGAAGAATCCGCAGCACGCGCTTCGGCCGCGATGATCCGGTTGCCTTCATCACTGATCCAGATGGAATCGTACTGGAGAAAAGGAAAACAGAGAAGCGTGTAGAGAACTGTCAGACAGAGAATTGCAGAAGGAAGAATTTTCAATTTCATGCCGATTCCAACAACTTCGCTTTTCGGTATTGTCGTATTTTCTTTCCTTGTCACAGACCTGTTGGAAGGTCAATAAATTCGCAGTCGATTCCGAATTCGCGGGAAAGGGAGTTCATGACCGCAAGCACTCCGGGGATCTCAGAACGGTAATGCCCCAGCGTGATGATGGATGTTCCGGTTTCCATCGCAGGGTGAAAGACTTCATGTTCTGCAGAGCCGGTGACAAGGCATTCGATATCGGAATCATAAATTTCATCAAAAAGCTCCGGGAATGCTCCACCCCCGGAAATGACGCCGATTTTGGAAACTTTTTCCGTCTTGTTTCCCAGAATACGGAATTCTCCCTCGGAAGGGAGTTTCTGATTCAGAAGCTTTGCGAGTGCCAGGGGGGAGGCCGCTTTTTCCAGAGTGCCGGAAAAACCGATTTTATAATGATGATATGTGCCGAAGGGTTGAAGATCGCGAAGAGGAATCATGCCGGCGATGAGGGCGTTGTGGCCGATGAGCGGATTTGCGTCGAGCGGCAGATGAACGGCGTAGAGGGAAATGCCTTCGGATGCGAGAAGAGAAAGACGCCTGGCATGAATTCCCTGAATTCTGCGGAATCCGTTTCCCCAGCTGATACCGTGATGGACGAAAATGAAATCGGCGTCAAGGTCCGATGCGATGGTGAAAAGCGCTTCGCAGGCGTCGACCGCAAAGACGGCTTTTCTGACTTCATTTCTTCCCTGAAACTGAAGTCCGTTGTTGGAGGGATCGTCCGGATATTCACCGATTTCGAGGATATTGTCAAGAAAGGTCAGGATTTCCTTCAGGGATGCCATGTTTCCTTACTCCTTTTCGGATGTCTCTTCGTGATTTATGAATTTGCGTAGAATAATCTGCCAGCGGAGCTTGTTTTCCGCGGAGCGTGCCATCCAGTCCGGAAGATCCTGCGGATGAGAGCAGTAGGAAGCGATCTGCATGATTTCCTCCGCGGTCGAACGGAAAAGAACGGCAGCGGGAACAGAGACTCCATTCTCTTCCAGAGCACGGCAGGCCTGAAAATAAGTCCGCCGCGAACGCAGATTCCGCAGGAACAGATAAAGCGGCCAGAGAAAAATCAGAATCCAGAAGGGAAGCACGGGAAGCGAAACGCCGAAAAGAAACACCGCCGTCTGAACTCCCAGAAGCAGCAGGACGGGAAGAAGAAACAACACCGCGTCCCGGTCCTTCTGAAAACAGTTTCCCGCATATTTCCGGAACGGGCTGGAGGAGGTCATGTAGGCGAAAAGCTCTTCAAAGGAATCGTCTTCCAGAGGAGCCCGGGCGACATGGCAGATTTCATGGGCCAGCAGTTCCGCCCTGTCGTAAATGAACCAGCGGCGTTTTACCGCAAAGTTTTTCCGGATCACAAAGACGGAGACGGCGTTTTCATCCACCAGTGTGCACCCGCCCCAGAGCAGACCCAGCCCCCGGGAAAGAAAAAAAGCCGGTACCCAGTCGATGCTGAAGGCGAAAAGGGCCTCTGTTTTTCCCGCGGCTTCCTGAAGAATTTCCGCAGGAATGGGTCTGGCACCGGAGAAAATTCCTTTGTCGCAGACATCGGCAGCAGAGCTGCCTGGGGTAAGCGGGGAAGCCGGAGAAGGGGAATTGGTGGAAACGGTGGACACGGGATCAGTTGAAGCACCGGAGGAAATCAGGGCGGCAGAAGAGGAGTTTTCCCAGGAGGAATCATCCAGTTCCTCTGCAAAACTTTCATAGGCCCTGCGCAGACGTTCCACCCTGAGGGCAAACTCCTCCGGATTTTCCTCTGCTCCCGGGAAAATTCCCATGGAATCCAGCTGATCCAGGAGAACGGGATCGGCTTTCCGGATTCGCTGAATCTGTTCTGAGTCTGGAAACAAGAGTGGCGGCTCCTCCCTGAATCGACATATGGTGAAAACTTGTTCTGTCCCGTGAAACGGAAACGTTTCCCTTTTTTCCGCTGACATGGGGAAAGATTACTCAAAAAAAGAAGTTTTTCAAGCGGGAAAATGGCAAAGTTCGGCGTTTGGCGTATATTTCTCTGTTTTGAATCTTTGGAAATACGGAAGGGGCAGCATGAAGAATCCCGGAAAAATCCATATTTACTGCGGCGATGGAAAAGGAAAGACGACCGCCGCCGCCGGACTCGCCGTCCGGATGCTCGGAGCAGGGGGCAAAGTTTTTTTCGCCCAGTTTCTGAAAGACGGAAACAGTTCGGAAATCCGCTTCCTGAAAAAGCATGCTTCTCCGGATTTTACGGCATACGCCTGCGGAACCGGGCGTTTTCTCTCCGGAAACCGTCCTCCGCCGGATGAGGAGATCCGGAGGGCGCAGCAGACTCTTGCCGAAGCGGGGAAAGCCCTTTGTTCCGGAGAATACGATCTTGTGGTTCTGGATGAGGTTCTGGGGGCGCTGCAGGGCGGACTTCTCCGGGAGGAGACCCTCCTTTCCGCTCTGCGGAACCGCGCCGTGGGGACAGAAGCCGTCCTCACAGGGAGAAATGCTCCCGAATCGTTGCTGAAGGCGGCCGATCTCGTCAGCCGTGTGCAGTGTGTCAAACACTATTATGAGACAGGGCGTGCCGCTCTGCGGGGAATCGAGTTCTGACGATGACGATGCGGATCATCAATTCCTTTTCTGAATGGTGGTTTGAAAAAGAAATGCGCCGCAACTTCGACGCACTCTTCTTTGATATGGACGGGACTTTGCTTCTCGGGAAAAGGAATCCCGTTCCCGGAGCACTGGAACTGATCGGGAGACTGCGCCGGGAAAATTTTCCCTTCCGCATCCTGACGAATGACGGAAATCATTCTCTGAACGAAATCTGTTCTTTCTTCACCCGTGCGGGATTCGACATCCTGCCGGAAGAAGTCGTCTCCTGTTCTCTTGCGCTGAAGGAAATGGCCGTCGAATACGGTTTGCGCGGAGAAAAAGTCTTTGTGATGGGCGATCTCGGGAAACCGGAGAATTATGCGGCTCTTGCGGGAATGCTTCCGGTAAAGGATCCGGCGGAGATTGAATCCTGCCGGGCCGTCGTCGCCGGGGAGGGATATTATGACTGGCACAAGGTGTTCCATGCCGTGCTGAATTTTTTTGCGAGGCATCCGGACCGTCTCTTCCTCGTTCCGAATCCGGACAGCTACTGGCCGGACGGCCGGGGCGGTTTCGGCATCGGAGCCGGCGCTTCCGCACGTTTTCTGCGTGGCCTGCTCAGGGAAATGGGTCTGGAACCGGAAACGATTTTTCTCGGGAAACCGTATCCAGCGCTTTTCCAGCATGCGGTGAACGAAATCGTCCGGGACTACGCTCTCCCGGAAGTTCCGGAAATGAGCCGGATTCTCATGCTCGGGGATTTTCTGCCATCCGACATCCGCGGAGCCAACACCTGCGGCATGACCAGTGCCCTGCTCCTGACCGGTGTCACCCCGGAAAGCAGACTGACGGAACCCCTGCTCCCCGAAGAAGTCCCCGATTATGTATTCAAACACATCGTCTGCGAGCAGATAAGATTGAAATGACGGGCAAATGACGGATTGTGAAAATAAAAAATGACGGATGATATGACGCCTCACCATTTCATCCGTCTTTTTCATTTTTCCAAAGATTCATCACAGTGAATCTCACTCAATGTCCCAGAGGATTGTCCGGAGAGAGTATTTTTTCCATGATGTCATTGATGTCCATGACTTTGAAAGGCTTGTCAAGCCGTGCCGCAAACCCGTACTCATGGAAATTCGCCATGACGGGATCATTGGAATAGCCGCTCGCCACCACTGCCCGGACGCCCGGATCCAATTTTTTGAGAATGGCAATGGCTTCCTTTCCCCCCATTTTTCCGGGAATGGTCAAATCCATGAAGACCGCATCGAAAGGATGACCGGAATTTTTAGCGTGCTTGTACTTTTCGATGGCTTCCGCACCGTCGGAAGCGTATTCGCAGACGCAATTCATGATTCCAAGCATTTTCCCGAGAAGTTGACGGATGTTTTCCTGATCGTCGACAATGAGGACATGTCCGCCGGAAACGTAGGTGAGCGTTCGCTCCCTGGGGACGGTTTTCTGGAGAAAAGGGGAGGAAGCGGAGCTTCTGATCTGCTCCCCGGAACTCAGAAAGACAGACAGGGAGGAAGAAGAAGATGCCGCCTTCGTTCCCTTTGCTGCGGCTGCAGAGGCTCCGGAAGAGGAGTTTCCGGGGGAAACGGGCAGATAAATGAAAAAGGAGGACCCCTGCCCCGGGATGGATTCCGCAGTGAGATATCCTCCGTGACGTTTGATGATGTTATGGGCGGTGGAAAGCCCGAGCCCGCTGCCGTTGGCCTTGGTGCTGAAGAAGGGATCGAAGATTTTTTCAAGATTTTCGGGAGAAATTCCGACTCCTTCGTCGCGGATGGTGATTTTAACGTAGGTGCCGCGGGGGAGGGGAAGCGAGGGAGCGGAGCCGCCGCTCCGGGAAGGATCGACGGAAATGTTTTCCGCTGAAATATGAATGACGCCTCCGGAAGGCATGGCCTGATTGGCGTTGATGACGATATTGTCGATGGCCTGTCCGATCTGTCCGACGTCGATATCGGCGAATTTGAGGTCGTCGGAGAAATGGAATTCGCAGGTGCACTTGCTGCCTCTGAGCATGAATGTGGCGTTGTTGACGATCAGTTCGGCAATGGAATTGGGAGTCCGGTAGGGATCGCCGCCTTTGGCGAAGGTCAGAAGCTGACGTGTCAGGGCCATTGCGCGCACGGAGGCTTTTTCACATTCGACAAGACTGTTTGCGGTTTCAGGATTGTTGTTGAACATCTGAGCGAGCTGGAGATTGCCGTGGATGGCGGTCAGGAGATTGTTGAAATCGTGGGCGATTCCGCCGGCGAGAATGCCGATGGATTCGAGTTTCTGGCCTTTGCGGGCTTCCAGTTCGGCGTTGTCGCGTTCGATGGCGCGGAGTTTCAGATTGGCGATCATGGTGTTGAGGCCGGTTTGGAGTTCCGCGTCTTCATCGGAAAAGGGTTTCATGTCGAGCCGGGTGTCCAGGTTTCCGTCGGCCACGCGCCGGACGGCGTCGATGATGCGGTCGAGCCGGATGGTGAAACGTCCGATGAAGTAATACGCGCAGACGAAAGACAGCAGCAGAATCGTGGCCCCCGCCAGAAGTCCGAGCTGAAGGAAAAACATTCTCTTGCGGAAAAATTCCTCTTCGGTGATTGCCAGAGCAACCTTCCAGTGGTTTCCGGCGGTTTTGGAAACCGCGTACATGGGAGTTTTGGTGATTCCGTCGTAAAAACTCAATGCGCCGTTTTTCCCGGGATGGATTTCCAGAATGGAGCGTGCACCTAGGAAATAGGCGTCCTCTGTTTCAGGAAGAAGGCAGAGAACGCCGGTATCTCCCCAGCGGAAATGGGCATATTTGGATAGAATTTCATTGCAGAGGAGTTTTTCCCTGGTTTTTGTCGAAGCAGAGGACTGGGTGTGGAGAATCTCCAGCCAGATCTGTTCGATGTCCGCGGCGATTTTGTCGACTTCCCGTTCCATGTTCTGCCGGCTGAATTCCCGGATGGTCAGATCCAGAAGGAAGATCCCGCATCCCAGAAGAAGCGTCACCAGAAGAAGAATGGAGGATGCGTAAAGCAGGAAAAGCCGGTTTCTGAGTTTCATTGCCGCAAAGTCTCCCGAAGATTGTTTTACAATAATCCCGAATCCCTCAAATTCAACCCCGTTCCTTTTTTCGGAAATCTTTTGGATTCACCCTTGAATTCCTTCCCTTTTTGAGTCATTATATACTGTGGACGACCTATTGCATTTCCCCGGGCGTTTGCTATCCCGTGCTTTGCCCGGAAAAAGGGAGCATTTTCTCACTTTCCGCCAGGGAAACATCTGCGGAAGAATCGTAGCCAGGGGAACTTCTGCTGTCAGGCCGGGAAACAACCGGAAACGACTTGGAAAAAAGGAAGAAGGGGGTGGGAATCAGGGAAAATGACGGATTGAAACTGTTCCGGGACAGGGATTTCTCTCTCCGCCATGCAAGAAGCGTTTTCACAACAGAAACGCTCACTGCGGAGGGGAGGGAACTGCCTTTTCCGTTTTTTCGCGAAAGCTCGGAAGAGGAAGAAAACGAAGAAAAGACTCCAGCAGGAATCAGAAATCTGAATTTGCGGAAAAGAGAAAACCACTGAAAGAATTTGTCTAGGAAAGAGAAAGACCCATCATGAAAAAAGAAAACAGAATATGGAAGTGCCCGGAATGCGGGATGATTGTGGAAGAACTCCACGCCTGCGGATGCGGAGAGGAATGCAAACTGACCTGTTGCGGAAAGGAACTGATTCTTCTGGAACCGAAGACGACGGATTTCAAAACGGAAAAACATGTTCCGATTCCGGCAGCGGAGCAGCCTGCGGAAGGGATGAAAGTGCTCGTGGGTTCCACGCCGCATCCGATGCTTCCGGAACATTATATTGAATGGATCGAGGTCATCAACGGACCTTATTCCAACCGGAAATATCTGAAGCCCGGAGAAGCGCCGGAAGCCAGTTTCCATGTGAAACTGCAGAAGGGCATGATTCTCCGCGAATACTGCAATCTTCACGGGCTGTGGACGTACGAAGTCAAATAAAAAAAGCGGAAACGACTTGAAAATCCAGTGTTTGCGCATAGCTTCAGGAGGTGTTTTTTATGAAGGCCATCAAAGTCACAGACAGAGTCTGGTGGGTCGGCGCGGTCGACTGGGGACTCAAGGAGTTCCATGGATACACGACACGCCGCGGGACCACTTACAACGCCTATCTGGTCCTTGCGGACAAGATCACGCTGATTGACACGGTGAAGGCTCCTTTCAAGGAGGAGATGTACAGCCGGATCCGTTCGGTGATCGGCAGCATCGGGAAAATCGACATTGTGGTTTCCAATCATGCGGAAATGGATCACAGCGGAGCGCTGCCGGAAGTGATCCAGGATCTAGCTCCGGAACAGGTTTTTGCCTCGGTGAACGGGGTGAAGGCTCTGGATGCGCATTTCCGGATCGGGGACAAGCTGACACCCGTGAAGACGGGCGAAAGCGTCAGTCTCGGCAATATGACGCTTTCATTCCTGGAGACGAGGATGCTGCACTGGCCGGACAGCATGTTCAGCTACCTTGCGGAAGAGAAGATCCTCTTTTCCCAGGACGGCTTCGGCATGCATTATGCGACGGACAAGCTCTTCGTCGATGAAAATCCCTGGCCGGATGTCGAACGCGAGATGGAAAAGTATTATGCGAACATTCTTCTGCCCTATGCTCCGCAGGCGCTGAAGCTTCTGGAAGAGTTTCCGAAGCTGAATCTGGCCGTGGACGTCATTGCCACGGATCATGGTCCGATCTGGCGCGGGGATCTTCTGGGACGTCCTCTGGAACTGTATGCCAAATGGGCGGCTCAGGCGCCGACTGCGAAAGCGGTGCTGATTTTCGACACCATGTGGCACAGCACGGAAAAGATGGCCATGGAAATCGCCGACGGAATCCGGGAAGCGGGAGCGGATGTCAGAGTCATGCCACTTTCCGCCTTTTCCAGGAGCGACGTGGCGGCGGAGATTCTCGGGGCCGGAGCTCTGGTGGTCGGATCTCCGACGATCAACAACGGACTGTATCCGAGAACGGCCGATGTTCTGACTTATCTGCGCGGACTGCGTCCGAAAAATCTCATCGGCGCCGCATTCGGTTCCTTTGGCTGGAGCGGAGAGGCGGTCGCGCAGGTGAACGAGTATCTGAAGGCCATGAACGTGGAACTTGTCAGCGAGGGATTGAAAGTCAAATACGTGCCTTCGGAGGACGATTTGAAGAATTGTTTCGCTCTCGGTGAAGCGATTGGCACCCGGCTGCTTGAGAGAGCAGCTGCGGAATCCACGTGCAAAATCTGAGAAGAAGAAGAAAAGCCGGGACATTCTTCCTGGAAGGAAGGATGGATTTCGGGAACAAAGGCGGAATGGACGGTTTGTCTCCCGGCTTTTTTTGGAGGAAAAGAGGAAAAGAAACAAAGGAGGATGAAGAAAATGGAAAAGTATGTGTGCAAAGTCTGTGGTTATGTGTATGATCCCGCCAAGGGCGATCCCGACAACGGAGTTCCGGCCGGAACGGCGTGGGAAGACGTCCCTGCGGACTGGGTCTGCCCGGAATGCGGAGCGGGGAAGGATGAGTTTGAAAAACAGTAAGAAGAAATCTGGCTGTTTTGGGAAAATGCCGCCCGGGGAAATCCTCGAGCGGCTTTATTGTCTTTACAACAAACGGGAATATGTTGATCCGGATCCGCTGCTGTTTCTGTATCGCTACCATGAGAGGCGGGATCAGGAGCTGGCGGCTTTTGTCGCATCTTCTCTTGCCTACGGCCGGGTGGGGGGGATTCTGAGAAGCGTTAGGAAGGTTCTGGATCCGCTGGGGGAGCATCCGGCGGATTTTCTCTGCTCCGCTCCGGAGCGTTTTTTTCAAGAGGCATACTCCGGATTCCGGCACCGTTTCAACGGGGAGGAGGACATCCGGCACATGCTGTTCGGAATCCGCAGACTGTTTGAGGAGTATGGAACGCTGGAGAAGGCCTTTGTCTCCGGATTCACTCCAGGGGAGCGGAACATTCTGACGGCGCTGGAACGGTTTTCCGGATTGTTATGCCGCGACTTTCCCGCGGGAGAATCGTTTCTTTTTCCTCTGCCCTCGAAAAAAAGCGCCTGCAAGCGCCTTTGCCTGGCGCTGCGCTGGCTCGTCCGCAAAGATGAGGTGGACTGCGGTGTCTGGACAGAAATTCCTCCATCCTGCCTGATGGTGCCGCTGGATACTCATCTGTTCCGGATTGCATGCGGACTCGGATTCTGCCGGAGGAAACAGCCCGGTCTGGCGGCGGCGCTGGAAATTACGGAGTCTTTCCGGAGAATCTGTCCGGAGGATCCGGTGAAATACGATTTTGTCCTGACGCGTTTCGGCATCCATCCGCTGTTTTCCAGGGATGGATGGAGTCAGCCGCAACGATGAGGAATCCGGAATCCCTGAGCCGCATACCACCCCGCGGCGCCCCCCTTTTTTCTTTTTTCCTCCTCCTCCTCTTTCCCGGACCACTCTCAGGCGGGAGAGAAGGAAAAGGAAAAAGAAGAACAGAGAGAGAAAAAAAACGGCGGAAGCAGGGTCCGGGAAAACGGAATCCCGAAAGCGGTGAAAACGGGATCCGGATGAGACACAAGACGGAATCAGGCCCCGGGCACTCTCCTTCTTCCCGGCTTTTCCGCCGATCCATAGGGATAGGGAAGGGAAGAGGAAAGGAGGTCGTTTTCTCCGGCGGAAGGAGGACAGAGACAATTCCCGATGGTGTAGAGATAGCGGAAACTGTCCGTGGCCGCGGCGGCGACGAAAAGGGAGGCCGCCGCGAATTTCAGGACCATTCCCGCATCGCAGAACTGACAGGTGAAATGACGGTTCGGGCGTGGCAGATATTTCCAGTCGTCTGCGGGGAGGAGAAGGTTTCCTTCTTCGTCCGCAAGTGCGAAATCGGAGTGGATCCTTACGATGCCCAGGCGGATCCGGTTGGCCGCGGCGGCCGCGGCGGTGATGGCGGCAAGGATCATGTCCGCGCCGAGACACTCTTCCAGAACTGTTCCCAGGCAGAAGTATTCGGCTTCAATATTGTCCCTGGCGGGACAGGCGAAGCCTTTCCTGCGCATGAAAAAGCCGATGCGTTCCAGAGACACGGGAGCGCTTTTGCGGAATTCGGAAACGAACTGTTCCCAGTCTTCGATGAGAGCATCGCGCTGATCGTTGTCGAACCAGAGCAGATGAAGCTGGATGAGCCCTTCGAGAAGCGGGATGGAATGATTCCGGAATCCGTCTGCGAGGGCGCGTCTGCGGCTTCGGATGCGCAGGGCGGATTCGAGCTGATGGATCCGCCTGCGGAGTCTGGGATTGCTGGTTTCCTGGAGTTCCCGGAGTTTATTGTCAAGCACGCCGCCCCTTCTGGCAAGGAGTTCGGCCATTGCCATGCAGGCGGTCTGATCGCTTTCGTCATCCATCAGTTCCAGCAGATAGTCCAGATCCTGTTTCATTGCGCAGCACCTGTTTTTGCGTCTCTGCCAAGGGGCAGACCTTTTTATGGAGTCTCGGAGAATCTCATGAAAAACTGGAACCGTTCCGATTTTTCAGGAGACCTCCTCCCCGGGAATAATATAACGGTCCGGGCAGGAAAAAACAAGAAGAGAGGGGGAACTTTTCTTATGTCTGCCGTCCCCTTTCTGCATTGGGAAAGCCAAAGGCTAAAGAGATGGGAAACAGGTGCCGCAAGAAGAAAATTGGGCGGGTCGGACAGGGAAAGAGAATGGAAATGAAAGAGAAAGCATCCCCCTTGAGAAAGGATGCTTCGGAACAAAAAAAGGATCAGGCTCTATGTAAGGAAAAGGAGTTTGAAAGTGTATTCCTTTTCAGGAATCTGTTTTCAGGGATGGTTTTTTCTGTATTTTGAGCCATATTGTCATAGAATGAGAAAAGGGAAAGGGGGGAGGAGGAGGTTCCCGTGTCATTTCAGCATTTCTTCCGGATTCTTCATACTTTTCAGCAGTACTTCTGCGGCGAACAGAAAAGGGAAGAATGTAATGGAATCAAGGGGAACAAGGAAAGAAAGAGTAAAGAATTTAAAGAAGAGAGTCCTTGGAAAAAGAATGAAAGAGAGAGTAGAAAAAAGTATCATGACAGGGAAGCGGGTATTCTGGATCAGTAGTCTCTGCCTGGTCTGCGCGGGCGGAGTTACCTCTGTGACCGGGAATGCGGACGACTATTTGCCGGAGACCGTGTTCGAAGAGGAATTTGACGGGTATGGGAATACGGTGGAATGTTTTTCGCCAGGAGTATCTGTCAGTGAATCTCCGGCGAGTTTGAAACATTTGTCCGTGCGTCCGGAAGGCGGCGGGGCAGTGCTTGTGCGCAAGACGCCGTTTCTGATTCCCGTGGACAGGCGTTCGGAAGAGTTCACCGTTGACTTTCTCATGAGTTTTCCCCAGGGGGCGGAAAGGAACTTTGAAGTGCGCCTGCTCTTTGAGGACAGCCCCGGTCTTCCTCCGGAACGCTTCAAGACCGTGATTGCGCAGATCGACGGAAAGAGAGGCTCGAAACTTTCCGGTGCGCTGGTGCCTTCCCGGATCGGGACGCTGAATCTGACGCCTCTGCTGGCAGAGATGCCCCCTTTCCCGGACAGACTCTGGCACCGTGTGGAGATTTCCGCATCGGGAGAAGGGCCGATCCGCCTTTTTGTGGAACGGGATGGGAAGCTCCGGCTGGAATCGCAGGGTGAACTGCCTCCCGGATGGCGTCTGGCGGGGGTGAATTTTGCGAGTCGTCATGCTTTGAATCTGGATTCGATCCGGGTGACCCGTCCGGGGCCCGTGTCCCTTGCCGGAGGGAAGAGAAGTCCGGTGGAGAAGGGGAAGGAGGGGGAAGATCACGGGAATCCGGCAAAGGGGCAGGAGACAGCGACAGGGGAAAATAAAGCGAAGAACACCCTTTCCGGAGTCGCGCTCTCTTCCGCTTCTGACGTGATTTTTCCCGTGTCCGACAAAATGGCGGAACTGCGTTTTTCGGTGAAAACGGGCGTGTATCCGGCAAAATTCCAGATCCGGATTGAAGAGGGGGATGCCGTTCGGCAGGAGGGAGCTCCGGAAGGAGGAAAGAAGGCGGAGCCGGTTGTCTATACGCTGAGTTCTTTTGCTCAGGACGACAGCAGGAAAGTACTGCGGGAAGTCACGGAGAACAAAGACGGGAAAACGGTCCGGACCGCGCGTTTTGTCGACGAGGCTTTCAAACTTCCCGATTCCGGCATGCTTTTCTCCGGTCTCGGCGCGGGCAGTTTCCGCATCTACACGCGTCCCCGTCTCAAATACCGTTACACGGCAGAACAGAAGAGGGCGCTTCTGAGCCGTTGGGATGAATGCGGGGAAGAGGCTTCGGAGCATCATTTTCAGTTCCGCCTGACCAGAACGCCTTCCGCGTTCCAGTTGTGGCTGGACGGCCGTTTCCTCTGCGATGTTCCGGATCTGCAGTCTGTTCGCTCGCTGACGCTTTCCCTTCCTGCCGGAGCCCGTTATTCCGTGAGGGAAGTGACCGATCCGCAGAGATCTTCTTCCTCCTCCGGGATCCTATCTTCGGTTCCGGATCTTCAGCTTCCGCTTTCCATTGCGGAATGCCTGCATGGCTGTAAAGCGGATCCGTCGTCCGCGGATACCGGAAAGGAAAATGGTGAAAACGGGTCTCGGGCTTCTTCTGAAGGCCTTCTGATCGGCGGAGTGTATTTTCGGGATTTTCCTTCGGATGCGGCCTTCCGGACGGCGCATTGCCGGGAGAATCTCGGTTCCTTCATGCTGGAGTGCGACGGATATCTTTCCCGTTCCGCCTTCGACGGCATTTCGGAAAATCTTCTGATCCGCGTTCCCTGCGCCCAGTATGTGCGCGCCCATGTTCTCTGTTCATTTGACGGAGATCCCCGTAAAACCTCCGACGTCACCGCACGCCTGACGCGTTATCTGGACAACGGCGGCCGTTCCCCCGCCGCGATGGCGCAGCAGACCGTGACTCTTCCGCGATCCTCTTCCGACCCCCTCCCTCCGAATGTGCGGAAAGCCGGCACCGTTCCGGGAGATTCCGGCCGGGATCTCTATCTGGTTTCCTTCGATCTCCCCGCCGGGCAGATTCAGGACCTGATTTTCATGGAGAATTCTCCCTTCCTTGATTTTGAAGTGCTAGGAGGACTTTACGAGAAGGACAATTATTATCTTTCCCGGGCGGAAAAACCCTCTCTGAAACCTTCCGGAGTTCTGGTGCATGCGGCGACGCTGGAACGTTCTCCGGTTTCCTTCCGCGTTTTTTCCGGCCGCCCCGGCAATGTGTATTACCCCGACGAGTCTGCCTTCATGACAGCTGAACTCACCGCGGAAAAACCCGGACGCTTTCTCGTGGAATGGGATGTCCGTGACCGAAAGGGCAGGCATCTTCATTCCCGGACCGATTCTGTTGATTTCGCCTCTGCCGGAGAGACTCGTTCTCTGAGAATGGATTTTCCCGGGAAGGCCTGCGGTTATTACCCCGTCCGAGTTTCTCTGAGAGAGGCGTCGGAGGCTTCCGGGAAAGCTCTTCTTTCTCCGATTGTCTCCTTTGAAGGCGCTTATGCGCGGATTCCGGCCGACACCCGGAAGGCGGGATACGAATCGCCGTATTTTGTCTGGAATTTCAACGGGGCGCACGGGACTCCGAAGGATCCGGAAATTTTCGGAGATATCCTGAAAAGGATGGGTGTCCGGCGCACTCTGCCGGGGAAGAGGACCGAAGAGGAACTGAAGCCTTTTGGACTTACGCTCGGGCAGTTCCGGAGTCTGCGGGCGAAAGGAAACACTCCCGAGGAACGCGCAGCGGATCTGGATGCCCAGATCAGGGAACTCAGGGAAAATTATCCGCATACGGATATGGCGCTGATTTTTCATGAGAGCGGCGGTGGTCCGGTGCCGTTGGAACTGATCGGGGGGAAGACCGAACTCACGCCGCAGGTTGCGGAACAGGACCGGAAGCGGGTTCAGGCGGCGCTGGAGATCGCCGATGCATGGACCCGCAATGCTCCGGATGTCCGGCTCGTGGTCGGCAATTCTGGCGACAGCATTGCCCTTCTGGCGCAGCTCTTCCGCGGGAAATATCCCGCCGACAAAATCGACGCCATGGGGGAGGAATCCGTGGGCATGACCATGCCGCCGGAACGTTCGGTGGCCTATGCGAACTGGCAGCTGCGGGAACTCGCGCGGATCTATGGATATGAGAAACTTCGTCCGGAAGCGTGTTTTGAATGGAAGAGCCGTGTGATCCGTCATTTCGGCCCGGAAAAGCATGCGGAGATGCGTGTCCGCGACATTCTGGTGGGACATGCCTGGCAGATGAAGCTCCTTCCCGTCATCGGCATTTCCGAGATGGCCAACAGCTATTACAACACCATCTGGGGAGACAGCGCCTTCACGCGCTATCCGCTCCTTCAGCCTTATCCCGTGTTCCCTGCAACGGCAGTCATGACTCAGGTTCTCGATTCCGTGGACTTTCTCCGCATGGTGCCGACCGGATCGCCGACTGTCTACGCGCTGGAATTCAAACGCGGTTCCTCCTTCATTCACGCTCTCTGGACGGCGCGCGGAACGGTCGGCGCTACGCTGGAAACGGATGCTTCCTCCCTCCGGAGGATTTCCCTGTACGGAGAGGAGAGCGTTCTTTCCCCCCTCTCGGGAAAGGACGGGGAGGCATTTGCTCTGGAGATCTCGGAGGAGCCCTGTTATCTGGTTTCGGAGAGTCCGGTCCGGAAACTGACGGTTGCGATGGAACGCACGTATCCCCGGGAAAATTATCCCGGTTCGGAAAAGGCCCTGCTTGTCGAACCGATGAATTCCACTGCGGGATGGAAGCTCGTGACCGGGACGGACAAACGTCTGGAAGCGCCTCTGAATCCGCTGTATCTGAGCGCCATGCGGCCGGGTAAATTCACCTTGTCCGCAGTGAAGGACGAGATCCGCGGCGATTGCCTCGAACTGCGTCTGATTCCGGAGGGCGACTGCCCCGCTCTCATGCGTGAATACGCCTTCCTCCGGATGGATTCTCCCGTCCCCGTTCCCGGCACTCCGAATACGCTCGGACTCTGGGTCAAGGGCAATTCCTCCTGGGGAAAAATCTACTTTGAACTGCTGGACGCCGATGGCGAAACCTGGATCTCCGCCGGAACCGGCGGCTATGGCTGCCAGGTCTACGACTGGCCGGAACTGATGGGAATCAACTTCGACGGATGGCATTTCCTCCAGTTCCCGCTGACTGCGCAATCCCCTGTCAAAATTTACTCTCCGGGTGAGAACCAGTGGCAGTGGCAGCATGACGGAACGGGGGACAGAAAACTCACCTGGCCTCTGAAATTGAAGGGAATCGGTTTCGCTTTGAGCCGGCAAACCCTGAATCTTGTCGAAATGGAGCCCGTTTCGGATCTCTCCATCCGTCTCCAGAATTTCTCAGCGTACTGAAGAGGAGAAGGGGGCTTCTTTCTGCCGATCTCTGATGATCCTTCCCGGAAGGATCAGATCCGCGGCACAGAAAAGGACAGGAGAGAAAAAACAGACCTGTTTTTCTCTCCTGTCCGGATTTTTTCCTCTCCCCCTGAGGACACAGCTTCTTTCCTCTTCAGGTCCTTGCGCCGGCTGCTGCCCGGAAAAATTTCCCGGGGGAGGGGGAAAAGAAGCTGCTGGGCGGGAGACCCTGGGAGGGCTTTTTATCTTGGGAGGCCTTTTTATCTTTTTCCGCTCAGGAAAGCATTTTCAGAATGGGTGCGAGCGCGGAAGACATCAGAGCGGGATCAAGCTGGACTTCCGTTTTCATATCCCTCAGTGCGTCGCGGACCTGTTCGAGCGTGATTTTCTTCATGTCGGCGCAGATCATTTCCGGCTGGAGAGGATAAAATTCCTTTCCGGGATTTTCTTTTTTCAAACGGTGGAGAATACCCGACTCGGTTCCGATGATGAAACGTGTTTCCGGGGATTCCCGGACAAATCGGAGCATGCCGCCTGTGCTGAGAGCGTGATCCGCTTCCGCAACGGCTTCGGGCCGGCATTCGGGATGAATCAGGACGAGCGCACCGGGAAATTTTTCCCGTGCGGAGCGGATCATTTCCGGGGTGACGGCGTCGTGAATGGGGCAGCATCCTTCCCAGAACTGCATGGGGCGCTTCAGTTTTCTGCTCATGTTTCTTCCGAGGTTACGATCCGGGAGGAAGAGGATGTCCCTGTCCGAGGGCAGGGAGCTCAGAATGGTTTCGGCGTTCCCGCTGGTGCAGCAGATGTCGACGGATGCCTTGACCTCCGCCGTGCTGTTGACGTAGGCGGCGAGCAGAGTCTGAGGGTGTTCCTTCCGGTATTCTGCAACGGCCGCCGCGGAGGCCATGTCGGCCATCGGGCATCCCGCTTCGGGGTTGGGAAGAAGGACAACGGAATCCGGAGAAAGGAGCTTTGCGGTCTCCGCCATGAAGCGGACTCCGCAGAACAGCAGGACTCCAGCCCCGGATTCCCGCGCCCGGATGCTCAGTTCCAGGGAGTCCCCCGTGAAATCGGCAATGTCCTGAATTTCCCCGCGGACATAATTGTGGGCGAGAATGACTGCGCCGCGCTTCTGTTTCCATTCCATGATTTCCTTGACGATATCAGACATCTGCGGAATTCCTCTCTTCTGAGTTATTACTTCTGAGTTATTACTTCTGAGTTGAGTTATCTCTTTTGCTTGTGTTTTTCCATGGTCCGGTCCTCAGCTTTTCTGCCGGCCATTCAGAAACACTCATGCTTGACAAATGTTTTTTTTCAGATTTTGATCTTTTTCCTTCATTTTCTTTTCCGCCCTGTCCATTTCCACTTTTTTCTCCCGTCGACTCCTTTTTTTCTTTGCCGACGCGGCAGAGCAGAGAGGAGTTTCCCGCTCCACAGAACAGACGGAAGAGCGTTGGAACCCGTCCGTGGAGGCGTGAGAAAGCATCTGGACTGTCGGAACCGCATTCCGGAGTTCATAATGTACCGGGTTCTTTCTGAAAATCAAATTGTTCCCTGGGAACCCCTTTTTTCTCTTGAAAAACGCATGGCGGAAGTTACGGTATCAGCATTCTTTCCTACTCCGGACAGGGGGAAGAAGGGAGAGGCGGAATCCGCAGGATCATCCGGGATCCGGGATATTTTTCCCCGGAATCTGTTAAGAAAAGCATTGCCTTCTCGTCTTATATTCCGGAGAAGCACGGATATAGATGATATTCAGGGACACATGTGCGATTTTTCTGATTTGAATGAAATGGTGAAACTTCTGGAGGGGAAACTTCTGCGTTACGCCGGCGGTTTCCTGAAAAATCCAGCGGCCGCTCAGGATGCGGTACAGGAAGCGTTTCTGCGCTATATCCGTTACAGGAGGGAAAAAGGGGGGCCGCCGGCGGACAATCTTTCCGCATGGCTTTTCAAAGCCACACGCAATATTTGTCTGGACGGATTGAAATCTTCCCGCAGCCGTCTGGAAACGGCTTATGACGATGCTGCGGCGGGAAAAGACGTGGATCCGGATCGGGTCTTTTCCGCTTTTGAAACTCCTGCGGAATCCCTTCTCCGGGAGGATGACATTCAGACGGCAAGAACCCTGATCTCCACACTCCTGACTGCACGCGAGCAGGAAATCCTGGCTCTGAAATTTGAACATGCAAAGTCCTACAGCCAGATTGCTGAAATCCTGGATCTGAGTGTCTCCCATGTGGGGGTGATTCTTCATCACGCCATGAAAAAACTTCAGGCCGGATTCCGGGAGATTGAAAATGGCGGAACCCTCCCGGAAAGAAAGGAATGTCTATGAACTGTGAAGAAGCCAGTCGGGAAATGACCGATTCCCTTGCCGGGGAACTGCCTGCGGAATGCTCCGCTGCTCTGAAGGCGCATTTGAAGGAATGTCCCGCGTGTTCCCGGAGTTTTGCGCTCCTGCAGAGGGATTGGGAAAGAATAAGGAATGCATTCCGCCGGGAGAAGGAGGTGGAAGCTGGAACAACGCTTCCTTCCCTCTCTTCAGAACGCAGGGAACGCATTTTCCGTGAGGAACGGAAGATGGAGGAGGAGGAACATTCCGGTACTTCTTCAGACTCAGAGGAGAAGAATCACAACAGGAATCCGGAAGATGCTCTGAAGAAGTTTTCCCCGGATTCTTTTTCTCTGCAGTCCGGAAAATCCGGAGAGTTCAGACGAATGTTTTTCCGCGTCGCCGCACTGCTGTTTCTGGCTTCCTTTCTCGGGATCGTGATTCTTCCGATCTGGAAAAAGGAGAAGGAAAGCAGCCGCGGCAAGGTAGATCTTCTGCCCTTTGTCGTCCCGGAGTCTACGGAGGAGGAGAAGAAGGATTCTGCTCTTCTTACGCTTTCCCATGACCTGCCTCCGGAAAAGATTCCTTCTTCTCCTCATCATGCTGCGGGGCGTATGATGTCTGGTGCTTCTTCTCCTGCTGTTCCCTCAGTCCTTCCGGAAGAAAGGGGGAGCTCGGTTGCACTTTCCATCACCCCCTCCCTTCCCATGGGGAAGATGGAAAAAGAAAAATCTCTGATGCCGGCACGGGAGAATGCAGTGAAAAATCAGAATGTGCAGGGAGAGAAAATCTTGGCCCCCTCTTCTTCTCCGGCGACTCCTCCTTTCCGGTCGGAGAATTCCTCCTCTTCACCTTCCCTCCGCGTCTCCTCCGTCTCCTCCACACTTTCTCCGCCTGTGAAAGAACAGGAACCCGTGCTTGAGAGGAAGCGGAAGACGGAGCATCGCGCCGCTGCCGCCTCGCCTCCGGAGAAAAATTCTTTGCCGGATGATACGGAGCTCCGTATGAGGGGAATATGCACCGGGAACGAATCCCAGTTCACGAGCGGCAGGACAAGTCATCAAAAGGACCGAAAGGATCAGACAACAGATTCCATCGATCCGATGGCACTAATGGATCAGACAGATCAAATACGTGAACTCCCTTCCGCCGACGCCGTGCGCTCGGGCGGGAGAATGGAAACTCCTCATCCTGATTCCGGCAGCGGACAAGCTCCTTCCGCGTCTTCCGTATTGGGGGAAAACACAGTGTTTCCTTCCGATCCTCTTTCCCAGGCGGAGGAGAAAGCGTGCGGACAGAAAAAAACGGCCCCGGGAAACGGATTCCCTGTTCCCGATCTCTTGTTTCTTGCCGGGAAGTCGAAATCTGCGGAAGGAGGATGTTTTGAGCTGAGTTTCTGTGTCTTCCGTTCTCCTCTGGATCCGCAGGAATATGTGATTATGGCGCTTCTGCTTCCCGGAATGCAGGGGGGAAACCGGCTCCGGAATCTGGATTTCGAGCTCAGGCTTCAGGAGGAAAATCTTGAAAAGACTGTGGAATTTGTTCAGGAAGGGGAAAAGAGCGGGATCGGGAAAATGCAGACGGTCTTTTTCCGTCTGCTTCCGGAACAACAGGAGAGAGGAGGAGAGAAGGGCAGGGGGAATTCCTCTTCCTCCTTCGAGGGGAAGGATCTGTTGCTGGGGGAACTCCGGGTCTCGGTGAATTCGCGGAAACTGCATGCGATTTATCTGCGCTCCGGAGATCTTCTGAAGGATTTTTCGCGGCTTTCCCCGAGGGTCAGACTTGCTTTTCTTTCGGCTGCCGGATACGGAAGGACGGAATGGGAAAGACGTCAGCTCTGCGCCATGGCCGCGGAACTTCTGAAAGATCCCTCCTTCGCGGAAGATCCTCTGCTGAAGAGCCATCTGGAAGCGCTTTCCGCTTTCTCCTCTTCCCGGGAACGGGAAGACCGCTGAATTTTCTTTCTTTTCTCCCCTCTTTTTTCCCCCCTCTTTCCTTTCCACCGGGTGTCTCATGAGGAGGCAGGAAAAAGGCAGGAGGGGATCCGGAAAGACCCGTTTTCTTTTTTTCCGGCGGTTTTCCGGATCGGACTTCCGGCTTTTGCATCGGAATGAGTGGTTTCCCGGACTTTCCCGCTTTTTTCGGTTTTTCAGACTTTTTCACTTTGTCCGGCGGTTGCTTTTCCTGTTTTTTCCGGGACTCCGGGGTTCTTTCCGGGAGATGCCTGGGAAAGCTTTTCCGCCGCCGCCCCATGCGGATCCGGGACCGGAGGCGTGACTGCTCCGCAGCTGACGATCAGACGCATTGCATCCGGAACGCTCATATTGAGGAAGATGCAGTTTTCTTTCGGGATGAACATCAGAAATCCGCTGGTGGGGTTTGGGGTTGTGGGCATGAATACGCTGAGCATGGGAGCATTCAGTTTCTGCGTGACTTCGAAATCGCGTTTGTTTTCATTGGTGAGGAATCCGATGGCGTAACAGCCCTTCATGGGATACTCGAAAAGTACCACCTGACGGAACATGTTTCCCTCTTTGGACGACCAGAGCGCATCCCCGATCTGTTTGCAGGTCGAATAAATGAAATTGATGATGGGCAGTTTCAGGAAGAGTTTCTGCATCAGGGAGATGAGTTTTCTTCCGAGGGCCAGGCGCATGAGCTGTCCCGCGATGAAAAGCAACACCAGGATCAGCAGGAGGGAAATGACCCGGATTCCCTGTTCCATCCAGAAATCATCCGCGGCCTGATGGAACTGGGGAAAATACTTCCGTGAAATTCCGACCGCCCACTGAGTCAGCTTTGAATAGAGGAAAGCGGCCACCCAGAGCGAGAGAAAAACCGGGATGACAACAAAAAATCCTGTAATGATCCTGGAACGAAGGAATCCCGGGATGGAACGCTTCCCCCGGAGAACGTCGGAACGAATGGACTGGACGAACGTCTCCTTTCTCTTTTCCGAAATGGCGATCCCCTGCGGAGGAGGCGGAATGCCTTGTGTCTGCTGCTGAGTCTCAGGATCTTCCGTCCGGAGGGAGGGAGGCGTATCCGCCGTTTCTCCCCCCTGTTGTGATGAACGGGCGTTGTCTGCCGCTGCCGCGGCAACAGGAGGGCAGGGTGGCTGTTGCCCCTCTGGGGAAGAAGAAACTATGGAGAAAGAGTTTTCCGCAGACGAATTCCTGGAGGAGGAGTTTTTTCCGGGATGGGTTGTCTCGTCATCAGCCATGGACATCCTCCTCGTCGTCGAGGAGCCTGAGTTTCAGCTGCAGGATCCGGCGTTTGTCCGCCTTGAGGATGAATGCGGAGAGCTGGCCTGGGATGGTGAAGGTTTCGCCTTCTTCAGGGATGCGTCCGAGTTCGGAACAGATGTAGCCGCCGATGGTGTCGGTGTCGTCGTTGTCAGGGATGTTGGTATCGGCGATTTCATTGATGTCGGAGATCAGGGTGCGGGCGTCGAGGACGATGGTGCCATCGGCCATGAGCTGGGGACGGTTTTTGAGATCGTCCTCTGTGTCGTATTCGTCGTGAACCTCCCCGACGATTTCCTCAATGATGTCCTCGAATGTGACAATTCCGGATGTTCCTCCATATTCATCAATGATCACCGCGAAATGATTCCGTGAACGCTTGATCTCTTCCAGCAGTTCGGCGACTTCCTTCGTTTCCGGTATGAAAATGGCCTTGTGTGCAAGCTGAAGAAGCGTTTTCCCGCGGATGGCGTTTTCATCAATGAAATCCTTGGCATAGATGATGCCTTTGATCTCGTCGATGCTGCGTCCGTAGACGGGGATCCGGCTGTGCCCGGATTCGATGAAGGCTTTTTTTGCATCGTCTATGGAGGCGGTGGACGGGAGGGCGTCAAGATCGATGCGGGGGGTCATGATCTCCCGCACGGACATGTCCCCGAGATCGAGAATCCCGCGGATCATCTGTTTTTCGCCTTCTTCCAGATCGCTTTCGGAGTCGTCTCCATAGCTTTCCACATAGGAAAGAATTTCATCTTCAACGCTGACTTTCTCCTCGGAATCGTCGTTCTTATGCCAGTCTCCCGTGGTTTTCGTGACCGCGTTGAGCAGATAGCTCAGCGGCAGAAACACTGTGGACGCCAGAAAAAACACGGGCGGAATGCTCACGCGCAGAATCAGAATGTCGTACCGGAACAGAACAAAACGCGCAATAATCTCGCAGAGCCCGCTTGCCACCGTCAGCACCAGAATGATGATGAGCCAGGCCCACTTCGCCGTAAAGGAATCCCCGAAGAGTTCACGGATCCCCAGATAGCTGGCTCCGCCGATCACCGCAGCGGCTACGAATTGAAGAATTTTCAGGACCGCGCGGATGGAATCGTCGTGTTCCAGATAGAAATCCAGTTTCTTGGCAAGTTTTTCGTTTTTGGATTCGAGTTTGCGGATGCGTCCTCCGGAGAGCCCGTCGAATGCCTCGAAGGCGCAGGTCAGCCATAGAAAGAGGAAAAAGACAGGGATCAGAATTTCGTACTCAAGAGTCATTTTTCAATGTTCCAGCGTTGTATTGATTGAACGGCTCCGATGCGGCGTCTTCCTGCACGGAGCTGCGGTTTTTGTTTCTTTTTCCGTGGGGGAGGGAAAGAGCTTCCTCCCGCTTCTTGGTTTCTTTTCTTTCCCTTCTTCGGGAAAAAACGGCGCGGGAGCGGGCTGTGGTGGTGGCAGCGGGGGAGGAAAGACCGAGGGGAAGGAAAATTCCTCTTCCAGTGCATTCATGACGCGTTTTTCCGCACGGCGCATTTTCCGTTTCAGATCCGGCCTGAGGTCGTCATACCCGCTTGCATGAAGGAGTCCGTGAACCAGATAAAGCGCAAGTTCACGTGAGTATGGAAGATTGCGTTTCGCGGCTTCCCGTTCGGCAACGGCGGGGCAAAGCAGAAGATCCACCAGCACTTCCTCCTCTTCACCCTCTTCTTTTCTTCCCTCTTTTTTCCTTCCGTCCCCGGGAACGGTTGTGCCGTCCGTTTTTCTCCCTGGCGCGGCTTCTTCTTTTTTTTCTTCTTCCGCGGGCCAGCAGGTTCCTTCGCAGTGACGGTAGTCAAAGCAGATGACATCCGTATCCCCCTTGTGCGCCAGGAAATCCCTGTTGACCTCCTCCATTTTCCGAGAGGTGACAAACGACAGGGAAAGAACTCCCTTTCCGATTCCTGAGCCTGCCAGTTCCGCGGCCCGTTCAGAAAATTTTTTCAGCGTGTCTTTCCTCGGCCGGGGGTATTTTCTCTCCGGCCGCCAGGAACAGATCGTCTTCATACTTTTCCTTTTCCTTGGGATAGGCGATGCGCCCGTGATGCATGGTTGTGAGGGCTTTGACAAACGCCTTCCGTATTTTTGCGAGCTCTCCGAAAGTGAGGTCCGCTTCATCCAGCTGTCCGTCCCGGATTTTTTTCCGGAAGATTTCGCCGATAAGCTCGTCGATTTTATTGTGGCTGGGTTTTTCCAGGCTGCGGACCGCGGCTTCGCAGCAGTCCGCGAGTGCCACCAGGACGATTTCCTTCTCCCGCGGCAGCGGGCCCGGATAACGGAATTCCTTTTCCATCACCTGCCCGTCCGGCGACTGCCCCTGCGCCCTGCGGTAGAAGAAGTAGACCAGATCGGTTCCGTGATGCTGTTCAATCGTGTCCCGGATGACTCTCTTGAGCTTGTACCGGTACGCCAGTTCGATGCCTTCCTTCACGTGATTCAGGATGATCAGACTGCTCATAGTGGGTGTGAGTTCCCGGTGCTTGTCTCCGCCGGGATTGTTTTCTGTGAAATACTCCGGCTGCGCCAGTTTCCCGATGTCGTGGAAAAGCGCGCAGACTCTTGCCCGGATCGGATTCGCTCCGATTTCCTGCGCAGCCTGTTCCGCCAGGGTCGAAACCATCAGACTGTGGTGAAAGGTCCCCGGCGCTTCAAACTGGAGACGTTTCAACAGCGGATGATTAAAATCATTGAAGGAAAGAAGCGACATGTTCGTCGCCACATCGAAGAAATATTCCAGCAGGAACAGCACCAGAAGTGCCAGAATCGCCGTGACCATTCCCGTTGCCAGCGGGAGAATGAGTCCCCATTCCAGAATACCGCGCGCGGCGTGGCTTTCGCAGAAAAAAATGGTTCCGATGATCAGGGTCGTGATGGTCACTGCGAGAAAACCGCGGATGAAAAAACTCTTGTAATTGGTCGAGTACCTCACCGCAAACGCCGTGATTCCTCCCGCCACCAAACCGCAGACAACAATCGGGAAGGAGTTCCCCACCGCAATTGCCACCACCGCTGCGACGAAGAGCCCTGCGTAAAGCGCCGAACGCATCCCGTATACCACGGAAATCACCATCGCCGGGAATGCCAGCGGAAGACTCAGAAACAGCAGTTCTGGGGGAACATTTTCATGTTCCGCCAGCAGTCGGAAGGCTCCGATGAAGAGCCGATCCGCCAGAAGCGCGAGAATCGTCACAAACCCCAGCAGCCAGATGGAACGGTTGCTGTTCACCACTTCTGGGTGAATGTGGTAGATATACACGCCGCTGAAGATCATCAGCGCCAGACAGAGCGCGATGCTTTCGGAAATCTTGTACCACAGATCCGTCTGATTTCTATTGGCCTGCAGGACGGATCGGTAGGTTTCCTGCCGTTCAATGTCTTCCAGCGAGATTAGCTGGTCTTTCTCGATAATCGGCTGGCCTTTCAGAATCCGGATCATGGCCGGTTTGATTTTGGCTGAGGCTTCGGCTCGTTTCGCTTCCGTCAGGGTTTTGTCATAGGAAATGTTTCCTCCCTTCAGAAATTCGGCAAGAATCGGAGAGAGCGTTTTTTCCAGGGACTCATGATTCGGGATGGTTTTCGAAACGAGCAGTTCTCCGGCGATGGCATCGGCCGCTTCTGCGGGTGTCGGGAAATCCTTCAGGGGCTGCGGTGTGCGCAGACGATTGTGAATGTCCACCACCACGACTTCCCGGTCCCAGGGAAAACGCTGCTTGTCTTCCTGAGGCATGATTCCCGCGTTCATGGCATTGTCCAGCAGATCATTGAATTTCTTCTCCTGCTGAGGACTGGTGAAAAGCGTTCCGAAAAAGTCCAGCAGGATTTTATCCAGACGTGCGGCGCGTTCTCCCATCATGCCGTCCGGAATGTAGCGGATCCCTTTTGCGCCCAGTTCGGCGCGTTTCTTCACCTGGTCTGCAAAATCCCAGAGCATATGGCGGATTTTTTCCATGCTTTCCGGCTGCATGTGATAATACAGCGGCACACGCGATTCCGCCGTTTCCCGGATAAGTTTCGTTTTTTTCCTGTCTACGACGAAAAAGTCCAGATCCGCATAAATCGTGCGCGGTGCATACTGCTTCTCCACCAGTTTCGCTCCGATCCCGTCGTCTTCCGGAATGGTGATGATGGATACGCTCGTGATCAGAATCAGCCCCATCATCAGAAGTGCGACAATCCGGGAATGGTCGCAGAAACGTTCGAGCGCTGACTGTTTCGGAATATGGCGGCTGTTTCCCAGCATCCCCTTCTTCGCAATTTCGCGCTGTTTGAGTTTTTCTCTGATGTAGCCGAACATCTTCTACTGTCCCTTACACTTTCCGCACCCTCACCCTCTGCTGTTCCCCTTCGCACGCTTCCTCCTCCCGGGAGGACGACTGATACGCATTCACAATTTTTTCCACCAGAGAATGACGCACCACATCCCGTGAGGTGAAGGGGCAGATGGCGATTTCTTCAATGTTCCTTAATTTCCGCAGCGCCAGTGTCAGACCGGAAACGGTTTTCCCCGGCAGATCTGTCTGGGTCGGATCTCCGCAGATCACGCAGCGTGAATGAAAACCCAGACGGGTCAGAAACATGAGCATCTGCTCATTCCGTGTATTCTGTGCCTCGTCCAGAATGATGAAGGCGTTGTTCAGTGTGCGGCCGCGCATGAAGGCCAGCGGCGCCACTTCGATGATGTTGCGTTCAATCAGCTCTTCCGCCTCGGGAATTTCCAGCATGTCATACAGCGCATCGTAAAGAGGGCGGAGATACGGATTGATTTTCTCCTCCAGCTTGCCGGGGAGAAAACCCAGATTTTCTCCCGCTTCCACTGCCGGGCGGGTCAGGATGATCCGGTCATAATTCCCTTCCAGAAGCATGGATACGCCCATGGCCATCGCAAGATACGTTTTCCCCGTCCCTGCGGGCCCCACCCCGAAGACAATATCCCGCTGCCGGATCGCGCGAAGGTAGGCAAGCTGATTCGGTGTCCGGGGAACAATCTCGCGTTTGCGGGGACTGACTTTCACCCGTTCCGAAAAATAATTCTGAAGTTCGTTTTCCCGTGATTCTGAAAAGGCGGAAAGAATCTGCCGAAATTCCTGATCCGTCAAAGCTCGTCCGCAGTCCGAACGGAACTTCTTCAGTTCCCCTAGAAATTTTTCCGCACGGGCTCTTTCACTGGTGTCCGAGGAGAGCACTTTCAGCACGTCTCCCCGGAGAACAAAAACCACATGGAGAGCTTTTTCCGCTTCTCTCAAGTTTCCCGTGAGTTCCTTCCCCCCTCCAAAAAGGCTTTCCAGATCTTCACGGTTTTCAAAATACTGTTTCTGATCCCCTCCCGGATCGGAAGGATCATCTTCTGAATTGGAATCCGTCATTTGTCATTTCACAGTTGTTTCCGGAGCATCGGGTGCGGTCTCCGGTGAGGAAGGAGCTCCTCCCGCAACGGGAAGCTCTTTCCCGGCTTCCTCTGCCGGGGGAGGGGTCTTGACAATCCCCTTTTCCACGGCTCCCGCTGCAGTTTCCCCGCTCTTGTCCGCTGCTGCGGATGATACGGCTTCCGCCGCCGCGGGCGCCGCTATCTTCCGTTTCGGCACTTTCAGCTTCATGCCTGGAAGAATGCGGTTCTGGTCTTTGATGAGACCCTGATTTGCTTTGTAAAGAAGGGGCCACAGCGCCGCATCCTTATAGACTTTCTTTGCAATGATGGAAAGGGAATCACCTTCCACAACAATATATTCTTCCGGAGTTTCTTCCCCCTGGACCGCGGCGGATCCCGCAGAGGATCCCCCTGCAGACTGCGGCGAAGAAAATGCGGAAACGTCTTTGTTCCCGGTTTCCCCCGCAGGAGATTCTTCCGGAAGTTTTTCAACGGGTTCCGCTTCCAGCGGCTTGTCTGAAACGGAGAGAAGTTCGGGCAGTTCCGCACTTCCCGTTTCCTTCGTCATTCCTGGGTCTGAGGATTCCTCAACAAGCGGTCCGGATCCATAGGCCGGATTCGGAGGAGGCGTCTGCAACGGAGGCTGCCAGGAATCGTAACTGGTCTTGATCGCAGTCGTCCACTGCTCGGCATTGGGTTCATCCTGGGGAGGAGGCACATTGACTTTTTCCACACAGGCGGCCAACAGCACTGCCGCCGCTGAAAAAGAAACCGTCAAAACAAATTGTCTCATGAAAGTAAAACCTCCTGTTTTATGGCGCAGCAGACTCCACCGCGGTAGCGCGCAGCGTTTTCCCGCCTCTCCTGTTTATTCACATTTGCGCAGAACCAGAGCTGCGTTGTGTCCGCCGAATCCCAGATTCGTATTGATGGCAACGTTGACTTTCCGTTCTCTTGCCGTATTCGGCGTATAATCAAGATCGCATTCCGGATCAGGCGTTTCATAATTGATAGTCGGCGGAATGATCCCGCTTTCAATGACTTTGGCGCAGATGATGGTTTCCAGTCCGCCCGCGGCTCCGAGACCATGACCCATGGTCCCCTTGGTGCTGCTGATGGCGGTTTTCCTCGCATACTCTCCGAGCACGGTCTTCAGCGCCTGGGTTTCATAAAGGTCGTTCAGCACAGTGCTTGTCCCGTGCGCATTGACGTAATCCACCTGTTCAGGAAGAATTTTTGCGTTGTTCATTGCCATGCGAAACGCGCGGACTCCGCCTTCTCCTTCCGGAGCCGGAGATGTAATGTGGTAGGCATCTCCGGTGGCACCGTATCCCAGCACTTCCGCATAGATCTTCGCCCCGCGCTTCTTTGCATGTTCATATTCTTCAAAAATCAGAATGCCGGAGCCTTCCGACATGACAAATCCGTCACGATCCAAGTCAAACGGCCGACTGGCGTGTTTCGGATCGTCGTTCCTTTTCTGGCTCATGGCCTTCATGGAACAGAACCCGGCAAAGCCCAGGGCGGAAACAGAGGCTTCTGCTCCGCCGCTGATCATCATGTCCGCATTGCCGAATTTGATCGCAAGAAAGGATTCCCCAAGGGCATGGCATCCACTCGCACAGGCGGATACCGCGGCAAAATTCGGCCCCTTCGCTCCTGTACGGATGGAAATCGTCCCAGACGCCATGTCGGAAATCAGCATCGGGATGAGGAACGGAGATACTTTCCCGGGCCCCTTTTCAATCAGAACGCGGCATTGACTTTCAATTGTGCGCATCCCTCCAATGCCGCTGCCGATGCACACTCCCACGCGATCCGGATCAATCGGGGAACCCGGATCGCGGAAATCGGAGGGCAGACCCGCATCTGCCAGAGCTTCCGCTGTCGCGGCGACGGAATAAATGCAGAAATCGTCCAGACGTCTCGCTTCCTTTTCCGACATGTATTTTCCCACGTCAAGTCCCTTGACTTCTCCGGCAATCTGTGTCCTGTATCCGGTCGCGTCAAACAACGTCACCTTGTCCAGTCCGCATCTGCCGTTCACGAGTGAATCCCACATGGCATCCACGGAATTGCCGACACAGGAAACAGCGCCGATTCCGGTGATAACTACACGTCTTCCGTCCATTCCATCCTCCGTTTGATATACAAAAAATGGGCCACTCCGCGGAATGACCCATCAAGAAATGAAGAAGAGCCCAATCAGCCCTTCTGCTTGCTTTCGATGTACTTGATCGCGTCGCCGACGGAGGTGAGCTTTTCCGCGTCCTCGTCCGGAATATCCGAACCGAATTCTTCTTCCAGTGCCATGACCAGTTCCACCTGATCCAGAGAGTCCGCTCCCAGATCCTCGATGAATTTGGCGTCATCGGTAACCTGATCCTCGGCAACTCCAAGCTGTTCAACGACGATCTTCTTGACTTTTTCTGCGATTGTAGACATCACAAATCCTTTCTGTTCATTTCATTCGCTGTTCTGTTTCAGCGCTTTTATCCGTTCTGCGGAAGAAAAACATACCTATATAATATGCCGGAACTTTTCCCCTTTTCAAGTCGTTCCATGAAAATTTACATCAAAAACCCGCCGCACACGTTGATGACCTGCCCGCTGATGTAGTCCGAATCTGGACTGCAGAGAAAATACACCGCATTCGCCACATCTTCCGGTTTGCCCGCCCGTTTCAGCGGAATGAACTGCAGAAACGCGTTCTTCGCTTCTTCCGGAAGTTTTTCGGTCATGTCCGTCTGAATATAGCCCGGCGCCACTGCGTTCACGGTAATGTTCCGGCTCCCGAGTTCCTTCGCCGTGGACTTCGTCACCCCGATCACTCCCGCCTTCGATGCAGAATAGTTCACCTGTCCCGCATTCCCGGCGCGTCCCACAACCGAGGAAATGTTCACAATCTTGCCGTAACGGGCTTTCATCATCGGTTTGATCGCAGCCTTGGTGAAGTTGAAGGTCCCTTTCAGATTGACGTCGATCACCAGATCCCAGTCCTGCTCGGTCATTCTCATCAGCAGCGTATCGCGCGTGATCCCGGCGCAGTTCACGAGTATGTCGAGCCGTCCATAGGTGTCAAGCACCTGTTTGACCGCCGCTTCCGCATCGCCGGGAAGAGCCACGTTGGCCGAGATGGCCGTCGCCTCATATCCCTTCGCCTTGAATTCCTCTGCCGTCTTCTGCGCCACATCCAGCAGAATGTCCACCATGGCGATTTTCGCCCCTTCCGCCGCGAGTCTCTCGCAGATCGCCCTGCCGATTCCGCGGGCGCCTCCCGTGACAAGCGCCACTCTTCCTTCCAGTGTTTTGGATCCCATATTACAGCCTTTCTTTACGCTATCCGTATTGTGGATGTGAATACTCTTAGTCCTCAAATGTGATTTTTTCAAGATCCGCCGTGCACGAAACATTGAAAATCCTCAGCGTGGAATCTGTCTTCCTCACCAGTCCGGAGAGAACGCTCCCCGGGCCGAATTCTATAAAGGTGTCCGCTCCCGTTTCGCGGGCCATCGCACGCACGCACTCCTCCCAGCGGACGCTCCCTGCCACCTGACGAATCAGATTCTCGCGAATCTCCTCCCCATTTGACACCAGATCCCCGGGATAATTCTGGGCCACTGCAATCCGCGGCGCTGCAATCTCCACCCCGCCGAGCACTCCCCCCAGCTTCTCCCCGGCTCCTTTCATCAGACGGGAATGAAACGCTCCCGCCACATTCAGCGGAATCACTCGCTTCACCCCTTTCCCCTTCAGAATTTCCGACGCTTTCCTCACACGGTCCCGGACTCCGCTGATCACTATCTGCCCCGGACAGTTGTAATTCGCCACATCAATGTCGCATTCTTTGCACACTTCGAGGATCACTTCCGGATCTCCTCCCAGAACACTGGCCATGGTTCCCGCCGTTTCCGCACAGGCTTCCCCCATGAAACGCGCACGCTGCTCCAGAAGACGCAGTCCCGTCGCAAAATCAAAACATCCCGCACAGTACAATGCCGCGTATTCCCCGAGACTGAGTCCTGCCGCCGCAACCGGATTCACCCCCGGATATTTCTCCTGAAACGCGGCAAGGCAGGCCGCACTCGTCGTGTAGATGGACGGCTGGCAGTACTGGCTTTCCGTCAGTTTCTCCGCCGGCCCGTTGAAGCAGACTTCCGATACAGACCAGTCCAGCACCGTATCCGCTTCCCGGAACACGGCCGCGGCCGCCGGACTGTTTTCCGTCAGATCCTTTCCCATCCCGACGCACTGCGCCCCTTGTCCGGAAAAAATAAATGCGGCTTTCATCTTCAGATTTCCTTCTCTCTCTCTTTTCTTTCCTGATTTGACTTTGAACTTTCAGCTGTTCCCATATAAAATAACTCCCGAAACCGCAAATTTCCAGAAAGAGACGTTTTTTTTCACAGCCGGGGACATCCCCGAACGGATCCTCTCCTCCTTCCGCATCCCCGCAGGATCTGTTCCCCCCACCCTCCTTCCGGAATTCCCGGAAGAAAAGTTCCTCCTCAATTTCGTTTCAGAGGCTTCCCGGAGTTTTTCCTGGGCTTTTCCCGGGGCTTTTTCTGTTTTCAGAGCTGCATTCCGCCTGCCACGGGAATGTCGGTTCCCGTAATGTAGCTTCCCGCATCGGAACAGAGCAGAAGAGCCGTTCCCGCGCAATCTGCCGGAGTCCCGATCCGTTTCGCCGGAATGCCTTGGAGAAGTGTTTCCACAAGGGTATGATCCGAAAGGGCTTCCCGGTTCCGGTCGGTTGCAATGACCCCCGGCGCAAGACAGTTGAACGTGATCCCTTCCGCCGCATAATTCCTGGCACAGTTTTTGATCAGATTCGACAACGCCGATTTCGTCGCCGCATACACTGCCAGGCGCGGCGACTGTTTCCACTGGTTGACGCTCCCGACGGCAAGCACTCTCCCCCATTTCCTCTCCCTCATCCCCCGGAGAAACCCTTCGATCAGACGGAACGAGGCGGAGACATTGACCTGGAACTGCCAGTCAAAATCCTCCTCCCGGAATTCCGGCACGGTCTGATATTTCTGAACCGAAGCATTCAGTACCAGAATATCGATTTCCCCCGCTTCGGAAATCAGGCCGGGCAGTTCCTCCGGGCGGGAGAGTTCCGCTGTCAGGGCTCGGCAGGCAATGCCTTCTTTCCGCGCCGTTTCCACGGCTTCGTTCAATGTGGCGTTCTCTCCGGTTGCGTGGAAAAGAATTTCCGCCCCCGCTCTCCCGAGCGTCAAGGCGATTTCCCGTCCGATCCCGCGGCCGGAACCCGTTACAAGGGCTCTTCGTCCATGGAGGTCGAACAAGCGGGAGATTTCAGAATTCATGCTCGTCATCCTCATTGTCAGATTCCATCCTCTCTTTTGAATTTCGGATAAACGCAGAAATACAGCGGCTGGAAACAGCGGAAGCGATCCAGACGGAAAATCAGAGTCCCCTCCTCTTCAAAACGGAATTCATGGAACGGAGTCCATTCCCCTGCGGGACTCAGGACTTCCACTCGTTCCGGTTCCGCTGAAAAGTTCATCCGTGCCTCGATTCCGTCCAGCTGATCCAGCGAAAGATTGTATAGTCCGATCAGCGAGTGGGTCTTCCCGTCGACGCGGAACGGGAGTACACGGCGGTCTCCACCGAGAAAGAGCGGAAGCTCCCTCCCACCGGAAAGACGACGGAAAAGATGATACAGCATTTCCTTCCGTTTCGGTGTTGCGAATCCGGAGGACAGCGCTCCGGTCTCCACAGGATAGACCGCGATTCTGCCGCCCGCCTTGTTTTCGTAATAACAGCAACAGGGGAAACGTCTGTTCAGATCCACATCGACCAGGCAGCTGATTTCCTCGGCGTCCGGGAGAAGCCCGAGTTCCAGCACAAGCGGTTTCCGGGTATGGATCGCGGTGTCGAAGAAGCATTTCTCTCCTCCTCCGAACGTCCGGTTCAGCAGATGCTCCCCCCCGATCGGGAAGGTGGTGTTCAGCCGGAAGCTGCCCCGGATTTCCGCGCCGAGATACTCCCCGAATCCGCGTTCGCAGAGGGCCTGAAACGCGGCTGCATCAATGAACGCGGCCCGGGAAAGAATCTTCCGGATCTCCGCATCCGAAGCCGCACGGATGTTCTGCCCGCAGAGCAGTGAGACGGGGGGATCTTCCTGAAATCCCACCGCGAATCCCATGTTCTGAAGATGTTCCGCAAAGTCGCAGCTTTCCCCCTGCAGGCCGCCCGCACAGGCGGAATTGCTCCCCAGATGTTTTTTTTCGGCGGACCGGGGGAAGAAACATCCCCCGAGTCCCGCATCGGAGCCCCCGCGCGGATAACGCTCCTTCAGCGCGGAAAGGAAAGGTTTCTGCGCAAGGAGACTTTTCAGAATGTCTTCGTTCGAGGCCATGGGGGTGCCGGAATGATCGAAGAGGTTCAGAGTCAGGGCGTCGCATCCGCTGCCGATGGCGGCGCTGTTCTGCAGAAAGAGAAAGGTGTTGCTTTTGGAATAGTTGGAATAGGGGAAGTTTTCGATTTCGCCTTCCTCGATGCAGGGGAAGGACGCAAATGCACGGCGGGTGAGACGAATCTGATTGACCGTCTGGCGGAGTCCCGTCAAAGAACCCTCCTCATAATTCCCGAGCGGAGGACGGCTGGCAACAGGGCGTTTCCCCGGTCCGGACATGAGCCGGTACAGATTCCCCCAGTCGCGTCCGTCGACGGTGTGGTAGTCCGGGCCGCTCGACATCAGGCCCACGATCGTTTCCGGCGACACCGCATGGACCGTCTCCTCCATCAGACGGACCACTTCCTCCGTGCATTCCCTCAGAAACTCCAGCCAGAGTTTCCGGAGCGGATCCGGAGTCCCGTGCGCAAAGACCTTTGCCACGATTTCCTCCCGCGTGAAAACACTCCCGCAGCGTTCGTTGAAACGGCGGATGTGTTCGTCGCAGAAGCAGCCTGTCCCCACAGGACCGTGTCCGGACCATCGGATATCGTCTTCGATCCAGATGACTGCGGGATGTGTTTCCGCATACAGAGTCCATTGTTTCCGGAGATAGTCGCGCCATCCCCGGGAAATGCTGCAGGCGCAGTCGGTGGCACGGACCCCGGAAGATGAGGTGATCATGGACCAGTCCGGATGCTGACGGTCTACATGCCGTCCCCGGTCCCCGTGCCCCTGCGTCACATTCGGATTCAGCGAATAGACGATCCCAGCCTCTTCCAGTGCCTCTTTGATCCGGAACAGGATCTTCTGATAATTCCTCAGCCATTCTTCCGGCGGATAGGCATGGGTGAATGTGCCGGAATCAATGAAAACACACAATTCGTCCATTGCGTATTCCCGGCACATCAAGACGGCTTCCTGAAGGGCTTCCTCCCATTTCCAGGGGGGAATTGTCCGGCGGAGGACGTAGAGAAAATCCCGTTTTTCCGTCAGTCCCTTGTAATTCATGCTTCTCCTCCTCCGTTGTTTCCGCCGCCGGAGGAGCCGGACGATCCGGAAAAAGAGTTTCTCCCTCCTCCGCATCCGAGTCCCCATTCGCCTTTGATGAGGCGGCGTTTGGCTTCCAGAAGTTTTTCTCCTCCCGGTCTTGATGATCCTCCGCTTCCGCCAGAATGGAATGGGAAAGAAGGAGAAGAAGAAGATTCCTCTCTTCCGCCCCTGAGCGCGGAAGCGGGAGGGGGAAAAACATCATCCGTTCCCGGGAACTTCCGCTTCGGAACTGGAGAAGTCTGCTCCGGAGGAGGAGAGTTCTGCCCGGGAGCAGTCCCCTGTCTGCGGATGTCTGAAGGCATATCGTTCATAATGAGCTGAAACTCCTTGTGTTTTTGTCTTTCTCTCTTGCCTTCTCTCTTGACATTGAATTTTGTTTTGGGGGTGAAAATTCTTTCATATTATACGGCAGGAGGGAACGGAAACGGGGAAAGAAGGAAATCAAAGTGGGAAAAACATCGGGCGATGCCGGAGGAGAGGATACGGGTCTCCATGTTCCCGCGTTTCCGTATTTTCGCGTTTCCGAGTTTCCTTATTTCAGTCGAGGCGGATGTCGACTTCGTTTTTCCGTCCGCGGACGAGTTTTTCAGTCCGCTCGAAGGTTTTTCCGTCCTGCGTCCGGATCCGGATGTCGTAGCTTCCGAAGAAGCCCCGCAGATAATTTTTCCCGGCGGAGTCGTAGACGGAGTCCTGCGAAGAGACCCACTCTTCCCGGATCAGTTTCCGAAGCGTTTCATACGCGGGCTTGGGCTGGAGCGAACGCGTGAGGAGTCCCCCTTTTGCGTGATTTTCGACTCCGAGCGCGGTATCGTCCACCAGATTCCACCAGATGATTCCGTTTGTGGCGGCGTGTCCGAACCAGATGCGGTACATGCATTCGGTGACCTGTCTCTGGAATTCGCTGCAGTCGCTTCCGAGGTCTTCGCGCCCGGTGATGGTGACTTCCGAAATGGTCAGGGGCAGCCCCACTTTCGCATAGATGTCCAGGACGTCGTTGATGTATTCCGGGTTGAAGTAGTATTCGCCCCACCACGGGAGCATGTCCTCCACATTCGGGCAGCCGATGTGATGGCATTGGACTCCGAGACAGTCGATGCGCCGTCCCGAGGAGAGGAGCCAGTTTTCGAGCATGTTGTTCATGGAATAATATCCATGATGGTCGCGCCAGAGGTGTCCGTCGTTGTAATTGAAGCGGGTGGAGCAGGGGAAGTACTTTTCCGCGATGTCGAAGGCGAAATGCCCGAAATCCTCCGGAATAAACTGGGACGGGGTGTTGTAGGTGATTTCATTGGTTACGTCCCAGTTGGCGATGCGGTCTCCGTAGCGTTCCGCGATTTCCCGCACATGCCGTTCGTAGAGCTGCTTGAGCTTTTCCGTGGTGTCTCTGCGGATCCATCCGGGGTTGTGGTGGTCGTAGAGCAGGAGGTGGCCTTTGGGGGTGATGTTGTTCTGTTCGCAGAATTCCAGCAGGAGATCCGGGGGGGGACGGCGGTAGACCTTCGGGCTGTTCTTCTCGTAACGCGGATGATTGCGTTCGGGTTCGAGGTCTCCCCAGTAGAAGGGGATGACCATCAGATTGAAGAGTTCCTTGAAATATTTTTTATAGGCTTCGTTTTCAGCCTCTTCCGGGAACTCATCGAACATGAAGCCGTTGCATCCGAATTCGAATTCGTGTCCGGTCTGGCGGAAGGAGACGTCTGCGCGTCCTTCATAGGGAGACCCGTCCGCATGGACGAGCCGGTAGCGCATCATGCCCTTCCGGTACAGTTCCGGTCCGTGTTCGATCCTGGCGAGCGTTTCAGGATCGGGGTGGCTGATGTATTTCAGAAGCTTGGAAATGTATTCCTGTTCATTTGTCTGCTTGGTCATGATTTCTTCTCCTCAGTTCAAAGTGAGAAAAGTTTCTTTTTCCTTTCCTTCTGCGGAGAGCCACCGGAGGCGGTACGTGCCCCGGAACCCGCGGAATTCGATCTGCCCGTCTTTGCCGGCGGTGACGCTGGTTCTGGTTTTCCATTCCCGGTTGATAAGGTCGTTGAGAGCGAAATACGAGCTTTTCGGCTGCATGTCGCGCGTGAAGAGTCCGGAGACGGAGGGTTCGCCGGGAGCTCCGCAGTCGTCCACGACATTCCACCAGGTGATGCCCATCATCTTCGGAATGCTGAACCAGAGCCGGTAGAGATTGCGCGCGATGACCGCCTGGATGATCTGCCCGCGCGCATCGTTCCCCGGAGATGTGATGGTGATCTCGGAAAGGTGTATCGGGAGATTGGCCTTTGAGAGACGTTCCATGGTCTCGCGGACGGAGGCGGGGGACTGCACTTCACTTTTCCCGTCGGCGATGTCCAGACAGGTCTGGGGATTGAAGAGATGCATCTGTGCGCCCATGATGTCGATGCGGCATCCGCGGCGGATGAGGTCGGCGGTTTCTTCCACGTATTCATCGGTCAGGAAGTAGTCGTTGATGTTCAGCTTCACGTTTCCGGGGAAGGCGTCGTCTGCGATCTGCATGGAGCGGAACGGATAGTCGCCGGGCATCAGCCCGTAGACGCTTTTGCAGAGGCGGGAACCGGGGACAAGACGTTTGTTCGCAAAATCGCTTGCGCTTTCGTTTACGACGTCCCAGCTGTGGATGCGTCCGCGGTAATGCCCCGCGATCCGGCGGATGCGCAGTTCCATCAGGCGGTTCAGTTCCTCCGTGTATTCGGGGATCAGTTCCGCCATTTCCCCGGCGCTTTTGGACATGAAGTTGGTCCCGCAGCGCACATCGGTCATCATCTGCACCAGATATTCCTTCGGCAGCTTGGCCAGCTGCCAGCGCGGATACTGCCAGGTATGGTTCCCCCACGTGAGGGTGTGCCCGTGCAGGCGGATGCCTTTGCTTTCACAGAATTCCACCACCGGGTCCGTGGCGGGTCTTCTCCAGTGGGGCTGTTCCTTGGGATTCGGGCAGCGGTTCCAGAATTCCGCGCTGTCGCGGTACTCTCCGCTGAAGCGGCAGTGGTCTTCCTCGGGCTCAAATGCGGACCAGTAGAATGCAATGGTCGCCGAATTGAACAGAGTCCCGTAGAGTTCCCTGTATCTCCGGTTCCGTTCATCGGTTCCGAGCTGGTCGAAGTTGAAAATATGCGCCCCGAAAATGAACTGGTGCGAAATCTGTTCCACGGAGACTTCCGTCCCTTCCGGAATCGCGGAAACGCAGCAGGAGGCGTCCGCTTTCCGGTAGCTTTCAATGTCCCGGCGGATTCGCTCCTGGACGTCGGCATTCCAGAGATTCCGGTAGGCTTCGGACATGTGAAGAAGCTGTTCTTCTTCCGTCATGGGATTTGGATTCGTGTATGTTGTCATGGTAGGATCCCTTTGCGTTAAGGAAGTTGTTCATGAGAAACGTTTCAGAAATAGCCGCCCTTTTCGATGATTTCCGAAATGCTGTCCCCCTGGCGGACCCAGGAGAAGATGTCGATTTCATTGCGTTCGATGCCTTCGGCGCGGAGGAGGACGTCATAGGCGATTTCCCGCGGGATGCAGAGGACGCCGTCGATGTCCCCGAAGATGATGTCGCCCGGGCGGACCGTGACCTTCCCGATCCGGACGGGAACCTGATAATGTGTGATCATGCAGCGCCCGAGAGAGCCGTTGCTGGTGCGGTATTTGTAGAAGACCGGGAATTTCTGGTCCAGGATCTGGCGCGTGTCACGGATCCCCCCGGAAATGACTGCGCCCCGGATGCCCTTGCTGATGGCGGTGGCGGTCATGACGCCGCCCCAGAGGGAGGCCTCCGTGTCTTCGGAGGTGTCCCATACGACGACGCCGTCCGGCTTGAAATCGTCCAGCATCTGCGCCCGGAACGTCATTTCCCCTTCGATCATCACGTTCGGCGCGCTCTTGACTGTGAACGCCTCTCCGCAGAGCACCATTTCATCCCGGAGCGGCATGATGGAGCTCGGCAGATTCTGGTTCAGGAGGCAGGCTTCGCGCAGGACGTCGTTGATGCATCCGGTATAGAGTTTCTCATAGCGTTCGCAGAGTTCCTTTACGGGAATCGGAAATTCGTTGGAGGGGATGTGCTGGCGGGTTGCGATGAGCCTGTCGAGTTTCATCAGACCGGCTTCTTTTGCTTTCTGTCTCATGTCCTGAAGAGATGGCATTGTTTTTTTCCTTTCCGGAAGAGGGTTGTGTTTTTTTCTGCGTCAAGGGGTTCACTCTGGAAGGTTCCTCCGGGAATCAGAGGACAATCCGGAAATGCCGGAGCCCGTCCCGGGAGAGGGAAAAGTTTCGTTGGACGGTCCCTTTCCCCGCCGCCGTGATTTCCAGCTCGTAGTTTCCATGGAATCCTTTGAAGGAGATTCCGGAGGAATCGCCTGAGTCCGCTTCGATGGACGTGGTCCATTCCTTTTTGAAAAGATCACGGATCATGAAGTAGGCCGCTTTCGGGGTGAAGTCGTAACGGATGAGTCCGCCGTGATAATAATTTTCCCCGGAAGCCATGTCTCCCTGTACCGCGCCGTGGGCGAAACCGTCCACCAGATTCCAGTAAACGATGCCTTCGGTCGCCGGATGGCTGAACCAGATGGAATAGAGCTGGCGCAGAATTTCCGCCTGGATTTCCTCGTCTTCTGCGGAGGGGGAATAGGCCGGGACGGTGACTTCCGTAATCTGGAGATTCCGCCCCAGCTCCGCATAGGTGTCGAGCACCGCATAAAGCTGTTCCGGGTCGTAGTATCCTTTCCCGACCGTGTTGATCTCTTCATCCTCAGCAGGGAAAAACATGTGGAACTGCATTCCGATGCTGTCGATGGAAGCTCCGTTCCGGAGGGCCCGTTCGATCTGCATGTAGTACAGACTGCGGTTCGCGCGCAGAGCCCCGTATTCCCAGCAGAAGGGCGATGCTTCGTTGATGATCAGGCGGTTCCCGGGGAAATACTGTCTTGCCGTATGGAAACTCCATTCGACGAAATCCGCTTCCCGGTAGAAACTGGACGGCACATGTTCAAAATTCCAGAACGTTTCGTTTGTGACCTCCCAGGAGGGGATTCTTCCGCTGTAGCGTTCCGCCAGTTCCCGGAAGCGTTTGGCAAGAAGGCGCTTTTCCTTTTCCGGCGTCCCCTGCGCCCAGGCCGGGGCGAAGCCGGCGTAATTGAGACAGTGCGCCTTGGATTCGATCCCGTGCTTCTCACAGTATTCCAGACAGAGATCCGGAGCAGGACGGCGGTAGACTTTCGGACTGTCCGCGGCAAAGCGCGGTTTTCCCTGTTCCACTTCCAGATCGCGCCAGTAAAAGGGGAGCGTCGCGATATTGAAGATGTCCGCGAAATACTCCCGGTAGGCGGCGTTCTGTTCGGATCCGGGGAATTCCTCCAGCATGAAAAGATTCCCTCCGATGCGGAATTCATGGTTTTTCAGCCGGGCGCGGACATGAACGTTCCGGAGAGGCTTTCCCTCGGAATCCGAAAATTCCAGGAAAGCGAAACTCTTGCGGTTTGTTTCAATTCCGTTCCGGATGCGGTCTTCTGTGAAATCGCGTTTCATACGGAACAAACGCAGCATGGTGTCTTTTCTGTTCATGATTCCGTTCCTTCCCTGAGAGTGTGATGAGAAGAGGGCTGAGGGATTCCGAGGACAAGAAATCCGTAGCGTTCCAGTTCCAGAGCTTCTTCTCCGCAGAGCTGTGCCCCGCGGGAGAGAAGGAGCGGGTTTCCCCCCCCGGATTCCGATTCCGGCAGACTCATCGTGACGCCTTCCGGCATTTCGATCCTGACGGTCAGCGGGGCGGCGGAAGCGTTGACACAGACCAGGAGAGTCTCTTTCTCCGACTGACGGAGGAAACACAGGACCTGATCCTCCCTGTCGTGATCCAGCCAGATGGTTTCTCCTTCCCGGAGCGCTTCACTGTTTTTCCGCAGAGAGGCAAGATTCCGGAGGAAGGCGGTCCGCCCTTCCGGGGCTTCGGGGTTCCGGAGCAGGACGTGTTCTCCGGGATGGGAGAAAATGCTGTGCCTTGCCGTGTCGCGATGTTCGATTCCGTTGTAGAGGAAGGGGACGCCGTCGAGAGTGAAGCAGAGCACGAGTGCGGCCTCGACTGCGTCGGAGCCCCAGACTTTTTCGTAGCGCTTGTCGTAGACGTCGTTGGCAATGTCGTGATTTTCGATCAGGCGCAGGAACCGTGCGCCGCGGAGGGCTTCGTTTTTCCGTTCCGTCCAGTTCTGGCGGAGTTTGACGGCGGGGTATTCCCCGCTGAAAATCAGTCCCAGAATGCCGCCGGTGGAGAAGGAATAATTGATGTCGAAGGCTTCCTCCTGATCTTCGGGACGGCGGGTTTCGCCTTCATCCAGAAGAAGGACGTCGGCTTTGATTTTTTCCATCCTGCGGCGGCCCTCGACCCAGAAATCGAGCGGGACGGAGTCGCCTACATCGCAGCGGTAGCCGTCGACGTCGAATTCCCGTACGAAATACTCCATGTTTTCCCAGAGATGTTCCCGGAGTCCGGGATGCTCGAAATCCAGTTCCGGGAAGTGCCAGAGTCCGTTTCTGGGGCTGCCGTCGGGATTTTTCCTCACGAATTCCGGATGACGGACCGCAAAGGTCGGTCCCGCATGATAATAGACCAGGTCCAGAATCACTTTCATCCCCAGCGCATGGGCTGAGCGGACAAAGGATTTCAGATCCTCCTTTGTCCCGTATTCGGGATCAATGGCGTAATAGTCCATGAGCCGGTAGGGGCTCCGGGGGTTTTCGCAGCGGGAACGTTTCTGGCGCTCGCTCCAGAATTCACGTCTCGGGTCGTCGTCCGCCTCGACAATGGGGAGGAGGTAGAGCACGTCCGCTCCGGTCGCCGCGACTTCGGAAAGATGTTCTTCCGCAGCGCGGAGTGTCCCCTCCCGCGTGAAGGCGCGCAGAGACATCTGATAGATCACGCAGTCCCGGACAAATCCCGAAATCGGTTTCGCACTCCGGGTTTCCGGATTCAGGAGAACGTTCAGACGCCCCGGATAGCAGTCCCCCGCCGCGCTGCCAGAGCCGGAGACGCCGTGCCCGTAGGTGATGCTGTCCCCGAGACAGGCGACGCGCGCAGTGTCTGCATGAACCTCGTCTATGGCTTTCTTCAGTAGCCACGCGATCCGGGAATGACCGTGATGGTTCGGATGGCATCCGTCATCCGTTCCGTCTCCGTTTTTCCGGTTGAAGAGATAGCCGTTGACGGCGTCCAGATCCGTTTTCGCAAAGTCGGCATGCAGATCCACCAGCACTGCTCCGGCTCTGGCGGCCTCTTCCCGGACAATTTCGTTTGCTACGGCAATCCGTTCCGACGGCGGCACCATGCCGTACGGTTCCTTGCCGTGACGGCTCATCAGCGCACGGTCGATGACGGGAGGAATGGTCATGACAATAATCCGCGAACCGATGGCATTCAGTTCCCTCAGAATCTTCCGGTACGTTTTCCGGAAGTTTTCCGGAGTGGAGAGGGCCTTCGGATTGCAAGTGTCGTTGGAACCCCCGAGCAGGATGGTGAGGGTCGGTCGGAATTCCTTTGCAGGACCGACTTCCTTCCGGAGGATGTCTGCGGCGTTGGCGCCGCCGATGCCGTAGTTCCTGATTTCAGACATGGTTGTTTGGTCTCCGCCTTGAATTGATGAAGAACATGGTTCCGTAATTCTTTTTTGTATGAATTGCTATGAAAAAGAGTGAAAGGAAATGACTGTTCCCTTTTTCCTCCGGATTTCTTCCGGATTTGATTTCTCCAGCTCTCCCGGACTGTTTCCGGATCTTCTCTCCCAGGCTTCCTCCTCTTTCTCTCTCTAAGCATTCCCTCGCTTCCGGCGCATGGAACGCGGAGCGGAAAAGAAGGAGAGGCGATCAAGGGAAGAACGCGCGAAGGGGGAAAAAGTGAAATTCAGCTCCACTGACGGTCGTTTGCCCATTCCCTGTCCCAGGCCTCCGTGGATTCCCATGGCACGGGGAAATCAGGATGGGATTTTTCCCGGATCAGGCTTTCGTTCAGGGAGTCGATCCCGAGACCCGGCCGGTCGGGAAGCTGGATGTATCCGTTTTTGATTTTCAGAGCCGGTTTGACGAGATCTCCCCACCAGGGAACATCGACCGAATGCACCTCCAGGGCCATGAAGTTGCGTGTTGCCGCGGCTACATGAACCGCAGCCATGCAGGCAATCGGGCTTTCCGCCATGTGGATGGACATCTGGACGCCGTATTCTTCGGCCATATCTCCGATCTTCTTGGTTTCGAGGATTCCTCCGGCCGTCAGGACGTCCGGGTGAATGACCGCCAGGGCTCCGGATTCCAGGAGCGGCCGGAAGGATTCCTTCAGATACATGTCCTCTCCGGTTCCGATGGGCGTGGTCGTGCTGTTTGCGAGCCGGACATACTGCCCCGTCAGCTGCCATGGGACGGGGTCCTCCATCCAGGCCAGATTGAATTTTTCCAGACGTTTCGCCAGTTTGATGCAGTCTTCCAGCGGGATATGCCCCAGATGGTCGATGGCGATGGGAATTTCGTATCCGGTCACTGCCCGGCAGTCCGCCATGTATTTTTCCAGGAAGTCGAGTCCTTTTTCCGTGATGTGGATTCCGGTGAAGGGATGGGCGGTGTTGAAGAGTTCATAGGCTTCACCGCGCATGGCGCGCGGGTCGATGGAGCCATGCGGAGTGGAGAAGACGGTCTTTTTGTATTCCCTCATTTTTTCCAGAAATCCGAGCGGTGCGCTCAGAGCGCCGGGGACGTCCATGAGCAGTTCGATCCCGAGATCCATTTTGAGGAAGGTGTATCCCTGTTTCATGCGGTCCTTCAGCGCTTTTCCCATGTCGCGTCCGCCGCCTTCGGAATCGGTGTCGCAGTAGATGCGGATCCGGTCGCGGAAGCGTCCGCCGAGGAGCTGCCAGACGGGAACGCCCCAGGCTTTCCCCGCAATGTCCCACAAGGCGACTTCGATCCCGCAGACTCCGCCCGCCTGTCGGGAATCGCCTCCGAACTGTTTGATTCTCCGGAAGATTTTCTCCACATTGCAGGGATTTTCACCGAGAATGCGGCTTTTGAGCATGGCGGCGTAGGTGCGGCTGGAGGCGTCGCGCACCTCGCCGTAGCCGATGATTCCCTGATTGGTGTAGAGTTTGATCAGGGTGCAGCGTTTGGGCGCTCCGTCGATGTCGGCAAAACGCATGTCCGTGATTTTCAGACTGGACGGGTCGATTTTCCGGGCCATGGATTTCTTCTCCTTAGTTTGGTATCCAGCAACTCTTCAAATCAAAACAATTGCAAAATCCCGGATGAGATCCGCCCATTCCGGGATCCTTTTTCGTTCCGTTCATCTCAGATGATATTCTTTTCCCCCTGCCGGAATGCGTCCACCGCCTTGTTCAGGCAGGAGAGAAGAAGAGGAAGTTTTTCAGGAGTGAAATCGCCCGGCAGCCCCAGCAGAGTGATGGCCGCTATGACCTCTCCGCCCCTGCCGCAGACCGGTTTGGACAAAGCTCCGATTTTCCAGCGGTTTTTCCCCGAATTCAAAATGTAATGATGTTCCTTCAGAAATCTGATGGATTGGATGAGAAGCTCCGGATCCCGCTTTTCGGCAATGTCTTCCCCGCAGAGCTCTGCGAGGCTGAGAATTTCCTCCCGCCCCGCATGCAACAGAAGCGCCGCTCCGACGGATCCCTCAATGAGGGGAAAACGGCTTCCCGCTTTCCCTGAAATCCCGAACGGACCCGGAGAATCCGCACGAGCCAAAGTCAACTGCTCCGCCCCCTGCCGGACGGAGAGTTTGCAGGAAAGGCGTGACTCCCCTGCCAGCGTGTCCAAAATCTCCTGCGCCTGTTCCCAATACGGTTCCCCCCTGTGCATTTTCAGCAGCAGTGGCAGCAGGGCGTTTCCAAGTTCGTACGCGTTCCCCCTGCTTTCGCGGATCCAGTTGTACTTCAAAAGCGTCTGCAGGATCCGGTATCCCGTGCTCTGCGTGATGCCCAGTTCACGGCTCAGCGCCTGGCGCGTCATCGGACCATCGGAATTCCCCAGCCGGTTCAGAATGGCAAGCGTTTTTTCCACCGCGGGGATGGTGTTGTTGTGATTCCCGGATTTATTCATATTTGAAATTTCACTTTTATAATATGAAATTTTCTGAAGGGAAGATACTCTCTTTCCATGAAAACGCAACTGAATTTCCAGATTTTTTATGTTTTTTTTCAAGAAGAGGCGGAAAAAAAGAAAGGAGAATATGCCGGAAAGGATGATGTCTGGGAGAAAAGATCAGGGAAAGAGCAGGGCGGAATCAAAGTTTTTGTGAGCGTGCGTGCGGCCGAAGCTCTGAAAATTCTGCCGCCGTTGCTGCGGCTGCAATGAAGGGGGGAGGAAACACTATGGGAAAAACAGGGGAAACACACCCGCAGGGAAAAAAAGGGAAGGATCCTCCCGGACACGGAAAGAAAATCCCCTCTTTGCCGAATTCGACTTCTCAGCAGAAGAAAGAGGAAGACAACTCGGAGTGCACAGACAAAAAACCCCCTCCGGAAAGTTTCTTCAAAGGAAGAGAAAGATCCGGAGAGGAATTTTCAGATTTCCTGAAAAAGCAGGAAAAACAGAAGGAAAAAACGGAATTATTCGGCCTTTTCCGCGGCTTCTTCCTTTTTATTGAGAAGAGCGGAGAGGCGGGATTTTTTTCTGTTGGCCTTGTTTTTGTGGATGGTTCCGGTCTTGACGGCCTTGTCAAGGGCGGAACACTGCTCGTTGAAGAGGGAAACGGCCAGATCTTTGTCACTGCCTTCTGCGGCGGCACGGAATTTTTTCTCGGTTGTGCTGAGAGCGTTTCTGCGGGATTTGTGACGGATGCGGGCCTTTTCGCTGTTGCGCTGCGTCTTGACAGCGGATTTCCTGACTTTGGTTTTGGGCATTGAAGCGTCCTTTCCTAACTTTTTTATCGTAAACTATCGCAAAATAAATTTCAAAATATCATTGAACACATAATATAACTCCGCAAGGTGTCAGTTTTCAAGTGGAAAAATGGAAAACTCTTGCAGTTTCATGAAAAGAACGGGAAAAATGCAGAACAAAGAGAGGAATTAAAGAGCAGAAGGACTTGAAGAAAAGTCGCAGGAGATGTAGTGTAAAAGAAGCCGATTCGTGTTTTCGAATACCGGCGGGGTTGTTTGCGCCCGCGTCATGCGGTCTCTCCCTCTCCTCGACCCGGTGTTGCGGAGGAGACGGACAGGGGTCGAATCTTGAATAGAGAATACTAAGGATAATGAAACATTATTAATACAGCCTGGAGGCTCACAGAATGAATCACGAACTTCTGGCAATACTCGAATACATCGAACAGGAACGCGGCATCAGCAAGGAACAGCTTGCCGAAGCCGTGGAAAAAGCCTTGCTCAGCGCCTCACGGAAAAGCATACACCCTGCGAGCGATCTGGAAGTGAAACTGGACCGCAGCACAGGCGAAATCAAGGCATGGGCGAAACTGGAAGTGGTCGAGGCTTTTCCGAACAACGATCAGATTTCCATAGACAAGGTCCGGGAAAAAGATCCCACCGCGCGTGTGGGAGACATCATCAACTGGGAAGTGACTCCGAAGAATTTCGGCCGGATTGCCGCCCAGACCGCCCGTCAGGCCATTCTTCAGCAGATCCGCAAGGCGGAAAAGGATATTGTTCAGGATGAGTTCAAGGACAAAGTGGGGGAACTGATCAGCGGGACTGTGCGGCGGATTGAATCGGGTTCGGTGATTGTGGATGTTCAGAAGGCAGAGGGCGTCATTGCGGGCAAGGACAAGGTGCCGGGAGAACAGTATATGCCGGGGGACCGGATTTATGCGGTGCTGGTCAAGGTGGATACCCTCTCAGCGGGGCCGAGTCTGATTCTGTCGAGATCGACGCCTGTGTTTGTGAAGAAACTGTTTGAACGGGAAGTGTCCGAGATTCATGACGGCGTGGTGGAAATTGTCGGGATAGCCAGGGAGGCGGGAGCTCGGACCAAGATTGCCGTCCGCAGCAACGATTCCAGGGTCGACCCCGTGGGAGCCTGCGTGGGAATGCGCGGGATGCGGGTGAGGAACATCACCAACGAGCTTGGCGGCGAACGTGTGGACATCATCCGCTATGAAGAGGATATCAAAGCGTATCTTGCCAACGCCATGCATCCGGCGAAACTTTCCGCGATTCTCGTGGACAATGAGAAGAAACTGCTGACGGTTCATGTGGATCAGGAGAATTCCAAACTGGCGTTCGGGCGGAAAGCGCAGAATGTCCGGCTGGCGCAGAAGCTGACGAACTGGAATATCAATCTTGTCATTGATGAGGAAAAGCCTGAGGAGTCTTTTGAGGAAAAGAAGGCGCACATGACCGAACAGCTTGCCGCGGATCTTTCCATTGCTTCTTCACAGGCTGAACTTCTTGTGAACAACGGATATCCGACCGTGGAGGGCCTGAAGGAGGTCACGGTGGAGGAACTTGCAAAAATAGACGGACTTCCGCGGGAAGCCGCGGAGCGGATTGTGGACGCCGTCGCAAAAATGAATCCGGGAGACGGTGGCGGCGCGGAAGGATAAGCTGTATTTTTCAGCGCGCCCATCCTTCCATCGTTTCGGTTCAGGAATCACAGAGGATTTAGAATGGTTGTCAAAAGCATGAAGGTGAAAACCCTTGCCGAAAAATACGGGCTTGCCCCGAAAGAAATTATCAAGGAGCTGGAATCCCAGGGGTTCACCGGGGTCAAAACAGCCAGTTCCAACATTCCCGCGGATGCTGTCGAACTCGTGGAAGCGTATTTTGACGAGCTGATGGCAAAACGGAACAAGTCCGACGAGGCGGAACTTGTCGCGGAAGAGGTGGAAGAGAAGCTGTCCGAAAAACGGGAACCGGTAAAGACCAGGAAACGTTCATCCGGTTCTGGGAATTACTCCACGCGGGAAGAAGGCGTTGGAGGGGGCGGCGGCAGGCAGAAGTCCAAACAGGGGAAATTGGGGAAATCCTCTTCCGGAGTGTCCGTTGCGCCTTCATCTCCTGCGGTTCCGGCGCAGGCGAAGGAGGTTCATATAAAGACTCCGATCATTGTGAAGAATCTGGCAGAGGCGCTTGGGAAGAAGCCCAACGAGGTGATTACGGGTCTGCTCATGATGAATGTTCTTGCGAGCATCAACCAGGTGGTGGAGCCGGAAGTGGCGCAGAAGCTGGCGGAAAGCATGAATTTCACTCTTGTAGTGGACCGTCGGGAAAAAGAGGATCATGCGGGGCGTGAGACGTCTGAAAATCCGGAAAAGGATCCGGAGGATATGGAGTATGAGGACGATGCGCGGGATCTGAAGCCGCGTCCTCCCATTGTGACCTTCATGGGGCATGTGGACCACGGGAAGACCTCGCTTCAGGATACGATCCGGAAAACTCATGTGGCGTCCGGGGAAGCGGGGGGGATCACACAGCACATCGGCGCGTCCGTGGTGTCTTCCGGAGGGAAGACGATCACGTTTGTGGACACTCCCGGGCATGAGGCCTTCACGCAGATGCGGGCCAGGGGTGCGAATGTGACGGATATCGTGGTCCTGGTGGTTGCCGCGGATGACGGATTCATGCCGCAGACCATCGAAGCGATGAACCATGCGAAGGCTGCCGGAGTGCCCATCATTGTGGCAATCAACAAAATGGATCTGCCGGATGCGAATCCGGACAAGATTCTTCTTCATATGCAGCAGCATGGTCTGATGTCGGAAGACTGGGGCGGCGAGACGGCCGCGATCCGCGTTTCCGCCCGCACGGGCATGGGAATCGACCAGCTTCTGGAACGGATCATGCTGGAAGCGGAGATGCTGGAGCTGAAAGCGAATCCGAAACGTCCCGGTATGGCGTATGTGCTGGAATCCCAGCTGGAACAAGGGTTCGGCCCCACGGCCAGCGTGGTGGTGAAAAACGGGACTCTGCGTGTGGGGGACCCGGTGATTTGCGGGGGATATTACGGAAAAATCAAGAGTCTGATAGACCACAGAGGACACCGTGTGGCGATGGCGGGGCCCAGCACCCCGGTCAAGGTGGCGGGTCTTTCCGGGGTGCCGGAGGCCGGAGCGAAGATGGTGGTCTGCCGGAGTCTGAACGAGGCAAGGGAGCTGGCGGAGAAGCGTCTGGCCAGCAGTCGGATTGAGAATCTGACGAGTCGTGCCCCGGGTGCGAGTCTGGAAGAGCTGTTTTCCCAGATGGAATCCGGGAAGAAAAACACGCTGAAGGTCATTATCAAGGCGGATGTGCGCGGATCGGCTGAGGCGATTGTGGATTCGCTGGGGAAATTGTCCTCGGAGAAGATCAGCATTGAGCCGCTGCATGTGGGAGTCGGCGCGATCACGGAGAATGATGTGCTTCTGGCGGCGTCTTCGGATGCGATTGTCATTGGATTTCATGTGCGTGTCAATCCCGGCGTGAACGAGCTGGCGAAGAAGGAAAAGGTGGAGCTTCGTCTTTACAGCATCATTTACGAGCTGATTGAGGATATCACAGATGCGCTGGCGGGCCGTCTGGAACCGGAGAAGCGGGAAAAGGAACTCGGGATCGTGCGCATTCTGAAGATTTTCACGCTTTCCAAGGGGCCGAAGGTCTGCGGATGCGTCGTGGAAAAAGGAGTGGCACGAGTAGGGGCGAAAGCCAGAGTGTTCCGCAACAACGAACTGATTTTCAATGGGGAGGTCCGTTCTCTCCGGCATTTCCAGGAGGATGTGAAGGAAGTGCGTCACGGAATGGAATGCGGAATCAAACTCGACAATTTCCTGGACTTCAGTGAAGGCGACACGATTCAGCTGTATGAAATCGAACTGAAGAAGGCCACGCTCTGATTTTTTCCGGGATCATTCACCTCTTCAGAGAAGAGTTGCGGAAAGAAAGAGTGAGTGTGTGAGAGAGTGAGTGTGGTGGGGGGAAGAATCCTCTCTGCATATTTCTTATCCGGAACGAATCGAAACGAATTCTATGGAATTAGGGGAATTGTCTGTTGCAGGTCAGCGGCGGAGCTTCCTTCTATTTTTCATTTACCTTTTACCTTTTACATATTACATATTACAGGAGAAAACGGTCATGCCCGGTTCATCCTCTCAGTCCGCCCCGGTCGACAGAATCGCCAGAGTCAATGAAATTTTAAAGCGTGAAATCGCGGATTTGATTGAGAAGCGAGGTCTGAACGAAGGGGGATGTCTGATTTCCGTGACGAAAGTGAATTGTTCGTCCTGCCTGAAGAACGCGGCGGTCTACATCAGTCTTCTTGGGGGGAAGGAGGAGGACGAGGCCAGGGTGCTGAAGATTCTGATGCGCAGCCGTCCTGAGATTCAGCGGAGCGTTGCCCGGCACATAGTGCTGAAATATACGCCGGTTCTGCATTTTATCTTTGACCGGAACATCAGGGACGGGGACCGCGTGCTGGATATCATCCGTGAGCTGGAGGAAAAAGATGACGCGGAATGATGAGAAGAAGGGGGTTGACGAGGCGCTTACTCTGATCCGCGCCGCCGCCGAGGCGGGGGAGAGGGAAGGAGGAAAGCCCTTTCTGATTGTGACACATGAACGGCCTGACGGAGACGCCGTCGGCTCCCTGAGCGGGCTCTGGCTTCTGCTGAATGAAAACGGTTACCGCGCGGATGCGCTGTTTCCGGAGGAAGCTCCCGATTTTTACCGGAGTTTTCTCTGCCCTGCGCTGAAGAAACCCCTGTCGGCGGAAGAAATCAATGAACGGTATTCGCTTCTGATCAATGCGGATGCATCGACGGTGGCGCGTCTGGGTCTTGGAGGGGTGGATTTCGCGGATCTGAAGCTGCCTCTTCTGACGCTGGATCATCATCCTGACAACGGATGTTTTGCGCATGTGAACCATGTGGAACCGACTGCGTGTTCGACGGCGGAAGTGGTCTATTTTCTGGCATGTGCGGCGAATTGGCGGATTTCCCCCTCCGCCGCGACTGCGCTTCTTCTGGGGATCACGACGGACAGCGGATGTTTCCGTTTCGACAACACGACAGCGGAATCCATGCGCGCGGCCGCCTCGCTGCTGGACCTGGGAGCGGATCATCACTCGATCATCGAAAAGGTCTATCTTTCCAAACCCGTGAACATGGCGGTGTTCGAGGCGGAAATGCTGAGCCGGCATCTCCGGAGCGCGCTGGGAGGGAAACTGGTATGGCTTCTGCTGGATCCGGGGCTGATGAAACGCTATTCCATCGACATGCGGAATACGGAGCAGCTCATAGAACTTCTGCGCGGGATGGAAGGAGTGGAAGTAGCGGCGCTTCTGAAACCTGCGGGAGAAGGAGGCGTGTACAAAGTGTCGCTGCGTTCGAAGACTTCTGAGATTTCGGTGGGCAGGATTGCGCGCCGTCTCGGGGGAGGGGGACACGAAATGGCGGCGGGATGCAGCATTTCCGCGGGGACCGCGGAAGAAGCGGAAACAATACTCATAGACAATGTGGAGAAGGAATTTCATGAGACACAATCCTAAGAAACACCGGCTTCCGCCGTTTGAAAAAAGCGGGCTTCTGCTGGTGGACAAGCCTGCCGGATGGACCAGTCACGACGTGGTGGCGTTTCTCCGCGCCCGTTTCAACGCCGTGAAGGTGGGGCACTGCGGCACCCTGGATCCCGCGGCGACGGGCTTGCTGGTCATGGTGCTCGGGAAATTCACCAAACTCAGCCAGAAGTTCAGCGGAGAGGACAAGGTCTACAGCGGGACCATTCTTCTGGGGACGGAAACGGATTCGCAGGATATGGATGGGAACGTCATCCGGACGGCGGACTGGTCCGGAGTCACGGAAGAGGCCTTGAAAGACGCCTTTTCCCGTTTTGTCGGAGAGATCGAACAGATTCCGCCGATGGTATCCGCGGTCAAGAAAGACGGGGAACGTCTTTATGATCTTGCACGTCAGGGGATAGAAGTGGAACGGGAGGCCAAACCGGTTACCGTCCATTCGATCGAAGTGGAGCATGTGTCTCTGCCTTATGCGGATTTCAGGGTTCGCTGTTCCAAGGGGACGTATGTGAGGACTCTCTGTTCGGATGTGGGAAAGATGCTCGGGTGCGGGGGTGCGCTGTACCGTTTGAACCGGGAGGAAAGCGGCGATTTTCAGCTGAAGGATGCGTATCCTGTCGATGAGATCAGGAACTGGACGCAGGAGGATCTTGCCGATCACATGGATTTTCTTCTGCATCAGAGGCTGGCGAAGATGCCGAAGTTTTCGTCCTTCTGACGGCGGCGCTTATGCCCCGCAGAGGGGAAAAAAGAGAAAAAGGAGTGAGATTTCATGTCATTGGCCAGCATCCGGGAAATAGAAGAATCCGCAAATGCCTTTCTGGATTCAAGGGAAGAGCCGTTCCGATTTTCCGAACTGACTTCCTTCGTGGCCGCCGCGCTCGGCATTCCCGAATCCGATGCGGACTTGTTCCGCAGGATCGAACGCGAATGTGAAATCCTTTTCGGCGAACGGGAAGACTTTTTCCGTTCCGGCAGGGAAAACGGGCTTTGCCATCCGAAGAAATCCTTTTTCCGTGCCTGCCGCTTCCGGATACAGCCTTCCGCATTTGAAATCGAGCGGGGAATTCTTCTTCCCGGAGCCCGTTTCGCTCCGTATTGCAATGCGGAACTGTTTCCCGATGATTATGAAATCCGTCCTTGCATCTCCGCGGGAAAGGAAGAGGGAAAGGAGTCGCCTCTGGGAATTCAGAAGATCCGTGCGGAATTCGGGGAGATTGCTCCGGCATATCTGATGCTGGGGCGGGCGGAATTCATTGATCTTCTTGTGGCGGAATCGGATGAAAACTACCGGACACTCCGGACAGTTACCAATATTGAAAAAGCGCAGCTGGACCTTTCCGTCTTTGACCTTTCCGCGTTCTATGCGCGTCATTCCTTCCGGCCCGGAGACATCCTGATCCTGACGGTGGAGGACTGGACGAACGCCGTCTTTACACTCGACAGTCTTCCCGGATCCTCCGGCGCGGCGGCCTCCCCCCTGGATCAGGAACTCTGGATTTCGGCGCTGGAACAGGCTCTTCTTCAGGTCTGCTCCGGAGATCCCGGGCAAGGCTCCTCAGGGAATACGAATCCTCATACGGAGGGGAATATCCCCGCCCAGATCTCCCTGGCGTATCTGTTCGCCTTTGAAAACGGAGAGGATCTGAGGAACCGGCCCTTCCTGGGCATCGATGAATACCGCTATAAGATGCGCGAAGTCGCCATCCGGAGAGATGATGCGGAATGGACGCTCGTCCCCGCGGACGATCTGGCCGATCCCGGCTCCGGAAATTTTGCTGCGTATCCGGGCGACGGGGAGGAAAAGGTGGAAGGAACGGAAGAATGTTCCTGCCATTTCCCTTCCCACTCTTCCGGCGGACACGGCCATGCGATGGGAGAAACGCCCTGTTGCGGGGAAGGTGGCGGCGGTGAATCGGCTCGCTCTTCCGGAGAGCGGCTCCGGCAGAAGGATCCGGATCTGCAGACCCATACGGAGGAGGGCGATGAAATTATCCATGGGCTCACACCGGATCAGTTTTCCGCTTCTTCCGGGAATCTGGATTCCCTGGAGTCGATTCTGGCGGACACCCACGCCCCGGTGAATTCCGTGGAATCCTTCGCCTTCATACAGGATGCCATCGCCAATGGAGAAAGCGATTTCGACGCGTTTTACCAGCGCTTCATCGCGCTGACCGGAATCCGATTTGCGGACGATGCGCAGGAAACGGCTTTTCTGAATTTTCTGGATGAGGCCTGGGAAGAGAGTCTGGAATTTTACAATCCTGTTGCGGATATGGCGAAGATGCCGTTGAGAGCGCATCTGCTGGAAATGACGGAGCAGCGTCTGGATTTGTTGTCCCGTTTTTCCGTCTGCGCTGAGGGGCAGACGGCGGAGAAGAAGGACGCTCTTTCCCGGGAAACAGCCGGAGCTGTTCAGTCGGTCCGCCGCCAGATCACGGAGACTCTTGCCCTGCTGAACAATGCATCGGAACTGCCGGAAGGGGAGGAGTACGAGCAGCTTGAACTGCGCGTTGGAGACATTGCCGAACTCTGGGATGCCCTTCTGGAAAAGATCACCGGGGAACTGCCGCCCTCCCTTTGAAAGGGCTCTTCTTTTTTCAGAACCGGAAAAGAAGAAGAGGGAAATCCGCGGGAGGATGGGGAATAATCCTGACCGGGAATCTCTCCGGGGCGCAGCAGACTCCCGGAGAGAAATGAAAAAATCCCTTCTTTCCAAGGCGGCGGGGCTTGTATTTTCCTTCTCCGATGATTAATTATAACGCCTGTGACAGTTTCAATCCAAACCAACACTCAACGATGGGAGAGATGCTTTATGTCTTTGATCACGAAACTGACCCTTGCCGTTCTCTTTGCCTTTGCCCTTCTTTCCGCGCCTTTGGTTTCCGCTCAGGAGGAAGAGGAGTCTGAACAGAAACAGCAGCAGAACGTTCCGGGCAAGAAAGCCGAGAAGGAAGTCAAGGAGAAGAACCCCTACGCCAAATTCTTCAAGGATCTGGAGCGGGCTGACAAGAAGATCGCCAAGGCGAAGAATGACAGCTCCAAGAGGAAGGAAGAGGAAAAACGGAAAAAAATCGAGGAAAAGTTTGAAAAACGCGTTGAGCGCGACAAGGAATCCATTGAAAAGAAGAGAGAAGCCCTCGAAAAGAAGCTGGAAAACGCCAAGGATGACAAATCCACGGAGAAAATTCAGGCTGAAATCAACGCTCTGGACGCTCAGATTGCGAAAATCGACAAGTGGGCCAGTTCCTCCGGCGAAGAAGAGGAAGAAGACGACGACGATAAATAATCACACTTTTCCTCTGCGGGAAGAGACCGCGGAAATCTGCATGGGAACGGGATTCCGTTTAAAAAGGGATCCCGTTCTTTTTTTGTGACATTTCCGGACTCCGTTCTATGACGCAGCACGGGGAAGAAGGAGAGGAGGAGGAAAAAAAGAGAAAAAAGAGAAGGTAGAGAGAAAGGAGAATAGACGACTGCAGGAAGAGGAGGAGGCGGACCGGACATACAGTCTCAGGCCCGGTTCCGGAAGACGGCGTGAAGGACTGCTTTTCCCTGGGCAAGCCACTGGCGTTCGAATTCGGTTTTGAGGTCGGCGATATCGTTGATGGCGGAAAGAGATTCCTCGCAGAAGAGTCCGGAGGACCGGATGTTTTGGAGAGCGGAGGTCCAGTAGGGGAGATCATCGGTGGAGAAATGAAGTATTCCGTCCGGTTTGAGGATGCGGTGGAGCTGCGCCATGAAATCGGAGCTCATGAGGCGGTGTCCCTTGTGCCGGTGTTTCGGCCAGGGGTCCGGACAGAGGATGTGGAGACGGTCAATGGAGGAATCGGGCAGGAGAATGGAGCAGAGATGCCGGGCCTCGACGCGGAGGAAGCGCATCCGGGGGAGGAGATCCCGCGCAGAGGCCCTGCGGACGACTTTCCTCAGGCGTCCGAGCATGACGTCCGCGGCCAGCGTGATCCTTTCCGGATGACGCTCGGCGATACCGAGTGCCATGTCTCCGGAACCGCATCCGAGATCGAGTTCAATTTCTTTTCCGGGAGGGATTTCAGCGATGTCGCCGAAAAGGAGATATTTGTCATTGAGGATCAGGATCCGGGAATCGAATTTGGCGTTTTTCATGTCAGGATGGGTGTAATTTCAAAAATAGGTTGTATATTATGCACTCCAGGAAGATTGTTACCATATCTCCGGAGGAAGCTTTTTTCAACACACGAACAGAAGATTTGCTGTGCGCGATGAAAATATTGTTTGTCTGTACCGGGAACACCTGCAGAAGCCCGATGTGCGAGGCTTATTTCAATTTTCTGTGCAGAAGAGACGGGATTCAGCAGTCTGCCGCGGGCGTTGGCGCCAGGAAGGAAGAGGAGGAGGAATCCCATCTTTTTCTGAAGGCGGAATCGGCGGGACTCTTCGCGGAGGAAGGAGAGAAGGCGTCTCTTCACGCGCGTTCGGTGCTGTCGGACTTTTGCGGGAACGGGATTGAGGAGCACAGAAGCCGCAGACTGACAGTGGAGATGCTGGAATCCGCGGATTTGATTGTGGCGCTGTCGAAAGCTCACCGCGGGGGGATTGCGCGGCTCTGCCCGCGTGCGGCGGGGAAGACGGCTCTTCTGCTGGATTTCGCCGGCAGGAAAAACACGGATGTGAGAGATCCTTTCGGAGGAGATGAAAAAGAATATGCCGATTGTTTCGCGGAGATGAAGACGGCTCTCGACGCGCTGTATCAGGAGATCAGGATCGGACGGGAAGGCCAAATCAATATATTACAGGGAGTGAATCATGCAGAAAATCATTGACTGGCAGCAAGAGGGACAGGCGGCGGGCCGCGTGGTGGGGATTGCCTCGGACCACGGCGGATTTGAATTGAAAAAGATTTTGATCGCCTATCTGAAGGAGTCCGGCTTCACTCCGAAAGACTACGGGCCTGCGGAGTTTGATCCGGAGGACGATTATCCGGATTTTGCCCGGGGACTGAGTTTCGACATTTCCAAGGGAGAGCTTTCCTGCGGGATCCTGATCTGCCGTTCCGGAGTGGGGATGGGCATCAATGCGAACCGTTTTCACGGCGTTCGCGCCGTCATAGCCGACAATGTGCGGACAGCGGCGGGCAGCCGGAGTCACAACTGCTCCAATGTGCTGGTGATTCCTGCGGATTTTCTCAAGACGGAGGAAATTCTGGAAATTGTGAAAGAATGGTTTTCCACGCCGTTTTCCGGGGAGGAGCGCCACCTGCGCCGTCTGGAGAAACTGGAGCGCAATTCGTATGACGACATCGCGGCGGTCCGCTCCGCGGATCCCGAGATTGCAAAGTGGATCGACTGTGAGGCTCTTCGTCAGGACGCGGGGATCGAACTGATTGCCTCCGAGAATTTCACGAGCACGGCAGTCCGCGCGGCGCAGGGATCGGTTCTGACCAACAAGTATGCGGAAGGATATCCGCGGAAACGTTATTACAACGGTTGCGAGTTTGTCGATGAGGTGGAACAGCTGGCCATAGACCGGGCCTGCAAACTTTTCGGTGCGGAAGCGGCGAATGTGCAGGCGCATGCGGGGAGCCAGGCGAACATGGCGGCGTATTTTGCGCTGATCCAGCCGGGCGACACGGTGCTTGCCATGAGCCTTGACCACGGCGGACATCTGACGCACGGGCATCCGCTCAACTTCAGCGGGATGCTGTACAAAATCGTACCCTACGGGGTGTCTCCCGAGACGGAGAGGATTGATTATGCGGAACTGGAGCGACTGGCTCTGGAATGCCGTCCCCGCCTGATTTTTGCAGGTGCGAGCGCGTATCCGCGGGAGATCGATTTCAAGGCGATCCGCGAGATTGCGGACAAGGTCGGCGCATACATGGTGGTGGACATGGCGCACATTGCGGGGCTGGTGGCGGCCGGACTGCACGAAAGCCCGGTCCCGTATGCGGACATTGTCACGACGACGACGCATAAAACTCTCCGCGGTCCCCGTTCCGGCTTGATTCTCTGCCGCGAGAAATATCTGAAGGCCATCAATTCCAAAGTGTTTCCCGGACTTCAGGGAGGTCCTCTCATGCACGTGATTGCTGCGAAGGCGATCTGTTTCCGCGAGGCGATGTCCGAAGACTTCCGGCGTTATCAGGCTCAGGTGAAGAAGAACGCCGCCGTCCTGGCACAGGCCCTGATGGACAAAGGATACCGCATCGTTTCCGGAGGGACGGACAATCACCTGATGCTGGTGGACCTGCGTCCGAAGAACACGACAGGTAAAGAAGTGGCGCTTGTTCTCGACAAAGCGGCGATCACCGTCAACAAGAACATGATCCCCTTCGATCCCCAGAAGCCGACCGTGACCAGCGGCATCCGGATCGGGACCCCGGCCGTCACAACACGCGGGATGAAGGAAGCGGAAATGCTGAAAATCGCGGATTTCATCGACCGCGCCGTTGCCGGCCGTGATAACGAAGAAGTTCTGAAAGCCATAGCCGCGGAAGTCCATGCCTTCACCCGCGACTTTCCGCTTCCCCGCTTCTGAGCACCGCAAAAAGGGAGATGAAAAAGCATGCTGGATATCAAATTCATACGGGAAAATCCCGAGGCGGTCCGTGAAAATATCCGGAAGAAGTTCCAGGAGAGGAAACTGGAACTGGTGGACCAGGTGCTGGAACAGGACGTCCGTCACCGCGCGATCAAGACGGAAGTTGAAACGCTCCGTGCCCGGCGCAATTCCGCCTCCAAACAGATTGGCGGACTCATGGGGCAGGGGAAGAAAGCCGAGGCCGAGGCTCTGAAAAGGGAAATTGCCCTGGAAGGAGAAAAAATTGCCGCACTCGGAGCAGAGGAAAAGACGCTCGAAGAAGCTCTGATGAAAAATCTCATGGTGCTTCCGAATATGATCGACTCCTCTGTTCCCATCGGGAAGGATGATTCCGAAAATGTGGAACGAGAACGTTTCGGCGAGCCTGTGGTTCCGGATTTTGAGATTCCGTATCATACGGAGATCATGGAACGGCTGAGGGGAATTGATCTCGACAGCGCCAGACGCGTCGCCGGAAACGGATTTTATTACCTGACGGGCAAGACCGCGATTCTGCATTCCTCAATCCTGGCTTACGCGAGGAACTTCATGGTGAATCGCGGGTTCACCTACTGCATTCCCCCATTCATGATTCGCGGGAATGTGGTGTCGGGGGTGATGAGTTTTGCGGAAATGGATTCCATGATGTACAAGATTGAAGGGGAGGACCTGTATCTGATCGGGACGTCCGAACACTCGATGATCGGGCGCTTCATCGACCAGATCATCCCCGAAGACGAGCTCCCGATTGCCCTGACCAGTTATTCGCCCTGTTTCCGCAAGGAAAAAGGAGCGCATGGAATCGAAGAACGCGGAGTCTACCGGATCCATCAGTTTGAGAAGCAGGAAATGATCGTTCTCTGCCGGCCGGAGGAAAGCATGGAGTGGTTCGACCGGCTCTGGAAAAATACGGTGGACTTCTTCCGCTCCATGGAGATCCCCGTGCGGACGCTGGAATGCTGTTCCGGAGATCTTGCCGATCTGAAAGTGAAGTCTCTCGATGTGGAAGCCTGGTCGCCCCGCCAGCGGAAGTATTTTGAAGTGGGTTCCTGTTCCACGCTCGGCGACGCACAGGCCCGCAGGCTCCGGATTCGTGCCAGGGGCAAGGACGGCAATTATCTGGTCCATACGCTCAACAACACCGTGGTGGCGCCGCCGCGGATGCTGATTGCATTTCTGGAGAACCATCTTCAGGCGGACGGGTCAGTCCTGATTCCGAAGGTGCTCCAGCCCTATTGCGGATTCGACAGGATGGATCCGGAGAAAAAATAGAAACTGCTGAAGCAGCGGGAGAAGAGAGCCGGAGGATGTTTTCCCCGTTTTCTCATATTCCCCATGATTCCCTTTTCCGCTCTTCCGCGCTTTGGTTTCGGCTTTGTTCCCGTGTTTCCGTTCACGGGAGGCATTCCGATGGAGGGGGAGAACTCCGGGGGACAGTTCTCTCCGGCGGAGAGAGAACGGAAAAAAAGAAAAGGACAGGAATTCCAAGGAGAAAAAGGACCATGAAGAAGATGCTTATGGGATTGATCGTTTTTCTGTCATGCATGGCTGCTGCGCTTTATGCCCAGGCACCTGTTTCTGCGTCTGCGGTCTCCCGGCAGGGAGGAGGAGGCAATAGTGGCGGCGGCGCTGTGGCTTTCAAGACGCCGCAGGAGGCGATGAGATATTACGAAAACCGGATTGACACTCTGATGCAGCGTGTGACCACGATGCAGGATGACAACGCCCGTCTGGAAGCGTCAGTCATGGATCTTCGCCGGGAAGTCGAGACACTTGCGCGCAGCAACGAGGAACTTTCCGCGGAAGTGACGCGTCTGAAGCGTCAGATAGCCGCGGATGCGGAAGTCCGTGAAGCGCAGCTGGAAAAAATCGCCGACCGCCTGACCCGTTCCCAGGTTCCCGACGCCTCCTCTTCCGGCGCAATGCAGGAATATGTGGAATACACCGTTCAGCCGGGAGCGACTCTCAGCGCGATTTCCAAGGCCTACGGAGTTTCCATTTCGGACATCAAAAAAGCCAACAACATGAGTTCCGATGTTCTCAGGATCGGGCAGAAACTGAAAATTCCGGTCCGTTGAGTTGAGAAATGAAGGAAGAAAGATTCCGGGGAAGAAGCGTGTGTGAAAGGAGGAGCTCCGTCATGGCGACCGAAGCGACGGGGCGGAAACGCCGCTCATCCGGGACAATTTCATCAGCGAAGGATTCCAAGGACAGATGACGCCCTCCCAGACGAATTTCATGAGACGAATCTCTCCGTTATGCACCACCCAGTTTCTGGGAGTCTTCAACGACAACGCGTTCAAAATGCTCGCGACGCTTGCGGTTGTGGGCGGCAGCGGCAACTATTTCAAGGATTCCGTCTTTCTGATGCTGCTGACCTTTGCGTATGTGATTCCGTTTCTTGCGCTGACATCGCCTGCGGGGGCGCTGGCGGACCACATGCCGAAGCGCTACATCATCATGCTGTCGAAGGTGCTGGAGTTTTTCATCATGCTCGGGGGGGCGTTTGTTCTGGCGAAAACGGAATCCTGGGGAGTGTGGCCGGTGCTGGGGGTGATGTTTCTGATGACGGGGCAGTCGGCATTTTTCAGTCCGGCGTTCAACGGGATTCTGCCGGAGACTTTCCCGGAAAAGGAATTGTCGCGTGCGAACGGGGACGTCGGGATCATGACCTTTCTGGGGGCAATTCTGGGGATGGGGTCCGCGCCTTTCATGAAGATGGCGCTGGAGGGGAATCTGTTTCACTGCGGACTGCTGCTTTGCGGGATTTCCTTCGTGGGGCTTCTGGTGTCTGCGTCGATTGTGCCGGTGATTTCGGCGGTGCAGCGGAAGAAGGAGCTTGCCTACCGTTCCTGGGAAGGACTGAAGATGGGGGTGCGCGAACTGGCGGGGAATCACGGGCTCCTGCTTGCGGCGCTCGGAGACGGTTTCTTCCTCGGGATCGGAGTGGCCATCCAGACGCTTTTGATTCTCTATGCCAAATACACCCTTGACGACGGCGGAGGAGATACGGAAATCGGACTTCTCCAGCTGGCTCCTGCGCTGGGAATGGGAATCGGCTGTTATCTTGCGGGGCGTCTTTCCGGAAGGAAAGTGGAGCTGGGGCTGGTGCCTTTCGGGGCGGCGGGAGTGGCGCTTTCGCTGCCGATTGCGGCGTATTTTCCGGGAGCGGTGACGCAGGTCTCGCTTTCGATTCCGCATCTTTTTGTCAGCGGGACCTTTGACCTGCAACTGCATATGCACATCACTGCGATGTTCTGGCTGGCGATGGCAGGGCTTTGCGGAGGGCTTTTCATAGTGCCGCTGCGGGCATATTTCCAGCAGCGCGTGCGTCCGGAGGTGCGTGGAGCGGCGCTGGCGTGCAACAATGCGATTTGCTTTACGATGGTGCTGGCGGCGTCTCTGCTGGTCTTCTGCTTTGCGCTCGGGACTGCAAAGGCGGATCCGGATATTCCTGAAATCTTCCGGAATCTGGCTGACTCCATGCCTTACTTTTCCCCGCAGACGCTTCTTGTGGCAATCGGGGCGGTCACCTTTCTGGTCACCTTGTTCACCATGTGGCTTCTGCCGGACTTCACGCTTCGTTTCCTGATCATCACTCTTGGGCACACGCTGTACAAACTCCGGATCACAGGGGCGGAAAACATTCCGGAACGGGGACCGGCGATGCTGCTTTCGAATCATGTGTCGTTCATCGACGGGATTCTGATCAGCGCGTGCACATCGCGCCGGGTGCGTTTTCTGATGCACGAGGATTATTATGCTGTGCCGATTCTGAGTCCGGTGGCGCGTCTGACGGGTTTTGTGAAAGTGCCTTCGGCGGGGAAGCACAAGAGCATGTCGCAGATGTTCGACAATGTGAAGGATCTTCTCCGTTCCGGGAAGATCGTCTGCGTCTTTCCCGAAGGGAAGCTCACGCGGAACGGGACGATCGGTTTTTTCAAGGGCGGATATGAAAAAATGATCCCGGCAGATATGGACATTCCCGTCATTCCCGTGCATATCGGGGACATCTGGGGGAGCATGTTTTCCTATTATTCCGGGCGGATCCGGCTGCGTCTGCCGCGGAAACTGCCTTATTACGCCACCGTCACCTTCGGGAAGCCTCTTCCGAAAAAGTTTACGCCGTTCGAGGCCCGGCAGGCCATTGCCGAACTGGGAGCGGAGGCCGCCGTGCATCCGCGGCATCAGGAACATGTGCTTCACTATCAGGTGGCGAAGAATGCGAAGCGCATGCCTTTCAAAACCGTAATGCGCGATGCGGACGGGAAAAGCTACAACTGTTTCACCACATTCCTTTCCGCCCTTCTTCTGAGCCGGGAGATCCGGCGCCTGACTTCCTCTGACTGCAAATATGTGGGAATTCTGCTTCCGAACAGCACCGCCGCGGCCCTTTCCATTCTGGGAAGCCTGTATGCGGACAAAGTGCCCTGTCCGCTGAATTTCACCACTTCGCAGAAAGTTTTTGAACTTTCGGTGAAGAAAGCGCGGATCACGCATGTGATCACAAGCAGGCGTTTTCTGGAAAAAATCAAGATCAGGCAGACGCCGGAAATGGTGTTTCTGGAGGATCTTGTCGCCGGCATTCCCTCCTGGAAGAAGCTTCTGGCCGTGCTGGGAATCATTGTGATCCCCTATCGCGAACTCATGAATCTGATTTCGCCGCTGACTCTGAACGATGTCAATGCAACGGGCGCGCTGCTGTTCTCCAGCGGTTCCACCGGCATTCCCAAGGGAGTCATGCTTTCCCATCACAACATCAATTCCGACGTCTACTCCATTGCGGACACGGTAAAGCCCGACCGCCGCAGCGACGGCATCCTCGGAAATCTTCCTCTCTTTCATTCCTTCGGGCTTAACACCTGCTTCTGGATTCCCATGAGCCTGGGGTGCGAGGTGACTTATGTGGCGAGTCCCCTGGATGCGGCGACCGTTGGAAACGCCATTGAAAAATACTGCTGCACCATGCTGTTCTCCACGCCTTCTTTTCTGCAGGCGTACATGAGGAAATGTCCGAAGGAACAGTTCAGGACGCTCCGTCTGGTGATCTCGGGAGCGGAAAAACTCCGCGAGGATGTGGCACGGCGTTTCCATGAAATCATGGAGGGAAAACGGGAAGTGGTCGAAGGATACGGATGCACGGAACTTTCCCCCGTCGTGACGATCAACTTCACTTCCGATGTCACGGAGCTCGGGAGAATTTACGGGAAAAAAGGCTCCATCGGGATCTCTCTTCCGAATGTCTGTCCGAAAGTGGTCGATCCCCTTTCCTTCAAGCCGGTTCCCCCGGATACGGAAGGACTGCTCTTCGTCAAGGGGCCCATGGTCATGCAGGGATATCTGGACGAGCCGGAAATGACGGAAAAAGCCGTCATCGACGGCTTCTACAATACCGGAGATATCGTCAAAATGGATGAGGACGGCTATATCTTCATCTGCGGCCGCCTCTCCCGTTTCAGCAAAATTGCCGGGGAAATGGTCCCGCACGAACTGGTCGAGTGCATTATCAACGAACTCTGCGGCTCCGATGCACGGGTCGTGGCTGTGGGCGGAATCCCCGATCCCGCCAAGGGAGAGGCGCTCCTTGTCCTGTATACGGAGGAAATGCCCATGACGCCTGATGAAGTCGTCGCACTCCTGAGAGAGCGGAGCATTTCCAATCTCTGGATCCCGAAGGCTGGAAATTTCCACAAGGTGGATCATCTGCCGCTGCTCGGAAGCGGAAAGCTCGATCTTTCCATCCTCCGTCAGATTGCAGATGAATACGCCGCTTCCAGGGCACGTCAGGGAAAGAATCCCTCTTCTTCTTCTCCGGCGGCGGAACAGACCGCCTGAGTCTGAGGGGACCTTGTGCACCCGGCAACAACAACACATAAGACGTGTGCCGCCGGGCCTGATAAGCACAAAAGGGAAGACCTTTCCTTCGTCTCTTCTGTCTCTTTCCGTCTGCAGCGGAAGCAGTCCGCACGGAGGACAGGGCGAACAAAACGCGCAGCGGCAGGGCAGCCCGCTTCTTTCTTCTCCCTCTTTATGCCGCATTTATGCCTTATTTTCTTCGGTATGCGCCCAGCGAGCCCCATGGTGAGGAGGAAGAGGGATTTTTTTGAGTGGGAATTTACCAAAAAGATGAATGC
>CAKUDG010000021.1 GCA_934644965.1 uncultured Victivallales bacterium | reverse complement strand
ATTGCGCGTGTATCCGCTCCGGCTGTATTGACATAGTAACCTCGACACCAAAAATGCCGATTCCCATATTTGTACTTCAAATTCGCATGACGATCAAAGATCATCAGGGAACTTTTTCCCTTTAAATATCCCATAAATTGCGATACACTCCAGTTTGGTGGAATACTTACCAACATATGAATGTGATCTGGACAAGCCTCTGCCTCCAGAATTTCTACTTTTTTCAAATCACACAGTTGACGCAGGATTTTTCCTATGTCCTTTTTGTTGATTTGTCTATAGATTACCTGACGACGATATTTGGGCGCAAATACAATGTGATACTTGCATTTCCATGTCGTGTGTGATAATTTGTCAGTTGTCATTTGAAGCTCCGTTCTATGGGTTGCGATTGGCGAATTGCTATACTATAGCACGGAGTTTCTTCTCTCGCCTTTAAGCTGAAGCTATTCGGCTACATACCGGCGCAGCCGATAGTTTTTTTGCGCTTAAGCAATATAAAAAAGGACGGCGGAAAGATTATGATCTTCCGCCGCCAGCACATGAAATCTTCTTTTCTCCAGAAAATCTTCTTTCCTTTATTCCGCTTTTTATTCCGCAGGGAGGGATTCGGGAACGGCGGCAGGAGTCGCGGCAGGAAGAACTTCCTGGATGGAAGGCAGCTCCGGAACTTCTTCAGAAGAATTCATTTCCAGTTTTTGGCGCTTCGTTTCCCCGGCGGATTCCTCCGAGGAAGACTTCTGGAAATACAGATAAGAGTACAGCAGAAGCGGCAGGATCACATACATGACGATCACAATTGCTGAAAGCAGAATGCGCACCGGATACGCTTCATCACTCATATAGTCTCCATCCGAATCCTTTGCCACCAGAAAGACTTCCAGATAGACCCAGATCATTTCCAGGAAAGCCAGTCCGAGCGCGATCGGGGTGAGGGTTTCCTGCGGGAGTCCGGAGAAGCGGTTCCAGAGCCCGGAAAGCATGGGCAGCCAGATCAGAGCCAGGATCAGCTGGCCGACAGCACGGACCTTGTACCCCGCATAGAAATTGTGTGCTCCGACGGCCCCTACAAAAAGGCCGAGAAAAGCATAGATGAAACGGTTCTTCCATTCCTGGCGAGGTTTCTTGTTGTTGTAAGTCTTGTCTTCTCCGACGATCATGGAAAATCATCCCCCTTCCTCATGTTAATGAAGTTGATATATTCAATGGTTTTGATACCATACACGCAAAAAAGTGTTCTGTCAATGGATCCGCAGCGGATTCCCGTTTCCTGAGGGACGGAAGAGAGGCAGTACAATCCGGGAAGGATGCGCCGGATCGTGATACACGGTCTGACGGGCGATTTTCATTTCCGAATCGCTCCCGAACGGATGTCCCGTATTCGGATTGCGGTCAAAACGGGGAAAATTGCTGCTGGAGACTTCCGCTCGGATCCGATGGCCTTTCAGAAAGGTCATTCCCGTTGCCCAGCAGTCGATAAGGAACTCGGCGGGTTCGCCGGGAACGAGAAAGACTTCACGATCAGGGCCGTTCCGGAAACGGGCGCGAAGGATGCCGTCGCAGACATTATAGACTTTTCCGTCGGGGAAGACGTCCGCCAGTTTCACAGTGAAATCAGTGTCCACAGCCGAACTGGAGGCGTAAATCAGAGCTTTGACTTCTCCGATGACGTCCAGATCCTCTTCCAGGGGCGCGGAGGTGTAAACCAGAACATCGGAACGCTTTTCGACTTCGGATTGTTCCCGCTGTCCAGCGGGGAAGAAGGTCAGGTTGTTTCCACCAGCCGTGGGAACGGGATCGAGCGGATTGTAAAGGAAGCGGTCCGGAGATTCTTCCCGGGAGGGACTCTGCAAATCCAGTGATCCGTCTCCGATCAGTGTGTTCGCATTTCCTCCGCTGTGGAGATAGAAATTCACATATTCCGTTCCGGGCAGCGGCCAGGAATCGCTTTCAATCCAGCGGTTCGACCCCATCACAAACAATTTCAGAGGCGGCTGATCGGGAAGAGGATCCTGTTCCGGATCCTTCAGGATGTTTTTCATGAAACGGTTCCGGAGGGCGATCACGCCGGCATAACAGCCGGGACCGTAATCAAGCTCTCCAGGACGGCCGTCGTGATCCAGCGGTTCAATTACGCAACGCGTGAATTCCCGGGCCGCGCGCGATGCACCATTCTTTCTCAGAAGAGCAAAACCGGAAAGAGTCTGAGGGAGAAAAATATCAAACCATCCGCCCGTGACGTAAGCCGCGGCCGTCATTTTAGAAATGTCTTTTTCCGCATTCATGGATTCCCAGTAGGAATCACGTACGGAGTGAGAAGTCCACTGTTTCCAGAAAGCCCAGTCTTCTTTGAATCCGCAGAGTCGGTCCATCTCCTTCAGGGGCAGCAGGCTGCATATTTTTTTCCCGATTTCCAGACCCGCCCCCGTGCGTTTGTTGTGCATCCCGAGAGACCAGACGGCCCCGATGCCGAAGCCAGCCGCACCGCCGGGGTAATAAGCAACTCTTCCGACATCCGTCGGCGCATCATGGGGAGTCAGCCCCACCATCACCGGATGCGCCGCTCTGGCTGCCTGCCACTGAGTCCCGCCGGGATAGGATTCCCCGTTCGTCACAAGACGTCCATTGAACCAGTCCTGTTCGGAAATCCAGTTCAGGAAGTCCTCTCCGTCCTCTTTTTCCTGACGCCAGAGATCCGCATCGCCCTCGGAATTCTCCGTCCCGCGGCAGTTCTGGATCACCATCCCGACGCCATCTTGGCAGAATTCCAGAGCATCGGAGGAAAGGACTCCCGTCCCCGGATAGGGAGAACGAATCACGATTACGGGGAAACGCCCTTTCCGGTCGGGCAGATAAACGTCGGTCGCGAGACGGACTCCGTCCCGAAGAGGCATCATGATGCAGCGGTAGTAAGTCGTTGTCGGCATTTTGCTGAACAGTCCTTTCCTGGTTTTCCGCACAGAAGAAGAGGGAAAAAACGAAAAAAAATCTCAGATCACACACGTTTTCAATGGTGGAAAACCGTTGAATCCCACTGAACTGTAACTGCTTGTATAAGCCCCCGTGGAAAGCCAGTAGAGACGGTCTCCGATGGAAAGATTCAACGGAAGTTCATACTGATAATTTTCATAAAGGGTATCCACGCTGTCGCAGGTCGGACCGGCAAGAATCACCTTTTCTGTCACGCCCTTTTTGGGACAGTAAAGAGGATATTTGATGGATTCGTTAAGCGTTTCCATCATTCCGTTGAATTTTCCCGCATCGGTGTAGACCCAGCGTTCAAGCGCGGTCCGGGATTTGCGCGCGATCAGAACGACTTCCGTGACAAGAACACCGGCGTCGCCGACAAGAGAACGCCCAGGTTCGATCAGAATCTCCGGCATGGTGTCGCTGAAATCCTCCCGGAGGTACCGCGTTATTTCCCTCGCATAGGTTTCCGTGCTGTTGGTCTTCTCGATGTAATGGGCGGGGAAGCCGCCGCCCATGTTGATCGCCTGAAGACGGATGTCCGCATCGGAAATCAGCCAGTCAAAAAGATATTTCACCTTGGCTATCGCCGTATGCCAGGCGGATATGTCCCGCTGCTGCGACCCGACATGAAAGGATATCCCGTAGGGAACAAGATTCAGTTTCCGCGCCAGAACCAGAAGATCGTATATCATGTCAGACTGGCAGCCGAATTTCCGGGAAAGAGGCCAGTCCGCCGTCAGCACCCCCTCGGTCATGAGACGCACGAATACACGCGATCCGGGCGCGGCTTTCGCAATGTTCCGCAAATCAGCCTCACTGTCCGTTACGAAAAGACGGACTCCGGAAGCATAAAATTCCTTGATGTCATCCGTCTTCTTGATGGTGTTCCCGCAGCTCATCCGTTCCGGAGGGACCCCCTGCGAAAGCAGCTGGCGGAGCTCGTACACGGACGCCACATCAAAGTTCGACCCCAGCTCATTGAGCATGGATATGATTTCCGGCGCAGGATTCGCCTTCACGGCATAATAGATCTTCGCATACGGCAGAGTCTCCTGCAGCTGTTTGAAGTTGGCGCGAATCCGTTCCCCGAGGATGATCTGACACGGAGTCGGCTGACTGTCCGAAAAGGACATGATTTTCGCCCACTCCTCCGGAGTGTAAAAATCGTATATGTTGTTAATCAATGACGTCCAAGCTCCCAATCCGAATGACAGAAAAAAAAACTCTCGTTCAAAAAGCAAAACACGCTGTGTTTCTATCTAGCTAGTTGTCCTTCAGCTAACTCTCCAAAGGAAATTCTCTCCGAGAAAAAAAACACAGCGTCCGCACCTGCCGGGACTTCGGGAAGGATTCGTTCTTTCGCTCCTGCATCCGCGGCCCTGAACCGGTTTGCCCGATATTATATCTTGCTCCCCGGTAAAATCAACCCCGGATGATTCCGTTTCCATGAAATATCACAAAAAAGCTCTCCGTGGGAAAATGTTTCTTCCGAAATCCCTGAAGGAATCAAAGATACAGAATCAATAAAGAAAAAGAAAAAAAGCCTCCTGTTCCTGCCTCCCGTGGATTCTGCCGCGAAGGAGTCAAAGGGGGAAAAAAGGGAAAAAACAGGACATGGCTTTTCTCTTCTCCCTTCACAGCATCTTTTCGGATGGAAAAGGACGAAAAAAAACTTGACTTTGCGGGAATAAGACGTAAACTTACATATTTGCTTTACTTTTACTTTTGCTTCATAACATCTTTTTCACGTGGATTCTTTGTTTTTTTGTCTGTGCATGTGATGTGAGGCTTCAGGAAACAATGTCTGATTTCAAAGTTCATTCGGGATACACACCGGCAGGGGACCAGCCGGAAGCGATCCGTCGAATCTCCGACGGGCTGAAACAGGGCATGCCCTTTCAGACTCTGCTGGGCGTAACAGGATCGGGAAAGACCTTCACTCTGGCGAAGGTGCTTGAAAGTATGAAAAACCGTCCGGCACTGGTTCTTTCGCACAATAAAACGCTGGCTGCTCAGCTTTACAGCGAATTCAAAGCCTTTCTTCCGGAAAACGCGGTTGAATATTTCATCAGCTATTACGACTACTATCTGCCCGAATCCTATATCCCGCAGACAGACACCTACATTGCCAAGGATGCAAGCATCAACGACAATATTGAAAGACTGCGCCTTTCCGCGACAGCCTCGCTCCTGGAACGGCGCGATGTGCTGACCGTTGCAAGCGTCTCGTGCATCTACGGATTGACATCCCCAGTGGATTACGACAAAATGAGCATCCGTCTCCGTCTCGGACAGATTTTCGACCGGGATGATTTTCTCCGCGCACTGATCTCCGTCCAGTATGACCGCAACGACAGTTCTCCCGAACGCGGCCAGTTCCGCGTACGCGGAGATTGTGTAGATGTCTTTCTTTCCCAGAAGGATGAATTTCTCCGAGTGGAGTTCTGGGGTGATGAAATCGAATCCCTTTCCCGTTGCGACATTGTGACATCAAGAGTCAAAACCCGTGCCGACAGCGTCCTGATCTTTCCCGCCCGGCACTTTGTCATGCCCCAGGAACAGATCAATGCTGCAACGGAAGGCATTCTGGAGGAGATGCGCGAATGTGTCCGGAATTTTGAACTCCAGGGCAAACTTGTGGAAGCCCAGCGCCTTTCCCAGCGGGTTCATTATGATGTGGAAATGATGAGGGAAATCGGCTACTGTTCCGGAATTGAAAATTATTCCAGGCATCTGGCTGGACGCGCTCCGGGAAGCCGTCCGTACTGCCTGCTGGATTTCTTCTCAAAAGATTATCTGCTCTTTATCGACGAATCGCATGTGACTCTCCCACAGCTCCAGGCCATGTACAAGGCGGACCGGAGCCGCAAGCAGATGCTGGTGGATTACGGATTCCGCCTGCCTTCGGCGCTGGACAACCGACCGCTGAAATTCGAAGAATTCCTTTCCATGATCGGGCAGACCGTCTTTGTTTCGGCCACACCGGGAGAGTTCGAACTGGAACGGAGCGCGGGGCATGTGGCGGAACTGGTCGTCCGTCCGACCGGGCTGCTGGATCCGCCCGTGGAGGTGCGTCCGCTGGACACTCAGATCGACGACGTCATCGCCGAAATCCGCGAATGCAGCGCCAGAGGTGCCAGATCCCTGATCGCGACTCTGACAAAAAAAAGTGCCGAACGGCTCGCCTCTTATCTTTCCGATATCGGGATACGCGTCAAATACCTGCATTCCGAGATCGATGCAATCGAACGGGTCCGGATTCTCTCGGAACTCAGAAACGGCGATTTCGACTGCATCGTCGGGATCAATCTGCTCCGCGAGGGCATCGACCTGCCCGAACTGAGACTCGTCGCCATCCTTGATGCGGACAAAGAGGGATTTCTCCGCTCTTCCCGCTCTCTGATCCAGGTGGCGGGACGCGCCGCCAGAAATTCCGAGGGCCGTGTCATCCTTTATGCCGATCAGATCACCGACAGCATGAAAACACTCATCGATATCACGGAAGCACGCCGCAAACGTCAGATCGAATACAACGAGAAGCATCACATTACGCCGAAAACCATCGTCAAACCCAGACGCGAAACCATCAGCGACGTACTCGGACTCTCCCCGAAAACCGGGGCTTATCTTTCCGGAGATCAGGCCCGTCTCTCCAAAGAACGGGCCCACGCCGATTTCCTCCGTTCCGGAAAAGATAAGCGCAAAGACGGCCGAAGCACCGCAAACGCCCCCGTCTCCCCGCTGTTTTCCCCTGGCTCCGCGTCTTCTTCCGGAGAGAAACAGAAAACTCATCAGAACGGTGCATTCACCGCTTCCGAAATGGAAGAAATTCTGGAAGAACTGGAAAGAGAAATGTTTGAAGCCGCTGAAAATCTTGAATTTGAACGGGCCGCGAGTCTCAGGGACCGTATCCGGGAACTCTCCGACGAAGGGAGGATCTGATTTTTTTTGAAAAAAAATACTCTCCCAGCTCCTTCCATGCACAATAAAAGAATGCTTGGACCGTTTCTTTTTTCAACGGGAAGGAAGAGAGTTGTTCCCGGGGGAAGTGCGCTGTTTGAAAAGCAGTCCGTCCAGAGCGGGCGGAAGAGTTTCCCCTTCCGCGCTTCCACAGGGCTGAAGGGAAAATCCATTCACTGCCGGAGATCTCACTCAATTTCCGGACTCAAGCGGGAGTTTCTTCAATGCAGGGGATCCTCCTCCTCCGGACGGAGCGCTTGATTCCTGAGTCCGACAGGGGAAAAGGGAAAATGCGATACAAGATATCAATCCATGAAAAAAATAAAAAAACACAGGTACAGGTGCCGTCATGAAATTTTTACTGAAAGCTGTGACATTTCTCATCATTCTTGCGGTTCTCGGAGGGATCGGGAGCTGGCTGTACAAGACGTTTCTGACGGAAAAAATCCAGGTGGTCTTCTCCACCCAGCCGGTGGAAAGGAAGGACATGATCAGCGTCATCAGCGCGACGGGCACTGTCGAACCGGAAGAGCTGGTGAATGTGGGAGCCCAGGTTGCAGGCATGATCAAAAGCTTCGGGACCGACGTCAACGGCAAGCAGGTGGACTACGGCTCCCAGGTCAAATCCGGCGAACTTCTCGCCCAGATAGACGATGCCTTGTATCAGGCCGAACTCAATTCCGCGAAAGCCCAGAAACTTCAGGCGGAAGCCTCCATTGCCAGTGCGGAAGCCGATATCAAACAGGCGACGGCGAAATACGAGCTTGCCCGCCAGAACTGGGAACGTGCCGAACGGCTTCATCCTGAAAACATCATTGCCAAGAGCGAATACGACAGCGCACTCAGCGAATTCAATTCCGCGGAAGCTGCCATCGCCGTAAGCAAGGCTTCGCTTGCCCAGGCGAAAGCTCAGCTGGCCTCCGCAGAGGCGGCACTGGAAAAAGCGAGCTGGAATCTGCGCTACTGCGTCATCAATTCGCCGGTGGACGGAGTCATCATCGACCGCCGTGTGAACATCGGGCAGACCGTTGTGTCCAGCATGAGTGCTCCGAGTCTTTTTCTCATAGCGAAAGATCTCCGGAAGATGCAGGTCTGGGTTTCCGTGAACGAAGCGGATATCGGTCAGATCAAAGTCGGGCAGGAAGCGCTTTTTACAGTGGATACGTTTCCGAATCTGGAATTCAAGGGGGTGGTTCAGAAAATCCGTCTGAATGCGACGATGTCGCAGAACGTGGTGACCTTCGTTGTCGAAATCGGCACGGACAACTCCAACGGAATTCTGCTGCCTTATCTCACCGCAAATGTGAAATTTGTTCTTGCCCGGCGCGATCATGCGCTCACGGTTCCGAATTCCGCGCTCCGCTTTACACCGGATGTTTCGCTTGTGCCGGAGGAATATCGTTCGTTTTCGCTGGAAGAGGGGGAGAAAGTCGTCTGGGCGCTTGAAAACGGGAAACTCAGGCCCATTGCGGTGAAGACCGGGCTCAATGACGGCACGGATACGGAAATTCTTTCCGGAGAACTGGAGGAAAACATGCAGGTGGTGACCGGATCGCAAACGGTCACGAAAGAGGAAATGAAAGCGGATGAAGGAAACGTCTCCAGCCCCTTCCTTCCGCAGCCGCCGAAAAGGAGCCGCAAGAAATGAGTCTGATTGAATTGCGGGATGTGTCGAAGACGTACTTCATCGGGGAGATTCACGTCCCGGTGCTGAAAGGGATTACTCTGGATATCGAGCGGGGGGAATATGTGGCGCTGATGGGGGCGTCCGGTTCGGGGAAGAGCACTCTGATGAACATTCTCGGGTGTCTGGACCGGCCGACGACCGGAGAATACCGCCTGGACGGGATGGAAGTGGGGTCCATCTCCGGCGATGAACGAGCCCTGGTGAGGAACAGGAAAATTGGTTTCGTCTTCCAGAGTTTCAATCTCCTTCCCCGGACGACATCCCTTGACAATGTCATCATGCCCCTGGCCTATACCAACAGAGGTCTTTCCAGCAGAGACGCCAGAAAAAGAGGTGTCGAGATGCTGAAACGGGTGGGATTGGAAGAACGGATTTATCATTATCCCTCACAGCTTTCCGGAGGACAGCAGCAACGTGTGGCGATAGCGCGTGCACTCATCAACCATCCGCCCGTGCTTTTCGCCGACGAACCGACGGGAAACCTGGATTCGCATACCAGTACGGAAGTCATGAAAATGTTCGACGAACTGAACGCGGAAGGAATCACGATTATACTCGTGACCCACGCCCAGGAAGTGGCGCAATATGCCAAACGCACCATCCATATTCATGACGGCCAGATTGCAAGCGGAGTCTTCGGCGAACAGAAAAAAAACATCCCCGGAGAGGCGGAGAAGGAAAAGGAGAACTGATACAATTATGAGTATTATCGCCACCATATCCGTCGCATTGAAAGCCCTGAGAAGGAATCCGACGCGCGCCATGCTCACGACTCTGGGAATCATTATCGGCATTGCGGCGGTCATCACCATGATGGAAATCGGAAACGGTTCTTCGACCGCGATCCAGAAATCCATTGAAAGCATGGGAGTGAACACCCTTGTGATCATTCCCGGAACGCCGCGACGGCCGGATGCGGCAAGACAGGCGGCGGGAAGCGCCATGTCTCTGACTCCGGATGACTGCAGAGCGATTCTCCGCGACTGTCCGAACGTTGCCTATGCCGTCCCGATCGTGAACGCTTCCAGCACCCAGTTCATCTTCGGAGGGACGAACTGGACTCCGAGACAGATTGTCGGAACTGCACCCGACTATCTGGCCATCCGTTCCTGGAAAATTGCCGACGGAAGGGCCTTTACGGATGCGGAAGTGGAATCCCGCGCACGGGTCTGCCTGGTGGGACAGACAATTGTCAAGGAAGTATTCAACGGGGAGTCGCCAATCGACTGTACGGTCAGGATCGGCAATGTATCCTTTCTGGTGATCGGCGTCCTGGAAACAAAGGGCGCAAATATGATGGGCGCGGATGAGGACGATGTGGTCATCGCCCCCTGGAGCACCATCCGTCTCCGCATCACGGGGTTGAAAACCGGAACCGCCACCAACACGACCAGTACCGCCAGCACCTCGCCCGGCGATCTTTATCCGGGCGAAGGCATCGCCTTCTATCCGGAACAGGCCGAAAATCTGGAGGAAGATACGCTCCTTATTCCGAAATTCACCCAGATTGACCGGATCATGGTCGGAGCCGCCTCCCCTGAAAAAGTCACCCCGGCAAGTGATGAAATCACTAAGCTTCTTCGGGAGCGCCATCGTCTGAAAGAGGATGAGGACGACGATTTCTGGATCCGGAACGCCGCCGAATTCATGAAAACCCTCACTGGGACAAGCACTCTCATGAGCAATCTGCTTCTGGTGGTGGCATTGATTTCCCTGATTGTGGGAGGAGTCGGCATTATGAACATCATGCTGGTCTCCGTCACCGAGCGGACGCGTGAAATCGGGCTCCGCATGGCGGTCGGGGCCCGCTCGCGCGACATCCTTCAGCAGTTCCTTGTGGAATCCATCATTCTCTGCATCATCGGCGGCATTGCAGGCATTCTTCTGGGTCACGGGGCGGCGCTTCTTGTGAATCTGCATCTGGGTTGGCCGATTGAATCCAGTCCGGTGGTGGTGGTTGCGGCGTTTCTGGTTTCGGGGCTGGTGGGAATCATCTTCGGTTTCTATCCGGCATGGAAGGCCTCCCGTCTGGACCCGATCGACGCCTTGCGATACGAATAGCACTGCGGGGGGGAGTACTACCTCGGTGGGGGGATACCGGTAAGAGGGGATAAAATCCGGGAAGAGCTTTGCTGTCTTGTGGCCGTCTTCTCCCGCTCCGGGAACGGGAAAAAACTCCTGAAAAAATGATCATGGACTTGTTTTCCGCGGAAGAAGGCGTATACTTCCCCCTCTCTGAACAATTATTTTGCGGCTCCGGCGGTGCAGGACGCACATCCGACTGCAATGCGGAAGGGGACGGAAAGAAAGGAGAAAGACGCACATGAAAAAGGAAGGGACTCCGCCGGAAGAAGAACGGAAACTTGCCTGGCTGCATCTTTCTTTCGACATTCCTTCTCTCTGGGAAGTCGTGGCCTTTTCATTTGAAGAAACCGCAGGCAGGCTGGAATTTTCAACCCGGGAAGGGCATCAGGCGCGCTTTGCCTGGCTGAAGAGCAAGGACGTTCCCGATCTGCCGAGAATGCTGACGGAATTTCATAAAAGACGTCTTATCGGTGCTTCCAGGAAAGAGGAGCTTGAAACTTTCCGAGGGCTGGAGTTCCGGACGGAAGGGCCGTTTACTGTCGGGATCTACAAAGACGCGGAGCCGTTTCAGGCGGCGCTGTTTCATCCGGAACTGAAGACAAGCACAATCTGTTCCTTTCCCTGTTATACGCCGAAACTCTACAGAAAAACGCTTGCGCCCCTGCTGCGGAGCTTTCATCTGAATACGGATCCGCTCAGGCGATGGGCGGTATGGGGACTGGATTTTTCTCTGCCGCAGGACTATGTGCTGACAGATGTGAAAGCGCTTCCGGCGGATGTGACAATGTCATTTGAATCCAGCCGCGGAGCGCGTGTTACACTTCGGCGCTGGGGACTGGTTCCTCTGCTGCTCCGGGAGAATCCGCTGCATGCGTTTTACAAGCAGTTTCTTCTGAATCAGAAGGCAATCCACGTGGAACGGATCTCGGATGACAATTTCCGCTTCCGCGGACATGAAGCGGCGCTTTTCCGTTTTGAAATGCGCGGGAAACTAGATATGGAGCGTCTTGTCGGGAAATGGTGGCAGGGGACGGCCCTGGTTTTTCTGGACAGGGAGGCCATGCGCATTACGGCGTGCGATCAGTGGGCAAGAGCAGGAAAAACAGAGCCGATGGAGTTTGACGATGTCTTCACAGAAGCCTGAAATGGATTTCAATTCCCAGCTGAAAAGCGTTCCCATCCGGAATGCCAAGGCAAGAACGGTCTCAGCCAAGGCGGACTCGGCTGTTTTTGAGGTCGAACTGAAATACAATCGTCTTCTTTATCCCTTTGCAATGCTTCTGGGAATGAGAAAGAGCAGAAAGTATGAACTATGCGGCCTTTCTCTGGAACTCTACCGGACTCTTGACGGAACGCGCAATACGGAAAATCTGATCGACGAACTGGCGGAACGTTTCAAATTGACTTTTTTTGAATCCAGAGCACTGGTCACTTCCTACCTTTCCATGCTGATGAGACGCGGACTCATCGTCATTGTGGGGAGAAACTCTTCAGCTCCTCCCGCTGATTCTTCTTCACTCTGATCTGCCTGAGCGGAGTCAGGCAGATTTTTTCCCGGGGCAGTTTCCGGGAAGAATATGTTCTTTTAAAAGACGGGAAGCCTTTTTGAGATTGCGTTCCCGGATCGCATCCAGAATTTGCAGGCGTTCTTCGTTGTTTTCCTCAAGATTTTTCTGATTGCGGTAGGAACGGAAGGGAGCCGTCTTCATCATGAACTGCCGGATCAGAGCGGCCAGATAGCGATTTCCGCTGAAATCCATTATCAGCGAATGCATTTCCGTATCCGCTTCGAGCGAGAGTGCGGGATTCTTTTCCCCGGAAGCGTTTTTCAGTTTTTTTTCCAGGGCGAAGATCTCCTGCTCTGGAATTTCGCCGAGAGCCAGGTTCAAAGCCATCAGTTCGAGTCCGGTTCTGCATTCATAGAGTTCCTTGAGCGCCTCTTCATCCGGGAGGGAAACCCGGTATCCGCGGCGCGGGAGCTGTTCCACCAGTCCTTCCGCGGAAAGTCGCTGAAGGGCCTCACGGACCGGAGTCCGGCTGATGCCGAATTCGGAGCTCAGCTTTTCCTCCTGCAGCATCCTTCCCGCAGGGAAGGTGCCCGACACGATCCGCCTCACAAGTTCATCGTATGCCTGATCCGAAAGATTGTTTTTTTTCAGCATTTTCACAATAATCCTCTTGCATAGCATAGGGAAAAATTATACTGTATATTGTATACAGTATACAATAATCCGTTTTAAAGAAAATACAAAAAGGAAGATTGAATGAAGAAGAGTAATCTGATGTTGCTGCTGCTTTTACTGATAACGGGGGGAAGTCTTTCTGCGGCGGAAAAGCGAAATATCCCCTACTATGATCCCTCATTTCCCCAGACTGGGGACAAGGAATACCTGAAGGAACAGTGCAGACTGGATCTCTTTATTCCGGAAGGGAAGAAAAATTTCCCGACGCTGGTATGGTTCCACGGCGGAGGCATGACCGGAGGAAAAAAATATTACCCGGACGGCATCGACAGAAATTTAATTGCAGTGGCAACGGTTGACTACCGTCTTTCCGGGAAGAGAGCTCAGTGCCCGGATTATCTTTATGATGCCGCCGCTGCCGTCGCCTGGATTCTGAAACACATTCAGGAATTCGGCGGAAATCCTGAAATGGTCTATGTTTCCGGTCACTCCGCGGGAGGATATCTTGTCGCGATGATGGCGCTCGCTCCGAAGTATCTGAATGCCTTCGGAGCAACCCCGAAACAGCTGGCAGCCGCTTTCCCCGTTTCCGGGCAGATGACAACTCATTTTCAGATTCTCGATGAAAGACGTCAGAAAGATCCCTCCTCTCCGTCCATTCTTCTGGATGAGTATGCACCGATCTCCAACACCTCCGGGGAAGAAGCCCCGGAGATCCTCCTGCTGGTCGGGGACAGCAAACTCGAATGGCCTGCCCGCGTGGAGGAAAATTTACTTCTCGCTGCAAGACTCCGCAGAGTCTTCGGGAAACAAGACGCACGCTGTCATGTCTTTGAAAATTGCAACCACAGCAGTGTTTTGACTCCGGGAATCGCAATGATCAACGACTTCATCAAATCCGCCATCCATTCGGATATGGCATCCCCAAAAAAGGGAAACTGATCAGCAGGACGTTGTTTTTCTTCATCTTTTGCTGTCCGCAGACGGCGGGGAAATGACAGAAAGGAGTGTTCTTCCCAATGACACTGCAAGAAGAAGCTCAGCAGATTGTAGAGAAAGCTGTGGCAGACGGGTCTGAAAACAGCGTCCAGTTCTGTGCATACAGGGACGGGGAATGTGTGGTGGATGTCTGCGCCGGCTATCAGGATTTCGGAAGAACGGAAAGAATCAACAGCCACACGCTCTTTCCCATTTATTCCACAAGCAAGGGGGTGCCGGCAACTGCGCTGAACCGTCTGATTGAACAGGGAGCGGTCAGCGCGGAGACACCGGTCCGGGAGATCTGGCCGGAATTCGCCGTGAATGGAAAGGAGAACACCCTGCTTCTCCATTTTCTCAACCATAGCTCGGGATTGCATCAGAGATTTCCTGAACAGCGGACCTATGAATTCGTCGCAGACTGGAAAAGCATGATTCACCTGATCGAAAAATCTGCGCCGTCCTGGGTACCGGGAACTCGGACCCGTTATCAATCACTGACATACGGCTGGGTGACGGCTGAAATCATCCGGCGTCTGACCGGAAAAAATTTTCGGGATTATGCCCTTCAGGAACTATTTGAGCCGCCTGGAATCACCGATTTCGTCTTCGGAATGACAGAGGAAAGCGAAGAGAGAGCCGCTGAGTTCCGTCTCGCTCCGGGAGAAGCGAAAACCCGTTCCTTCTCCATCTGCGATCCCCTGGACGATCTTATGCGTCAGCCCTGCATCCGCCGGGCCGCTCTCCCCGGATTCAACGGTTTCGCTTCAGCTCATGCACTTGCACAGTTTTACAACGAAATTCTCCGTGAACGGTATTTCTCACGTGCCATGCTGATCCGTGCAACGGAATTGCGCCGTCCGGAAAAGAAGCCCCCCTGCAGAAAGGACGTAGAGTGTTTCGGAAACGGGTATGTGCTCCGCGGTTCTGTCCGCGATATCGGGGAAGTGTTCGGGCATGGTGGATACGGCGGATCCGAGGCGCTCGCTGACCGGACAAAAAATCTTGCAGTCGGATTCACCGCAGGAATTCTCGGCCCCCATCCGTGTAAGGACGAGTTGTACCGTCTGGTCGGTCTTGTCCAGAAAGAGGGGTGGGCCGAATCAGATGTTTGACATCACCTCGGCTGATTTCCCAAAAATTTTCCTGCGTCTTTCCACCGTTTTTTTTTCACCGGGGGGGGCATCTGAGTTTTTCCTCCTTGAGTTTTTCCGGAGGAGGCTCTCAGGTCTTCATCTGCAGCAGGAGCGCGAATTCTCCGGATTGGGAATGTTCCGATTCGGCTTGAGGAAGAAGAAGAGTCTGGTCCCGGCGCCGTCCGGAAGCTCCAAAGTCTCCGTTCTGGAAAAAGGGGGGACGTTTTTAAGCTTTTTCAGTTCCTGGATTTCCTTGTCCGCCTGAAGAGGAGTCCTGTATACAAGAAGTCTGCCTTCTTTTCGGAGAAGGCCGGAACTTTCCCGGATCAGAGTGAAGACATCCGATACCGCACGGGCTGTGACGTTTTGGAAAACATGACGGAATTCCGGAAGACGTCCCATCTCATTTCCTCTCCCGTGATACACTCGTATGTTCCTGAGCCCCATCTTTTCCGCCGTTTCAGAAACGAAATTCACCTTTTTCCCCCGCGAATCCACCGCTGTGATCGAAAGTGAGGGACACCCCGCGGCCAGAACCAGTGAAGGCAGTCCTCCTCCGCAGCCAAGATCGCAAAGCGGTCCCCCTCCCCCCCCTTTCTCCTGCAGTTCAGGAAAAAACGAAAGCAGAGAAAGGGAATCGGCAATATGCTTGCTCCAGAACTGTTCCCGGGGGATCGATGTCAGATTCATCCATTCGTTCACACGGTAGAGACAGTCCTGAAAGATGGCACATCGTTCCAGAAAGAGAGAAAGATCCGTTTCCAACAGACCTTCCATAAAATGAAGACATTCCTCCGAGGGAGGAAGCACGGAAAAATCGGTTTCCTTCTCCTTCCGGTCTTCCGAAGAAGGGGAAGCGGCGGAGGGCGCCTTTTTTTCTTTTGAATCCATCATACATTCATTCGTGTTCTGTATTTTTTCTCTATCCAGAGTTCTTCGCGTTTTTTTTTACACCGCATTTTCAAGCTGTTCATCCTTCCCGTTTCTCCAGATGTCATTCAATCCAGTCTGCGGCGCGTTTCGCTCCTTTTTCCCCTCCCCTTCTCTCTCCTCTTCGGGCTTAATATAACGCTGTCAGAGCTGAAAGGCGGCAAAAGCCGTGCTGAACGCAAAACAAAGGAAATAAACGGACGCACACCAGCGCCAGACTGGTTTCTGAAAGAATGCACGGATCAGATCCCTCATCCAGTAGGGTTTACCGCAGATGCAGATTCCCAAAGTTCCCAGCAGCAGAGTCAGGGAAGCAAAAAGCACATGAAGTTTCAAACCGAGCGGATACGCTTCCTTCAGGAAATAGTGCGCCAGAAGAATCAGAAAGACCCCGAAGGCCCGGGCAAACAGATAATCCAGGAAAAATACCGCCAGGATGAAGGAGATCAGAGCCAGCGGGAAGAGAAGCGAATTCAGAGTTTCCGAGGAAATGATCGGCCGTATGTTCGGTATGCACCAAAGAATCACCACTGCGGAAAGCACAATCCCCGGCAACTTCGCGCGGGGAAGCGTTTCGCATTTTTTCAGAAGCCGCGCATTGCTTTCCCCTCCATTTCTGAGAACGAAAATGAGGAAACATGCCAGCGCAAGAGAGAGGAAGGCAGAAAAAAGCAGACTCAGGCGGAAAATATGCAGCATCATTTTTATTCTGTTTCCTTCAAAGGCGTAAGAGAAATGATTTCCGAGCGCTGATAGGTCTGCCGGATTCCCGGTTCGGGTTCAAAAAGGATTTCCTCCCCGGAATCGGCCGTATTGAAGAGCCGTCCCTCGTACTGCTTTCCGTTCTTCAGCTTCAGGACCGTGTTGGCAATCCACATGTTCAGGACAGGCAGACGCTCAACCTGCCCTTTCTGAATTTCCAGTGTAAGAGAACGCTTGGGCGGCAGAGCCCTCTTGTGCGCGACCATCACCGTGTGTTTTCCCGCACTCAGATTGCGAAGCTGGAAAAGTTTCGACTTCCCGGGATGAGAAGGATCCCGCTCCGTGACGCCGACCACTTTGCCGTCCAGATAAACCGTGATGCCGGGAGGATTCGCAATGAGATCAATTCCTCCGGTGTTGCTGTCGAGGTTGAGAGACACTTCAAATTCCTGCCCGGGCGTCACAGTGACATCTCTTTCAGCAGGATCGAATCCGGGCTTTTCAATCCGGACCTTGTACTGGCCGGGAGAAAGCGATTTCAGGACAGTCGGCGTATTGTTATACTGTTTCCCGTTGACGAAGACCGCCGCTCCGGAAGGTTCCGACAAAATCGAAAGACTGCTGGGGAGAACTTCCAGAAGCGCGGAAACCTCCGTGGTCTTGTCCCGGTTGACCGTCACGATCTGTTCAAAATCGGCATATCCGTCCTTCTGGATCCGGATTTTGTGCTGCCCCTGCTCCAGACGCTCATTGAAGGGGGTGTTTCCCTTGGGAACGTCGTTCACGAAAATCTGAGCGTTCCCGGGAGTGGAATCCACCTTCAGGGTGCCGACATTCAAAGCAAGATCGGTCCGGATCAGAATCGGGCGCTCATTCTTGACTTCCCAGGTGATTTCCTTCGCCGCATAAGCGGGCAGTTTCAGGGAGGCAGAGTACTGGCCGATCGGGAGATTCCGGATGGTGCAGGGGGTAATGCCGATATTTCTGTCCTGGAAAATCACTTCCGCACCCGCGGGGACGGTCGTCAGCATCACAGATGCGGTCTGAGGCTCCAGTTTGACTTCGAGTGTTTCATGAGAACCCGCCGTGATCTCCACTTTCCGCCATTCCGTTTTATAATTCAGTTTTGAAAAGCGGAAGATGTAGCTCCCCGGCGGCAGTTCGCCGTCCTTCGGGGTCAGTCCGAAATCACGGTCGATTCCGACGATATGGAAGGAGGCGCCTTCCGGATCCGTCAACAATGAGATTTTTCCTTTGGCAGTCCCCCCTTTTCCTTTTCCATCACTGCAGGCGGCTGTGCTCAGAAGGAAAAGTGTGAAAAAAGCCGGAAGGAAAAAATTAGTAAAAAGGTTCTTAGAACGAAATTTGCCGTGTACCCGATTCCAGTCCGCTGTCATGATTTATTCCCCATGAGTATTTTTTCCAGTTTGATCCTGAGATCTCTGATTTTTTCATACGACTTGCTGTCCGGATCCACGATATTCATCAGTTTTCCGCACTCCGCCACAGCTTCGGCGTACTGTTTCTTCTGTATATAGAGCTGAACGTTGAATTCGCCGTCCTTGATCAGACGGTTCATGATTTTTTCTGCTTCTGCAAGGCGGCCTCTGGCGATATCCCAGGTTTTCGGCTTCGGATCAAACTGATCCAGAAAATCAATGACCATCTGATATCTCAGAATCGCATTCCGGAGATTTTCAGGACGGGCTTCATAATTTTCAAACAGCGTCTCAGCCCGGTCAAAGGCTTTTTCCGCCTCCGCTCTCATTTCCTCCACCTGCAGAGACACGGTTTTCAAACCGTAGAAATCGACAAAGTTTTCCACCGCCCGTTCCACGGATTCAAAAGAGCTCTTCGCATAGCTGTTGTGAACGCTGATCTTATTGAGCATGTTGTCATAGCCGAGCGTGATCATCCGGTATTCATCGTTCCCGTCCGTGCTGGCGGAAGGCGTTTCCGGCTCCAGTTTCATGAAATCCGTGCTGCGGACTGCATTCTGAAGTTCCTTGAGAGCGTTTTCATCAACAGAAGCGATGGTTTTGCGGAAATGTCTCGAATGTTTCAGATCGTCCAGGGAAAGAACTGCGGAACCGTTTTCGACGGTCAGAGAAAAATAAAATATATTGTCCGGGGTACAGCTCTGCTTTTCATATACCAGAAGAAAATGATCCGCTCCCTTCTTTGCGGCAGGAACGTCCGTCTTCTTCTCCGCTTCCTGATGATACAAAACAAAAAGGGAGACGCAGATCACTGCCAGACCGATCACAACCGTGTAAAACAGCAGATTCCCTACAAATTTCCGGGAGCCGGATTCTCCTTTCTCTTTCGATTTATCTGCCGATTTCCCGAAAATATCCCCAAGAATTGGTTTCTGTGAAAAGACCGACTCCGCGGATCCCGATGCAGAAGCAGATCCCGATGCAGAAGCTGTCCCGCCGACGTCAGATCCGGATGAAGCTGCCGAAGATGGTGCCGCAACATGAAACGATTCCGAGAAAATCTTCTTTTGAGTCCCTTTTTCCTTGTCAGGATCCGGCGCGGAGGGCTCGGGAGCTCCCGTCCCCGGGACACGGAAAATCACCGCGGACTGAGGCGCCTTTTCTTTGTCGGCGGCGCCCTCCGTTTCCGTTTCGACAGAGGAGGAAGAAGACGATGCCGAAGACGAAGATCCTGCCCCAGGGGCTCTGAAGGAGACTCCGAATCCCCCCTCACTTCCAGTCTGTGCGGAAGGACGGGGAACATTGAAGCGGACACTTTGTTGTTGCCCGTCCTCCTCCTGCCCTTCTCTATTCTGAAGCGGAGCGGCGGCCTCATCGGAAGGCTGATCGGAAGGATTCCCGAAACGGAAAACCTGATCCCCGATGGTGACGATATCCCCTCGGACCAGAGAAGAGGAATCACTGATTTTCATCCCGTTGACTTTTGTTCCGTTCGTGCTGCCGAGGTCCCGGATATGCCAGGAGTCTCCGTCGCCTTCGATCCGGGCGTGATAACGGGACACTCCCCCGACGAGAAGCTGAATATCGTTATCCGTTTCTCTTCCGAGAGATGCTCCGGGCGGTTGAAGATCCCAGCTTTCACCGGCTTTTTCGCCGTTCAGATAATAGAGTTTCATTCTTTATGTTCTCCAAAAGGAATATAGGTTTCCGGTGTCTGAATCAATTTTTCAGGGGTATGTTTCCCGAGAATGTATTCGGAGGAAAGCTCGGCGCTCAGGTCGAGGAAATCACCCTCCTGCGTCCCCGTTCGTCCGAAGGTCCCGGCAGGCAGTTCCACGACGGTCGCAGCTCCCCGGCAGGACAGCGCGGGAACCCAGGGAGGAAGAAACTCCTTCTGAAGAAGAATCCGGTTTTCCCGGTCCAGAAAACAAACATCCAATGGAATGGACATGAAACAGGTATGAATCATGGAACAGGATTCAAAGACCATGGCGTCGAAATCGCGGAAACGCCGTCCGATCATGCCGCGTCCGCGCATCAGAAGCCCTCTTGCATAACAGGTTTTCTGTGAGAGAAGTGTTTGACGTGTCAGATTCCGGATCATGCTCGTTTTTTTTCTCTATTGAACCAGTGTTTTCATTGCCTGCATCAGAATCGGCCCCATCAGAATGATGAAAACCGCTGGAAAGATGAAGATCACCACTGGAAACAGGATCTTCACAGGTGCCTCATTCGCCAGTTTTTCCGCACGGACAAAGCGTTTCCCGCGGAGCTGATCCCCCTGGATCCGAAGAAGCTGACCGATGCTGACACCCAGTTCATCCGCCTGAATGATCGCATTCACGATGGATGTGAGTTCCGGAAGCTGCACCCGCTGCGCCATCTCCTTCAGCGCACTCTGACGCTGCTTGCCCAGCTGGATTTCGTGCATGGCCCTTCCGAACTCTTCGCTCAGGGCGTCTATTTTGCGGCGGAGCAGAATATCACGGAGTGCTGTCAGAAAATCTTTTCCCGCCTCCACGGAAAGGGTCAGGAGGTCGAGCAGATTCGGAAGAGCCTTGAGCATCTCCAGATGGCGGCGGCGGACCACTCCCTTCAGCCATACTGTCGGATACAGGAAAAAAAGCAGTGCCAGGAGAAGTCCCATCAATGCTTTGTCCGCCAGAAACATCAGCCCGAAGAAAAAGATCCCGCAGATTCCCATCAGAATCCGCACGGCAAGAAACTGTTCCGGAGAAATGGTCAGGTCAAAACCCGCCATGGAGAGAAGGGAACGGCTCTGTGCAAGCATACGGGAAAAGACATCCGTCGACACCAGCGGAAGCACATTCGGGACAAAAGGCATGAAAAGACGGAAAATAACGGGCAGACGTTTGGTTTCCTCCGTTTTCTCCGTTTTCTCCACTTCAACTTTCTGGAGCAGATCAGCCAGAAATAAAGTCAGCGCCATGACGGATATCCCGGCGGACAGCGCCGCAGCCAGAGTCAGCAGGGAAAAGTTCATTTCAGCTTCCTTTCCTCCACTCTTTCAAATATCAATCGTTGTGATTTTCCGGATGATCAGAAAGCCGCAGACATCCAGAAGCACGGTAAAGCCAATCAGAATCACACCGAAGGCAGATGAAAAAAAGGCGTCCATCATATCCGGTGCAACATAGGCAAAAGCCAGCATCAGCAGAAACGGCATGGAGCCGATCAGAAAGGCCTGAAGTCTCCCCTGTGCGGTAAGTGCCTTCACACGCTGCTGAATCCGCAGTCTTTCACGGATCACCGAGGCCAGTCGTTCCAGAATGGACGTCAGCTCCCCCCCTGTCTGCCGCGCCGTGATCACCGCCACTGCGACAAGTTCAAAATCCGGTGAATCCAGACGTGCAGCCATCTTGTTCAGCGCCTCGTCCAGCGGAACGCCGAGACGAATTTCCTGCATCAGAACCGTGAATTCAAAGGAAATCGGCTTCCTGTTCTCGTTCGCCACCGTGTCAAGCGCCTGATTGATGCTGAAGCCCGCTTTCAGAGAACTGCTCATGGACAAGAGCGCATCCTCCAGCTGTTCGTTGAATTTCGCCATGCGCTGTTTCCGCAGCAGCCGGAGGTAGACCCGGGGCGCAAAAAAAGCCGCAAGTGAAGACGGCAGCGCGGCAAAAAGACATTTCCCCACCGTCAGCGTATCCGTAAACAGCGCCAGCACCCCGATCGATACAAAAACCGCCAGCGCCGCCAGCGCCAGACTCAAATCCAGAACCCGGCTCGGCGGAAGCTGTAGAAGGACATCGTCCATTTCCACCGCCGCGGCCTGAAGATACTTCTCCTTGTAGCGCGAAGACGTGAATCCGATAAAATCCACAATCACAAATGTGGCGAACATCACACACAGTCCTGCGGAAAGACACGCAGCCAGCAGAATATTCCCGGAAAGAAATTCACTCATCAGAAGAATCCTCCTTTGCCCGGAGCAGACTTGTTTTCACGCGGCGGGGTGAAAATGGCAATATCCAGATCCAGACCGGCTCTCTTGATTTCGTCCATGAAGGTCGGGATGCTTCCGGTCGGAACATGGCGCCCGGTCATTTTCCCATCCGGCGTCCAGCCGTCCTGTTTATAGACGAAGAGATCCTGCATCGTGATCATATCGCCTTCCATTTTTGTGATTTCGCTGACACAGGTGACCTTGCGGCTGCCGTCCTTTTCACGGTTGATCTGGACGATGATCGTGATGGCGGACGCAATCTGTTCCCGGATCGCGCGGAGCGGAAGATCAAATCCCGCCATCAGGACCAGTGTTTCCAGTCGGGAAAGCGCATCCCGCGGTGAATTCGCGTGAATGGTCGTCAGCGATCCGTCATGCCCGGTATTCATGGCCTGAAGCATGTCGAGAGCCTCTCCGCCGCGGCACTCGCCGATCACAATCCGGTCCGGACGCATACGCAACGAATTCTTCACCAGATCCCGGATATTGATCTCCCCCTTCCCCTCGATATTGGCCGGACGCGATTCCAGACGCACCACATGGTCCTGGCGAAGCTGAAGTTCCGCCGCATCCTCTATGGTGACAATCCGTTCCCGGTTCGGAAGAAATCCGCTCAAGATGTTCAGAAGAGTCGTTTTCCCCGATCCCGTCCCCCCGGAAATGATGATGTTTTTCCGCAGTTTGACGCAGACATCCAGAAATTTCGCAATCTCAAAGGACAGAGAACCGAATTCCACCAGATTCTCCACTTTCAGCGGAACTTTTGAAAATTTACGAATGGTAATTGAGGGCCCCACAAGGGACAGAGGCGGAATGATCGCATTGACTCGGGAACCGTCTTTCAAACGGGCATCCACCATCGGCGAACTTTCATCGATTCTGCGTCCCAGGGGGGAGACGATGCGTTCGATTGCGGCGAGAACCTGATGATTGTCCGCAAACGCCATATCCGTCCGGTACAGGACTCCCTTGTGCTCCACAAACACATTGTCCGGCCCGTTGACCATGATTTCGGTAATTTCCGGAATGGCAATCAGATCCTCCAGAGGTCCGAGCCCGATCGCCTCGTGAACAAGTTCGTTTTCCAGTTTGCGCAGCGATACGCCGGAGGGAAGCGGGATGGAAAGTTCCGAAAGAATTTCATGTATCGTGCTCTTCGCTTTCTCCGCCACATCGGACTCCGAACTCCCGCTCATGGCCATCCTCTTCAGATTCAGACGCTTCAGAAGTTCCACATGCGCACGTTTCTTGATTTCCTGGACCAGCGGCCTTGCCTCCCGCGGGATCCCGGAAATTTCCAGAATCGGTGTGTAATCGGGGTCTTTCCTGGATTTATTGATTTTTGCCAGGCTGGCCGTCAGCGAAGCCGCCGTCTCCGGATCGGCCTTTGGCTGCGGCGGCTCCATGGACTGGGGAGGAATCATCCCGGTTTTGCCCGGATCCGATTCCGGCCCAACCGCAAGAATTTCCACATTCCCGATCCGGATCACGGAACCGATGCCCAATTCCACAGGATCCGGTCCCAGACGCGTCCCATCCACATAAGTGCCTCCGCTGCTTCCGAGATCCAGCGCCTTGAAGGAATCCTCCGAAATAATGAACTGGCAGTGGCGCTCATCCACACCGGGCAGCGGGAGTTGGATGTGGGAGGTAGCGCCTGCACCTACGCGGTAGACACCTGGAACGAGTTTCGCAGGGGTGTCCGGCTGCCCCGGTATCTTGACAATGATTTCATACATGATGACGTGTCTCTCCAGAAAAAAGAAGGAAACAAAATCTCCTGCTCCGTCCGCCGCCGTCAGCGGCCGGCTTTGATTTTGGCCTCCCGCTCCTCGTTGTATTTTTTGACGTTGTCCTGCAGATAACGCCAGTCCACGCTCTGGAGATCATGGGTGAAAGCGGTTTCCTCGTAACTGCGGAGACTGAGGGTCAGACGCCCCTTCTGAAAAGCGAAGACAATCATTTCCACTTCCTTCGGAGAAAGTTCCAGCGTCACCGTACTGTATGATCTCGCCCCTCCCGTGCGGGGAGCGCCTGCTCCGAATTCGATTCCCATGTCGGTCCCGGTGGCAAGCACCCGGATTCTCTGGAGAAGGGTCAGCGTGATTGTGTCAAGGGAGGCGTCTCCCTTGGTGTCGGGGAAACGGAAGGTGCCGATCAGGTCCACATAGTTGTTCGGGCGGACCAGCCCGGTCACGGAGGAAGTCGAATCCACAGGAATGGAGATGGCGCGGTAGCCGGGACGGATATGGGCGGTCAGGCCGTCGGTCCCGGTGGAGATTGCGGGTTTCAGGTCTGTCGACTGCAACATGCTGCCTGCCGCGACAGGACCCGCCAGGGTCCGCCCCAGAATCCGGTCCTTCTGGAGCCAGGAGAGTTCGCGGGTCGCCATCCCTTTGAATCTGCGCGCATTGAAGCGTTCAATATCGCCTTCTGTGATCTTCTCCCCCTCGCTCATATCCCGTTTGATCCGGATCAGGGAGACGCTTTCCGCGGCGCCGCGGATCCGTTGCTTTTCCTGATTGATCTGCTGATAAGTGAACATGAAGGCGAGAATGCCGAAAAATACGGCGGCGGCGATCAGGATTTTCTGTCTCATCTTTTTCCCAACTCCCGGCAATCGGTGTGTTTTTATTGCTGAACATTGCGGAATATACACGTATCCACTGTCATTTCCAATTTTTTCAGCAAAAAAGCAATTGGGATTTTGTATTTTTTTTCGATGTTCAAAAAAAAACAGTCAAAAGGATTCGGGAGGGGAGGCAATGAGGAAAAGGCGGAAGACTTTTCTTCGTCCTTTCTCCTTTTCCCGTTGCCTCCTGAGCGAATCCAGGGGGGCACTCCAGCAGCTCCTGCGCCGATGGTTCAGAAATCTTTTGAATATTTTTCCCGGACCCAGAGGATCATTTCATTTCCTCCGCGATTCTGGCGGAGCGCATAGGGGAGAGCGGTGAAAGTCCCCTTTTCCAAGTCCGGAGAATCGGTGGAATAAAGAGGGGAATCCGCGCACCGTTCTTTTTCCCTGAAAGCGGTTCCCCGGATGAACAGCGTCCCGGGGGGAAGGCTTCCGGATGCGGCGGGAAGAGTCTGGAAAGACTGATCCGCAGGGATGAGGAGACGTTCGAGTCCGGGGGGATTGTCCGCACTTTCCAGCGCATAGACAAGAGGTCCTCTCGTCAGCGCGATTTTTCCGTGATTCTGAAGCAGGGACGGATGGCTGCGCATGACACGGACCGGCATATTCAGATTCACTTCCAGGCAGTCGCCCTTTTTCTTCATCCCTTTCAGAAGTGCATACCCGTTCCCGTCGACGGGAAGGCGGACAGATCTTCCGTTCAGGGTGCTCTGAAACGCTCCACCGCAGTATTCCGGAATCCGGAAGGAGAAGGTTCCGGGAAAGTCCGATTCAAAGAGGACTTCAAAGCGCCCGTCATAAGGATAAGCACCGGAAACGCGGATTCTTCTGCGGGAATCGTCATAAACGGAGGCCGCCGGAATGTTGAGCCGGACTGCCGCCGCGCCTGTTTTGTCCTCCGTCTCCTCCTTCACGGACCAGAGCCGCGTGGCGATTCCCGGAAGAAAACGGCAGTAGTTCGTAGGACAGCAGGAACAGGAAAACCAGGGCCGCCGATCCACGGAATACGGTTCCAGGAGTCTGATTCCGGGATTCATTTCGAGGGGATTCGCATAATAGAAGACATCCCCGGAAAGTCCGATCCCGCTCAATGCGCCGTTGTAGAGGACGCGTTCCATCACATCCGCATAGCAGGAATCGCCTGTGATGTTCAGCATACGTTCGGCGAAGAAGACCAGTCCGATGGCGGCGCAGCTTTCCGCATAGGCTTCTGCGTTCGGGAGATTCCATTCCTCCAGGAAGGCCTCTCCTTCACGGGTCGCGCCGATGCCGCCTGTGATATACATTTTCCGTTCGGCGATATTCCGGAAGAGGGTGCGGCAGAGATCCAGCAGTTCCGCATCATCCGTTGCGGCGGCGACATCCGCCATGCCGGAATAAAGATATACCGCGCGGACCGCGTGCCCGACGGCCTCGTTTTGTTCCCTCAGCGGGCGATGCGCCTGGAGCTGTTTCAGATTTGTTTCATTTTCAATTCCTTCCACGCAGGCATAATAGCGGGGTTCCCTGCCCCGTTCGTCGATAAAGAATTTTGCGAGTTCCAAATAGCGTTTTCTGCCGGTGGCTTTTGCGAGTCGGCAGAGAGCGAATTCGATTTCGGGGTGTCCGGGATATCCGCGGATGCGTCCTTCCCCCCGCCCGAACACGGAAGCGATGTAATCGGCGCAGCGGCACATGCAGTCGAGGAAATTCCGTCTTCCGGTTGCCTGAAAATGGGCGACAGCTGCCTCCATCAGATGTCCCGCGCAATACAGTTCATGTCCGTATGCCAGATCTTTCCAGCGTTTTTCCGGTTCAACCACGCTGTAGTAGCTGTTCAGATACCCGTCCGTTCCCTGTGAAGAAACAATCAGAGCGACAATTTCCTCCAGTTCCTTTTCCAGTTCCCGGTCCGGCTCCGTCATCAGCTCATACGCCATACCCTCCAGGACTTTCGCCACATCCGAATCCCAGTAGGGATGGGGTTTGTTTGCCATTCCCTCCTTCCAGTTCAGGCGGAAGGCGTCGATTCTTCCGCTCTCCCGGCATTTGCGCAATGCGGAGGGAAGGGTTGAGAGACGGTTCTTTTCCGTCCAGACCTTGAAAAAAGGGTCTTCCAGCCTGACCTGTCCCGGGACGGCGCTTTCCCAGCATTTCATCATCTTCCTGCATCCTCCTGATTCTTTTTTTCTTCGATTTGCTTTCTTCCTGTCTTCTTCAGACGGAACTGAAGCTCTGGATACCTACTCCACTCTTCTTCCTGACGGATACAGATAACGCTCTTGCATTTTCCGGACAAGGTGGCAGAGTAACAGAAAAAGGAGACAATTCCGACTTTATGAAAGATCTGGTTCAATTTTCCAATGCCGGGCAGTTTCTCTCCCGGGGGCACGGCAGACATCCGGAACGGATCATTGATTCCGCAGAACTCATCTTTGTGAGTTCCGGGATTCTGGGAATTCAGGTGGACGAACAGGATTTCCTCGTCCGGCGCGGGGAAGTTCTGCTGATCCCGCCCGGCATCGCTCATGCGGGAACAAAGGATTATCCGCCGGATCTCTCTTTCTTCTGGGGGCATTTTTATGGAATGGAGTCAGGATTCCCGCGCCGGATGCTCCATGGGAAGGCGGCTCGTCCGGAAAGGATGGCGGAATATTTCCGCCTCCTGCTCTCCGAACAGAAGGAAGAGCAGGAAGACCGGAATACCTGCGACCTTCTGATGGAACTTCTTCTGAACGAAGTCCGGAAATCATTCCGTTCCCCCGCCTCGGCAGGAGACGGGGTCACAGAGACACCCCCTATGGAGGGGCGTCATTATCATCATCGTCTGGCTGAGGAGGCGTTCCGGATCCTGAAAATCCGTTTCCGAGAGCCTCTCTCCACCTCTCTTATCGCCCGGGAGCTCCGCTGCAATCCGGATTATCTCGGAAGAGTTTTCCGCCAGCGTTTCCGCTGCACCCTTACGGAATGCCTGAACCGCATCCGGATCGGACATGCGGAAAAACTCCTGAAATCATCCTGCTCTTCCATTCAGGAAATCGCCCTGGATTCCGGTTTCGGGGATGCGGGATATTTCAGAAAACTTTTTTTCCGCTGTCATGCCGTCACCCCCGCCCGCTACCGGAGAATGTTTTCCGGCGGACACGTCAATACGGAATAGCACTCCCCGGACAGCTCCCGGAGGGGGCTTGGAAAACGGCGGAAGAAAAGGCCTTTTCTTTTCTTCTGTTTCTGTTCCGGCGCTGAAAGCCCTTGGAAAAACGCTCCCGGTAGCGACATTCACGGCAGAAGGGTTCGGCGATTCTTCCATGGAGAAAACCGTCCCGCAGCGCCCTGGCGCGCGGAGAGGAAAGAATGATTCCCAACTCTGCTTCCGCATCAAGATTTCCCAGCAGGACTGCGCCTTCGGAATCAAGACAGCAGGGCGTCACCGTCCCGTCCAGCAGGACTGCGAACTGGGAAATCAGGCCGTAACAGCTTCCTCTGCATTCCATTCCGGCATTTTTCCCAGTTTCCTCCCCCGTTTTGAATGATTCGCTCTGTCTCTTTTCTTCCGCTTGCGCCTCCTCCGGGCTCTCCGCACCTCCCCCGGCCGAGAGCAGTGCCGGGGATGCAACGGAGGATGACAAGCGCCCCGGCCATTCAAAAAGTGGCCCCTGATTCAGATAAAGACGGTTCAGGAGCCTGCGGCTGTGTCTGGAAGGATCTTGCGCCAGGAGAGTTTCCGGAAGGCCGAAGGCGGACCGGATTTTCCGGCGGATCCAGGTGTCCGCTGCATTCCCGCCGGAATTCCAGAGCCGGAAATTCAGGAACAGCCCGGGCCGTTCCTTCATGGCGCTTCCGGCAAAGACGAGGATCTCATCCAGGATGGACTCTTCTTCCGGGTGCAGAGAATGCAGGGAGAAATTCACCTGCCGGACTGTCTCAGATAACAGCGCCCTTCGGTTTTCCGGAGTCAGAAGAGTCCCGTTCGTAGTCACCTCCACCGGAAACGATTCCGCCGCACAGAGACGGATCATTTCCGGAAAGGATGGATGCAAAAGCGGTTCGCCCAGGACATGAAGGTGAATCACGTCCGCATAACTGCGGATCTTCCGGATCCGCCCCAGAAATCTTTCCGGAGGGAGAAATCCCTTCTCCCTCTCAGTTCCCGGACAGAACGAACAGTTTCTGTTGCAGAGATTCGTAATTTCCAGATACACGTGCCGCAGCATTCGGAAAACGGGTCCTGTTTTTTAGTTTATCTGCCTGAAGGATCTAGCTTCTTTTTTTTACCTTTTCCCGCTATTCTTCCGCGTTTTCTTACGGCGCTTCCAGATGGAAACGGAGGATTCCTCCGAAGAATTCCGGAAGACTCTCTCCCCCCCCCCCTCTCCCTGAAAACATTTATCTCCGTTCCGGAAGCTGCGGAAGCGGAGGTATAAAACTACCACCCCCGCATGCGGATTCAAGCGGAGGTTTGAAAAAAGTGACAATCCCTGTTATATTTCCGGGAAGATCATGAAGACTCATCATCATGACGGCAGGATTCGGGAAAGTTTCTGAGACCGCTCCTGAAGAATCACCAGGAAATCATGCTTCCCTGAGAATTCCGGAAATCCCGGGGATCTTGAAAAATTCCTGAAGATTCCGGGGATTCTGCAGAAAAACCTTCCCTCTTGCTGTTTCAGAATCCGCCCCGCAAATATCAGACAAGATCATCAGACACAGATCATCAGAGGAGATCCGCAGTATGTACAAACCCAATCCCGGACGATACGAGAGAATGACTTACCGCCGCTGCGGAGCCAGCGGTCTGAAACTTCCCGCCCTTTCTCTCGGGCTCTGGCACAATTTCGGCAGTTATGACGTCTACGAAAATGCGCGCGCCATGATCCATACGGCGTTCGACCTTGGAATCACCCATTTCGACCTTGCCAACAATTACGGACCCGAACCGGGATCCGCGGAGGAAACCATGGGCCGCATTCTCAAACAGGATCTGACCGGACACCGCGATGAACTGATCCTTTCCTCCAAGGCGGGATACCTGATGTGGCCGGGGCCTTACGGGGAATGGGGATCCAGGAAAAACCTCATTGCAAGCTGCGACCAGAGTTTGAAACGTCTCGGACTTGACTATGTCGACATTTTCTATCATCACCGTCCAGACCCGGAAACGCCCCTTGAGGAATCTATGGCGGCGCTGGACCAGATTGTCCGGAGCGGGAAGGCCCTTTATGCCGGCATTTCCAATTATCCGCCGGAGAAGACCCGCGAAGCTGCCCAGATCCTCAGAAGCATGAAAACGCCATTCGTCATTCATCAGATGCGCTACAATCTCCTGGACCGCCATTATGAGGAAAACGGGCTTTTCAAAGTGCTTGAAGAGGAAAAAATCGGCGCCATCGTCTTTTCCCCTCTCGCTCAGGGACTCCTTTCGGACCGATATCTGAGAGGGGCAATTCCTCCGGATTCCCGTGCTGCCCGCGCTCATTTTCTGAAACCGGAAAGCATCACGCCCGAACTTCTCGGCAAAATCACGGCCTTGAACAACATCGCCGCGGCAAGAGGTCAGACTCTCGCACAAATGGCAATCGCGTGGATTCTCAGCCGGAGCGGAATCACTTCCGCTCTGATCGGCGCCAGCAGGCCGGCACAGATCCGCGAAATTGCAAACTGTCTTCTGAATACGGATTTTACGGAAGAGGAACTGGCCGCGCTGGATCAGATCACGAAATCGTAATCATCCTTCGGAACCGGGGGGGCAGAATCCCCCCTCCCCTTTCCTTTTTCTTTTCCGTTTTCTTTTCTCATATCTTCTTATCTTTCAATTTTCCCTTTCCTTTTTTTCGCCCTGTTCTCACTTTTTGTTTTTTCCTTTTCAACAATCTGTTTTAAATCTGCTACAAAACTTATTTTTCCAGGTTTTTCCGCCATATGGGGTAAGTGTCCCTTTCCCTTTCTTTCACCCGGGAAACAACCTGAGAGTGTTGTGTTTTCACAGAGAAGCGGTGATTTCCCGGCAGTTTTTATCCTGACAGTAAAATAAGGAAGGGGAGAGACCATGACAGGCAGACTCTCTCACGATTAAAATTTTGTTTTAAACAAAAAATACAAAATATATTTTGAAACAGTGAAAATAATTTTTCAGATTTTTTCGTTTTTCTTCACAGGAAGCGGGGGGAAGACTCGGGATCGAAAAAGAAAAGGAAAAAAAGCAGGAAGAGAACCACGAAAGGAAAGCGAGGTGTCTTATGAAAAACAAAACAACAGCAGTCACATTATTTGCCGGAGCTCTTCTGTTCGCCTGTGCGGCGGACGTTCAGGCTGGACATCACCATGGAGGAAACAGTTTTGTGATATCGCTTCCGGGAATTGTGATTTCGGATGACGGTGTCCGGATCGGAGGGGGATTCCCCGCGCCACCGCCGCTTCCGCCGCCACCGCCGCCCTGCGGACCGACCATCATTGTTCCGTCCCCGCCGCCACCTCCATCTCCGCCTCCTTTCCGGGCGGAATGGAGAAGCGGGAAAGCCCGGCCGCTGCCTCCCGGAGCTTCTCCACAGGGCGGACCGCATCGCGGAGGACCTCCGCCCCATGGAGGCAGAAGATAAAGAAAGGAGGGGAAAGAAAACAAGCCGTCCGGGGTTCTTCCCCTCTTCCTCCCCCGCTTTTCTTCAGACAGTCAAATTTGATCTTGCTGAAGAGAAGTCAAGAGATCAAAAAAATCTCCGGACACATTCCTGCTTATCGAATCTTCAGGAATTCCAATGCGGAGAAAGAATCAAAACCACCGGCAGAGTGTCGGTGGTTTTGATTTATCTTTGAAAAACGTTCTGCCGCAATAAGAAGTCCAATTTTTCTGTGTGCGTGCTCTCTCTGCTTGTTTTTGGGGATGTTCATCCCTGCTGCCCGTACATACGATCAAAGATCAACAAGAAACATTCTTCTTTCAAATATATCCCCTAAATCGCGACGAGCTCAAATCCAACGAAATCCTTAGCTGCATAGGAATAAGATCAGAACAAGTCTCGGGCTCCAGGATTTCCCCTCTTCTCCTGTCACTCAGTTGACATAGGATTTTTCCCAATATATCCTTCTTGATGATATATTTACAGATGAGCTGACGGCGCTATTACGGCGCAGATACGATGTAATTTTTGCATTTTCACGTTGTGGGTAACAATTGGTCAATTGTCATTTGAAGCTCCGTTCTACGGGTTGCGATCTGCGAATTGCAATTCTATGACACAGAGCTTCTTCTCTCTTTTTGTATGCTGGAGCGATTCTGCTACATTGCGACGCAAGCGCTAGTTTTTTTTGCGCTGAAGCAATATAACAAAATCCTTCCCCTCACCTCACTTTCGGACTCTTTCTTCCGGGAAATTGATTCTTTGCTGATTTTTCTTCCTCATCTTCCCTTTTCAGATTTTTTAGAACAGAAAGACAGTCTCCCCCGCGAGGGAATAGGAAAATCAAAAAAAGGAGGGCGACAAAGTTGGTGCACCCGGCGAGGTTCGAACTCACTACCTGCTGCTCCGGAGGCAGCCGCTCTATCCAAATGAGCTACGGGTGCAGATCTGGTGTATTTGGTATTATACTTCCGGAAGAGCGTTTATTCAATCCCGGGAAGGAAAAAGATCCTGCAATTTTTTTGAATTTATACGGGATGTTCATTCTCTCCCGAAAAGGGAATGTGTTTTTTCTTCTTCCGCTTTTTCAGGAAAAGAGGCAGCAGGCAGCAAAGCACGATCGGAGAAATGGAGCGGGAAGAGGCCTCGGGAGATGTCAGGAAAAGGAATGCCCGGGAACGATATTCATTTCTGCTTTTCTCCTCCTCTTCTTCTCCTTCGGAAAGTGTTTTCATGGACAGCATCCAGGCACGGAAAGCGGGGGAATCAATCTTCCCGGATTCAAAGGAAAGCAGATTTTCTGCAAAATCCGCCTTTTTCTCATCCGGCAAGAGAGTACAGCAGAATTCGGAAAACATCTGGATGGCGTTGAGCGGATCTTTCCGGTGGAGTTTGATGAATTTATAGAAGTCGTCACCGTATCCGGCAAGTTCGGCAGCGGAGCAGAGGATTTCACTCAAAGTCTGATCGGAGAGTCCAGTGGTGAAAGTTTTTCTGAGGAGGAGGGAAAAACTTTCCGGGGTTCCTATTTCCACAAGTGCGGCGGCACCGTGCATGATCAGACGAGGATTGTCTGTTTCTTCGAAAATTCGCCGGATTTCAGGATAGGAGTCGCGGTCTCTGAGCTGAGTCAGGGCGAGCATGGCTTTGGATTTCAGATAATAGTCGCTTGTGGATGAGAGATAGGCGCGGAGCATGGGAATGGCTTCGGTCATGCCGTGAGTTCCGCAGATCTGAGCGGCGATATTGGCGGTGGTGTGTTCACCTGTTTCAAGTTCATGGAGCACGGCTTTTTCAGCATCGCGGGAAAGAGGAAGTTCGCCGATGGCCAAGAGCGCCCGTCCGCGCAAAGCCAGTTTCGGGGAATCCAGGCTCGAAAGAAGCGCCCTTTCCGAAAGTTCCGAATGAGATTCCTGAAAAAGATCAATATTGTGTTCCTCCTCCCTGGCATCCGCGAGCTGATTGAAGCGGTGCAGGTTGTAAAGTGTCAGCAAGTCCCGCGGGGCAAAAGCCAGTCCCAGGACATCCCCCACCCTCCAGCGGGAATAGGGCTTCAGGCGGAGCAGCGGCAGAAAACCACACAGTAGAATCAGAGAAACAGCAAGAAAATAAATCCGGTAGACATTCAAATGCCCCGCCGTTCCCTCCCAGGAGGAAAATCTCGACAGCGGAAGCACATCTCCCGCTCCGTGGGAATCCAGCCAGGAGGCTAAAACGCCGAAATCCCATGTCCCGATCCAGCTCAGGAGCGCCCCACCGAGAATCATTGCGACAAGTCCCGCAAAAATGCCCGACACCACATAAATGGTCAACGACGCCACCATCCGTTCCCTTGCCGGAATCGCCAGAAGAAAATACTGTGTCAGCGCAATACTTGTCCCGTTTGCCGCAACGCCTCCCAGGAAGAAAGGAAACGCCATGAACTGCCAGTGAAAGCGGGGTGGGGAAAAAATCCAGCATCCGCAGAGAATCAGCAAGGCAGCATAGGAAAGAAGCAGTATCGGACGCGGCCCCGTCTCCCCGCTAAGAATGCCGATCACATAGGAAATGGCCACCGCACCGCAGAATTGCACCACGGCAAAAATCAGCGCGTTTGTATCGCTGATTCCGTATCCTCGCTTGATGGCAAGCATGGAGATGGGAATGGTCATCGCCGTGAGGGCGGAGACGATGAAATTTGCCGTGAGAAGACGTCTTCTGGATTTATCCTTCAAGGTTTTCCAGGCTCCCTGGAGCATCGGCTCCCGCGCCGAGTTCCGCAGCGCGCCGGATTCCACAATCCGGGCAAGAAACACGGCCGAGGTGAAACCAAATGCAGACCCGATGAAAATAATGAGGCTCAAAGTCCAGAGATCCTGATAAAATTTCAGGATGCACGTAATCACCGCCAGACAGAGCAGACAGGAGAAATAAAACAGCTGATTGGATTTGGAAATAAAACTTCCCCTGTTCTCCTTCGTGGTGATCTCACCGATCAGTGGCTGCATGACCACCGTCCCGGCAGAACGGCAGGAGTAAAACAGAAACGCTCCGATCATCACCAGCGCAATGGCAGGCACCTGTCCGAAAAAGCGGTAGACAAGTGAGGCGGACGCCACCAGCATCGCCGCGATGTTCCGGAAAACCCAGAACATCGAAACGCTGGAAGAAGCGCCCGTCCGCGCCGCCACCATTTTTCCGAAAGGCATTGCGAAATTTCCCAGAAAAAGAAAGGCTCCGAGCGCGGAAACGACAAAGTCCGGACAGTTCATCCTCATGGCAAAAAGAATGATGACCGTCTCGCCCAGACACATGTAGGACAGACCGTTGATCAGATTGAAACGGTTGTAGTTTTTCCTGTCCCGTTCCTTCTGGGAAAGAGAAAGAGTTCCGTCAATAATCATGGGAGAATCATTTCAGGGACGCAAGAGCCTCATCTACACGGCGGAGTTTGTCCCGGAGTTCCTCCAGATGCTCTGCAGCACTTTTGACCACGTCAGGCGGAGCCTTTTCCAGAAAACCGCGGTTGGAAAGTTTGGCTTCCGAGCCGCGGATCCAGCCGAGGAGATCCTTTTTCTGTTTTTCCAGTTTCGCCCGTTCGGCCTCCGGATCGAAAAGTCCTTTGAGAGGAAGGAAGATGGCTCCGGCGTTGTCTAGAATGGAGGGGGCCGGAGACCCGTCCTCAGCCTTGTATTCCTCCAGAGAAACCGTAACGGAAGAGGCATTCAGAAGAGATCGGAGACTCGACTGTTCGCTCGAAAGGAATTCCGCAATTTCCGGCGTGGCCGCGCGTATGTGGAATTCCACCTTCTTCCCGGGAGCAATGTTGTTGCTGATTCTCAGATTGCGCCCGGCGCTGACCAGACGGAATTTATCCCAGACCAGCTCAATGAGTTTCTCCGGATCCGCGACGGAAGCCACCCCCGGAAAACGCGTTTTTTCCTCTTCCGGATACGGCGCATACATGATGGATTCCCCTTCTCCGAGGAAATCCATCTGATGCGCCAGCTCTTCCGTGACAAAGGGCATGAAGGGATGCAGAAGGCGCAGAATTTTCCAGAGCGCATAGTCCAGCACGGCCAGGGCCTGAGTCCTCGCCTCTCCGCCCTCGGCCAGACGGGGTTTGCACGCTTCGATGAACCAATCGCAGAAATCGCTCCAGACCAGTTCGTAAATATCGTGGGCGGCCTGATGGAAACGATATTCCTTCAAGGAGGCGCCCACCGAGCCGACGGCGCGATCGAGAAGCGTGAGCATCCACTGCTCGTCGGCCGTCAGCTTCCGGAGATCCATCCCGGAGAGCGACTGGAATCCTTCTGAAACCGCTCCCTGCATCCGGCGGAAACGGCAGGCATTCCAGAGCTTGTTGGCAAAAGTCCTGCCGATTTCGCATTTTTCGTTGGAGTAACGGATGTCCATGCCGACGGGCGCAATGTAAATGATCGAAAAGCGCAGTGCATCCGCCCCGTAGCGTTCAATGACTTCCAGCGGATCAGGGGAGTTGCCGAGGGACTTGCTCAGCTTCCTGCCCAGATCATCCCGGATGATGCTTGTGAAATAGACGTGCCGGAAGGGTTCGGCGCCTTTGAATTCATAGCCAGCCATGATCATCCGGGCGACCCAGAAGAAAATGATGTCAGGACCGGTCACCAGGTCATGAGTCGGATAGAAATAGTCCTGTTCCGGGGTTTTGCGCGGCCAGCCCATGATGGAAAAAGGCCAGAGCCAGGAACTGAACCAGGTGTCGAGGACGTCCTCTTCCTGACGCCAGTTTTCGCCTTCCGGCGGAGTCGTGCCCACATAGATTTCCCCGGTGTCGTCCCGGTACCAGGCGGGAATGCGGTGTCCCCACCAGATCTGACGGCTGATGCACCAGTCACGGATATTCTCCATCCAGTGGAAATACGTTTTGCTCCAGCGTTCGGGATGAAACTGAATGGTCCCGTTCCGGACAGCTTCGATCGCGGGTTTCGCCAGCTCGCCCATCCGGACGAACCACTGTTCGCTGAGCAGCGTTTCAATCGGCACGCCGCCCCGTTCGGAATAACCGACGTTGTGAACAAGATCCTCGATCTTTTCCAGAAGTCCGAGTTTTTCCATATCTTTCACGACGAGTTCGCGGCATTCAAAACGGTCCAGTCCGGCATAACGGCTTCCGCAGCGCCCGTTCATTGTCGCATCTTTATTCATCACATTGATGAATTCCAGGCTGTGGCGTTTGCCGACTTCAAAGTCGTTGGGGTCGTGAGCAGGCGTGATTTTCACGCAGCCTGTGCCTTTTTCCGGATCGGCATGGGGGTCTTCTATGACGGGAATCTTCCGGTCTGTGAGCGGCAGATCGACCGTCTTTCCCACGATTGCGCTGTAGCGCGGATCGCCCGGAGGGACAGCCACAGCGGTATCGCCGAACATGGTTTCCGGACGGGTCGTCGCCACCACCAGATACCCGGATCCGTCTGAAAGCGGATAGCGGAAATGGTAGAACTTCCCGTGTTCCTCCCGGTAAATGACTTCCTCATCCGAGAGCGCGCTCTTGGCTTTGGGACACCAGTTGATCATCCGGCTGCCGCGGTAGATGTAGCCTTTCTCATACAGACGGACAAAGACTTCTCGGACGGCTTCGCTGAGACCTTCGTCCATGGTGAAACGCTCCCGTTCCCAGTCGCAGGACGCTCCCAATTTGCGGAGCTGGCGAATGATGGTCCCGCCGTACTGCTTCTTCCAGTCCCAGACTCTGCGGATGAATTCCTCCCGTCCGAGTTTCTCTCTGCCGGTATGTTCTTTTTCCTGAAGGAATTTCTCCACTCTGGCCTCCGTGGCGATTCCGGCGTGATCGGTTCCGGGAAACCAGCATGCTTCATCCCCCAGCATCCGGTGCCAGCGGATGAGGATATCCTGAAGCGTGTTGTTCAGCACATGCCCCATGGTCAGAATCCCGGTTACGTTCGGAGGCGGGATCACAATGGAATAAGCTTTCTTCGATGGATTCGGACGGGCTTTGAACAGACCGTTGCTCTCCCAGAAGGGATACCATTTCTCTTCGACCGCCGCGGCTTCGTACGCCTTCGGCATTTCCGTATTTGCCATGATTCTCTCCGTATATGCTGACTCTTGATGACGACAAGTTCCCAGAAAATGCAAAGTAAGGTGTTAATATAACCCTCTTTCCTGAAAATTCACTTTCTCCACGGCAAAAAAACGGACCTTTCATCCATTTCCTGTTCTTCCCGGGTCCTTTCCGCTCTCCTTCCAGCATTCCTGCATCAGAACTGCTCCCCGCAAATCCGGAAGCAGCAAAGGATTTTCTCTCCCGCGGAAACCCGGAGAAACGGTTTTGAAACGGGATTTTTGAAAATCCGCCTTGAAAGAATCACTGATCAACGGTATAATATCCCACTCAGCAATGTTCAAACAAAAAAACGGACGGCAGTCCGGAAAATTTCAAAACTCTGTTCATCAAGGAAGGAAAAAAAGCCATGTCTGCCGGAAAAACTCTTGTTTTTGTCTTTTTCGCCATGCTCTCAGCCTTTACTCTCTGCGCGCAGAAACCGATCACGGTTGCGGTCTTCCCCGGCCCCGACGTCCGTTCTGCACGGGATGGAAGCGATGACAGAATCAAATCCCTGGTCAATGAATATTTCAAATCCGAACTCGCCACTCATTCCAGAATCAAAATCGCCGCTTCCGAAAAAATCGAGGAAGCCAGAAAAACGGCGAAGTTCATTGCCGGGCAGGCTCCGGATCCCGCAGAAATGAAGGCTTTCGGAGAAAAGACGGAAGCCCAGATCCTCTGTATTGTCACCATGCCGAGAAATCAGGCGGACAAGCCTGAAATCAATGTGGCCGTTTTCCGTGTTTCCGATCTCAAGAAGATGGGGCAGGTCTCTTCCGTTCTTGAAAATCTCGCCGCGATTGATGACACCTGCAAGGAACTGGCCCAGAAAGCGGCATTCGTCATCCGCGGAGAAAACCGCATGGACAAACTCAGAGAACTCGTCACTTCCCCAAAGGCTCCCGGCGATGAAAAGGCGGTGCTTCCCTCAGCCTTGAAAAATGAGCTTGAAAAAGGGAAAAACAACACTCCGAAGCAGAAATAAGTTTCTCTCCCCCGCTTTTTTCTGTTTCTGTCCGGGGGCGTGTTCTCCCCTGAACTCCTTATGACCTGGAAATCCCGTATTTCACAAAATACGGGATTTTTTGTTGTCGGAGGAGAAGAGGGAAAAGTTTTCTCTCCCCCCCCCTGCGAAAGGAAAGGCCAAGAGAAGAGCTCTTTATTCTTTCCATCCTGAGGAGGAGACGCCCCCCGGAGATCCGGAGAAAATGGAGAAATGGAGGCCCGGATGGGATGGATGGGATCCGGGAATCGCGGAGAGAGGGAAATCAGGAATAATTTTCAAGGATTTTTTCTGCCAGGCGAATTCCGTCCACAGCGGCTGAAGTGATACCTCCAGCCGCACCCGCGCCTTCCCCACCGATATAGAGACGTTTCACACTGCTTTCGAGAGTCAGCGGATCGCGCAGGAAACGGACCGGACTCGAAACGCGTGTTTCCAATCCGTAGAAGATGCCGTTTCTGATGAAACCGGGCATGATTTTCTCAAAATGACGCACGGCGCGGCGGAGAGCCGTACAAACATCTCCCGGCAACAGGGAGTCCAGACGGGCGGGAAGACTTCCGAGCGCATAAGATCCCTCCTTTTCTCCAGCTTTTGCACCTCCGGGAACGCGGAGGGAGGAAGAAAGAGTCCCGGAAAGGAAGTCCGGGAGCGTCTGGGCGGGACAGGCGTAGGAGCTTCCCCCCGCAAGGAAGGCATTTTTCTCCAGAGAGTCCAGGAAAGCGAAGGCTTCCGCGGCGTCCTTGAAGATTCCGGGATCGACCGTGGCCACAATGGCGGAATTTGCGAATGCTCCGCTGCGGGCGGAATTGCTCATGCCGTTGGTGCAGAGTCTTTCCGGATCGGATGTGGCGGGAAGAATTTCTCCGCCGGGGCACATGCAGAAGGTGCTGGCCCCCTTCCCTTCTTTACCGGAAGCATCCAGAGAAGCCTCTCCTTTTCCCCGGGGCGGACGGGAGGCCATACTGTATTCCGCGGCCCCGAGAATGGAAGGCGGGGAAGCAAGTCCGTACTGCATCCGGTTGATGAAATGCTGGGGATGCTCGACCCGGGAACCGATCTGAAATCCCTTCAGGGAATGGGCAAGGCCGCAGGAGGAAATCAGATGAAGAATCAGGTTTCTGGCGCTGTGCCCGGGAGCGAGGAGGACGGCGGGGGCTTCCAGTACGGAATCGTCCGAAAGAACGATGCCCTGACAGACTCCGTCTCTGATTTTCACGCTCCGCACGGCAGATCCCCACAGAAAAGTTCCTCCCAGAGAGCGGATTTTCTCACGGATCCCGGCAATGATGGAGGGAAGGCAGTCCGAACCGATGTGCGGATGACTGAAATAACGGATTTCCTCCCTGGCGCCGGCACGGATGAAACTTTCCAGGACAAAGGAAATGCGGGGATCCCGGATCCGGGTGTAGAGTTTGCCGTCGGACCAGGTCCCCGCACCGCCTTCCCCGCGGAGGAGATTACTTTCGGGATTCAGAACCCGGGTGCGGAAAAAAAGGTCGATGTCTTTCTTCCTCCTTTCCACATCATACCCCCGTTCGATGACAAGCGGACGGCATCCCGCCAGCGCAAGGGCATAAGCAGCAAAGAGCCCTGCCGGACCGCTCCCGACGACAATCGGGTGACACGGAGCAGATCCCCCCTTCTTCAGATAACGCAAAGGATCCCAGGAAAGCTCCTCCAGATCCTCCCGCGCCACCGGCGAGGCATTTCCCGGAAGCGCCCCGTCCTTCGCTTCCACTACAAGTCGGTACAACAGCTTGACTCCCGGTTTCTTCCGGGCATCGACGCTCCGCCTGAGAATGCGGTAGGAGAGAATCTCCTCTTTTTTCAATCCGCAGGCGGCTGCAATCCGGGAATGCAGCTCCACGTCCATCCGGGGAGAAGCATTTCTGACATCGACGGACAAGGAATCCACAGTAAAAATCATACGGCCGTCTCCTCGTCTTTCATCCTCGCTTTTCCGCTGCTGCAACGACTCATCCCCGGGCCACCACCTTCTTCTGTTTCCGGAGAAAGACAGGGCAGTATGGCGCGGAAGAGCGATCCCTTCCCTTCTTGACTTTTCACACTGAGTGTCCCACCGGAAACAGAAAGAAGTTCCCGGACTGCATAGAGGGCAAAGCCCGCCCCCGGAGAAGCTGTGCCGGTGCTTTTCCAGCCGGAAAAAAACGGAGTCCCGCAGGCTGTCAGCACAGAAGAATTCATCCCGCACCCCTGATCCCTCACTTCCAGAACCAGAGAGGAAAGGGATTCATCGCGGAAAAGTTTCAAGGTCACATCGGGGGATTCTGCTTCAGACGAATCCGCATGAAGCGAACCCGCATGGAGTGTCTCCGCCTCATACAGACGGGATTCCGCAATTCCCGCTGCAGCCGTCCTTTTCTCCAGCTCAGACTGCATTTTTTCATCCATCGCCCGCACCGCGTTGGAAAGGAAAACGGATGCGGTCTGCTCCAGAATCCGTTCCATCCCGCGGAATTCCTCCGGAGTCACCTTCCAATCCGCGCGGAAGCGGATTGCGTGGCTGTCCATCTGCTCCCGGAAAAAGGAGACGGCTTTCTCCACGGGATTTTCAAAGGCAGGCTCGGCAGATGCGAAGGAAGAGAAATTGGAAGTGGGAGTGGAAGTGGTTGTGGAAAAAGAGCTTGCAGGCATTGTTTTTCTACCGGGAAAAGCGAATTCGCGCATATCCTTCACCGTTTTCGCGGCACGGTCCACATTTTCCAGACAGATGGAAAAAATGCCGTCAAGACGTTTTTCCCGCAGCAGGGGACTACCCTTTAAACTCATTTCCAGAAGTTCCAGATATCCGCGCAGGACACAGAGCGGCTGATTCAGCTCATGGGCAATGGATGGGACCATTTCCCCGATGGAAACGAGCCGTCCGGTACGGATGATCTGTTCCTGACTCTCCCGTTTTTGAAGCATCAAATTTTTCTGTTCCTTTTCTCCGCAGACTATGGCAAAACAGTTCTTCTTGCTGAAGTCTTCCGGGAGCGGTTCCCGGCAGCATAGTTCCTTCTGCAGTCCGGAGGAACGGAAATCCGGCGATTCTGAAGGGGAGGGAAGAGCGGCGTCTGCCCCGCAAGGCGGCGGCATGTGCTGTCCGGAGACTTTCTCTGCGGAATCTCCGGATTTTCTGATTCTGTCCATCCGCCTGAACACAAACAAAAAAGCCATCACTGCGAGAGAGAGCAGCCCCAGATGAAAAAATATGTTTTCCCCGTTTTCCCCGTCTCCGCCGGAATTCCGGGTGAAACAGACCGTCAGGAGAAGGGCGGCGGAAAAAAACAATACCGTCAGGAAAAAATCTTTCTTTGAATTTCCACGTTTCCTCATGTGATCCCCCTGTTCCCCGGAATTTTCCTGTTTTTTCGATTGTGCTTCCATTTCCATAGTGAAAACTTAAATTAAAACCCAAAACTCAAGATAAAAGTGTAAAGCTGTTTCAGCAAATCCGGCCGTTTCTCCGGCGGAAGGGAAAGGTGTTCCGGAGGAGATTTTTCATTCCCGGATCAGAAGCTCCATACCACGCCCCCGGATTCCGGAGTTTTTTCCCGGGCTACAATATGCGGAGTTTCCCGCAAAATTCAAATATAAAACTGTTCCCAGGTTGAAATTATGGCTCTTTCGAGCATATTTATTAGGAATTTTTTTTGAGAAAGGCTGAAAAATCTCATTCATGGCGGAAATTTGTGAAGCATACATGGAAGGGCTGGCATTCGGAGGCGCCGCATTCGGCAAACTCCCGGACGGGATGCTCTGTTTTGTGCGCGGAGCCATCCCCGGAGAACGGATCAGACTGGAAGTGACTGCCCGGAAAAAATCTTATGCACGCGGACGAATCCGGGAAATTCTGGAAGGCTCCCCCCAGCGCATCCCCCCGGCGTGTCCGCTTGCCGTGACACCTCAAAATGCCGGATGCGACTGCCAGGGATGCTCCTACCAGCATCTTCCCTATGATCTGGAACTCACCTGGAAACAGAAGCAGTTTGAAGGCTTTCTTCTCCGTCCCGGCCTTGTTTCCCCGGAACGGATGCTTCCCCCCTTCCCCGCTCCGGAGCGTTATCACTGGAGAAACCGCATCACGCTCTCATGCACGACTCCTTCCGCAGGTGTCCCGGTTCTGGGCTACCGTGCGGAAGACAACAAAACAATTCTCCCCGTCTCCTCCTGTATGATTGCGCGGAAAGCTCTGGACGCGGCCATCCGCGGAATCAGCGACTGCGCCGGAACGGAAAAAGGCAAATTCATTGTGATCAGCGGAAAAAAGACGCTCATTCCAGCCGACACGCGGCGTGTCTTTTTCCGCTGGACGCTCAAAGACGGAGTCACCGTCTGGACCGACCAGGATCCCCCCTCCGGCGTCATGCTGACGGAACAGCTGGGATCCGCAGGACGTTTTCTCGTTCCCCGCGAGTCCTTTTTCCAGACCAACACCGCCGTTGCCTGCGAACTTCTGCGCCGGACTGCCGAAACCGTGCGTAAACTGCAGCCGGAAGCGGTGCTGGAACTTTTCTGCGGAGCCGGAATCTTTTCCATTATTGCAGCGGAAAGCTGTGAAAATTGCACCTGCTTCGGAATCGAGCTGGACCGCCGGGCCATTTCGGCGGCGAGACGGAACGCGGAAAGAAGAGGTCTGGGAAAACGCTGCCGCTTCCATTGCGGAGACGCCTCCTCCTTCCGCTCCGTCTTTTCCCAGGAACACCGCAGACCGCTTGACGCAGACAAACTCCTCCTCATTCTGGATCCCCCTCGGAGCGGACTGACAAAACGCCAGATGAAAGAAATCCTTTCCCTCCAAAGCGGACACATCCTTTACATCTCCTGTTCCCCGGACACCCTGAAGCGGGATCTGGAAACCATGACCGCACCCGGAAACAACAGATACGAAATCGTACAGACAGGAATCCTCGACATGTTTCCGGCCACAGCCCATTTTGAATCCATGACACTCTTGAGGCGGACATGAAATCCACCAGCAAAAAACATTCTCTGAACGAAGGGCACCGCGCCCGCCTCCGGCAGAAATATTTGAAAGGCGGACTCGACGCCTTTCATGATTACGAACTTTTGGAGCTCCTCCTCACCTATGCCATCCAGCGCCGTGACGTGAAACCGCTGGCAAAAACGCTTCTGGAAAAATTCAAAACCATAGAGAGACTGGTCGACGCGGATATTTCCGAAATCGCCGTCTGCGACGGAATCGGGGAAAATTCGGCGATTTTATTCAAACTGATCCGGGAACTGTCGGTGGTCTATCTGCGCGGTCGTCTGGAACGGAAAGACGTCATTTCCAGCACGGAAACTTTTCAGAATTACGCCAGAATGAAGCTCGGAGGATTCAAGGAGGAACGACTCCTTGCGGTTTACCTGAATTCACAAAATCAGATTCTGGACTCCGAAATCATGGCAACGGGAAGTGTAGACTGCGTTTCCGTCTATCCGCGCAAGATTCTCGAAAGAGTCATCGAACTCAAGGCGACGGGTCTGCTTCTCGCCCACAATCACCCCGGAGGCAATCTTGCACCTTCCGACAGCGACATTTTCATGACCCGCCAAATCAGTGAAATCATCAAACCGATCGGCGTCGCCCTGCGTGACCACCTGATCGTTTCCCGGCACAATTGTTACAGTTTAACCCGCATCCCCGCCCTGATGCGTTCGGAGGTTTTTCAATGATTCTGGGTATCGGAACCGACATCGCGGAATGTCAGCGCGTCATGCGCATCTATGAAAAATATGGAGATCATTTCATCCGGAACATCCTCACGCCTCAAGAACTGGATTTGATGAAATCCAGAAAAAACCAGGCCGAATTCCTGGCCGGACGATGGGCCGCAAAAGAGGCTTTTTCCAAAGCCCTCGGATGCGGAATGTGTGAAGCCTGCGCTTTTGTGGAAATTGAAATTCTACCCTCGGAGTCCGGATCAGGCGCTCCGGTGGTTCAGCTCCATGCTGAAACGGCAAAAACGGCTGAAAGACTCGGCGTCAGAAAGATTCATATCTCCATCAGCCATGAAAAAAATTATGCCGTTGCATTCATTCTCCTGGAAGGATGAGTAAAGTCCCATTCCCCGAGAGAAAGAAAAAGAAGGAGAAGGTGGGAGAGTGGATTGAGGAAGAAAAAACAAAAATGAGAGAGAAAAATCTTTACCGAAACGCTCCTCCCGTTCCTTCCGGAACGCTTCTCCACACAACGGGAACGGGGATTCAAAAAAATCTTGTTTTCGTCTTCCCTTCCCCTTCCTCTCTTTTTCCTATTCCATTCCTTTCCCATTTTTTGAAAAAATCCACTTCCATCCCCTCTTCCTTCAGGGGAAGAAGCGTTTTCTCCGTTTGCGAAAATCAACTTTGCATGATATAGTAAACTTATTTTCAGATGGCTCTGCGCCGGAAAAATTTTCCGGTGTGAAAAAGCCTGGCATGGCAGATTTTTCATTTTTACTCCAGAATAAGGTGAAGGAAGAGGAGGATACGGACAAGATGGGCGCACAGAAGAAATCAGGAAAGCCTCCCGCAGTAACCGATGTCCGTTCCGCATTTTCCGATGCCATGCCGAAGTACCGGACAATAGAATATGATATGATTACGCTGATCAACCGCGGGATCTATGCTCCGGGAATGAAAATGGATTCCATCCGGGATCTGGCCGGATATTACGATGTGAGTATTCAAGTCATCCAGATGGCTGTTGCTGAACTGGAAAAACTCGGGTACATTTATACGGTTCCCAAGAGCGGGATGTATGTGACGGAGCGGAAAAAAACGGGACCTTTCCATTGTCTGGGCATTTTTGTCCTGAATTATCCTGTTTATCAATCCGGCATCATGATTGAAACCCTTGCGGAAGAAATCCGAAAACGTTCCTACAGCATTCTTCTGGGGGGAAATTTCGAGAAAGACTATACGCTTGACGAATGGCTTGAGCGAAAACATGTGGATGGAGTTTTTCTGCTCGGCGTTGTGGAGGAAACGGATCTTCTTCCTCTGATCCGGCGCAAAATCCCCTATTTCATTTTCGGGAATCACAATATTGCGCCATCTCATCCCCAGATGACTCTGAATGTTTATGCGCAGGATTACAAGACTTTTGTCAAAACCCTTCCCGCCTGGAAGGGCAGAAAAATCGGAGCCATTTTTGGAATTCCCGAATCGCGGGGCGACCGGGAACGCAGACAGGCCATGATCGATGCCTGGAATCTCGTCAATGGATCCGTGGACGAATCGCTTTTCCTCTTCAGCGAAATTGACGGATACAAAGAGACCGAGGAACTGATTGAAAAACGACAAGTGGAATTCCTTTTCATCGGAGGCGGACCCCTTGCCGGATACAGACGTTATTTTTTCCTCCATCCGGAACAGCCCAAGCCGAATCTGGTCCTTTTTGAGAAAAAAGATCTGAAAACCATTCCGAATGTGCCTTATATCCCTTTCCATCTGAAGGATTTCAAATACAAAAAAGCCGTATCCAGAATGTTTTCCATGCTCTAAATGGATGATCGGACCACACCGGTATCGAGGATCGGCTTTTCGACAGCCTTCCGGCGGCTGTTTTTCCCCACGATGCAACCCCAAAAAAAACAAGACTGCGACAGAATTATGAATTCCGGATCTCACGCGAAGGGTGCGGAAGCCCGGACGCATTTTCCCGCTGTTTTTCCCCTGCGGTCATAGCACTTTTCTGAAAAAAATCCTGATTTTTCCTTTCTCCTTTCCCCGTGTTTCCAGATGTCACAAGGGGAAAGGAGATCAAGGAAAGGAGATCAAGGAAAGGAGAGACGGATCAATATTTACCGTCTGCGAAATCCACCCATCCGCCCGCTTTCACAAGAGCGAGGTCGAACTCGCTGATGACAAAAGGATAGACCTTGGTCACCGAAGCGTTGGAAATTGTGAATGTGAATTTTTCCAGATCCGTTTCACAGGAGGCATCGCTTCCGGCAAAAAGACGGAAGATCTCATCGATTTCAGAAGGAGGCAGAGAAATTGCCATCATTCCGCAGTTGAACATGTTCTGACGGAAAATACGGGCAAAATTTTCTGCGATGACCAGATGGATTCCATTGCATTCCAGGACCCAGGGCGCATGTTCCCGGGAAGACCCGCAGCCGAAATTGGAACGGGTGACGATCACACCCTTGCCTGCCACATCCTTTTTCGGATCAAAAGAGGGAATGGAAAGATCTTCCAGACAATACGGCTTCAAAGCCTCCTTGGTCAGTTCCGTCAGATATTTTGCGGGGATAATCTCATCCGTATTGATGTCGGAACGGTCAAGGAACAGTATTTTTCCATTTAAGTTTTTCATAGTGAGCAGCTCCTGAAAGAGTTAGACAAAAAGCGGAGAATTGGTGATGACCCCGGTCAAAGCCGTGGCAGCCGCCGTTGCCGGACTCATCAGATGAACCATGCCGCCGCGGCCCATTCTGCCGTTGAAATTGCGGTTTGTTGTCGAAGCGCAGACTTCTCCGGAGGCAAGGACACCGTTGCTCATTCCGAGACAGGCGCCGCAGGTGGGATTCGTCACGCAGAATCCGGCATCCATGAAAATCTGAATCAGGCCCTCCTTCAGGGCCTGGGAATAAATCAGCGGCGTTGCAGGCGAGACAATCGCACGGACGTTCGGGCTGATCTTCTTCCCTTTCAGGATTCCCGCCGCCACACGGAGATCTTCCAGACGTCCGTTTGTGCAGGATCCGATATAGACCTGATCGACAGGGGTTCCGGTCATTTCGGCGACCGTCTTCACCTGATCGGGCTTGTAGTTCACGGTCACCATCGGTTCCAGAGTCGAGACGTCGAAATCAATGATGCGTTCGTAGACGGCGTCTTCATCCGGCAGCCAGCGGCTGTATTCCTTCAAGGCATCCTCTTTTGTCGGGAAATCGTTCCGGATGAATTCCCAGAGATAGTCGACCGTCACCTGATCGGGATAGCAGACTCCGCAGGTGGCGCCCGCCTCCACCGCCATATTGCAGAGGGTCATGCGCGAATCCATGCCCATGGAGGAAATGACCGGGCCGGCGAATTCAATAACCTTATCCGTCGCCCCGTTGACGGTCAGGAGACGAATCAGCGCCAGGATCAGATCTTTTGCAAAAACACCGGGTCTCATTTTTCCCGTCACCTGGATCCGGATGCTTTCCGGTTCCCGCATGGCGCAGACGCCCTTGAGAATCCCCACTTCCAGATCCGTGGTGCCGACTCCCGCGGCAAAAGCGCCGAAGGCACCGTGCGTGCACGTATGGGAATCGCCCATAATGACGGTGAACCCGGGGCGGACAAATCCTTTTTCCGGAAACAGCGCATGGCAGACCCCGTTCGCTCCGATGTCAAAAAAGTCCTTGATGCCATGGCGTCTTGCCCAGTCCCGGAGCGTCTTTCCCTGCTCCGCCGTCTTGGAATCCTTGGCGGGCGTCACATGGTCGATGACCGCCTTGATCTTCGAGGGATCAAAGACGCGGTCCTTTCCGCGGGACACCAGGTCGTTCACGGCAATCGGCGTTGTAATTTCGTGGCAGAAGACCCGGTCAAGCCGAATCACGGAAACACCCGGAGCGGGAACGTCCACCCGGTGGGCGTCAAAAATTTTCTGAGACAATGTTCTGCCCATGATCTGTTCTGTCCTTTCCTGAAGTTCAGTGGTTTTCTTCTTCTCATCCGATCCCTTCTACGATAGCATTCCTTTCGCAATTTTTCAATATTTTTATGAAATTTAATTATAATTAACAGAAAGAGGTGTTATATTTCACCATGGCAGAGAAATGACCCGGAGAGAGAAGATGAATGAAACAAAAATCGGGAAACAGATCCGTCAATACAGAAAAGACAAGAAGATGTCCATCAAGGACTTCTCGAAAATCTGCGGCATCAGCACCGCGCTTGTGAGCCAGCTGGAACGGGGGATCGGCAACCCCAGTCTGAATGTATTAAAGTTAATAGCCGGGACGCTCGGCACTTCTCTGGCTTCGCTTTTCGCGGAGGAAATCGACAACGCCACGCTGATCCGGAGAAAGTCCGAACGGGAACGGATCCGGAATCCGAATGAAAAAGACGCGGTCTATTACGGACTCACTCCGGGGCCGCTCAAATCGAATGTCGAACTCCTTCTCATGTCCCTGAAGCCGAACGGAGAGACGAATCACGGATTCTCCCGGCATTTCGAGGAGGAAATCGCCTATATCGTCGAAGGCGAAGCCACCATGGTCTTTGAGGACGGCGAATTTGAACTCCAGGAAGGCGATACCATCCGCATTCTCCCTTCCCGGCGTCACAAACTGAAAAATCCTTCCGAAAAAAACGTCCTGGTCCTCTTCATCAAAAGCAAAGTCAGCTTCTGAAAAAATGGACACAGAACTCAGCGGAAGCATTCCAGAGACAAGGCACGGAGACTTTTACTCATGAAACAGCTGAATGAATCTCTGATCCCCGAATCCGGGAAAAAAGAAGCCGAAGGAGGCAATTATTTCTGCACCTGGTGCACACAGTCGGCAATGCTGGATCCCTCCTCCGGCGGGAACGACAAGGCCGCGGCCATGAGAGACATGCTGACAGAGCAATTCCTCTTCAGCGAATCAGACGGCATTCTTACAGACGACCGGATGCTTCCGGTCCGAGGCGACCTGACCGTGGTCCTCGACGATGGATGGGACGTCCCTCCGGGGACAGAAAACCCTTCCCATTCCAACCGTTTCGGTTCTCTTCACATTGCGCTGGAGAAGTTTCCCTTCCTCCAGGCGGCCGGCAGTCCGGAAGAAGCGCTGAAAGAAATGAACGAGCGTATGCTGTCGCTCGGCTATCGCGGGACCGGTGTCTGGGTTTCGCCTCAAATTCCCTGGCCGGACGGATCCCTCTCTCCGAAACGGAGCATGAGTGAATTCCGGAAACACTGGGAAGACTGCGCCGCACTCTGCGACCGGGCGGGGATCCGCTACTGGAAGGTGGACTGGGGAAACTGCGGATCGGCAGAACACAGAAAAATCATTACGGAAGCGCTCAGGGAATCCGCCCCGGGAATCCGGATCGAACATGCACTTGTTCAGAACCCGCTGACACCGGAAAACCCTGATTTTCTGAAAGACCGTCTGGAATATCTTGCGGAAATTCTCCCCTTCAGTGATTTCCTCCGGACCTATGACATCGTCAAGGAATTTGAAACGGTGACAACCCTTTTCCGCTGTATGGAAGCCTTCCATGCCGCCGAACAATGCTTCGGAAAGCCACAACAAAGTGAAAACGGAGCCGTGATCCCCGCGGACGGCGGCTGCATTCTGAATGTTGAAGATGAACCGTATATTGCCGCCTCGCTCGGCTGTGCCAACGGAGTCATGCGTCATCGTGCGGAACATCCCTCCCGGACGGCGGAATGGGAACGGCGCCATCCGTTCTGGAAGGAGAAAGGCCTGGGGCATCTGCGGAAACAGCTCACGCTCGATGAAAGTTTCCGTTCTCTGCGCTTCCAGAGAATCGCCCCGCCTTTCCCGCTTGCGGGAAGCGACAACCGATGCGCGGAAAAAATGCTCAGCGACACCCATTCCTTCCATCAGGATTCCTGGCCGTTTCTCCGGGGTCCGTATACCGAATCCGCTCCCGCCGTGCTGACGAGAAACTGCGATTTCCCCGAAATTCTATCTCCCGTCTTCTCAGAAGAAGAACGTCCGTTCCTTACGGCAATGCGCCATCCGAACGGAGTTCTGGCCCTTGCCGCCCTGCCCCGTTTCCGGAACGGAATCCGGAGCATTCCCAAAGTACGCATCCGGATGGAGACAAAAAGGATGGATTTCACCGCCGGTTTGTTCGGTGACTTTGACGCCGTCATTTTTGCTCTTCCGGAAACACTTCCGGAAGGGAAGAGAATCCTGATGCAGGATCTGATCGGGGAAAGGGCTTTCGATGTTTCCTCAGAGATTTCCTGCGAAGGAAAGCTCCTGAGCGTTCCCGGAGATCTCATCCGGAAAGTCGGACTCTCCTCCGCAACGCCCGGAGACTTTTCCCGCGCCGGAGCGCTTCTCTCGCTTCGCTGAGGGGAAATTCCATTTCCCTGATTTCCATTTTTTTGGGGAAAAATCTCCCTCAGGAAGAGAGTGAAGAAAGAAAAAATCGGGCGGAGAAGAGAGAGCCGCACACAGGAACACTGCGTTTACAGACTTTTTTCTCGGGAAAAAACGACTTGCTTTTTCCCGGGGGAAAGTTATATTAGAGACTCATTTTCTGGAAACAGGACTGGTGAATCCCGTGGGAATCGGGAACGGTCGCGCCACTGTGAATACGCCTTCTTGCAAGAGGCGGAAAGTCAGATCCCGCCTGTTTCCCAAACTGGCCTTTTTCCGGATGCCATCCGGAGGCCGTTCGTGCGCGCAACACAAAGGAGTCGTCATGACCGGGCACACAAGAAAACCGTCCGCCGGGAACGCAAGCTTTCCGGGATCCCCGTTCACCCTCATCGAACTTCTGGTCGTCATTGCGATCATCGCCATTCTTGCGGGACTGCTTATGCCCGCACTGGGAGCGGCAAGAGAAAAAGGAAAGGCGCTCAACTGCCTGAGCAATCTCAAACAGCTGGGACTTGCCACCCTTTCCTATGTCAATGATTCCAAGGAATATTTTCCCCTGGCGGCGGAGGATATGAATTCGACCAACAACAAACGCTGGTGCGGGGAAAGAAGCAGTGCCAATGCGCCTTACGATCCGGCGAAATCTCCGCTCGCTCCTTATCTTGGGAAAAACGGACAGATCAAGGAATGCCCCTCCATCCAGCAGTTCTTCTCCCAGGGAAGCAACAGTTTTGAAAGCGGAAACGGCGGATACGGATACAACTATATCTATATCGGAAGCGGAGGATGGAAAACATGGGATCAGGCGGGAAGCGCAGATGTCTTCCGCATCTCCACGAAGCTGGGAGCTGTCCGCAATCCGGCGGAAACGGTTCTCTTCGCCGACTCCGCTTTCACGGACAATTATCAGCCCGACGGAAAACTCATCGAATACCATGTCCTCGAAGGTTATTTCCCCTACTGGAGTTACGAAATGACTCCGTCCACCCATTTCAGGCATCAGGACGCCGTCAACGCCGTTTTTGCCGACGGTCACGCAGAACCTGTCCACGGGGAAGCCTCCTCCACCTATTCCAACTTCTATGAGAAAATCAGAATCGGAGTCTTTGGGAACAGCGATTATCTTCTGAAATTCGACAAGGATCTCTGAAAAAATGCTTTCCTCCTCCCCCTCTTCTTCTCCGCACACTGGAGTTCCCGCAAACGCCACGGATCCTGCAATCGATTCGGATTCAGGATCTTTCCTGTTTTCAGAGGAAGAGTCACACAGGCGCGGACGCTTTCCGTTTCCAGCGGGAGGGGATTCTTTTCTGAATCGATTCCGTATTTCTTTCACATCTTTCTCCAGTTCTTTTCCCGGTTTCTTTCTTTTCTTTTTTCTCACTTTGTTTTTTCTCCTGTTCTCCCCGCTGCTTCCCTTTCCCGCTCGGGCGGCGGCGGAGGAGGGACAGGCTTCTCACGGGATGAAGAATCCCGTCCGTATTGTTTCGCTTTCCCCGGCCTTGACGGAGACGGTAGTCCAGCTCGGGGGCCGCGACTCACTTGTCGGCCGCAGCACGGCGTGCAATTATCCGGAGAGCATTCTTTCTCTTCCCTGCGCAGGAGATTTCGGCATTCCGAATCTGGAACGCCTTCTCACTCTGCGCCCGACTCATTTCATCGGCAACGATTTGATGGATGAAAAAGTGAAAAAGATTCTGGAAAAGTCCGGCATTACCATTGAAATCCATCAGTGCCGGAATATCGCGGACTACCGGGACTGGGTTCTCAGGCTCGGGAAAATCCTGAACCGCGAAAATGCCGCGAAAAAGGAAATCAAACGCATGGATGAGGTTATGGAAAAGCTTCGTGAAAATACCTGTTCCATCCCCCCGGACAAACGGAAGCGGGCTGTGTGGGTGGTCTGGGAATCTCCGCTGATGCTGGCGGGAAAGGGTTCGCTGCCGGATTTCATTCTGCGGAGCGCGGGGGCGGTCAATGCGGCGGGGGAAGTGAGTCCAGAATATTTTTACGCATCCTTTGAATGGCTCCTTCAGGAAAATCCCCAGGTTCTGGTCTGGCCGGAACTGGATGCGGAATGCAAAAAGCGCCTTGCGAAGGATCCGCTCTGGTCGGAACTGGATGCGGTCAGGAACGGCAGGATCATCGACGATATTTCACCGGATCTTCTTCTCCGTCCCGGACCGCGTCTCTTCGAGGGCATGAAAGAACTTCAGAAGCGTCTTCTTCTGCCCCCCTCCCCCTCAGCAGCAGGCTCAGCCTCATCAGCAGCAGGCTCAGCCTCATCCCTTGCCTCTCCGTAAAAACTCACTTGAAAGAACCCGCATTCCCCGCTCTTCGCAGCAACGAAGTCTTGCACAACACATCCTGCAGCACGCGCTGCAACACGCTCTGCAACACGCTCTGCAACACGCTCTGAAATACACTCTGAAACACGGCCTGAGATCAGTTCTTCCTTCCATTCTGCTCTGAGCTTTCCCCATTCTTCCGGCGCGCCGTCTTTTCTGCTGCTGCGGGACACGCTTCCGCGACGACATTGTTTTTTCCTTCCGCGGCTTTTCCCTCCGGGAAAACAATCCTCCGCCATCTGGCGGAACGGCCGCATGGAGGGGGGAAAGAAAGAAATAAAGAAATAAAGAAAGAAGAGGAATCAACCGTTATTTTCCAGACTCAGGATGTTCGGGAAGAATCAGGCTGAAGATGCTTCCTTTGCCCGGTTCGCTTTGCAGGGAAACCGTTCCTCCATGCAGCTGCATGATATGTTTGACAATTGCCAGCCCGAGTCCTGTACCTCCGAGCTTTCTGCTTCGTGCCTTGTCCACCCGGTAGAAACGCTCAAAAAGGCGTTCCTGATGTTCCGGAGCGATGCCGCAGCCGTAATCCTTCACGGTGATCCGGACCTGCCCCCCGGAGGATTCCAGGGAAACATCCACCCTTTTCCCCGCGCTTCCGGAATATTTGACGGCGTTGTCGATCAGATTCAGCACGGCCTGCTCGAGCAGGGGACGGTCTCCGAGAACGAGTGCCGGGGAATCGGCCCCGCTCAACGTCAGATCCACAGAACACTCCTCCGCCTTGGAACGACAGAGGGAGACCGCTGTCCGGACGGCGTCCGCCGCGGGAAAAAGAGTGAAATCCTTTGCGACATCCGCTTCACGGCACTCCAGCTGGGAAAGGGAAAGGATGTCCTGGACAAGGGAAGTCAGGCGTTCGGAATGCAAAGCGGCCATTCTCAGGAAGCGTTCGGCGTCGTCCGGTCTTTGCAGGGCGCCGTCGAGGAGGGTTTCCACCGAACCGCGGATGGCGGTGAGCGGGGTTTTGATCTCATGGGAGAGATTGGCAATGAAATCACGGCGGTAGTTTTCCAGTTTGCGCAGGCGGGTCATGTCATAGATCACCAGAAGGAGTCCTGCGAAACGGCCGCCGCCCCAGCTGATTTTCCGCCCGCTGACACGGAGATGACGTTCTCCGCCGGAAGGGAAATCCAGAGTCAGCTCCGTCTCGTCCGATTTTCCGCTTTCCCTGAGAGAGCTGACAAAGCGATTCATTTCCGCACTGCGCACAAGGCCCTGGAAGGAAATGCCCCTCGGGTCCGTATTTTCCGGCCAGTCGAAAATCTGCTTTGCGGCGGCGTTGCTGTCGATAACCTTCCCTTCATTGTCAAGCATGACGACAGCTTCGGCCAGAGCCGAAAAAATGGCGTCCCTTTCACTTTTTTCCCGCTGGATCTGTGAAATCCGCGCCTTCAGTTCCTCCACCATGACATTCAGATAGATGGCCAGAGAACGGATGGAGCCATAACGGGGAATCGGAAGACGGACGTCCAGATCGCCTCCGGCGATTTTCCGCGCTGCAGACTTCAGCGCCCGCGTCGGAAGAGTCACTCCGACAAAGATAAAAGCGGTGAAAAGCCCCGCAATCAGCACCGATACCGCCACGGAAACCAGAATCTCCTGCCGGATCCTCGCCACCATCCCGTCAATCCGTCGGATGGAAAGCGCTCCGCGGAGAATGTAATTTTCCCCGTCGATCCGGAATAATGTGGAAGTATAAAGCATCCGGCGCTCCAGGGTGCTGCTGTAGCGGATCAGGGTGCAGAAGCGTTCCCCGCGCTCGAAAGCACGGAGGGCTTCGGCAATTTCGGGACGGTCGATATGATTTTCCATGGCCTCCGGACTGGCGCTGGTGTCGAAAATCACATTGCCGGAAGAGTCGACCACGGTGAAACGGCCGTCTTCAATCTCTCCCCGCGCCACTCTCCGCTCAAGTTCCTGCAGTGATTTCACGCCATCCCGTTGCATTGCGTTTTCCAGAAACGGCAGAAGAAAAAGACAGCGCGCCTGAAGACTCCGCCGTGCATTCTCCAAATACAAATCCCGCACCGAGGCCGATTCAAACCACAGAAATGCAAACAGCAGCAGCACCAGTGAAAGCAGAATCAGCGGAATCAGATGAAGCAGATGAATATTTCTTGGGAAACGGCATGGTGTTCTCCGGGCTTTTTCAAAGTCAAAGTTTTTTTCTGGCATAAAATTCTTTCCCCTGCCTCCTCAGGCAGCTCTTCCGACGTGTTCTTTTTCAGTGGAGAATGGAGGAAGAGGCGGAAGACACGTCCGCATTGAACCGGTATCCGACTCCTCTGACCGTTTCAATCAAATCCGCGGACGCCCCCAGTTTCCGGCGCAGACTGACAATCTGAACATCCACAGCCCTCTCCGTCACGGGATAATCCTCCCCCTTCACCGCATTGACGATCTGATTCCGGGTATAGACCCATCCCGGACGTTTCGCCAGCAGATACAGGATCTCGAATTCGGAAAAAGTCAAATTCAGTTCGCGGTCCTCCAGGCGGACGATTCTCATTCCCCGGTTCATCATCAGTGCTCCGCGTTTCAGGATTCCCGCCCGGGAAGAGACCTGCTGGGCGGAATTTCCGCCATCGGAATCTTCCAACAAATTCTCTTCCCCCGCAGCAGCGGCACAGCGGCGGAGGAGAGAATGGATCCGGGCAATGAGGACACGGGGACTGAAGGGTTTGACAATATAATCATCCGCACCGATTTCCAGCCCCACGATGATATCGCTTTCCTCCCCTTTCGCCGTCAGCATGATCACGGGAATCCGGGCGGTGGAGGGATCGGCCTTAAGTTTTCTGCAGAAGCTCAGTCCGTCCATTCCCGGGAGCATGAGATCCAGAAGGATGAGGTCCGGGGGGGATTTTTTGATTTCCAGCAGTCCGGACTCGCCGGAATCGACGCCGCGCACCTGTTCATAGCCGTTTTTTGTCAGATTGTAGACGATCAGTTCCCGGATGGAATCCTCGTCCTCGATCACCAGAATTGTTTCTTTGCTCATGAGATGGCTCCTGTGTTTTCCCCGCCGGAAATGACGGAACGGCTCCCGGAGGAGGAGGGAAAGACGCCGCAGCCGCCTCCGACGGAGGAAGGGGGGAACTGTGAAAGTCGTCTTCGTGGATATGGCGGATGATCCGGCCCTGTTCAAGATAGATGACATCTTCACAAATATTCGTCGCACAATCCGCGATGCGTTCGAGATTTCTTGAAACCGTAATCAGGTTCAGATAATACGAAGCCATCGACGGATCCGATTCGATTCCCTCTCTGACCTTACTATAATTCCCTCTGTGGAGCTGGTCAACTGTGTCGTCACGATTTATGACGTCCAGAGCGTCCAGGCAGTTCCTCCGGATGAGAGAATCCAGCGCCTTTTTCAACATGAGACGCACAACCTGCGTCATTCTGAGAAAATCAATCCCGTAATCCGGAGACGGCTCTGCCGCGTGTCCGGCCAGATCGACGGCCCGCTCCGCAATATTGACCGCCATGTCCCCGATCCGTTCCAGTTCGGAATTGACCTTGAGCAGCGTCACGACATAACGCAGATCCCCCGCCACCGGCTGATACAGCGCCAGCGCTTTCAGACACTCCTCCTCAATACGAACCTCCTCATGATCAATGAGCACATCTTCCCTGATGATCCGCAACGCCAGGCCGGCATCCTTCCGTTCAACCGCGCGGACCGCTTCCGCAAGCGCACTTTCCACGCGCGACGCCAGGCCGGAAAGAAGATTCTTCAAATTTTCAATTTCATGTTCCAGATGCGCCTTCATAGACTCAGTTCCTTCTGTATCTGTTCCCTGTTTTCCATTGTTCTTGTTTTCTTATTTTTCTGTTTCTGCCTTTGAAATCCTCAAGAGTCGCGGGAAAAGCATCCCCTGCTGGGGTGGGCAAAGGCGTTCATCAGCCGAAGCGTCCGGTAATGTACTCCTCGGTTTTGGGATGGCCGGGATTGGTGAAGAGTTTATCCGTACGGTCAAACTCCAGGATTCTTCCCTGATGGAAAAAGGCGGTGTAGTCGGAAATCCGGGCGGCCTGCTGCATATTGTGAGTCACAATCAGAATCGTGAAGCGTTTTTTGAGTTCAAAGAGCAGTTCCTCGATTTTCAGAGTCGCCACCGGGTCGATGGCGGAAGTGGGTTCATCCATGAGCAGGATTTCCGGTTCGGCGGCAAGGGCCCGGGCAATGCAGAGACGCTGCTGCTGACCTCCGGAAAGAGCCTGGCCGCTGTCCCGGAGCTTGTGTTTCACTTCCTCCCAGAGGGAAGCGCCGCGCAGGGCGGCTTCCACCCGGTCCGCAATCTCGGAACGGGAAAGCTTGAAGTGAAGACGGAGCGGATAGGCGATATTGTCGAAGACCGACATGGGGAAAGGGGTCGGCTTCTGAAAAATCATGCCGATTTTCCTGCGCAGTTCCAGCAGTTCGACTCCGGGCCCCAGAATGTTCACTCCATCGACAATGACTTCCCCTTCGGCACGCTGCCCCCGGTACAGTTCGTAAATGCGGTTGTAAATCCGGATATGGGTGGATTTCCCGCATCCGGAAGGCCCGATCACAGCGGTGATGCTTCCTTCCTCCAGATCCAGATTGTTGTCGAAAAGCGCCTGATGCTTTCCGTAGTAGAAGTTGACCTTGCGCGCGGAAAGTTTGATCTTCCCGCGGGAAGACGGCAGGAGGGCTGGAAAAGCTTCTTTTCCCGTATCAGACATGTTTCTTCTCCCTGAAGCAGATTCTGCATAATAAATTAAGAATCAATATCAATATTGTCACTACCAGCGCCGCGGCCCATCCGATCCGGTGCATTTCCTCAAACGGCGAATTCGTCATATATTCCGTGATCAGGACGGGAAGATTGGATGTGGGTTCCGTGAAATACCCCTTCGGCCATCCGTCGCTCCAGAGTGCCGTAAAGAGCAGCGGAGCGGTCTCTCCCGCAACACGGGCGAGCGACAGGAGCACACCGGTCATCAATCCGTTCCGCGCACTCCGGCAGACGATGCACACAATCGCCCTCATCCGGCTCATTCCCAGCGCCAGCGCCGATTCTCTCAGCGAATCCGGAACCATCCCGAGAATTTCCTCCGTATTGCGCATCACCAGCGGAAACATGATGACCGCAAGAGAAAGCGACCCCGCCAGTCCGGAAAAGCTTCCCTGCGGCACCACCCATATCGCATAGATAAAAAGTCCCGCAAGAATCGAGGGAATCCCCATCATGACATTGCCGGAAAAGCGGATGACAGCCCCCATTCTGGTCCCCTTCGCAAATTCCGCCAGATAAATTCCCGCAAGCAGTCCCGCCGGCAAGGCGACTGCCACGGCTCCGGACGTGATCAGAAGCGTCCCGAGGAGAGCGTTGGCAATTCCGGAATCCTCCATCCCGAACGGTTTGCTGGGTTCAAGAAAAAAGGTAAATGAGAGTTCTCCGCATCCATAGTGAAACACGTCTGCCAGAATCCAGAACATTGCTCCGACCGACAAGCCGAGAACGGCATAAGCCAGTCCGCGGGCAATCAAATCCGTCAGTTTTCTGAAAAGAATTCCTCTTTTTTTCATCTTTTCTTCATCTTTCCTGCTTCAGAAATCATCCCTTTGTACTCCTTCTTTTCATCTTTCCTTCCGGGGCAAAGCTCCTCGTGAGCCAGTACTGCGCCAGGATCTGCGCACCGAAAGACATCAGGAGCAGAATCAAGCCCAGGGCGAACAGGGCGTTCCGCTGAATCCCGTCCGCTTCTGCGAAATTGTTGGCAATCGTGGATGCAATGGTACTCCCGCAGGAAAAAAGGGAATCGGGAAGAAGCGGGATGTTCCCGATGACAAAGAGCACCGCCATGGTTTCTCCGAGAGCGCGGCCCAGTCCGATGAACACTCCTCCCGCCACGCCTCTGGCCCCGTGTTTCATCACAATGTCCAGCGCGGTTTCCCAGCGGGTGCACCCGATCCCGAAGGCCGATTCCCGAAGCATCGGAGGAGTCATGCGGAAAACATCGCGCATGACGGCGGATATATAGGGTAGAATCATGAGAGCCAGAATCAGACCCGCCGTCAGAAATCCGAATCCGCTGCCGGGCTCTCCGACAAAGGGGAGATCCTTGAGTTTGAGCGTCTCCGCCAGAAACACCTGCACATGGTTCTGCATCAGGGGCGCAAGCACAAAGAGTCCCCACATCCCGTAAATGATGCTTGGAATCGCCGCAAGGAGGTCCAGGGCGCAGCCGAGTACGGCGCCGACATACGGAGGCGCCTCCGTCAGGCAGAACGCCGTGACAAATGCAGCAGGAACGGCAATCACCATGGCCAGAGCGGATGTCAGAAGCGTCCCCGCAATGGCGGGAAGCACTCCGCAGCGCCCCGCCTCCGGGTCCCATTCACAGGACCAGATCATGGAAATACCGAATTTTTCCCAGGCGGGGTACGAGCCGATCCCCATCTGGAGGAAAAAGCCCGCCGTCAGAAGAAGAATCAGAAATGCAGAACAGAATGCCAGAATCCGGAACGATCTGTCTGAAAATGAGACTGCGGAAAAAGCTCCTGAAAATGCCCCTTCTCCTCTCCGGCATTTCATTCCGCAAAAACTGAATCTGAAACCGGGAATCCTCTTCTTCATGGCGTCACCTGCTCTCTTTTTCCGGCCTGACGCTCCCATTCCGTCCGGATCAGATCGCATAGAAAATCCGGAAGCGGGACATATTTGAGCTTTTCCGCACTTGCAGCTCCGGATTGAAAACACCAGTTGAAATAGCGGAAAAGTGCGTCGCGGCGGCTCTTCTCCGGAGAATGCTTCCTCACCAGAAGATAGGTGACCCCGACAATGGGCCATGCCGTTTCTCCCGGCATGTCATTGAGATTCATGCAAAAACCCGGCGCATTCCTCCAGTCCGCGTTTGCGGCGGCGGCGCGGAAAGAATCCGGCTCCGCCTTCACGAACTGTCCGGATCGGTTCTTCAGCCGGACGCAGCTGAGGCCCCCTTCGGAGGCGTAAGTGTATTCCGTATATCCGATGGCGCCGCGGATCCGGCTGACGTTGTTGCAGACTCCGGGGTTCTTCTGTCCGCCGAGACCAAGCGGCCATTTCACGGCGGATCCACGGCCGACTTCTTCCGCCCATTCCTTTGAAACACGGCTCAGATAGTCGGTAAAGATGAAACTTGTTCCGGAACTGTCGGAACGCCGGATCACGGTGATTTTCAAAGACGGCAGTTTCAAGTCCGGATTCAATGCCCGGATTGCCGGATCATCCCATTGACGGATTTTCCCAAGATAAATCCCCGCAAGAACATCAGGATCCAGCTTCAGTTCATGATTTCCGATCCCAGGAAGATTCACTATCACCACCACTCCTCCGGTCAGCATGGGGAACTGAAACAGGCCCTCCTTTTCCAGAACGTCTGCTCCAAGGGGATGATCCGTCCCTGCAAAATCCACTGTTCCCGAACGGATCTGATTGATCCCCGCACCGGATCCCAGCCCCTGATAATTCACCCGGACTTCTCCCTCCCGGATTTCCGTATATTTGTAGGCCCAGACCCGGTAGACAGGCGACGGAAATGTGGCGCCCGCTCCGTTGAGTGTGATGATTTCCCCAGTCTCTTCTTCTCCGGATGCCGACGGCAGCACCCCCCACAGAATTCCGGCGGCAATCAGAATGATGACTGCCGCATACGCTGTCAGAATGATTCTCACGCTTCCTCCTGAAACTATTGAGCGTTCTGAATTCAGGAATCCATTTCCCTCTTCACTTTCTGCAATATAAATCCCGTTTGTTGCGATTCGGTGAAAGGGAAATTAGTTTTTTGTTAAACTGGAAAAAGCGGAGAAAATTCCTCCGGAAGGGGGAAATGAGGAAAGAACAGAATAAGATACGGAAAGTGAGGAGAAAACGACTTCAGAGAGACGCTTTTCTTCCATTCAGAATTTCAGGAAAAAAACGGCTCTCCCTCCCCTTCTCCTCCCTTCAGGCCGGATCTGAAGGAAGGAATGCGGGGGGTGTAAAGAAAGTTTCATTCCCCCGTGAGGAATATCAATCGGGGGGAAAAAGGAATCACCCCTCCTCTTGCAAAGGAAAGAAAAGGGGAAAAAATCGCGAATCAGAGCTGAGTGTTGAAAATCCGGGCGGGATCCGTGTTTGACTTGCAATAGTAATGATCCCCCGCATCCAGAGAGTTCCAGGATTCCAAATGCCCATCATAAGAAGGTGATATTGACCATATTCTGGTGACGCCCGTACATCATGTCCTTCAACTGGAGCATGCCAGATTCTCCGGTAAAACTGGCAATGCCGCTGGACACATATCCCGCAATGGTGGGATTTTTGGAAATCCCGACTCCCGGAAGATAGCGCGCAGGTCCAATCACATTGTTGAAACGGGAATTGTAGTTGCAGAAAACCATCAGCCCGGAACGGCTGGACGGCTTTTTGATTTCGGATATCCGGATCCCATGCCAGGCCCCTGGTTGTATGCTCGAATTCATATGCAAGGCGCCGTAATGGGTCTCCTGATAAAAGAGAGAAACCCCTTTGGTAATACCGTTCGGACATCTCATGAATTTCGGAACTTTCGTGCTGGAATTGATTGCGATTCCATGCATGGAGTCATATTCGTAGCGGATGCTTTCCTGCCATTCGGTTCTGGCTGTGCCGTAATAAGGATTGATACGGGAGGTGTTCCAGTGGGGAGTCACATATCCGTAATAGGACTCCATGTATCCGAAGTCCAGCAGGGAAATATTCTTCAGATTCCCCATGCACTGCACCCGTTTGGCGGTTTCTTTGGCTTTTCCCAGAGCAGGCATCAGCAAAGAAGCCAGAATCGCAATGATCGCAATGACGCTCAGAAGTTCAATCAATGTGAATTGAAATTGACGTGTTCTCATCTCTGGAATCCTCCCTGATTTTTTCTGAGCAGACGGTCTTGCAAAACAGGAATATAACTTATAAGATTTTCCATGTCAAGAAAGAAAGCAGCAGCGGAAATCCTGTTTTACATAAAAACAACAAAAACTTCTTTCTCTTATGATTGACCTTTCGCGCTGGAAAATACAGAACAGACCATTTTCCCCGATCCGCGGGGAGCTTTCCCGGTCAGCATGACGGAATCAAAAAAGGACACATCCTCAGTTGAAAATGGAGAACATGCTCGCCTTGTTGTTTGTGCCGATGGCGCGGTGCCGCCACGCCGTATCTGAGGCAATGTTTTCCACATGACCGTCAAAAAACAGTCCGTTGATCGTGCGGACATGCCGACCGTTGTAGAAGTCTTCCAGGTAAGGTGAAACCATCGAATTGCTCGGACTGGTCGTGCATCCCGGAGTTTTCCCCGTCCCCGGCAGATACGCATCGGCATTCCCGGAGTCATACAGAAACAGTTTGGAGGAAGGATATCTGACCTGGGAAACTCTTGCTCCGCGCGTATCCGAAGCCGCTGGCTTTTCCATCCAGATCACCGGAACATTGCAACGGTAATGACAATTTACAGTCTGATAGAAATAAGTCTCACGCGTCCATGACTTCCCGCTGGGGCAGGAGAAAATGGTCGGGTCCGAAGGATTCTTCGCAGCCCCGCTCGGACGATACAGCGCCTGAGGCGATCCGCAGGACTTCCATCCCAGCTGCTTCCCCATCAGCTCATACCAGAACACATTCGCAAAATTCGCATTCCCGTTGATAATCACATAATTCGGCACAAAATATTCATAATCGTTTGCATACGTGATATTCACCATGCCAAGCTGTTTCTGATTGCCGGTACAGGAGACTCTCTTTGCCGATTCTCTCGCCCTCCCCAACGCGGGCATCAGCAAAGACGCCAGAATGGCAATGATCGCAATCACCACCAGAAGTTCGATCAGGGTAAAACTGGAAATGCGTTGCTTCGTCATCATAACTATTCCCTCTGTTTACAACGTTGCTCTGTCTTTCATCACCTTTCAGGCACAGGCGGCTCGAGAATCAATCCCGTTTCCCGAGCCGGAATCGAAGAAGAATAAAATCTATCATTTTTAAACAATTGCAATAGCATCCATACCGGATTTTGTCAAGTGGCGCGTCCGGAGTTTTTTCTTCCGGGCAGCGCTGTTTCAAAAGAGAATAGTCCCTGGGGAAAAGCGGGGAAAAAGGAGGAGGCAGAGGAACATTCTGTATAGGTTGAATGAAAAGAATATTCCCCTGACAGCAGACAACGGAGAAAGAACTCGGACGAGGAGGAAAATGCAGGAAAAAGACAAAGGGGAAAAAACAGATCCCGCACCCTCAGTTGAAGACGGAAAACATGCTGCTGGTGTTGGAAGCCGGATTGGTTCCGCCGATCCTTCTCTGTTCCCAGACGGTATCGGAGGAAAGTGTTTCCACATGCCCGTCAAAGAAAAGCGTATTGACGGTACGCAGATGCCTTCCGTTGTAAAAATCGTCATGGTGGTCCTGCACATAGATATAATCCGGACTGGTCGTGCATCCCGGCGTTCTCCCCGAGCCGGGGATATAGGAGTTCCCATTCCCGTCATCAAAGAGGGCAATTTTGGAGGAAGGATGCCGCACCTGCGTCGTTTTTTGCGCCCCGGTTGTTCGCCGCCGCTTCCAGTTTGAAGTTGATGTACGGGATATTGCAGCCGTAGCTCACAACCTGGTAAAAGAACTCATCGATATTTGTTGCCCATTTTCCGTTCGGGCACATGAAAATCGAAGGACTGTTCCTTGGATTCGTCCTTCCTGAAGGGCGGTAAAGTGAGGCCATGGTCCCGCATCTCTTCCACCCGAGCTGCCAGCCTAGAAGCTCATACCAGTACCAGGTGTCCCGGCCGGAATAGATATATTCCGTAAAAACGACGGAACGCGGCACATAATACAGAAAATCATTGGCATAAGTGATATTGGCCATGCCGATCTGTTTCAGATTGGCGGAACAGGTGATTCTTTTTGCCGTCTCTCTCGCCCTCCCCAGCGCGGGCATCAGCAAAGACGCCAGTATGGCAATAATCGCAATCACCACAAGAAGTTCGATCAAAGTAAAAGCACAGACACGGCGTTTCTTCTGCGACACCTGAAGCGGAAGCGCCTTCATCATTCCTTCACCTTTTTTCCTCTCCGGGAGCGGAAAGCTCCACATCATGATTTTCCCTTTGGGCACGGCAAAAAAATCAGTCTGAGGAAAGACAGTAAAGGAAGAGTCTTATTCTGTCAAGGGCGGAAAATTCCTTTGTCCCGGAAAAAAGGCATTTCATTTTAAGATGTTGAACATGCTCTCTGTACTGCTCCCGCCGAGGGACCTGTGACGCCATGCGGTGTCAGAAGCGATATTTTCCACGTGTCCGTCAAAAAACACTCCGTTGATGGAGCGGACGTGTCTTCCGTTATAAAAATCATTCAGGTAGGGGGAAACATACACATGGGAAGGATTGGTCGTGCAGCCCGGCGTTTTCCCTGCACCGGGGAGATAGTAATCACCGTATCCCGAATCGTAAAGAAAAAGTCTGGACGCAGGTTTCCTGACCTGCTGGACCCTGGCTCCCCGGTTGCTGTCCAGATTCTGCGTTTCATCCATTTTCACGCGCGGAACATTGCTGCAGTAACTGATCGACTGATAAAAAAACTCATCCTGGTGGCCGCCCCATTCCCCGCTCGGACACATGAAAATCGAAGGGCTTGTCCGTGGTTCCGTACGTCCCCCCGGACGGTACAGTGCCTGAGTCCCGCAGGATTTCCACCCCAGTTGCTGCCCCATCAGTTCATACCAGTAGATGCTCTTGTAATTGCCGGGAATATAGATGAGGTGGGGAATATAGTATTCGTAATCACCTGAATAGGAAACATTCAGCATCCCGAGTTGTTTCTGGTTGCTTGCGCAGGAGGCTTTCCTTGCCGTCTCTTTCGCCTTGCCCAGAGCAGGCATCAGCATGGCCGCAAGAAGCGCAATGACGGCAATCACCACCAGAAGTTCGATCAAAGTAAAAGCACAGACACGGCGTTTCTTCATCAACGCCTGAAGCGGCGGAAGCGGCTTCATCATTCCTTCACCTTTTTCCTCTCCGGGAGCGGAAAGCTCCACATCATGATTTTCCCTTTGGGCACGGCAAAAAAATCAGTCTGAGGAAA
>CAKUDG010000020.1 GCA_934644965.1 uncultured Victivallales bacterium | reverse complement strand
AATGTTGCAGTATAGTAGCAACATTCCAAACCAAAAGGAAATATGACGGATCGTCAGATGATGTCGTAACTTCTACACGAGAATTCCGGCGACGACTTTTTTGCTCCCTGCATCAGATGACATGTTTTTTTCACTCCTTTTTTTGTTCTTTTATCTCATCAGGCGGAAAAAAGGAAGAGAGGGGCTAGCGCATTATCGCAGTCGCGCGCGCACCCGCACATTCTCTCTCTCTTCTTTGCGCCTTCTCTGTTCAGATTGCTGATGTTTTGTTCCTGTTTCTGATCTCTTTCTGATCTTTCAGACGGAGCCCCGTCTGCCATGATGCCCTTTGCAGGGAGGGGCTTGCGGATTATAGTATAATATATTCCATGAGGGAAGTCAATATGCTTTCCGTTTTCTTTCTGTGATTTTCCGGATTTCAAGGTTTCCGGGAAAAGAGAAGGGGGGAAAAAGGTGTTTTTGTCACCTGCAGGGGAAGAAGGCCGTCAGAGACAGTGTGATGGCGGAACTCCCCAGTATTGTTTGAACATTTTGGAAAAGGTGAACTGATTGGGGAAACCTGTTTTTTCGGCGGCGCTTTTCACGCTGTGTTCCTCCTTCAGGACGGCGAGAGCGAATTCCATTCTCAGTTTTCTCTGATATTCCTTGAAGGAGACATGGAACTCGGAGCGGAAACGATGCGTCAGAAAAGACTTGGAACAGCCGGCGGCGCGGGCGACTTCATCCAGGGTGACATTTTTGTCGCAGTGATTTTTCAGATAGCGGTCCACGGCGTTCGCCCAGGGGAGTTTCCGGTAGCCGACGAGTTCGTGGGAGAGGAGATATTCGCTGAGATGTTTCAGGAGCCTGCCGACATTCAAAAGTTGTTCGGATGTGACTTCGTCCAGTTTTTCATACAGGATTTTTTGGCTCTGCGTTTCATGTGCGAGTGCCGGCGGCGTGGCGGCGGCGCTCCCTGCGGAGCTGCTTCCTTCCCCGGGCGGTCCGGCAGCGGCTGCTGCTGCGCGCTGCTGGCCGACGATGAATCCGCCGAGGAATCGTCCGTCCGGATTGAAGATCGGCACGACGCAGTCATACAGCCCCGCATGGCAGCGGTAGACGGAAATGATGCCGGTTTTTTCCGCATTCCGGATATGTTCCATATCACATCGGATGCATGCATCCAGGAAGGCGGGGTCTTTTCTTCTCCGTTCCATGCAGTATTCTCCGGAGGGGGCGGAGTCCGCCGGGGGACAGGTCAGACAATTCCCTCTGACATCGTAAAAACAGATCGGCTTCCTGATCACGCTTGCGATCAGCAGGAGGAGTTCGCGCAGTTCTCTGTGCCGGATGATATATTGTTCCATCTGTCTTTCCCCTTGAGTTGAATTTCCCTTTTCTTTTCTGAGGATGAGATGCTTTGAACTTTTTCAGAAAAGGATGCGGAAAGATCTTTCTATGCCTGAATATATATGTATTTGCCGGAAATTTCCATATCAGCGAGACTGTTTTAGCTGTATAATTTAAGAGAAGCCGGGAAGAAACAGGGTGGAAAAATCAGGAAAGGCAAGTGTCTGGAAATGAAAATCGGAATTATCGGGACAGGAAGTGTCGCATCGAACAACTATATTCCCTATCTTTCGGAGCAGGAGGATGTGGAGCTTTTCTACTGCAGCCGGACTCCGGCAAAGGCCGAAGTCTGTGCGGGACGTTACGGCGGACGCGTCTGCTCCTCCGTGGAATCCCTGATGGCGCAGAAGCCCGATACGGTCATGATTCTGACGAATGAATCGGAACATGCCTCCGTGGCGGAACGGGTTTTGAAATGTTGTCCGCCGCGGATTTTTTTCGAGAAACCTCTTTTTGCGAAATACGGTCAGGCCCGTGTCTGCGAAGAGGATTTTCTGGAAGCGCGCTCCTTTCTGTGCCGCGCCCGGAAACTGGGAGTTGAGACGGCCATGAATTTCAACTACCGCTTTTTCGACCAGAGCCGCACATTCCTGAAACTCCGGGCGGAAAGGAAACTCGGAAAACTCCTTCAGTGCTCTCTTTTCGTGAATTACGCCTGCTGGAGCCACTGCATAGACCTTATGAACTTTTTCGGGCTCCATCCTCTTTGCGTGTCTGCCCAGGAGAGTGCGGACACGTTTTCCGGAGCTGCGGACATCGCCGCCGCTCTCCGTTTCTCGAACGGGGCGGCGGGGACCATTCTCGGGACAAATGCCTCCTCTTTTTCCCATCCGCTTTACCGGAACATCTTTGTCTTTGAAAACGGCATGATCTGCCAGAACGATCTGGATGCGGAAACGGAACTCTATGCAAAGAAGGAAGACGCATATGCGGAGAAACGCTGTCTGACTGCGGATCATTCCCGCTGGGATCGTTATGCGGAATCGTTCCGGAAATCTCTCTGTGCCTATCTGGAATCGCTGCGGAGCGGCCAGGCGCCTCCGGTTTCCGGGCTGGACGGACTGCGGGAACTGCGTTTTGAAGCCGCTCTCCGCCGTTCCGCAGCCCTGGGGCGCTGCGTGAGAATCGAAGAGGAATTCCCGCTGGAATGCCCCTAGATGAATCCCGATTCCCTGACACTCCCCTTCCGAAAGAGAAAGGAGCTTTCCCCGATGGAGGATACTTTGATCAGACGCCTTCAGAAAGATCTTCCCCTGACTCTCCAGCCTCCCCGGATTCCGCGGGCGGAAGAAACGGCACATCCCGTATCTCTTGAACATCCCTGGGGGACTTATTTTCTGAGCTGCGGAATCGCGGGAACGCGGCGCGGCCGGATCTGGTCGCTCTGGTCCGGAAACGAGGACGGCCCCTGCGGCTGTCTGATGCTTGCCAGAAGCGACGACGAGGGCAGGACCTGGTCTCCGCCGCAACTGGTTCTGGAAGCGCGCAGGACTCCCGGAGGATTTCCGCTTTCCAATAAGAACGGGGCGCTCTGGTGTGATCCGGAGGGGGGACTGTGGCTTTTTTTCTCTCAGTCGCTCGGATATTTTGACGGCAGGTCCGGTGTCTGGGCTGTCCGCTGTGCTGATCCCGATGCGGAGACGCCGGAATGGGGGGAGCCCTCCCGTCTCTGGCACGGGGTTCCGCTCAACAAGCCCTGTGTCCGCCGCAACGGGGAATGGGTGCTTCCGCTGTCTCTCGGGATCCGGCGTTTTGCGTCCTTTGACGGAGAGTCTCTGCCGGATTCCCTGTTTGCGGAACTCGATTCCCTGCGCGGTGCGCATGTGCTGGTTTCCTCTGATTCCGGGCGGAGCTGGGAGCGGCGCGGATTCCAGAACTGCACGGATCCGACGTTTTATGAAAACCATGTGCTGGAAAAACAGAACGGTGTCCTGAAAATGTACGCGCGCGACCGCTGGGGAATTCTCAGCGCCGAGTCTTCCGACGAAGGATGGCACTGGACTCCCTTCCGTCGGGAATTCTGTTCCGTCAGCGCCCGTTTCCATGTAAGTCGCCTTCCCTCAGGGAACTGGCTGATGCTGCGTTATGATACCGATGATCTCGCCGACGATCCGGACCGGAGAAAAAACATCACCGCCTTCCTTTCGGAGGATGAAGGCGGAACCTGGCGCGGAGGCCTGCTCCTCGACGGAAGGGAAAAGGTCTCGTATCCGGATGCGTTTGTCCATCCCGACGGACGGATTTTCACGCAGCATGATTATTTGAGAAAGGATGGCTGCCTGGTGCTCTCCGTCTTCCGCGAGGAAGACGTCCTTGCCGGACGCCCCGTGACGGACGCGGTGAGACTGGGAGTTTCTTTCCCGTCCCGCCTCACAGGCGATTGCCTCACTGTTTGACACGAAAGCCTGTCCCGGGGAGTTCCTCCCTTTTGCTGAAGATGGGGGGATCATCTGCGTGGTATTATGATTCCTTACTCTCCTGGACGAGGACTTCAGAGAACAGGAAAGACGCACAGAAAAAATGAGAGAAAATGAGAGAATTTGAACCGGAATCCCGGAAAAGAAAATCCGCTAAACAGAACACTGCGGAATGAGAGAAAAGCAGGAAAAAGGAAAAAAAGGGAGGAAGATGCTATGAAGCTCTGCGGATCATCGGAAAAGGAGAAGAGAAGAAGTCCGGAGCGCCTGCTGTTCCGGAGACGGGGAAACAGGAGAATACTTCCTGTTTCCGGGAGGAAGGGAAGGCACTCTTTGCGATATGTGTCTTTCACACTGATTGAACTGCTGGTGGTGACGGCGATCATAGCCATTCTGGCGTCACTGCTCCTGCCTTCGCTCCGGAGTGCAAGGCAGCTTGCCATGGCAAGGCTTTGCGACAGCAATTTGAGACAGCATGCCGTCTGGTTTCAGCTCTATGTTCTGGACATGGATTCCGTGCTCCCCGTGACGGAGGTCGGGCAGGGCAATTACAACAGTTTTCCCGCCGTTGTGGATCTGCTTGTCCCCGGATACAACACGCTTCTTTCCGCCAATCAGGTCAGCAGTCCGCCATCCATTTCCCAGACCAGGCCCGCTCTTGCTGCACATCCCTCCTGGAAGGTGATGATCTGTCCTGAAAATCCTTCGGAAAAATATGAGTCCCACCGTATGTGGCTGTACCGCCAGATCGTGTATTCCTATACCATGCAGGGATACAATCAGGGGAAGAAATCTTCCGAGATCAGGAATCCTTCGAGCAAAGTTTTCGGCGGGGATGTCCCGTATCGTTTCCGTCTGACGGGGACGGCGTATCTGCAGCAGTCTTCCTGGTTTTCCGTGCCCCGTTATGATTCCCTGATTGTCCGCAGCTCGCTTCCTTCCACGCCCTGTGAAGTGGAGGCTTTCACCGGACGGCATGCGGCAAGGACGAACGCCTTCTTTGTCGACGGGCACACTGAAAACATCGCCCATCTGAAGGCGGCGGAAGATTATTTCATGCGGGACGGGAGAAGTTCCGGAAATCTCTTTCATCTGTTTGTCCCCTGACGAGCGTTTCCCGTTCTCATCCCCTCCCTGCTGGGAAGGAGCCCTTCCCCGGGAAAAACGGGAAATCAATCCGCTTCATTCTTATCCGGTTATCAGAGAGAAAAAGTGGTTTGCCGGAAGAAGGAAGGAGAGCCGAGAGAAAGAGAAGACATACGCAGAAGACTGAAATCCCGAAAAGAACAAGATACGGAATGTACTGAAAAGGAAAAAACAGAATGGACGGAAAACAGAAAATGCAGTCTCTGTATTTCGCAGGGCGCTCACGCATTGAATTCATTGAAAGAGATCTCCCGGAGCTGGGACCTGGAGAAGTACTGGTGAAAACCGCCGTGTCCGCCCTCTGCGGGAGCGAGATGGGCTGTTACCGCTCGGAAGTGGGACAGATGAAACAGTCCGGCAATCCGGGGCACGAGGCCGCCGGGACGGTCTGTGCCGCCGCTGCGGATGTGACGTTTCCTGCAGTCGGGCAGAGGGTCGGGCTCAGCGCCATTGCCGGATGCTCCCGCTGCGAATTCTGCCGGAGAGGCGAATACACGTGGTGTCACCATTACCGTTTTTACAACAATATGCACAGCGAATACATCCGGATTGCCGCCAACGCCTGTCATCCGCTTCCGGACTGGCTGGACTGGAAAAGCGCCGTGCTGATTTCGGGAGACGGGCTGGGAGTCCCCTGGCACAGCGCCGGAAAAATTCTCCAGTCCGCTCCGGATCTGACCCTCGCTGTTTTCGGGGTCGGTCCGATCGGGCTGGGAACTGTGCTGCTGCAAAGTCATTCCGGGCGAAGAGTCATTGCCGTGGACAGATCGGAGGAACGTCTGGAAATCGCCCGTTCACTCGGAGCCTGGCTGACACTCAATCCCTCCCGGGACAATCTCGAAGAAGAAATCCGGGCCCGGACCGGAGGCGAGGGCGCTGATGTCTGTTTTGAAGCCGCCGGCCGGCCCGAAACCGCCAGAATGTGTTTCCGCTGCGTCCGTACCGGAGGCCAGGTGATTTTCAACGGCGAACAGGGAGAAGTTCCCTTTTCCGTCAGTGAAGATTTCATCCGGCGCGACATCTCGGCCACCGGATCCTGGTTCTATCATTTCCATGAATTCAGCAACATGCTCGAAGCCGTGCGCAATGGTTTCCCCGCCGGAAATCTTGTCTCCCACGTCCTCCCCTTCGCTTCCGCGCCCGAGGCCTATGCCCTTTTCGCCGCAGGAAAAACGGCCAAAGTCCTCCTCTCCTACGAAAAATAAGCAGGGCGAAGAAAAAAGAAGCGCGCTCTGAAAAAAGGAGTACGCTCTGAAAAAAAGAGCACGCTCCGCCCGGAGTCGTAGAGCCTTTCCCTCTGCTTGCAGGCAATTTTTTTCTGAAGGCGTTTTTTTCCTCCATCTCTCCTCTGTCGCCTCCCCCCTCCTTCCGCCATGGAGCAAGAGGAAGGGGAATGCTTCTCTTTTTCCCTCACTCCCCTCCTCTTCGGGAGGAAGAGGGGGAAAAATCCGGGAGAAGGGGATAGCGCGGCAGAAGCAGAGAAGCCGTGCAAAGAGAAGCCGTGCAAAAAGAGAAAACATGTGGAAAAGAAAAAAGGGAATGCAGCAGAATCTTCCTGCGCATTCCCGGAGTTGTTTTCCCCTCTGAGGGGAGAAAAGCATGTGTCAGTAGACTTCCTGGAGCTGATAGGTTCTGGATCCGAGTCCGTTCCGTTCCAGTGCGTCGACTTGTACGAAAGGATCTTTTCCGTGGACTTTTTCAAGGAGATGAGTGCCTTCTCCGAGTTTTTTGTCACGGCCGATGAGACTGCCCTCGATGAAGTTTTCCGTTTTGATGAGGTCGAGGGAAGCCTGTTCGACCGCGACGATGTCATGCGAAGCGGTGATGCCGATGTCCGGCACCAGATTCGGTGTTGTGATGCCCCAGCAGTCGCAGAACATGGTGAGATTTGTCAGCACATTGACATGCAGAAGTCTTTCCGGATCGAAGTGTTTGAGCACTGCCTTGGTTGTGAGCGCCATTCCCTCCTGGAAATGCCGGAACCCCTTTTCATCGTTCATGGTGAGCGCTCCGTTCGGACAGGCCAGAATGCAGTGGCGGCAGTAACGGCAGTGATGGAAGAACAGGTCGAATTCCTTTTTTCCGGGATTCACGGTGATGGCGTCTTCTGAGCAGGCCTTCTCGCAACGTCCGCAGAAGGTGCATTTGGATTTGTCCCATTCGATTCCGCCTTCGAGGTTGTGGATTTTGGAACGGGTTTTCGCATCGACGCAGCCCATGGCGATGTTCTTGCAGGCGCCTCCGTAACCGCAGACGCCGTGCCCCTTGACATGGGAAAGATTGATCATGGCTTTGGATTCGTAAATCAGTCCGAAGATCTGAGCCACGTCATAACTGCGGTAGCCGATATTTTCCGGGAAGGTGTAGGAATCATAGAGTCCGCCTGCGGAGATCAGGGGACAGCCGAGCGTTTCCTGGGTGTAGCCGCGGAGATAGGCTGTGGCGATGGTGTCGAAATAGCCGTCCACGACGACCGGCTTCCCGCCCGCCTCCCGGACGGCGTCCACAACGACTCTCACCAGCACCGGATGAATCGTCGTATATCCGTTTCCTCCGCCGAGATGCATTTTGATCGGGACATAGTCGCCTTCTCCGCAGAGTTTTTTCAAGTCGAATTTTCCGAGGATCCGTTTCAGCTTTGCCGGCAGAGTGGCTGCCGCTTCCGGTCTTGTCACGGCCACAGACCCGAAATAGACGTTTGACGCTGTGCTCATGGGAATTTACCAGATTTGTCCTTTCGATTCAAAATACGCTGCCGCATTCGGGATGAGCGGCTTGATGAGTTTCTTGATCGCCTGTGCGTACTGACGGATTTCCCATTGTGCGTGTTCGCTGTCCCGGAGTTCCAGGAAATGCAGGAGATTGTTCAGATCCACCGTCCCCCAGAAGGTGACCATCATGTTCTGTGGAAGCACTCCGCGGGCCTGTTCGCGGCAGACTCCGGCGTCGAGCAGTTTGTTGTAGAGTGCCAGGGAATCCGTGTTCTGGCGGCGGATGAGTCCGCGCAGGGCCTCGTCCTCAAATTCCGGACTCTCCACGGAAGCCTGACGGTTGTTTTCCGCCTGTCTGCGCAGTTTTCCCGGTGTATAGAATTCCAGGTCGATTTCCGTATAACGGCGGGAAATTTCGTTGTAGGACCACGTCCGGTGCCGGTGCCACTGCCCGCGCACGAAAAGGGGACAGTGAACGCTGAATGTGAAAACAATGTGCTCCAGCGGACTGGTATGACGGTTTTCAATCAGATAATGCAGCAGGGCGATGTCCCGTGCGTCCATTTCCTTCTTGAGTTTGCCGAAGGATACGCGCGCCGCGTTGACGATGGTCGCTTCCGTCCCGAGGTGGTCGATGAGTCCGATCCAGCCCTGGCCGTCCAGGACGCGCACATGATTTTCAGGCGGTATGTTCAAATGCTGTTGTTCTGCCATAATGAGGGTGTCTCCTTTTGCTCTTCCTTGTTCCTGGAAATGCGCGTGCAGCGGTTCTCCGAGTCTTCTCCGTTTCACTTCACTGCCGAGGGCGGCGCCACCGGCGCGATCCGCGCAGCCAGTTCCGCATCGACGAAAAGCAGTCCTTCGCGGGAGCTCCCCGCCATTTCCAGTTTGTCGATCACGTTGCTGACGCTGCGTTCCTCCTGAACCTGCTCCGTAATGAAAAAGTGGAGAAAGGTCATGGTGGAGAAATCGTTTTCCTTCATGGCCTGCGCCGCCAGTTTGCTGATCCGGCTGCTGACGAGCCGCTCATGCCCCAGCGCCGCCTGAAAGATTTCCAGCGGAGTCTTTGCGCTGATTGCGGGTTTTGGAATCGCGTCCAGTTCGATTTCCGCGTTCTGATCGGTCAGGTAATTGAAGAAAATGTTGGCATGAATGAGTTCTTCGTCGGCCTGCATGCGCATCCAGTGGACTGCTCCGGGCATCTTGTTCTTCTCGAGCGCAGCGGCAAGAGCCAGGTAGATGTACGAGGAGTACATTTCAAAAACCATCTGTTCATTGAGGGCTTTCGCCAGTTTTTTGGAAATCATGTTCATATCCTTTCCTGTATTGGTTTCCCGGGGAACCTGGGCTCCCCTGCCGGAACGGGCACAAAAATCGAAAACGGAAGAGACCGAAGAAAAGAACGGATGCGCGCCGTGCCGGGGGGATCATCTCCAGGTGTTCAGCCGGACGCTGCGCCAGAGGGTGCCGTCCGGATCGATTTTCTTTCGTTCTCTGACGGCAAGGGGAATCGGCACATGCGTGAATGTGTCGCTCCAGTGGCCGATCACGACATCCGTGCATCCGTTCATTGCCGCGTGCACGGCGTTCTGGGCAAGGAGATAGCAGAAGACCGCGTCCGTTCCGTTCGCAGGGACGCCGCGGATGGAATAGGTCGGATCAAAGTATTTGATGTTGACCTCGACATTGTGATTCCTGGCGTATTCCTGTATTCTATCTTTCAGGAAGAGCCCGATGTTTTTGTTCAGGAGATTGCCGGACTTGTCGGTCTGGCGTTCTCCTCCGATAAGTTCCTGGCCCGCGCCTTCCGCCACGATGATGACGGAGTGTTTCCGGCGGTTGAGACGGTCGAAAAGAATGGGCAGAAGCGCATTCTCCCCTTCCTCCAGAGTGAACTTCTCCTCCGGAACCAGACAGAAATTGATGTGAGTGTTTGCCAGACTCGCATACGCCGCGATGAAGCCGCTGTCACGACCCATGACATGGATGAGTCCGATCCCGTTGATGGCCCCGCGGGCCTCGTTGTGTGCGACCGTAATGACCGAATTCGTCGCATAAACCGCGGTCTCGAATCCGAAGGTCTTGTCCATGAAGCAGATGTCGTTGTCAATGGTTTTCGGAATGCCGACGACGCTGATGTTCAGCCCCAGCTTCCGGGCTTCCTCGTAAATGGCGTGAGCGGAACGCAGCGTGCCGTCGCCACCCACGCAGAAGAGCATGTTGATGTCCATGCGGACAAGTGTCTGGAGCATGGTCCCGGGATCCTGGGCTCCGCGTGACGATCCCAGAATGGTTCCCCCCTGTTCATGAATGTCGTCCACATTCTGTTCATCGAGAATCATCGGACGGTATCCGTTGGCGGGATTGAGTCCCGCATATCCGTAGGGGATTCCGTAGACCAGGGGAACTCCGTAGGTCTGGCGCAGTGTCAGAGTCAGGCCCTTGATGACGTTGTTGAGTCCGGGGCAGAGTCCTCCCGCGGTCAGAATCGCCGCTTTGCTCCAGCGAGGATCGTGAAAAATTTTCTTCTTCGGCCCTGCTTTTTCAAAAGCGTGGATTTTCCCGTCCTGCTCCAGTTCATGATTCACTCCGGAGATCTGGCGCTGCAGAAGGACGGCATCGTCCTCATTGGTAAAATGAATATGGGTGGACCCCGCAAGCGGGGAATCTATCCGGCGTTCCCCGAGTTTCGGTATCTCAAACAGCTGGTAATCGACTGGCATTTTCGTTCCCTTGAAATTGAATGAAAAAGATTTCTCCCGGCGGATGGTACAATAGCATCCGCCGGAGTCTTTTGCAAGGAGCGGGGGAGAAGGGATGAGTCCTTTTCATCCTTCGTCGCCGGACAACTGCGGTTCATCGCGGAGGGCGAACATGCCCAGAAGCGCGTGGTCCAGAGAATATTCAATGAATTTATCCGTAATGTCCCGCACATATTTCGCCGAAGCCGAATATTTCACCGTATGAAGGCAGGATCCGTCATAATGTGCGATCCAGCGGAGCAAGCGGGTGCGCCCCGCATTGTATTCGCAGAGCGCCAGTGCGTAACAGTCCGGATTCCCTTCCCAGTTCTTCAGTGCCCGGGAGAGATGCCACGTGCCGATTTCAATATTCAGATAAGGATCGAATACTTCCTCTTCGTTCGGAATTTCCTTCCCCTTGGCTTTCGCCCAGTCTTTGACCACGGCCATTTTGATCTGCATCAGCCCGATTTCTCCTGCCGCTCCTTTCGAGCGAGGAAGAAAGCGGCTTTCCCGCCAGATGAGGGCCTTCACAAGAAGCGGGTCCACTGTGTACTTCGAAGCAATTCTTTCGATGATTTCGTCAAAACGGACCTGTGGCTGATCCTTCCCCGCATCTCCCGCTCGGAGCGGAGTGACCGCACACAGCACTGCTGTGCTGAAAACAAGGAAAAGCTGCAGGAATCGTTTCCTCCCGGAAACGTGTTGCGGCGTCTGGTTTTCTGCCGGACTCATGGAAACACCCTTTCGTCAATATCGTTTTTCGCCGATCCCTTCTTCCTTTCAGTGAAGGTCGCGGGCGGAAGGCCATATGAAGCGGATACTTCGCATCTCTGTGCTGCAATAAATTTACAATATCACCTTTTTTCTGTTCTGCAAATTTTTTATGGAAAAGCGTTCGCCGGCATCATGGGCGGGGGGAGGGCGCGGAAGGGGAGGGGCTGAAGCGCTCTCTTCTCAGCTTTTCCCCATTTCCATGTCCGCCTCTCTGCGCATCCGTACGTATCCGTGCATATTTGTGTTTTGTTTTTCCGCAGATCCGGGCATGTTCCCCTTTTGTCGGGGGCTCCCGGGCGTCTTCCGCCAGGAAAAGGATCCGCCGGCGAAGAGCGGCCGTCTGGAAAGAGCCGGCAGAAAACAGAGAAGAGAAAAATTGAAAAAAGAATCAGAAAAAAAAGACATTCCGATGTATGCCGGAGCTCCCACCCCCCATCGGGATTCCGCAATCCATCCTTTCATCCCTTTCTTCCTTGACCCCCCCCTGTCACCTCCGCATTCACCAATACTCCTTTCCCCTTCTTTTCCTCCTTCCCGGGTGGATCTTCCCTGTTTTTTTGTTTTACCGACTATGATTTTCGCCGGGATGGAGATACATTATATAAGATGACGTTCCCACCCCGGAAGGGAGGATGCCCGGAAGAAAGTTCGGGAACCGGTTTCCAGCTTGTCTTCCATTCAAGAATGGACTCGTCTTGAAGAGAAGCCTGTACTTGGGACCTAGACAGATCCATATTCCTGGATGATTGGAGACGCCCGAAAGCTCTTCCGCCGCTCCGCAGAGAGCGCGGCGGGCGCCGTGACGGAAAACGGGTGGATCAATCGGCTCAGAGAACGAACTTGACTTGAGGCAGGCCCCTGAGGACCTTAGGAATGAAAAGAACATGAACATGGAAACAAAAATACAGACCTCTCCGGCGGAAAACGTGCGGAGCATTCGCCTCGTCACCTTTGTGGGACTGGCGTGGAGTCTGTTGCTTTCCGTGCTCAAGTTTACGGCGGGGATTCTCAGTTCGAGTCAGGCGCTTGTGGCGGATGCGGTTCACAGTCTGTCGGATCTGGCGACAGATGCGGCTGTGGTGGTCGGCGTCAAATACTGGAGTGCTCCGCCGGACCAGTCCCATCCCTACGGGCATGCGAAGATTGAGACGATGATCACCGCAGCGATCGGGCTGGCACTGGGAGGTGTGGGAGTGTCCATCATCTGGGAAGCTCTTTCCTCTCTGATGGAAAAACACGCCGCCCGTCCGGGGCTGGCGGCATTCTGCGTGGCGCTGATTTCCGTGGTCTCCAAGGAGATCCTTTACCGCTGGACGGTTTCCAGAGCACGGGGAATTTCCTCAAGCGCTCTGGAGGCGAATGCCTGGCATCACCGGAGCGATGCGATCAGTTCGGTGCCGGTGGTGGCGGCGATTGCGGTCTCGTTTTTTTTTCCGTCCCTGGACTATGTGGACCGGATCGGTGCGCTGATCGTATCCGTTTTCATTCTGCATTCCTCCTGGACGATTGTCCGCGGGGCCTTATCCGGGCTTTCGGATGCGGTTGACGGAGAGACTCTGGAAAAGATCCGCGGAATTGCCGCTTCCGTTCCCGGCGCTCTTTCCCTCCATGCCGTCCGCGCGCGGGCGATGGGATCCACCCTCCAGGCGGACCTGCATCTGGAAGTGGATCCTGCCATCACCGTGGAGGAGGGCCATGCCATTTCGCACAGAGTGAAACGCGCCCTCCTGGATTCTCCTCTGAATATTTCCGATGCGGTGGTCCATCTGGAACCCGGTCGACGCGGGGAGAACTGCGCGGCCTCTTCCGCCGCCTCCTCTTTGTTGGGTACGGCCTTTTCTTTCTCCCCCGCTTCTTCCTCCGCCGACGGCGGGAACGGCAGTCAGGAGGACGATGATGACGCCAGGAAAGCAAAGAGAAAATCTCCGGAAACGGCTTAGAAAAACACGAAAGGTGCTGACAATATGAAACTCTCTGTATCGCAATCGAAACTTTCGGGAACGCTGGTCGTTCCGGGATCCAAATCCCATACACTCCGAGCGGTGGCGCTGGCCTCGGTGGCGAAAGGGGCCTCGATCATCAAGGCTCCGCTGATTTCCGAGGACACCATTTCCGGCATTACCGCCGCCTCCACACTCGGTGCATGGGTCAAGCGTGGAGACGATTCCATTTGGAAGATTTCCGGAACCGGGGGACATTTTCTGGAACCTGCCGGCGTGATATCTCTCGGGAATTCCGGCACTTCTCTTCGCTTTTTCACGGCTCTGGCCGCCCTGGCGGATTTTCCCGTGGCTTTCGATGGAGATGAATCGCTCAGGACTCGTCAGATGGAGCCTCTTCTCAAAGCTCTTGAAAATCTGGGAGCCAGTTCTGAATCGAGCAATTTCAAATGTCCGCTTTCCATCTGCGGGCCGATCCGGGGTGGGGAGACTGTGGTTTCCGGGAAATCCTCCCAGTATCTTTCCGCACTTCTGATCACAGCTCCGCTCTGTCCCGAGGACACTGTCATCCGCGTGACCGATCTCCATGAAAAGCCTTATGTGGAAATGACGCTCGACTGGCTCAGAAGTCAGAACATCGAATTTGAAAACGATCCCGGACTGAGTTGCTTCAAAATCCGCGGCGGACAGTCCTATCATGCGTTCACCCGGCGGATTCCGGGGGATTTCTCCTCCGCGGCCTTCCCGCTGGTGGCGGGTGTGCTGGCAGGCGCGGAGGAACTCACCGTCAAAAACCTGGATTTCGCGGATACTCAGGGGGACAAGGCCATCCTGGAATATCTGGAAAAAATGGGCGCTGAAATCACTCTTCTGGAGAATGCCGCAGTCGTGAAGCCCGCGCGGAAACTCCATGCCGTGGAGCTCGATCTGAATGCAACGCCGGATCTTTTGCCTATTCTGGCCGTGGCTGCAGCCGCGGCCGAGGGGATCAGTCTCTTCCGGAACGTCGCCCAGGCCCGCATGAAGGAGACCGACCGCATCTACTGCATGTGCCGTGAACTCGAAAAAATGGGTATCGCCGTCGAAGAATTTGAAGACGGAATGGCCATTACGGGGGGCGTTCTCCATTCGGCGCATCTGGAAAGCTATGGAGACCACCGCATCGCCATGGCCATGGCCATTGCAGGACTCGCCGCTTCCGATGAAGGAACGACTCTCGTGAATGATGCGGAGTCGATCGGCGTCACTTATCCTTCGTTCATTGAGGATTTCAAGGCGGCGGGAGCCTCTTTCTACGTCAACTGACGGAGGATGAAGATCCTGCACGCTCGCACGTGCGCTCTTTGTATTTTTCCTCCATTTTCCTTCTCCCGTTCCGCACCCCTCCTCCGCGGGAAGAGGGGACGCTCCCTCATGCTCCCGCGGCAGATACGCCTCTCCTCTTGTGGAAAACCTTGAAAAAAGCTGGCCTCCCCGTTATATTACTTCTCTTTACAGCGCAGAACAAACGGATAACGGGAAAAGTGCTAAACGCGGGATCATGAAGAACGGGATTTGATACCGGATCTTCTTTTTCCCGCATTCAAAACTGAGAAAGAACAGCAGAGATGTCAGTTGAAAATGTGATTTCGTCGGCAATCGTCCGCGCATTCAGCGGGAAACTTCTGGAAAATCTTCAAATTGACGTGGCCATTGTGGGGGGCGGGCCCTCGGCCCTCGTCGCGGCACGCTATCTCGCGGACGCAGGGATCAAAACCGCGATTTTTGAACGGAAACTCGCTCCCGGAGGCGGCACCTGGGGAGGAGGAATGCTCTTCAATGAAGTCGTTGTTCAGGACGACGCTCTTGCGATCCTGGATGATTTCGGCATCCGCCATCAACCCATTCCCGAGGCTGCGGGATACCATACGCTTGATTCCGTCGAAATGGCAAGCGGTCTGATTTTCGGAGCGCTCAGGGCGGGAGCGAAAATCTTCAACGCCGTGAGCGTGGAGGACCTTGTGTTCAAGGATGGAAAAGTCAACGGGCTGGTGATCAACTGGACTCCCGTCGAACGGCTCGGCATGCACGTGGATCCCCTGACCGTCATTGCCGAATGCGTCCTGGACGGGACCGGGCACCCGAGCGAAATCATGCACCTGGCCGTGGACAAGGCTCAGATCCGCCTTGACACCCCCACCGGGGCGATCCTCGGAGAAAAACCCATGTGGGTCGACAGCGGGGAGGCTTCCACGGTCGAAAACACCCGCGAGTATTTCCCCGGACTCTTCGCCTGCGGCATGAGTGCTAACAATGTCATGGGCGGCTACCGCATGGGACCGATTTTCGGCGGCATGCTCATGTCCGGGAAAAAGGCGGCTTCTCTGATTCTCGGAAAACTCAAAGCCTGAAGAAACTCTTCATTTTCCATCTGTCGTGAGGAAGAAAGCAGGGAAACGAAACGCTTCCGGCTTTCTTTCCGCTTTTCCGCTCTTGTCCGGAAAAGATCGAAAAAGAAAGGATCTCCCCCGGTGATCGGACTTCGGGAGATCCTTTTTTTGTTTTTTTGTGCGTGTTGTTTCAGGGGAGCTTTTTTTTCTTCCCGGGGGGGCGGGCAGCAGCAGGTTTCCATCTTCTCCAGTCAGGCTTCTCCAGTCAGGCTTCTCCAGTCAGCAGAAATCCGCCTCAGGAATCCGGCAGGAGATCTGCGCTCTGCAGAATGGGTTTCCGGAGAAGCATCTTCCCCGAAACGTTTTTTCCGGCGGCGACGTCTTCCTCGGTGAAGACGGCCATCAGGATTTCCCCGTGTTCGCGGAGATGGTCGTATTGGATGAAGATTCGGCCGTCGGGATGAAGGAATCCGTCGGGATAGGAGATGTTTTCTCCGGGATCGAGGACGAGGGATTCCTTCCAGCTTTTCCCTTCATCGCGGGAGAGGAATGCGGTCAGGTTGGCCCGGCGCTCCGCGGGGGAGTCGAGACGGACCATCAGCCAGTTTCCCGAGGGAAGGGCGCGGAGGAAGAAGCGGGCGCTCGCGGCATAAAACTCACGCTCGAAGACAGACCAGGATTTTCCGCCGTCGGCGGAGACGCAGCTGACAATCCCGAAAGAATCGCGCGCATACATTTTCAGGGATCCATCCTTTTTTTCGAGGATCATGTTTTCGTCGAAGAGGGCGTCCGTGGCTTTCTGGCGTCCCCGGAGTTCCCAGGATTTTCCGCCGTCGGCGGAGCTCAGCACATTGGCTCCCCGGAACTCATCCAGTTCGGCATAGAGGCAATCCTCCACCAGACCCGAAGGGAATTTCCCCGGGAGAGCGCAGATCAGGCGGCGCGGCCAGAGAGAAAGCGGCAGAAGCCATTCGCCGTTTGAAAGAATTGTCGGCTTGTTCAGTCCCGCCCCGTGCCAGATCCGGGAGGGACAGCTCCAGACGGGCTTCTCCGCATCGGGATTTTCACAGACCGCGCTCCAGCAGCCTGCCCGCCCGTCAAAATATCCGATGCTCTGCGTGAAAAAGACCCGGAGCCGTCCGGAAGGCTCCGTCCAGACATTTCCCACCAGAGCTGAAATGTGAATCCCGGAAGGTGTGAAGCCGGGATCTATCAGGAATTCCGGATCGCTCCAGCTTTCGCCCTCGTCATCGCTATGCTTCATCAGGAGGACTGCTCCGGCTCCGTCTTCGATTCCGAACCAGGCAAGCCAGATTCGTCCTCCCGGAGTCCGTGTGAAGCCGCAGCTCATGGTGTAGCGGTCCATTTCCGGCCAGTAGCGTTTCGGTACCGGAGAGCGGATGACGGGGGGCTTGAGGGCAAGATCCGCATATTCCTTCAATATTTCCGTCTGCATTTTCCGGATCCGTTCCGCTTTGGCTGCTTTGATCGGCATGGGGCGTGTCTCCTGCTGTTCAATATTTTGTTTCCCCGGGAAAGATAAAAGATATATGAAATGGCATGGGCAAAGAGAAAAGAAAGGGGGATTCCTTTCCTTCCGCCCTGAAATAACGGAGTTAAGATAGCTCTTTTCCGTAGTTCAGGCAATCGCCGAGGAAAATTTTTCCTTTTGTTTTCCAGTATTTATCCCGACTCCCATTTTTTTCTGCGGCGTTTTTCCCCGGCGGAGCGGGGAGTGGGGAAAGCAGAGGCGGGGAAGGAAAAAAAGAAAATTCTTGTGATCTTGTCCGCTTCCTTTTTCCCGCCCGCAGTTTTCACAGCGTTTTCTTAGAAAAACAGAGAATGCTTGAAAAAGAAAAGCACAATGCTATAATACCCGGTTCCAGCAAAAAGCGGAATGAAAAAACACGCAGGGAAGAGGATATTCACCATGATGACAGGAGAATTCATATTCAGGCTTGTGATTGCCGGCATTCTCGGAGCGCTGGTCGGATTAGATCGCGAATACCGGGCGAAGGAGGCGGGGACAAGGACTCATTTTCTGGTTTCCCTTGGCAGTGCTCTGATCATGATGGTGTCACAGTGGGGCTTTGAAGATATCCTGAAAGTGCAGGGGGTGGGCCTGGATCCGAGCCGTGTGGCCGCCCAGGTGGTGAGCGGAATCGGTTTTATCGGCGCGGGGACGATCATGATGCAGAAACAGTTCGTCCGCGGTTTGACGACTGCCGCGGGACTCTGGGTGGTTGCGGGAATCGGTCTTGCCGTCGGAGGCGGTCTCTACACACTCGGGATCGCGGCGACGCTCCTGACACTGATCGGGCTTGAAGTGCTCCGCTTCTTCCTCCGGAACTTCAAGACAAAATGCACTTTCATCGTCTTCCTCACGAAAAACCGCGACAACCTGATCCGGATTACCAATGAACTCAATGCAAACGATTACCATATCATCAGCTTTTCCGTCGGCGGAGACGTCACTTCCGGAGGAGAAGAGATGCTCCGCGTGAAAATGTACATCCGGGAACGGGAAAGCCGCGATGAAAACCATCTGCTGCGTTTCATGCAGCAGTTCGATGACATTGTCATTGAAAAAATGGAGTGATCTTCCATTCCTCCGGCAAGCTGATGAAATCCTCTGTTGTTCCCTGGGGGCGGACGCGTTTTCCCAGCTCCGCTTCCGCCGTTTCCGAATAATCCGCCGGATCGAATCCGGGCGAAACGAAAGATCCGTACAGCCCCCAGGAATATTCCGATGATTTCCCGTCCTCCGGCAGGAGGAGTCTTCGCCACGTCCAGGCGGGGACGAAACACTGCGGGAGTTCTCCGCTGAGGATGTCCGGTCCGACCGCCTGTTCCTCACAGGCTCCGTCCGGATGTATCATTCGGACAGTCAGGGAGGCTCCTGCATGATGTACAAGCAGTTCGTCCGTCCGCAGCTGATACCAGATTTCAGGCAGCGCATCCTTCCGCAGCAGGAAGAGGGCGCTGCTGGAGGCATTTCTCTGCTTTGACGCCTGGGTTTTCACGACGGAACGGAAGAGTTCGCGCCGATTCCGGAAAAAACCGCCCAGCGTCCCGTGCAGACGCAGAGCGGCAATCAGATCGTCTTCTGGACAAGAGCTCGACATGGAATGGCGAATCCTCTTTTCAGCAGACATCGAAAGCAAAGATCCTCGCCTTGTTTCCGCCCCAGGACGCCTCGGGAATCAGACGGACGGCGGAAACTTTCCTGTTCACAGGAATTTTTACCAGACGCTTGTAATTGTCTTCGCAATAAGAGACTTCCTCCCATTCATCGGATTCAGCGGGAAGAATTTCGAGGGCGAATTCCTTGACCAGCGTTTCCGGCAGTTCCGCATCCGGCTGGTTTTTCGGGTAATGGCAGCGCATCTGCTTGAGGTTGTTGACAAGGTCGCTGTCAAAGACGATCCGGGCGGAAGAGACCGTCACAGGAGTGTCGAAGGAGTATTCGATGCTGGTGCCGAAATCGCAGGTGAAGCAGTTGGATTCCCCGTTGAGCTGACGTTCCAGTCCGGAACGGAGAATTTCCACATCGTCTTCCGAATCGGCGGAAAGTTTTGCATTGCGGGAGATTTCCGGGATTTCACGCTTGCGGAAGGGCAGGAATGCATCATCATCCATGAGATTGGCCTGGAGTTCGGAGATGCGTTTTTCGTAGATCTCGCGCGGTTTGAGTCCGTCCCGGACGCCGATGGCGACGGCTGTCCCGACAGCCTGTCCCAGAACCGCGCAGGTTCCCATCACACGCGTCGAACTCATGGCCATGTGCGTTGCCGAAATATTGCGGCCCGCGAAGTACAAATTTTCAATGTTTTTGGAATAGAGACAGCGGAAGGGAATGCCGTAGGGGGAGGGCGCGGGATGGAAAATGGTCGGCGCGCCTTCATAATAGAAGGCCGCAGGATTGTGATCGTCCATGGACCATCCGCCGTATCCGACAACGTCTTCAAAACGGCCCTGGCGTTCCACATCGTTCTGATTCAGAATGACATCTCCCACATAACGGATGCTTTCCCGTTTTCCGGGGAGAATCCCGATCCATTCGATGTCGAAATTCTTCCCGATCCCTTTGGATCCGTTCTTCACCAGATCCCAGACACCGTAGACGATTTTCAGCAGATCATCGCGGATTTCCTCCGCATCGGCGATGGTGTCCTGTTCCCCGCCGGTTTCGATCCACCAGAAATTGTCATACGGGTCGAGCGAGCGGTGGAAGCCTTTCTCCTTGAAGACATGGGCCCAGGGAGGGGTGGTGAAGGGTTTGTGATTGTCGGTGTATTTGGTCTGGATCAGGATGGAGCTGCCCATGGTTTTGCGGTCGGCGACTTCGGGAGCATGACTCTCATTGAATTCACTTCTCGCTTCGCGTCCGACACGGAATTCGGCTCCTGAAATGCGCAGTACGGAATCGCCGGAGCAGTCCGCGAAATAATCGGCTTCGACCGTATACTTCTTCTGCGTCGTGAGCTGCCATGCCGTGACGCTGCGGATCCGGTTTCCATCCATCTCGAGTCCGTCGCAGGTACAGTTCAGCAGAAGCGTGATATTCGATTCCCTTTTGACAAAATCAATCAGTACATGATCCCAGATGTTATAGCTGAGAAGAGGATTCCAGCGGAGATTTTCCAGCTGGATTTCCTCCACAAGACCGCTTTCCTTCATTTCCGGATTGCGGATCTGCGCTCCGCTGATCCACATCCGGATTTCCGAGGAGGCGTTCCCTCCGAGCATCGGACGATCCTGGATGATAACTGTTTTCACTCCTCTGCGGGCCGCCGCAACTGCCGCGCAAACCCCGGCGATTCCTCCGCCCACCACGCAGAATTCTGTTTGCAGTGATACCGTCTGAAAAGAATCCATATTCATTTTGCGACATCTCCATTGATTGTCAGGGGGGCGCTTCATGCGTTGTCCCCATGGGGTTCTGGTTCCGATCTTCTCATCATCTCTGTCATCATCTCTGAGTCAGAGATTTGTCTTTGATCAGTTTTTCTGCCTGCCTGTTTTTGATTTCACTTTTCACATCTGTTTCTTGTATCGTGTATGCAGGGTGTGTAAAGTATACAATACCCTCTGAAACGTGTCAATCCAGTGTCTGCAAAGAAAAAAAAGGAATTTTCTTCATGTGGTCTCCTGAAAGAGATGACTCTGAAAACTCCTTTTCGGGGGACCTGGAACAGAGGGGGACTTCCCCCGTTTTCTGCGTCAGCTGTGAAAAAAGTAGCGATTGCGGCCTCCTCATTTGTTTTTTTTGAGAGAAGACTTGAATTTTCGGGTGGAGAGTATCATATTATAATGTGAAATAAATCACGCTGGAATCTGTTTTCTGTTTTTCCCCCTCGGAGCTGCAAAGAGCTTGGACTCGTTGTTTTTCCGCTTTTTTTCTGCGGCGGAAACAGGACGGAAACTTTGGGAAATGTTTTTTCTCCCGAATGGACGGTCAGGTCAAGGTGGCGCATTGCGTTTTTGAGCTAAGCGCCTCCGCCGCAGAAAAACGGAGAATCCCGGCGGAATGGAGAGAGAATGCAGAAAATGACAATGAAAATGACAAGATGAAAATGCAATAGACAACAGACGTCGGAATATCATCCATATCAAGGAGGAAACTATGGATATGACGGAGAAGGCCGCGGAAGTGGCCGCATGGATGGAGGATGCCGAGGAAGTGCTCAAGGCGAATCATTACGATAAAGCACGCCTTGTCCCGATTCTTCAGCAGGTGCAGGAAAAGTATAAATGGCTGTCCCAGGATCTGCTCAGCTACATAGCGAAGTCCGTCGGTCTTCCCGCCGCGAGGGTCTACGGAGTGGCCACGTTCTACGCCCATTTCGCCCTGAAGCCCAAAGGGAAATACATTGTGAAGCTCTGTGACGGGACGGCCTGTCACGTGAAGGGCTCCATGCTGATTCTGGATGCGGTCCGGGAAAAGCTCGGGATCAAGGAAGGCAAAAACAGCACGGAAGACATGCTGTTCACGGTGGAGACGGTCAGCTGTCTTGGAGCGTGTGGTCTTGCGCCCGTGATGATCGTCGGAGAAGAAGTTCACGGGCAGGTGAAGGCTTCGGATGTGCCCGGAATCATTGATGCCGTCCTGGCTCATGAGAAGAAAGAGGTGAAATGATGTCTGTTTCCACAATTGATCTTGCCGCCTGTGCGGAGAATTATCAGAAGAAGCTTTCAAAAGTCAAGCGCCGCATCATCATCTGCGGCGGGACCGGCTGTGTGGCCAACGGTTCTCTTCTGGTGCGCGACGCCCTCGCTGCCGAACTGGAAAAAGCCGGTCTTCCTGTGGATATCGATATTGAGCACGAGGACGAAACCCTTGTGAAGGACGGCACGAACTACGTTTCCAAAAGCGGCTGCCAGGGGTTCTGCCAGATGGGACCGCTTCTCCGGATCGAGCCGGACGGAATCATGTATACCAAGGTCAAAGTTTCCGATGTTCCCGAAATCGTCAGCGAGACGATTCTCGGGGGGCGTGTGATCGAACGCCTTGTCTACACCAATCCCAGCGACGGTGCCCGCTATGCCTCCGAGCACGAGATTCCGTTCTATAAGCGCCAGCACCGCATTGTTCTTGCGAACTGCACGATTGAACCCGATTCGATCGGGGAATACATCACCCGCCGCGGCTATGAGGGAGCGAAGAAGGCTTATCTGGAGATGACTCCGGAAGAAGTCTGCAAACTTGTGGAGGATTCGGGATTGCGCGGACGCGGAGGCGGCGGCTTCCCCACGGGCAGGAAATGGCGCCTGACACTCGCCTCCAAAAATGACAAGAAATACATCATCTGCAACGGGGATGAAGGCGACCCCGGCGCGTTCATGGACCGTTCCGTCATGGAAGGCAATCCCCATGCGGTGATCGAAGGCATGATGATTGCTGCACGCGCAGTCGAGGCGAATGAAGGCTATGTCTATGTCCGGGCCGAATACCCCCTTGCCGTGAAACGCATGCGCAAGGCGGTGGCGGACGCGGAGGCGAACGGAATCCTCGGAGACAATATTTTCGGAACGGGTCTGAGTTTTCACATGACCGTCATGGAAGGAGCCGGCGCCTTTGTCTGCGGCGAGGAAACCGCTCTGATGGCCTCCATCGAAGGGAAGCGCGGAATGCCGATGCCGAAACCTCCGTTCCCGGCACAGAAAGGGCTCTTCGGGAAGCCGACAGTCATCAACAATGTGGAAACTCTTGCGACGGTTCCGTTCATTCTCCGCGAAGGCCCTGCGAAGTTCCGCGAGCTGGGGCCGACGAATTCCCCGGGCACGAAGACTTTCGCCCTGACGGGGCACGTTGCGAATACGGGATTGATCGAAGTTCCGTTCGGGACGACGCTGCGTGAAATTGTCTGCGAAATCGGCGGCGGCGTCACGGGAGCCAACGGGAAAGCCTCTGAGGAAAACTTCAAATCGGTTCAGATCGGCGGGCCTTCGGGCGGCTGTCTGACAAAGGACATGCTGGATCTTCCGCTGGACTTTGACTCTCTGAAGAGCGTCGGCGCGATGGTCGGTTCCGGCGGACTTGTGGTCATGAACCAGGAGACCTGCATGGTTGCGGTTGCCAAATTTTTCATGCACTTCACCCAGAGCGAATCCTGCGGGAAGTGCGTTCCCTGCCGCGAAGGCACCAAACAGATGCTGGCGCTGCTGGACGATATCACCAAGGGCAGAGGGACATTGGAAACACTCGATCTTCTGGAAGAGACAGCCCGCGCTGTTCAGATTGCCTCCCTCTGCGGACTGGGGAAGACGGCGCCGAATCCCGTGCTTTCCACGCTGCGCCATTTCCGTGATGAATATGTGGCGCATGTGGTGAACAAGACCTGTCCTGCGGGTCAGTGCAAGGCACTGGTCAAGCCTGAAATTCTGAAGGAGAAATGCAAGGGCTGCACCGTCTGCGCGAAGAAGTGCCCTGTGGGCGCGATCACGGGAGAACTGAAGAAACCGCATAAGCTGGATCCGGACAAATGCATCCGCTGCGGCGCCTGCAAGGCGGCGTGCAAATTCGGCGCGATTGTCGGCGTCTGAGAAGAGGAGAGTTTTGAAAATGGACACTGATATGGAAAAAAAGACCCTTACGATCAACGGGAAGACCGTTGAAATCGGAGATGAACGCAATCTTCTGGAAACCATCCGGAAAATCGGGATCGACATTCCCACGTTCTGCTATCACTCCAAACTGAGCGTGTACGGGGCCTGCCGGCTCTGTCTGGTGGAGATTGAGGGCCGCGGCATCGTGGCCTCCTGCTCGACGAAGCCGGAACCGGGCATGGTGGTGCATACGGATTCCAAACAGATCCGCGCGATCCGGAAAGTCAATGTGGAACTGCTTCTTGCCAATCACAAGAGGGAGTGCCCGACCTGTGTGAGAGGATCGTTCTGCACGCTTCAGAATCTGGCGCGCCGTCTGGGGGTGGATGAAATCCGCTACAAGCAGACGACCGACTTTGTCGATATCGACAACTCTTCACCTTCCCTGACCCGTGATCCGAACAAATGCGTTCTCTGCGGCGACTGCGTCCGCATGTGCAAGGAAGTCCAGGGCATCGGAGCGATCGACTTTGCCTACCGCGGAGCGAAGGCTCGTGTGACGCCTTCCTTCAGCCGGATGCTCGGGGAAGTCGAATGCGTGAACTGCGGACAGTGCGCCGCGGTCTGCCCGACGGGAGCGATCACGCCCAAACAGGATCGTGAACCGATCTGGAGCGCGATTCACGATCCCACGAAGATCGTGGTGGCTCAGGTGGCTCCCGCCGTGCGTGTTGCTCTGGGCGAATATTTCAACATGAAGCCGGGCGAGAATGTGGCTGGAAAACTGGTTTCGGCACTCCGCATGATGGGATTCGATTATGTGTTCGACACCACCTTCGCCGCGGACATGACGATTGTCGAAGAGGCGGAGGAACTTCTCCGCCGCGTGCAGGCCGGTGGTCCGTTCCCGATGTTCACAAGCTGCTGTCCTGGCTGGGTCAAATACGCGGAGATGAACTTCCCCGATCTTCTGCCGAACCTTTCCAGCTGCCGTTCGCCTCAGCAGATGTTCGGGAGCGTGATCAAGGAAGCCATGCCGAAGATGCTGAATGTGAAGCGGGAGGACATTGTGGTGGTATCCATCATGCCCTGCACCGCGAAGAAGTTCGAAGCTCAGCTCGACAAGTTCAAGGTCAACGGCAACCCCGACGTCGATTATGTGCTCACGACTCTTGAAATCGGACGCATGATCAACTTCTACGGCGTCCGTTTCAACGATCTGGATTCCGAGGCATTCGACATGCCGTTCGGATTCGGGACCGGAGCCGGCGTCATTTTCGGGACAACCGGCGGTGTAATGGAAGCCGCTCTGCGCTATGCGTATGAAAAGACCAACGGGAAAGTCATGCATCCGCTGGAATTCAAGGATGTCCGCGGCGTCGCGAAGCTGAAGACGACCGATGTCAAACTCGGGGACATCGAAGCGAAGGTTGCCGTTGTCCATACGCTCGCCGAAGCGAAGAAGATTGCGGAAGAAGCCGTGGCCGGGAAATCGCCTTATCAGTTCATTGAAGTGATGGCCTGTCCCGGCGGCTGTGTCTGCGGCGGAGGACAGCCGATCCAGAACAGCATGAAAAAGCGCATCAGCCGCATGGAAAGCCTGTATCAGACCGACAAGCACATGCAGTTCCAGAAGTCTCAGGACAACCCCGAGATCCTTCAGTGCTACGATCAGTTCCTGGAAGGCAAACCCAATTCCCACAAGGCGCATACGCTTCTTCACACCGTGTATGCGAACAGAGACGGGGTGTTTGACTCTAGATCGATGATCCGGAAGGGAACGGCACCAAAGTGCATTTCCGTCGCCGTCTGCGTGACGCCCGCTGAGGACAGCGCGCATCAGAGCGAAAAAGCGCTCACCGCCGTCATGGAGCTGGTCGATAAACTCGGGCTGATGGACAAGGTGAATTTTGAAGCCTCGTACTGTCCCTCCTCCATGAAGGACCGCAAACCCGGGGAAATCCTGGTCGGAGACGTCCATCTCACGGATGCTTCCGAAGAGGAAATCGGCAAGGCCATTCAGGACGCTGTCGCCAAACTTTGAACTGAAAAAATATTTTTTCCCGTTTTTTTTTAGGAAACGGGGTTGAAATTTAGCTATATTATGATAGTGTAAAACAAGCTGAAGATATTGCAATTTGCCTCCCCCCCCCTTTAGGCAGCAGTATCTTCAGCTCTTTTTTTTGTTTCCGTTCCGTTTTTCCAGGCCTCTGCGGAGCCGATGGAATGTCTTCCTATCGTGAACGGAGGGAAACACGGAAGAATGTTTTGTTGTTGTTAAGAAAGAAGGCCCGTTTCCGCATTCTGCCGGAACGGGCCTTCTTTTCATGTGAATTATAATCGTTGGAATGGGCTTATTCTGTTTTGGGGTGAGCGGGAGACGATCCGTCGTATGAGCCCGTCTCTGTCCGCCTTTTGTTTTTTCCTCTTCCGGCGGAAGGAAAGAGGTGTGGGGAAAGGGAAGGGGGGGAAAGGAAAGAGAACTTTTCCCCCGCTCCCCCGGAAATTTCTCCCGGAGATTTTCAGTCTCCGGGGAGGGGGGAGGAGGGGAGGGGGGATCTGGGGGGGGGAGGATGTTACCTACCGCCCGTCCCGGCCGTTTCTCATCAGAAGAAATTGCCGAAAGTCAGGAGAATGGGAGTGTCCCTGACCGGGATATGTGTCAGTCGGACACAGGGGGCGGGAGATTTGTCTTTTTCCGGCGCCATGTTTTCCGGGAGTTCATACACGTCTCCGGAAACGAGGTCCACGAATCGGATTTTCTCCGTCGGGAGGAAAGCGAACTCGATGGAGACGGTCGATTCATAGGTTTCGGAGAGGATTTCGGAAGGATGCCAGTAGACGATGGCGCAGGAACCGTTTTCTCTGGTGAAGGAGCCGTGGAGAATGCTTTCAGGGGAGTCGTCTTTGCGAAGGATGCGCGGCGACCAGGAATCGTCGGAAAAGAAGCGGTAGGGGAGGGGTTCCACCTTGAAATCGCCTCTGAAAACCGTTGCGATGGTCTGGAGGGTGCGGTAGGAGGGTTTGGGGGAATAGTCGCCGGTGGCGAATCCGTTTTCGTCGAAATCGGCGGCGAGGACACCGAAGTAGCCGTAGTCGAGATAGGAGGCTTTGTTTCCGACGGTTCCGTTGAGGGCTTCGATCATGTCCATGCAGGAAAAATAGGAGGCGAATTTCACGTCGTCAAGCAGATCTGCGAGCATGTGGCGGGCGAGGAACGCGGCCTGTTTCCGGGGAGTCCATGCGCCGCCGCGGAGAGCGCCTGCGCCGTCGTCGCGGGACTGTGCGCCGGTTTCCCCCTGAATGATTTCCAGAGCCGGATTCAGACGTTTGCAGAAGGCGCGCAGATAACGTACCCGGTCGAATCCGGCCTTTTCATCCGTGGAGTAGGCGTGATAGGAAAAGGCGTCGATGAGCCCGGCTGTGTTTCCGGAGGAGAAGACGTCGCTCAGCCACTGCATTCCGGAACCGCAGAGGACTCCGCCGATGACTTTCGCATCCGGATCCGCCGCCTTGAGCGTTTCCGCGGTCAGAGCGAGCAGTTCTCCGTACTCTTTTCCTGAGACGCCGTGTTTCCAGCACCAGATGCCGTCGGGTTCGTTCCAGACTTCGTAGTAGCGGATGCGTCCTTTGAAATGTCCGGCGAAGGCGGAGACGTAGCGCGCCCAGGCTTTCTTCTGCTCCTCCGTTTTGACGGGAGGGCAGCCGACCGCCCCGAACACTTTGGCCGCCTCCGCATCGTAAAGCCCGTTTCCGTAACAGAGGCAGACCCAGGGCTGAAGTCCGCGTCTGAGAAGATTGTCCACAATCGAATCCACCCATGCGAAGTCGAAACGCCCCGGAACGGTCTCCGTGCGCGCCCAGCCGGACTGAATCCGGATCCATTTGACGCCGAGTTCGGCGACTTTGTCATAGGCTTTTTCCGGATCGAAGACATTCCGGTCCAGTTTCTCGAATCCGAGTCCGATCCGCGAGTGTTCGATCTGAGAGGAATGAATGGGGGCGACGCTTCCAGTCTTTTTCAAAGGTTTCATGGCCTCTTCTGCATCCTTTTTTTTCTTTCTTTTTACCGATATCCGGTCCTTGCGGCAAATCCCTGTTGTTTCCCCCTTCAGACGGAGGAGGAAGCGGCGGGTTCGAGCCGGTAGTATTTTTGCGATCCCGCGGGCCGGATGTCGGTGAGCGTGTTGTTGTAATGGCGGAGATTCGTGCGGACGTAGGGATGTTTTTTCAATTCCTCCTCGCGCAGTTCGATGCCGAGTCCGGGGCGCTTTCCGATGAGCATTTCGCCGTTGCGGATGACGAGATCTTCATCGGAGATGTCCGCACGGTAGGGGACGTCCGTGAACATGGTTTCGAGTCTTGCGAAGTTCGGAGTGCATGCCGCAAGCTGAAGGGTCGCCGCATTCGCAACCGGGCCGGAAGGATTGTGCGGGCAGAAGGGGATGTGACGCGATTCCGCCATGGAGGCGATCAGGCGCATTTCCAGAATTCCGCCGGCATGGGAGACGTCCGGCTGAACGAAGTCGGCGCATTCATGCTCAAAGAACGTCCGATATTCGTAGCGGTTGTAGAGACGTTCGCCGGCGGCGATCGGGACGCGGCTGCGGCGTTTGACTTCCGCAAGCGCTTCGGGACTGTCGGGGGGGACGGGTTCTTCAAACCAGTAGATGTCGAATTCCTCCAGATGCCGGGCGATGCGCAATGCGGTCGGGATGTTGAATCTCCCGTGCCCTTCGATCAGGAGCTCCATGTCGCTCCCCGCGGATCGGGAGACCGCCCTGACGCAGCGGATGGCACGCTCCAGTTCGTCCTTCTCCAGTTCCAGCCACGCTTTCCCGAAGGGATCCCACTTGACTCCCCGGAATCCGGCTTCCCGGGCAGCGACGGCCTTTTCCGCAAATTCCTCCGGCGTTTTCGCAGGCGCGAACCAGCCGTTGACATAGCAGGGAATCGAATCGCGGACTCTGCCGCCGAGAAGTTCAAAGACGGGGACTCCGAGCGCCTTGCCCTTGATGTCCCACAGCGCCATTTCGATTCCGGCGAGAGCGCTCATCAGGACGGGGCCGCCCCGCCAGTACGCATCGCGGTAGCAGTCTCTCCGGAAGAGTTCGATGTTTCCCGGATCCGAGCCGATCAGATAGTACTCCAGATCGTGTATTGCCGCTTCGACGGTCTGTTCCTTGTATTCGAGTGTGGCTTCTCCCCAGCCGTGCAGTCCGTCCGTGTCGGTTTCCACTTTCACGAAGACCCAGTTCGTCCGGTAGCAGTGGCAGAGAAAGGTTTTGAGAGCTTTGATTTTCATTTTTCAAACTCCAGAATCAAGAGGGATTCTTTTTTCATTCTGATTTGCAGGGTTCCGTCTTCTTTTCCGGGGGAGACTTCGTATTCACCCGTTCCGTCGTGGCTCAGAAGACGTTTTGCACCCGGAACGCGGAGCGTGGTTTCCGCAGCTTCGGAGGAAAGGGAGGCGTCTTCCGGAGTCAGGACGACTCCGATGCGGTTTTCCGTTTCAAAAACACGGTGGAGGATCTCGGAGGAGGAGGAGGATGATGAGGAGGAGGAGCTTTCCGCTCCGAGCGTGTCGCGGAATTCGCCGTTCAGAATCAGAGAGGTGTATTTTGAACGGAGTCGGTTGATTTCGGCCAGATAGGCCTTGTAATTCGGGGCGGCGTCGATACTAGCGCGGCAGCGGTAGATTTCGACATCCGAACGGAGGCCGTTGAGGACGGCGAGATTGACTCTTCTGCGGATGTCGGTGTCGTCCCGGATTTCCCTGTCCGTCGTGACAAGCCCCGGGATGACGTATCGCGCCACGTCCGGCATGAACGGCTTCGATGGCCCCACGAGTCCATGCACATAATCCGCATATTGCGCCGTCACATCCGAAATGATTTCGATCCCGAAACTCATTTCCGGACGCCGGCTCTTGACGTAGTCCCTGAGTTCCCGGAGCATATCCCTTTTTGCCCGGATCATTCCCGTAAACGGCACTTCATGCCCGTGCGTGGGATCGCTGCATGGAACCGATGGTGCATAACCGAGCTGATCGAAAAACACTCCGTCCGCTTCCAGGGCGATTGCCAGGTCCGCAAGTTTTTTCAGCACTTCGTGCCATTCCCGGCAGGCGGGGCAGGCAACCGTGAAGTTCTTGTTCCCGAACAGTCTCAGGGCCGTCCCGTTCCCTCCGAACGGATAGACTTCCTGATGTTCTTGGCCGTTCATGCGCTTCAGACTGATCCTGTGACCGATGTTGTGGTAGAACTCCGTCGCCATGTCGATGAGCTGGCCGTTGAAGTAGAGGATGAGTTTTCCGCCGCGGCGGCGGAATTCGGAGATCTGGGCTTTCAGCGCCTCGAAGCCGCCCTGTGTTTCATCGCAGACGTATTCCGGATACATGGAGTCGTGTCCGGCACTGTGCCAGCCGAAGAGAAAGAGCGTGTCGATTCCAGCGCCGAGTCCCGCCTCCAGAAGTTCCGGGAGCTGGTCGTAGCGGTAGAGAATCCTGCCGTACTGATGGCGCAGAATGATCCGCTGCCAGCCGCGGAGTTCCCGGACCGACTGCGGAATTTCCGGCCGGACATACCAGCTTTTCAGCCAGTCCCTGTAAATGTCCGCCCCCCTGTGCCACGTGCCGTTGTAGAGCGCAAGCACGTACCCGGAGATCCGGCATCGGGAATCCGGTTTCAGAAAGGGATATTTCACCAGTCCGGCGTCCATTTCCTCTCCGCGTTTGCGGAAGAGATGGTACGTCTGCTGGAAAGAGGAATCGTGACTGCCGACGTAGAGACCGCATTTGTATTCATCCAGCAGATAGAAATTCATCGCCGCGGAACAGCCCGGATAGAGCAGCCCCAGCTGCAGCGCAAGATTGTCCTGAGCCATGTATTTTGTGCGTCCGAGTTCCAGAAACGAGGAGAAGTTTTCATGAGCCTCTCCCCCCGCCGACGACCAGATCAGGCGGTTCTTCTCCGCCAGCGAAAGATTTTTCAGCATCGGAAACTGAAATTCGCGCAGGACAAGATCGCACGAGGCGTTTTCCAGATCCGCTGTGAACTGAAGAGTCGTCCCGTTTCCTTCCCCGTTTGTTTCCTTTTCCTCCTTCAGGACCGCTTCGATACGGACGCGGAACCCTTGTTTCCAGTGGTAGTCCAGAAGGAGTTTCCCCGGAATGGAGTCATCTGCGGAGAACGTGATTCCGTCTTCATCGGCAAGGAGTTCCTCCTCCAGAGAGGGGCCGTCCTGATAAATGATGCGCCAGAGTCCGTATCCGCCGGCATAGTCGCGGCCGCTGACTTTGTTCCGGAAATGGATCAGGCGCCCTCTGGAATCGAGTGTGAATTCAAGCTCATGGTTCTGTAAAGTGTACATGATGGATCGGATTGCCTTCCGTTTTTTTTGATTCTGAGACATCTTTTTTTCAGTGGAAATACATGCCGCCGTTGACGTCAAGGCAGGCCCCTGTGATGTAGCGGCCGCCTTCGCCCGCAAGGAAGGCGGCGGCGAGTCCGACGTCCCGGACTTTCCCGAGTCCGAGCGGAACCCCCCTTCGCCAGGCGTTCCACTTCCTCCGCCCCGTGCGTCTGGAAGAGCAGTTCCGTTTCGATGATCCCCGGCGCGATGGCATTGACCGTGATCCCGTAAGGAGCTGCGGTTCTGGCAAGGGTGCGCGTGAAGGAAAGAATGCCCCCTTTCGTCGCCGCATAATGAATATGTCCGAAGAGCGCGCCGCGGTGGGCGACGATGCTGCTGATGCTGATGATCCGCCCTCCGGATCCCTGGCTCTTCATGATTTCCATGGCGGCCTTGGAGCAGAGAAAGACGCTTTTCAGATTGGTCTTCAGAATGAAATCCCAGTCGTCTTCAGCGGTTTCAAAGATATCCTGCGCCCTGGTGGTGCCGGCGTTGTTGACGAGAATGTCGAGTTTTCCGAAACGGCTGCGGATTTCCCCGAAGATGCGTTCGACTTCCGCTTTCCGGGTCACGTCTCCTTTCACCAGGAGCACTTCCGTCCCCGCGGCGCGGAGCTCTTGCGCCAGGGATTCCGCCGCGCCGTTGTCGCTCTTCCAGTTGATGGCGACGTTCGCCCCCTTTTCCGCGAGGACCGAGGCAATTCCCCTGCCCAATCCCCGCGACGCACCCGTAACCAGCGCCGTTTTCCCCGCCAGTTCCAGTCCTCCGTTTCGGCTTCTTCCTCCGCATGAGGGAGCTGTCCGCTTCTGTATGTTCCGTTCTGTATCCTCGTCAGGGCGCATAATACATTCCTCCGTTGATATTGATGGTTTCTCCTGTGACGTATCCGTTTTTGAGGACGAAGAGCACGGCGTCGGCGATTTCTTCACAGCTTGCGCCGCGTCCGAGCGGGATGGCGGAGGATTCCTCCCGGTATTTTTCCGGGGTCAGGCGGAGATGGATGTTTTCCGTGACGACCATCCCGGGCGCCACCGTGTTTGCCGTGATCCCGTAAGGCGCTCCGTTCTGTGCCCAGGTCCGTGTCAGCACATGCATTCCCGCTTTGGAGATCCCGTATGCGATCATGTCCGGCTCCGCGGGCCGGAAGGCGCGGACTGAGGAGATGTTGACGATCCTCCCCCACTTCTTCTCCTTCGCCTGTTCAAAGAGTTCCCGCGAACAGAGGAACGCCCCTTTCAGATTGACTCCCAGAACACGGTCGAACCATTCCCCTTCGCCCATTTCTGTTTTCCGTTTCCAGGGATCCAGACGCGCGTTGTTGACGAGGATGTCCACACCGCCCTCTTTCTCCTTCAGTTTCCGGAACAGATCTCTGACCTCTTCCTCCTCCGACACGTCGCAGCGTTCGGCAAACGCAATCCCCCCCTGTTTCCGGATTCTCTCCGCCACCTCTTCCGCCTTTCCCAGATGATTTGCGCAGACAACGGCGACTCTGCATTCTTCCCTTGCCAGAGCCTCCGCGATTTCCCGCCCGATTCCCTGTGAACCTCCGGTCACGAGCGCCACTTTGTTTTTGAGTGATTCCATCCTCTTCCTTTCATCCGGTGATATTGATGCGCGATACGGCCTGAGTCAGATCCCGTGCCGTTCCCGCGACTCGTTCCGTCATTTTTTCCCGGAACTGCGGATCTTCGTAATATTCGATTTCCACGGAGGCGCCGAGCGCGCCCGCGAATTTTCCATCCCGGAAAACAGGGAAGGCCATGATTCCCTGTCCGGCATGGGGGTAGGGTGCTGAAAAGCTTCCCGCATTGCGGATGATGTCGAGAAAGTCCCGCATTTCCTGTCCTGCGGGCAGAAAGGGGCTTTCCCGGTATTCGCGCAGGAGATCCCTTTGCGCGGGAGAGGGGGCGAATGCGGAAAGGACCAGCCCTGTCGCCGTGCTGAAAAGATCGTGAAAGCTCAGGTTCTGAAGAACGATCTTCAGCTTTCTGCAATGACAGCGGTGGAGAAGCACATAACGTTCCAGACCGGCTCTTTCGCAGAAAAGGACTGAAAGCCCGAGTTCCCGGGATGTCTTTTCCACCAGTGTTTCCGCCGCCCGGAGAATTTCCTCCCGGTAGGAAACCTGTTCTGAAAAGGTCCGTGCGCGCGGTCCCGCCGTATAGCCTTCCTGTCTTGAGATCCGGACTACATAGTGCGCTTCCTGCAGTTCTTTCAGAATCCGGGCGCAGGTGGCGGGATTGATCTTGAAATCTTCTGCCAGTTCGCTGATCCGGACGGGACGGGGGGATGCTATGACAATCCTCTCCAGAATGGCAAATGTTTTCTCCAGAACTTTGATCATCTCCTTTTTCCTGCCTCCTTTCTTTCTGTCCCGACCGGATCCTGTGCGGGATTCTGTTGCGGGATAATTATTTCACAATATGAAATTAAATATTCTATTATAAAATTATATTCCATAATTGTAAAAAGGTCAAGAGGGGATTCATGAAAAAGGGCGTTTTCTGCCGGGAAGAGGGAGGGTGGAGAGGGATTTTCAGAGAGGAATGGAGAAGGAAGTAGGATCCGGGAAAAAACGGAGTCCTCCCCCCTGAGGAAAGAAAAGGGAGAGGCGCAGGATCAGGGGAGAGGATCAGGAAAGGAGTTTGCAAAAGAAGGATTCAGGTGTATATTGAAGACTTGATGTTTATCCGGAGGATTCACAGAAACCAAACCCATATCAGGAGGACAGCGATGAACTTCACGCATGAAGTCGAGCAGATGGTCTGCGTCGCAAAAGGGCCGAAGCATGGGCCGGCGCCGATTCCGCAGGAAGGCGCATGGACCAAGGCGAAGGAAGTCAAGGATATTTCCGGCCTTACACACGGAGTCGGCTGGTGTGCGCCTCAGCAGGGCGCCTGCAAACTGACTCTGAACGTCAAGAACGGAGTGATCGAGGAAGCACTTGTGGAAACGATCGGCTGTTCGGGGATGACCCATTCCGCGGCGATGGCGGCGGAAATTCTTCCCGGGAAGACGATTCTGGAAGCATTGAACACCGATTTGGTCTGCGATGCGATCAACACCGCGATGCGTGAACTGTTCCTTCAGATTGTCTACGGGCGTACCCAGACGGCGTTTTCGGAAGGGGGCCTTCCCATCGGAGCGGGTCTGGAAGACCTCGGCAAAGGACTGCGCAGCATTACCGGGACCATGTACGGCACGAGCGCCAAGGGCGTCCGCTATCTGGAGATGGCCGAAGGCTATGTCACCGCCATTGCGCTGGACGAGGAAGACAAGGTGATCGGCTACCAGTTCATCAAAATCGGCCAGATGCTTGATGCCATTCAGAAGGGCATGGATGCGAACGAGGCTGTTAAGAAATTCACCGGCACTTACGGACGTTTCGCCGATGCGGTGAAAACCATCAATCCGCGTCAGCAGTAATGAGGGAGTAAGTTGAAATGGCACTTTTTGAAAGCTATGAGCGCAGAATTGTTCAGATCAATAAGTTCCTGAACGACAACGGGATTTCCTCTCTTGAGGAAGCCGAACGGATCACGAAGGAAAAGGGGCTTGACATTTACAAGCGGGTGAAGGACATTCAGCCGATTTGTTTTGAGAACGCCTGCTGGGCCTATCTGGTCGGGGCGGCGGTTGCGATCAAGCGCGGGCAGACGGTTGCCAGCGAGATTGCCAAGACTCTCGGCGAAGGCCTGCAGTCCTTCTGCATCCCCGGTTCGGTTGCGGATGACCGCAAAGTCGGACTCGGGCACGGAAATCTGGCCTCCATGCTTCTCCGGGATGAGACGAAGTGTTTCGCCTTCTGCGCCGGTCATGAATCCTTTGCCGCGGCGGAAGGCGCCATCGGTCTCGCGCGCAGCGCGAACAAGGCACGCAAAGAACCGCTCCGCGTCATTCTGAACGGACTCGGTAAGGATGCCGCCCAGATCATTTCCAGAATCAACGGTTTCACCGGTGTCGAGACGGAATTCGACTATTTCACCGGAGAACTGAAGATCCTTTCTGAAAAGGCGTATTCCAAGGGCGAACGCGCCGCGGTCCGCTGCTACGGGGCCGACGATGTGCGCGAAGGCGTTGCCATCATGTGGAAGGAAGGCGTGGACATCGCCATCACAGGAAACTCCACGAACCCGACCCGTTTCCAGCATCCTGTCATGGCAACCTACAAGAAGGAACGCATCGAGGCCGGCAAGCCCTTCTTCTCCGTTGCCTCCGGCGGCGGTACCGGAAGAACTCTCCATCCAGACAACATGGCAGCAGGTCCCGCCTCTTACGGCATGACCGACACCATGGGAAGAATGCACTCCGATGCTCAGTTCGCAGGTTCTTCTTCCGTTCCCGCCCACGTGGAAATGATGGGACTGATCGGAATGGGGAACAATCCGATGGTCGGCGCTTCTGTCGACGTTGCCGTGGCGGTTGCCCAGGCGATGAAGTGAGGAAGAGGGAAAGCGGCGTCTCCGGTTTCCGGAGAAGGCTTAGCCAGCTTCTTATTGTTTTTCGAGTTTCTTGAAAAATGAGAGACATCCCCGGAAGTTTTTTCCGGGGATGTCTTTTTTTTGTCTGGAAGTGCTTTTCTCCCGTTTTTCCCTTTCCTCCCCACGCGGAAATCCGGGTGGGGAGGAAGAAGAGGAGGAGGTGGGGGGAGGGCGGAAGAAAAAAACAAGGGAAACAGAGAGGAGGACTCTCTGTGCCCGTTTTTACGCCTTCTGCTCTTCCGGAAGCGGGAGTGACGAAGAAGAAGCCGCAGGAGAAGAGGAGGAGGCTGCGCTGCCGCCGGAGGGGGCGGAGGCTTCGGGGAACTCCTGGCCTACGAGTTCGAGGAGAGCGTCGTTGACAGTCAGCATTCCGATGATTTTCTGATTTTCGTCTCTGACCATCAGAAGTTTGGAATCCAGCTTGACGACGTTTTCGATGAGTTCGAGCTGAGAGAGACGCGTATCGATGAATTTGACAGGACGCATGAGTTCTTTCCATTCCTCCTCTTTGTGGAAGAGGAGATCTTTTGCATAGAGGCATCCGATGATCTGTCCCTGATTGTCGATGACAGGATAGCGGGAATGCTGATCGTTGCGCATCTGGCTGAGGACCTCTGCGCGGGAGGCTTCAGCGGGGATGATGCAGACTTTTTCGAGAGGGAGCATCAGTTCTTCGATGCTTCTTTTTCCGAGCATGGGGGTGTTCCGGATGATCTGTTCCTGAGTTGTGGTGATCTGTTCGGCTTTCCGTGCCATGGAGGCGAGGGCGGTGATTTCGCCGATATTGACCTTATCGTCCTTTCCGGCATCGCGTTTGGGATCGAAGGGGCGGTTGATGAGGTGGACGAGAGTGATGAGTGGCGTCATGATGCGGACGAGATACTTCAGTGTCTGTGCGGTCCAGGAAATGACTCTGGCGTTGAATCGGACGCCGAGCGTTTTCGGGAGGATTTCCGTGTACTGGACCATCAGGATGGTGAAAATCAGGGAAAAGAGCCAGATATAGCTGTTTCCGAAGAGTTCATCGAATTCCGCGCCGGCGATGGAGGCGCCGAAGGTGTGAGCTGCGGTGTTCAGGATCAGAATGACGGCGATGGGTTTTTCGATGTCTTTTTTGAAATCCCTGCAGATTTTCCCCTTTGCGGGGGAGCGCTCCGAAATGACGGCAAGCTGACTCGGGGTGATGCTCAGGAGAGCGGCTTCCATAATGGAACATAAAAACGAAACGCCAAGGGCGATGGCGATGCTGACAATGAAAAGTGTCATAAAAACAAAGAAACTCCTCTGTGGATTTTTGAATCTCTGAGAACAGGATCCCAGGATTCCTCTTTCAATGCAATCAATAGGACCGGGGAAAAAGGAATGCCCGATGCCGGGAAAAAGATCAGACGGACAATCGAGCCTTCCTGCGCCTGGGGTAGATCAGCATCGGAGAGGGACAAAAATCAGAGAGGATTTTTTTACGCTGCACGCCTGATAACGGCAGACGTTTTTCAGTGTGGCGGCCCGGATGACTCCGGACACAGCATGTTCTTCCCCGGAAAAGCCGGAAGCTGCGTTTGCGGGTTTCCGGAAAAGAAGGTGAAGCGGCGTGTACTGACTTTCAAGCAGTCTTTCTTCCGCAGGCTCGGAAAAAGGTGCCGCAGGATCGTTCAGGACGGGAGAAACGTTTCCGGGAAACGGGAAAGCCAGCCCCCCCAGACATCCCATCCAGGAAAGGACGATCAGACATAATCGGTATTTGCTTTTCTTCTTCATGACGGGCTAATATAGCAGGCAATTTCCGGAAAGCAAACAATGAATGGGAGATTTTTGTTCTTCCGTGTTTCCTCCATCTTTTTCTTCTTTTTTTCTCTGTTTTCGCTTTTTCCCTTCACCCTTTCTTTCCTTACTTTCTTCTCCTGATTTATCCTGGAACTTTGCTTTGCGAGGAGGCGCTCATGTCCGTCGAAGTTCGGGCTCCTGAAGGAGCAGGATCCCGCTGGGAAAAAAAAGAGGAAAAATGATCCTGTGGAGTTGAGAAAGAGATCGGGAACTTATATGATATGGGGCAGGGAGCGCTGGAATGCTTTTGAATTTTTGAGAAAGGGAAAGGAAGGAGTCGAGATGCAAATGGGGGAAGGATACATTTCGCAGATACTGATTGCACTTGCGGTGATTGTGCTTCTGCTGCTTGTTGTTCTGAGTGGTCTGGTGGGCAGGCGGAGAAATGCAGGAAAGAAGGGGGAGAATTCCGGGCTGTATGTGATATGTCCGAATCCGAATTGCGGATATCGGGGGGAGGGGAGGCCTTGCGGGGGAACATCGGTGATTCTGCTGATTCTGCTTTTCAGTCTGGGGATAGTGCCCGGGATACTGTATTTGCTGTTGAGCGGGAGCCCGGAAGTGATTTGCCCGAGATGCGGGATGCGGATCCGTTGAGGGAGCGGTGTGCGGAGAAGTTCTCCGACACGATGGTTTTGAATTGACTGCGAAATGTGTAAGGAACATCATTTGAAAATCGGTTGTATGATTTTATGCCGCTCATGCCGAATGCGGATTGTTGTGATCAGAGACGTGATGTGAAAGTAAGTGGCATTTCTCCTGCAGATGAAGAGTGTTTTTTTCTGTCTTTCCCGTTACCGAATCCGCCGTTTCCGATCACCTGCGGGCTCCGTTTTCCGCGAGGTCCCGCATGGAAACCGCCAGTGTTTTCGCGATAAATTCAGCCAGGCGATTTTCCAGGTGCATTTTCGCGGAAGCGGACAAAAAATCACGGATGTCCGCCGAAAGATAAATTCGCATGATTCCCCCGTTGCAGTCTGAGTCAGCCGGTCCGGCGCTCGAAAAAAAAGACACGAAAAAACACGCGGATTTTTTCATCAGCGTGTTTTCGGAATGGGCTTCAGATGCCCGTTTTTTTTGTGGATTCAGGCTTTATTTATGCCGTCTTTTATAAAGCTCCGGATGCTTCGCCAGCCATTCCTCGTATGATTTCTTCTCGTAAAAAGGCGGGACAAATCCCTCGTTCTTGACTCTCCAGTGAATGCATCTCATATTCTTTTCATGCTGATCCTCATTAAATTTTTTCCCCGCGGGAGTAGCGGCAAAAGCGGCAGCCCTGAGTTTATCCATTTTTGATGGGATATACCATTCTTCCTGCATTTCACACCTCCACAATGGCGATATGTCGGAATCCGTCTTTTACGATATCTTCCTTAATAAACCCGGTTCCCACGCTTGTAAAGCGCGGAATTTGCATTTTCTGTCCAAAAGCACCTCTTTATCGGTATTGATCCACGAATAGTGCCCGATGAATACACCGCTGCGGCCGCGGACCACATGAAACAGGATCCTGCAACAGGCGTTCGGTCTTACATATTTTTTGTTGCGGATATACTTACAGGTATTAAGATTTGTGATTAGAAGTTATTTGAACGTGTGTTATATTTTATTTGCTTCTGTAAACTGTTCTTTTGTGTTGTGATTTGATGTAATTGGGACGTGTGTTATATATATTCCGTACGCCATTTGCCGTCACCGCCCTTTCCCCCCCCGGTGGCCAGTTTGATTTTTGCCATATCCGAACCGGTATCGGCCATCTGTTTTGCGGTACCCAGATATTCCAGACGCTTTACCGCATTTCCGCGAGAAGTGGCAAGGTCAAGTTCCAGCATGTTGCAGAGTTCATCACTCTGCCTGCTGTAGTAGTCGGAGTCGATCTTGCGCCGTTTTCTCCGATGATGGGGAAGCAGGTGTTATTTTCTGAATTTTTATCAAATCCGCTTGCAAAAAGCGTATTTTTGATTACAATGATAGTAGATGCGGATTCAATTTGCGCCCCCGTAGTGCCGGGACGGCCGTTTTGAAGATCCGCATTTTTTATTTTCACAAGTTCATGTTTATAATCATCGTTGTCCTGATTCTCATGGATGACCCTGCTGGCGACAAAGCGTTCATCGTCCCCGTATCGCACTTTGGAAGCCAGTAAAAGCGTTTTATTTTTTTCGTTGTTATCCGTCTGGAGAAGGACCGCGTTTTTCAGCATATCCCGGGTATTGCGGCAATGAGATTGTTTTTGATATCGCTTCCGGGATGCTTCAGGCCGGCATTCATCCTGCCGACAGTACCGGTTGTGATTTGACGTTATTTGAACGTGTGTTATATTTTTAATATCGGCAAGTTCGAGATAAATGTCGTTGTGATTTGACGTTATTTGAACGTGTGTTATATTAAAAATATATATTATAAAAAATAGGAGAGAAAAAATGAAAATTTACTGCCCAAAATGTAATGCTTCTTATGATGTAGACGATGAACTGCAAGGAAAAATGGCCAATTGCGGATATTGCGGAGAAAAATTTTTGATCCAAGAAACTATTTTGCTTTCAAGCAACAAAAAAGAGACAAAAAAACTCCCTTTTTACAGGAAGGCCATTGTTTTTTTTGGTGCCATTTTTTTGGCTATGGCTGTTTTTATCTTGATTAGCGGAATGAAAATTTCCAATGGGCAACTTTTTTTCAACCAAGACTATATATTTTCATTAATTGTTTTTGCGATAGGGGGAATTTTTTGCACGTTTGCACCTTTCTGCAAAAAATCATAAGCAATGGTTGTGATTTGACGTTATTTGAACGTGTGTTATATTCGAGGAAAAATCGGATATCGAGCTGAATTTGTTGTGATTTGACGTTATTTGAACGTGTGTTATATTGACAATGCAAAAAAATCAATTAGTAACACAGTTGTGATTTGACGTTATTTGAACGTGTGTTATATTTGAAGCAGTCGGAAATCGAGACGCTGATCGGTTGTGATTTGACGTTATTTGAACGTGTGTTATATTCTGGGAAAGTGAAGAGTTCAGCCCTGTGAAGTTGTGATTTGACGTTATTTGAACGTGTGTTATATTAGGCCCCGTTTTTAAAAGCAGAGCTGGATGTTGTGATTTGACGTTATTTGAACGTGTGTTATATTCTCGAACCCTTTCCACTGCTTTTCTACAGCGTTGTGATTTGACGTTATTTGAACGTGTGTTATATTCGGAATAACCGCATTCGGATTCATCTTCTGTTGTGATTTGACGTTATTTGAACGTGTGTTATATTGCCTGTTCGGCCAGCGCGACTTTCAGCTTGGTTGTGATTTGACGTTATTTGAACGTGTGTTATATTGGTTATCGTAATGAGTTGTAACGGAAATTGGTTGTGATTTGACGTTATTTGAACGTGTGTTATATTAGCGCAGGAAACGGCAATCAGGCGGGCAGGTTGTGATTTGACGTTATTTGAACGTGTGTTATATTAAATTTTTCTTTTCTTCGTTAGCCATTTTTGTTGTGATTTGACGTTATTTGAACGTGTGTTATATTACTTGCAGGTCAAACCCGCAATAGTCCCCAGTTGTGATTTGACGTTATTTGAACGTGTGTTATATTAATATAACGAAACAGACGGCAAGGGATATGGTTGTGATTTGACGTTATTTGAACGTGTGTTATATTGCTGACTTTTTGAGTTCTCCCGTTTACGGGGTTGTGATTTGACGTTATTTGAACGTGTGTTATATTCTTCAAGAACGTCACAGATAGATTCGGCGGTTGTGATTTGACGTTATTTGAACGTGTGTTATATTTTAGGCGGTTCCGGAAATTTGCTCTTCGTAGTTGTGATTTGACGTTATTTGAACGTGTGTTATATTACCAGATATTCAAAGACGTAAATCCTTGCTGTTGTGATTTGACGTTATTTGAACGTGTGTTATATTTTTCCATCCCGGCAGAACTACAACCCCGTCGTTGTGATTTGACGTTATTTGAACGTGTGTTATATTCTTCAAGAACGTCACAGATAGATTCGGCGGTTGTGATTTGACGTTATTTGAACGTGTGTTATATTTTACATACATAGTTACATACAGAGATTAGGTTGTGATTTGACGTTATTTGAACGTGTGTTATATTTCCTGAGTGAATGACGTGTAATCTCCTCCCGTTGTGATTTGACGTTATTTGAACGTGTGTTATATTGGATGAGCTTGCACAGCTCCAGCGGCGGGAGTTGTGATTTGACGTTATTTGAACGTGTGTTATATTTTTACGAGACTACACAGACAGTCTGGCAGTGTTGTGATTTGACGTTATTTGAACGTGTGTTATATTAAAATATCTCTTCCTCCTATTCTGGCAGGTGTTGTGATTTGACGTTATTTGAACGTGTGTTATATTCAAATGGCGGACGCGGATTGCGGCATGGGTGTTGTGATTTGACGTTATTTGAACGTGTGTTATATTCCAGACTCGCTGCGTGCGAGAAAGCCGGGCGTTGTGATTTGACGTTATTTGAACGTGTGTTATATTATACCCGGAATGGATGCAATTATAGTCATGGTTGTGATTTGACGTTATTTGAACGTGTGTTATATTCGGCGCGGCGGAGATTAGCGCGGCGTTGGCGTTGTGATTTGACGTTATTTGAACGTGTGTTATATTTCTACACCAAGTAACATACACCAGTTGCCAGTTGTGATTTGACGTTATTTGAACGTGTGTTATATTTGTAAGTTTTTCCGTTACCCTTTCCGTAAGTTGTGATTTGACGTTATTTGAACGTGTGTTATATTAAGAAAAAATTTCTTTTGGAGTTACGCTAGGTTGTGATTTGACGTTATTTGAACGTGTGTTATATTAAAGTACCTTTACCGTCCGGAGAGCAAGAAGTTGTGATTTGACGTTATTTGAACGTGTGTTATATTTCCAATTCTAGTGTAACGATTCCAAGTTAAGTTGTGATTTGACGTTATTTGAACGTGTGTTATATTATCCCAAACCGAATATACAAGCTGTTCCGCGTTGTGATTTGACGTTATTTGAACGTGTGTTATATTATTGGGCTAAATAAGTCCTTTAATAAAAACAGGTTCCTGTGGAATATGGCCGCTCCGCGGACGCTAGAAAAGCTCCAGCTGGATCGGCGCGGACGGCGGAGGAACGGTTTTCCTGCCGACAAAGGTCCGAGTCTCGCTGAACTGACGGTCCGTCACCTTCAGCACCGTCACAATCCCTTCCGCAGGAACCATCGCCTGAATCCGTTTGATGTGCACCTGCACATTCTCCTCCCCCACACAGGGGCGGATATAGACCGAAAACTGCAGCATCTGAAATCCGTCCTTCAGCAGATCCCGCCGGAAAGCCCCAGCCGCTTTCCTCTGCCCCTTCGTATTCGTCGGCAAGTCAAACATCACGTAAATCCACATCGCCGCATACCTGCTCACTGCCTGATAGGATGCACTCATTCCCGCACAAACTCCGGATATCTCACTGCCTTCTCCTCCCCGAGAAAACAACGTACCAGCGAAGCCGTCGCTAAGGTGATGCTGTTCAGCAGAGGGCGTTTCTCCCCTCCCGTCTGAACATCCGCCGCCAGAAGACGAAGAAGATCTGCTTTCTGCTCTTTCCCCAGTTCCGGAACGGAAAAGGTCTCCAGTGAGGAAAAGACAGTCTCGTCCACAAATGCGCGGAACGGTTCCATCACGTCATCCGCCAGGCCGAAGGCATTGTACTGGTTGGAATGGTGGATCCCCGCCGCGCAGAACAGCCCCGAACCCGTCAGCGCCCGCGCCACCGCGGCTCGGAGAATCGCGTATCCGTAGTTCAATGCCGGATTCGGCGCATCTCCCTCCGGATCCCGCAGAAAGGAATTCCCGGACCGCAGCGCAAGGGTGGAAAGCTGCTGGAAATAATACCGTGCCGCCACCGCTTCCGCATTCCCGGCATCCCCCGCCTTCACCGCTTTGGACAGCACGCGAAGACGCGAATCCGGAAGCCCCAGGCGTCTCAGGCATTCCGCCTGGTTCCGGATCTTCGCCTGCACCGTCTGGCGCCATAAACGTGCCTTCAGACCCGCGGACGCCTGAAGCTGCGCTTCCGTATGGCGCTGAGTCAGAGTATGCTCCGAATACGCCTGCAGCATCGCCGAAGGCATGTGCGAAGAATCACAGATGACAAGCGCGATGTTTGCAGATGCCAGCGCATTCAGACACGCCGTCGTCACCGTGAGACGCAGCGACTCCAGCACAATCAGGCCGACATCTTCCAGCGGAAAGGTCCGTTCCTCCGGGAAAAGCGTTTCCTCCTCCCCTTCTCCCGCTTTGCTCCCTTTCTTCTTCTGCCTGCTCCCCCCCTCCGCCGCCGTCTCCGTCTCTCCAGGCGTCTGCCGATATGCCAGAAGAGACTGTTTGAGATACAGGCGGCCGGGCGAACTGAAAAAGAGTGTCCGTTTCAGCATAGATGCGTTTTTCCCCCTTTTTGGGATTCCGGTGTGTTTTTTTCTCCAGCGCTTTTTCGGTTTTGTGTGCCCCCCCTTTTTGCGGAGGGGGCGTTCTTCTTTCAGAGTTTATTTCAGAAAATGGATTTCCCCGTCGATGGCGATGGTAAAATCAATTCCTTCAAAAATCAGGTGACCGGAGATTTCCTTCCTCGTGATTTTCAGAAGTTTTGCCGGTTTCCTGAAGTCGATGGAAGCGGATTCTATCACCCCAGTTTCCTTCTTCATTGCGTCATGCACATCCACAGAGGATCTGGCTTCGCGGTGATAGCGGAGTCTCAGGATAGGCTGGCTGCCTTTTTGTATTTCAATGATCTTGTACAGGCGTTTCCTGAGTTCACGCGGGGAGAGTGTTTTCAGCTCCTCCGGCGAATTCTCATAAGTCAGAACCATTGTTCCGGGAAAGATGAAGCCGAGGAATTCCCCTTTTCCGGACTCTTCCTCCGGCGGGATGTAATCCGGATCCTTGCGCTGAGTCGCCCATTCCCAGAGAGACTGGAGTCGGTAGGAGAGCTTCCCTTCCGGAGAGCGGAAGAGCGCCGCCCTGAAATTCCCTCCTTTGGCGTTACCCGCGTAAAGATAGTTTTTGTATTCGGCGGAGGAGGAATAGGTTTGTTTCCGGATCTTCAGGGGATCGTGGAGACGGGCAAAACAGCGGACGCTCCGAATCGGAGGGCCGTTGAAGACTTTGTCTTTTGTCTTCATTCGGAAATCCCCTTCGTCCATGGCCTCCTTGAAAGTTCTGCCCTGGTCCTCCCGGGCGTGGATCTGCTCCAGAAGCATTTCCCTGACCGCGGGATCCACGATGTCCTCAAAAGAGGCTTCCGAGGGGAAGTTCTTGATGACAAATTCCTTGCGGATGACGCTCCGCTGAGTGCCGGAGGAGGGGTCTTTGATGCGCCCGTAATAACTTTCCTTGTGCAGCTGCCCGCGGACAGAGTCGCCGCCGGAGGTGACCACCCGGTGGAGCTGTCCGTCCGGAGTCCGGTACGGTGTGACAAGGTGGACTTGCTTCCGGCTCTGTTTCGTCTCATTGTGCCGTGCGGCATGGAAAATCAGGATTTCATCCGTCTTTTCATAGACGTCCTGCGGGAAGGTGGGCCACGGATAGGCTTCCTGAAGGCTTTTTACACTGTCGGAGGAGGCGTCGGAGGAGGCGGACTCATCGCTGTCCTCTTTTTCAAGAAGGGCCGCCGAGAGCTCGTCGGAACGGTAAGCAGTGGAGATCCTCTGGAAAAAGCCTTCCGTCAGGGCGGCGACGCACATGGCGTCCACGGCATGGTGTTTATGGTCGGAACGGTCTTTCGGTTTGTAAAACTCCTGCACGCCCCAGGCTTTCCGGACCCATTCCGTCACTTTGCCATTCCTGGAATAGGTATTCCTGTAAACGGACTTCAGCAGGAAGACCGCGTGGCGGGCGACAATGCCGGTATCCACAAGCTGACGTTTGGAAAATCCCTTCTCCTTCAGTTCCTCGTCCGTGATCTGAAACGCCGCCAGTTTCGCGTCCCAGTAGTCCAGCTGTTTCTGAGCCTGGATCAGTTCCGGGCGTTTCTGCGGATTGCCTCGGGCGGCGGTACGGAGTTTTTCCACGCGGGAAATCAATGCGGAGCGCTCTTCCTCCCATCCGGCGGCTTTGAGATTTTCCTGAATCGAATTGCAGTCTTTCCAGGGGGATTCGTAATTCGGACATGCCGTCGGGAGAGAGTTTTTCTTGATGTATCGGTTGTAGTCCGTGAAACAGAGCGTCAGATTTTCCATGCTGCTGTCCCCGCCGCGGGAGCGCGGGACGGTATGCTCGATTTCCACCAGGTTTGCCGGACTCAGCAGATCCGCGATCCCGATGGCTTTGCCGGTATAAAGGCAGTGTTCCTTCTGTTCCTTCCAGAGGATCCAGCGCAGGATCATCTCGTCGCTGGGATGTCCGCCGTTGGCTTCGATTTGGCCGCGGGCTTCCTGACGGCGTTTTTCCTGCTCCTTCTGCTCGGCGGCGATGGCAAGACGTGTGTTTTTGTTGTTCACGGAACGGGCAAGTTCCACATGGATTTCGGTCGAGGCGTCGATTTTCCCGCTTCTGCGGAGATGGTTGACCAGGCGGCGGAGGACCGTCAGCGAACGGTAGACCATGGGATTGTAGATCATCCCCAGATTGACCGGCGGAAGGATCCCGCTTGCGGAATTGTCCGGATAATCCGAACGGCTGTTGTAACGGTAGAGCTGTTCAAAGCGGTCGGGAGTCAGGGAGAATTCGTCTTCGAGATAGCGTTTCATGCGTTCCGTCTGGGAAAGGAACGCGCCCGGCCTTCCTGCGGCGAGGGCTTCCCGCTGGTCCGAACGCCATTCCTCTTCTATGCGTTCGAGTTCTGCGATGATCTTCCCGCTGTTTTGCCGGAACACTTCCTTCCCGAGAAGTTCCGGAAGTTTTGCAAGAAAGAGTGCCCGGGTCTGAATCTGCCCCGCCTCCAGGAAAGGCATGATCTTCCGGATCGCGCAGAGACTGAAATTCGCGTAGCCGGAAGGAATCCGGATCCGGGTAAATTCCTCCGCCTGCTCCGGAGTGAGTCCGGCGCGTTCGACGGCGAATTTCTTTAATAGATCGTTGTCGTCGAAGAAGGTGAGGGCGTCGAACAGTGTCTGGTAATCCATGACTCTCGTCTTGCCGTCGCGCCCTGCATATTCGTGCCGCCACGCGAAGAGGTCATCGGTCCCCAGGACCTTCTGCAGTTTTGCGGTGACGGGAGAGGAGGCGATGGATTTATCCGGCGGATAATTGAATTCCTCCGCAAGACTCCTGTACTCTTTCGGATAGACTTTCTGAAGCAGTTTTTTGAATTCAAAACTGGGTTTTGAGCCGTAGAAAGCCGATTCCGCCTTCTTCCGTTCCTCCGCAGTCAGAGCCCGGCCGTCCTTTTTCCGGATGCTGTTGAGGAAGGAAAGCATCCGGTAGCGTTCAAAGAGCGGATGCCCGATCAGACAGCGGACATGTTTCTTTTCCAGGGAGCAATGCCCCGCAAGATGTTTCTGAGAGCGCAGGGGACGTTGGAAAAAGAGAGCTTTTCTCATTTTGGAAACAAAGTCTGCGGGAAGTTCCTGTACGCGGCAGATGGTTTCAAATTCGGGTTCGTAATGCTCGACTCTTCCGCAGCGGTTGACCTTCCGGATCTTCTGATTGCTGCGGAAAAGTTCATAAAAGTACTGCCCGAGGGTGCATTGCCGGTTCCGGAGCGCTTCGCTGAGAGAGCTGATTCCCTTTTTGAATTCACTCAGGTCCTTGTCTCCGGAGTCGTCGGCATCCTTGCGGGAGCTTTTGAATCCTCTGCGGATGGCGAGGTGATAGAAGGCTCTTCCGAGTTCCATCGGGGGGAGTTTTCTTTCGGCGGCCTTGGCGCGGAAGTAGTAGGGATTGGCTTCTTTCGTGCTGCCGAGCCATGCGATGAAATCCCTGTTTTCGATGGGAAAGACGCCTTTGCGGATCCAGTTCTGGAGTTCGGGCATGCTCAAAGGGCACATGTGATTTTCGATCAGGATCTTCAGGACATGATATTTCCTGAGTCTGCGGCGGAATTTCAGGCGGCGCATTGCGCGAAAGTTCCGCCGTTCCGCGGCCGGGGAAAGCTCCGCTTCGGTCCCTTTCTCATCCGGGATTCCCTGCTGGAATACGATGACACCCGCGTCCGTGAAACGCTTCTCGAGAGGATCCAGAATTGCCCATCCCAGGGAATTCGTTCCGACATCAATACCGAGGATTTTGCTCAAAATCCGCCCCCTTTCTTTTAAAAATGACTTGAAATATGATTTTTTGATGATAAGATAAGGCTGTCTTATCACAACAAGGCTATATGCCGAAGGTGATTTCCACCTGTGGGACCGGTTCGCCGGTCCTTTTTTTTATTCTGAATTAAGAGGAATGTACTCTTGTTTTTCCGGAAAGCAATCTGGATCCGGAGAAAAATCAGAGTTCTTCTGTTTGTGCAAACGGCTTGGAGATGGGCGTTTCTGCCTGAGAGATTTCTGAGTTCAGCAGGGCTTTCCCGTGACGGTTTGTTTTCCTCTTTCCGCTGATTTCCGGGGGGAGGAGGACCGGTGTGATCTTTATTTTGAGTGGGAGTCGTATCAGAATTTTTCCGGAATCACCTCAATCCAGTACGAATCGGGCAAGCGGAGCATGCATAAAGAATTGTTTCCCGCTTTGTTTTGCCTGTCTGCTATGGACTCTTGGTATTTTACTGTGCACCTTTTTTCAGGTTGCAATCACGGCAGAGCATCTGACAGTTGTCCGGTGTCGTTCTGCCACCTTTGCTCCAAGGAGTAATATGATCCGCATGCATTTGTTCAAATTCAAATTCATCACCACAAATAGCACATTTATGGTTTTGCTTTTCATAAGCGGCAAGCGCGTCACGCCGGTCAAACGCACGAATAGACAGCTTTTTTTCTTCTCCAGTTAGAAGATACTCATAAATTCCAGACTTTTTCGTTACATCCTCATCTCCCATAAGACGTTGAATTTCAATTTCAAGTTTTTGGGGGTCAAGATCAGTTCGTCTGCCGTGCTGGTTATACAACAGTCCCCATGGAAGACCTTTCATCTCTTTTCGTTTTTTGGGGAAAATTGCCTGCACCCAATCAATCACAGAGCGGAAGTAATTCCACAGTTGCACTGCACTGGAATCATTCTGATGTTCGGCCATGTAAGCTTCAATATTTTTCCCTTCGGCATCAGCGGCCCAGGAAATCGCAGTTTCAAGGTACTCCTGACGAATCGAGGAACCTTTCAGATAATCTCCGGCTAAAGTATCGGCGGCGCAACCTGTTTTGGAAAAGTATCGTTTCGCACTGGCAGTCCAGCTGCCGGCATAAACAGCATTACGCAGTTCTTGATCAGTCAATTCTTCACCCGCAATGTTGATAATACGAAACCATTCCAGTTTTTCGCTGTCAGTGCCGTCACAAACATATACGAATAGTGGATAATTGAGAATTTGCTGTTTTTTGTCCGATGGGAGATTGTAGAAATATTTGTCGTCGACGGAGAATGAACCATCCACATATTCGCAAAGAGAGATTGTGCGCTGTTGGCCGTCCAGTACCTCGAATCCGTCAGAGCCGTCCTCTTTTCTGACCTTGCACCAATACATAACGTTCAGGGGCAACCCCTTCATAACGGTACGGATCACTTCATCACGCTGTGCATCTTTGTAAACGAACTCCCGTTGATATTTCGGCCGAATATCGAGGCGTTCATCATAACCGACAACCCCTTCTTCCGCATCGTTGGAATAGCCTTCGCAAACATCACCAACAGTTACTTTCAGTTCATCAATCTGCATTTCATTTTACCTCTTTCGGTGGCTCAGGATGTTTATTGCGAATAAAAAGCCGTTTGTATTTACGTATACCTTTTATCAATGGTTGAGCAATACCACTATCTTCATCCCAAAGTCCATTTGAAAATCCTTTGCCTTCAGATTCAGTAGCACCGATAATCTCAAACTGATCAGGGTTGTATTTATCCATAAAAGTGATGGGAACACCCATTATACCAGGATAGTCGCAAGGTATATCCGTTGTCTTAGACACTTCAACTGCATTGTAATTGTCAAAGACCGGATATTGTTCTTGCGAATAATATTTAACTAAAATCATCTCTTCATGGCGTTGTTTCAAATCCAGATTGGTATACCAGCGAACTCCTTTTACGCGAATGAAGCGTTTGCCATCCTCATCAATACCACATCCAGATGCATTTAATGGATAATCATCAGGAACATAGAACTTCCTGTCTCCCGAATGAATACTTGCCCCAAACCAGAGTTGATTCTTCATTATCAGAGGGAAAATTTCCTTATAGGTTATAGCGTTTACATTTCCTATGATGATAAAATGCTTTTGATGCTCCATCAGCACGGCCACATATTCCCGGAATAATGAAAAAGGCGGATTTGTAACAACGATATCAGCCTCATCCAACAGTGCAAGGCACTCTTCCGAGCGAAAATCACCGTTGCCACTCAATTCTGTTAATTCATTTTCGCCGGACTTGAAAAGTTCGGCCACGTCCAGCATATCCACCCCGTCATCGCCCGTTTTGTCATAGACTGTCGTTACAACAGCTTTATAGGGTCTGTTTTCTTCTTTATTGCTGGTGTCACCGTCCATATAGTCAAATAGCGAAAGTTGTTGCCCCGCAATCGGTGATCCGTTGTAACAGGTGGCAATCAGTTTTTTCAACCCAAGACGGTTGAAGTTCAGAACAAAATACTTAAAAAAATTACTTTCAAAGGGGTCATCGCAATTACACAGCACAGTTTTTCCATGAAAATGCTTTTTGTAGTAGCGCATTTCTTTTTCAATATCGGTGAGCTGAGTGTAGAATTCATCTTTTTTAGCAAGTCTTGCAGCGCCGAGTTCTATATTTTTTGCCATTTCTATTCCATTTCATTTATTTCGTCTGCTCTTTTTCAGCCGTGAAATGCTGATACGTTTGGAATTGAGCCTCTGAAAAATGATCGTAATTGAGATTTGTTTCATGTGATGAACTCTTAACTCAGAAAAGGGCGGACCATTATAAAAAATAGTTCTCCGAGTCTGAAATCAAGTTTTGTGGATTCAGAATTTTTCCGGAATCACCTCAATCCAGTATGAATCGGGATCTTCGCAAAAGTAAATCCCCATCTCGGGATTCTCATAGCAGATACAGCCCATCTTCTCATGCCGGGCATGCGCGGCTGCGTAATCATCAACCTTGAATGCCAGGTGAAATTCGTTGTCGCCGAGATTGTACGGCTCCTTGCGGTCCCGGAGCCACGTGAGTTCCAGCTGGTGAGAACTGTTCCCGTCCTCCAGATAGACAATGATGAAGCTCCCGTCCTTCGCCTCGATTCGCCGCACCTCGTGCATGTCGAATGCCTCAGCGTAGAATTTCAGGCTCTTCTCAAGGTCAAGAACATTGAAGTTGTTATGGACCATCCGGAATTTCATCGCGTCTCCTCCCTCTGTCTCGAATCTCATTTTCCCTGAATCTGACATCAGGAATATACTGCCGCATTCTCTTTTTTCCAATTTCCAATCCGCTCCGGAGCGTTTCTTTCCCCATTGTCCCTCAGTTTCGCCCTCCCTCGCCTGATTTTTCCTCCGCATCCCCCAGGCTCCAGGTTCCCGGTTAATCATGGTGAAACGATCCTCAAGAATCCTTCCATTTTTCCCCGGGAATCAGTTGAAGAGAGGAAAGAGGAGAGTATCTTATTGAATTTTCTGATCCCGAAAAGAAAAATCCTGAACTTTTTGACCGTTTGACAGCGAGGAACAGCATGCGGAAAACAGAACGTCTGCGGGATTCATGGCGCTTCACCCGCAGTGAATCTTTCAATTCGGAAATGGTGAATCCGGAGTGGGACGATTCCGGATGGGAACAAGTCTGCGTCCCTCATGACTGGGCGGCGGCAGGCCCCTTCTGCAGGGAATATGATGCCCAGATCACCAAAATCGACGAGGACGGGGAAAATGAGGAATCCCTGCATCTGGGACGCACCGGAGGTCTGCCACATGTCGGGAAAGGCGTTTACCGCCGCCGTTTTTTCATCCCCGCTTCAGAGGGATGCGAAAAGGACAAAACTTCTGCCTGGCTCGAATTCGACGGAGTCATGAGTCATGCACGCGTCTTCGTGAACGGGAAATTTGTCGGAGCCCGTCCTTACGGTTATTCCTCTTTCTGCTGCGATATCACGGATGCTCTGCGTTTCGATGAGGAAAATCTGCTTGCCGTCACGGTGGAGAATCCCCCGTTTTCCTCGCGCTGGTATCCCGGAGCGGGAATCTACCGCAACGTGAGACTCGTCGTGACCGACCGCGTGCACATCCGCCCGTGGGGGCTCCGCGTCCGGACGGAAAAAATCGAAGGGCATGACGCGTTCCTCCATCTTTCGCTCGAAACTTCGGCGGGAGATCTCCCGTTTGAATATACCGTCCGTTCTCCCCGGGGAGAAACGATTCTCCGGGGCAGGGGAGCGGCGGGGGAAGCCTCGTTCCTCCTCTCTTCCTTTGAGCCCTGGGACATCGACGCACCGAACTTGTATGCTGTGACGGCCACTCTCGCTTCCGGCGATTCCCTCACCGTGCGCTTCGGCGTCCGCGAACTGCGTTTCGATGCGGAAAAGGGGCTCTTTCTGAACGGCCGTCCCATCCGGATGAACGGGGTTTGTCTGCATCATGATCTGGGGCCGCTGGGGGCGGCGTTTTCCCGTCCCGCAGCCGCGCGTCAGCTCCGGAAACTCCGGAGCATCGGAGCCAACGCCATCCGCACAAGCCATAATCCGCCGGATCCCGGAATGCTCGAACTCTGCGACGAAATGGGTTTCCTCGTCATCGACGAGGCTTTCGACGCATGGCGGATCGCCAAACTCCCGAACGATTACCACACCCTCTTCCCCGAATGGGCCGAATCCGATCTCTGCGACATGATCCGCAGGGACCGGAATCACCCCTGCGTCATCCTGTGGAGCATCGGCAATGAGATTCCGGAACAGCGGGAAAAGGAGGGCTGGAAAGTGGCAAGGGCCCTTTGTGAAATGGTCCGGCGGATGGATCCGGACCGTCCCGTCACCGCCGGGCTGAACCGGGATATGGAGGCTGTGGAAAACCATTTCGCCGTTGAACTCGATGTTCCCGGATTCAACTACAAGCCGCACAACTACGCCCGTCTGCACGAGCTTCTCCCCGGCAAACCCATGTATGGAAGCGAGACCGCCTCCACAGTCAGCAGCCGCGGTGAATATTTTTTCCCCGTATGCGAAGGAAGCGCAATCCACCCGGAAATCCAGTCCTCCTCCTACGATGTCGAATATCCCTCCTGGGCAAGCACCCCCGATACGGAGTTCCGGGCCCAGGATCTCTGCCCGTGGATCATGGGCGAATTCGTCTGGACCGGATTCGACTATCTCGGGGAACCGACTCCCTATAACTGCGCGTGGCCCTCGCATTCCTCCTATTTCGGCATTTTCGACCTCGCCGGCCTGCCGAAGGACCGGGCATATCTGTACCGGAGCCGCTGGTCCTCCGCAGAACCGACTCTTCATCTTTTGCCGCACTGGAATTTTCCGAACCGCATCGGGAAGCCGACTCCCGTGCATTGCTACACCTCCTTCCGGGAGGTGGAACTTTTTCTGAACGGAAAATCCCTCGGGCGGAAGTCCCGCGCCGATCTGGAATACCGGATCCGCTGGGACGAGGTGAGCTATGAACCGGGAGAACTCAAAGCCGTCGCCTACGCTCCGGACGGTTCCGTGGCCATGGAATGCTTCCGGCGCACCGCGGGAGAAGCGGCCGTGATCCGGCTTGAACTGGAAAACACCGGCCCGATCACTGCCGACGGAGAAGACCTGGCTTTTGTCCATGTGACCGTCTGCGACCGGGAGGGCAATCCCCATCCCGCCGCTTCGCAGCGGATTTCCTGTTCTCTGGAGGGGCCCGGAGTCATTGCGGCCATCGGGAACGGCGATCCCACATGCACGGAATCCTTCCGCCGGCACCATTTTCATGTCTACAACGGAGAAGCCGTGGTGTATCTGCGTTCGCGGAAGGGGAAGCCGGGGACGCTCACGCTGACTGTGACGGGGTCCACTCTGCTTCCGGCTTCGCTGGAAGTGAAGTCCGTCCTGCCGGTGGCTTCCTCCTCCATGGAGACGGAGGAAGACGCTGAATCCCCTGTCCCGCGCAGGGAGTGAAGAGCCTTCTTCTTCTTCCTTCTTCTTCCCCGCGTTTTCCGACTCCGGCAGAACAAATTCCGATCTGATTGCAATGCAAAAAGAATTCAGGCATCACATAACAAAGAAATACAGAAATCAAGAAAGGTGAATTCGTATGGAACTCCGTATGCATCTCTGCAGTTCTCTGGCAAAGATTTTTCCGCTGAAAGGGCCGGACCAGCCTTCTTTCCGCAGCGCTTCGGCGCTGAAGGGGGAACGTTTTTCGTTCCAGCTGGCTTTCATCGCCGCGGAGAACAGGGCGCTGAAGGCGGAAGTCCTGTCTCCGCTGAAGAAGAGGATTTCGCTGAAGCGTGTGGAGCTGATGCCTGTCCGTTACACGTCCTGGTACCGGGCGGAGGGGGATGACGTCATCAGCAGCGATCCCGGGCTTTATCCCGATGCTCTTCTGCCGGTGAAGGGAGCTTTCCGCTTTGCGCCGGGACAGTGGAACTCCCTCTGGGTGACGGTCGATGTACCCGCCGGCTGCAAGCCTGGGAAATATCCGGTTTCCGTGCGTCTGAGCAATCCGGACAATCCGGAGGAAAGCGTGGAAAGTCCGGTTTTCACGCTGGAAGTGCTGAATGCGGCGCTCCCGCATCAGACGCTGATCCATACGGAATGGTTTCATGCGGACTGTCTTGCAACTTATTACAAGGTGCCTGTCTGGAGCGAGGAACACTGGCGCATTGTGGAAAACTTTGTCCGTTCGGCCGCGGCTCACGGGATCAACATGCTGCTGACGCCGGTTTTCACTCCGCCGCTGGATACCCGCGTCGGAGGGGAAAGACCCACAACGCAGCTGGTCGGCGTGACGCTCGAAAATGGAGGCTATTCCTTTGATTTCTCCCGTCTGGAACGCTGGATCGACATGGCGCGGAAAGCTGGAATTGAATATTTGGAAATTTCGCATCTCTTCACTCAGTGGGGGGCCGCTTTCTGCCCGAAGATTGTCGCGACGGTCGACGGAAAGGAAAAACGCATCTTCGGGTGGGACGTCAAATCCGATTCCCGCAAATACAGAAGCTTCCTCGACTCCTTCCTCCCCGCCCTGACTTCCTTCCTCACCGAACACGGATGGAAGGACAAAACCTTCTTCCACTGTTCCGACGAACCCGCTCCCGCTCATCTGGAAACCTATGGAAAAGCCGTTTCCATCATGCGGAAGCATCTGAAGGATTTCAAGATCTGCGACGCCCTCTCCAGTGTGGACTATTATCAGAAGGGACTCGTCTCGATTCCGATTCCCGGGGAAGATCACATCGAACCCTTCCTCCAGGCCGGAATCGAAAAACCGTGGACCTATTACTGCTGCGGACAGCTTGAAAAGGTCAGCAACCGTTTTCTCCACATGCCTTCCTCCCGGAACCGCATCATGGGAACGCTTCTCTACCGCTATGACTGCACCGGATTCCTCCAGTGGGGATTCAATTTCTATCATACGGTCCATTCCGTCGCATCCGTCGATCCCTGGAGCGTGCTCGACGCCGATTACGCATTCCCTCCCGGCGATGCGTTCATGGTCTATCCGGGCGTGGATGGACAGCCGGTGGATTCCATTCACTACGAGATCTTTACCGAAGGCCTTCAGGACTTGCGCGCATTACGCCTCCTGGAAGGGAAAGTCCCGCGGGAAAAACTTTGCGCCATGCTGGATAAACTCTCCCCCGGAGGACGCATGAGCATGAAGGAATATCCCCGCGGAGAAGCCGCCGTCCTGGCCCTCCGGAAAAAAATCAACTCCCTGATCAAAAAGCATTTCGCCTGAACGGGACTCTCCCGCCCAGTCTCCCGCAGGATGGGAGGAAGAATCGAGGAAGCTTTTTCTTCCTTCCATCCCATTCCACCCCCCTCTTGAAAAAAGGGGGGGATGGAGCGGGAGCACAACGTAACGTACTCTTCCGCCTCAGAACAGAATTTCCCGGCGGAAGAGACTTTTCCAGGCCGTTTTTCAGAAAGTTCCATTCCTCCCCCGGAGTTTTTTCTCCCGGGAATTTTCTCTTCTCTCTTCTTTCCTTTCCCCACGCATCTTTTTTCAGAAGCTTCTTCCCCTAAACACACGTTCTTTTCTCCTTTCCTGTTTTTCAGCTTTTCCCCGGCGGCGCGGCAGGGAAAAGAGGAGAGGAGGGGAGGAGAGGCAGGAAGTGCGGCATTGCGGAATTTTTCTTTATCCTTGACTGGAGTGCTAGATTCTCTCTTCCCGCCGTTTTCTTTTCTGAGGCGCATTCTCCTCTTCCTTCTGAGAAGAAGAGCATTCCCGCAGTGATGAGAATTCGAGGAGCGGAGATCACAGAAGTAAACAGAGAAAACACCGGCTGCCGCATATTGAAAAAAGGAAAAGAAGAAAGATTTGAAGAAGAGGATCGGGAACACAGAGAGAAGGGGCTTGATAAAATTCCTTTGACCGTTTATCTTTTAGCGCAGAGGGGACGACCGGGAAGTATACGGTTCAGAGCCTCCGTTTCTTTTATGGAGATTTGTGCCGGAAGAAAGACGGGAAAGCGAAAAGGGAAGCAAACAAACAGGACAGAACTATGACTGTATCGATATCGGATTTATTTGTTTCCGCGGAAAAACGGGTGGTGGCGCTTGAGACCGTCGGGGAAAAGGCCGTGGCGTTCATCCGGACGAAGGAAGGGGAAGTGCTGCGGAAAGAGTTTGACTGGAGCCCCTTTATCATTCTCCGGGATCCCGCTCTTCTGAACGGGTTCGGCGGATCGTTCCGGATTTCTTCTCTGGAAGGAGGGGAGGATTTCTCCTTTCTTGCGGAGTTCCAGAGCGTTTCCGACTACGAAAAGGCGCGGAAACATCTGAAGGAGACGACGGGATTTTCCCCCGGTTCTCCTTATGCTCCGTGGATGATCCTTTCCGATCCCGTACAGCAGGCTCTGATCCGGCTGAAGATCCGCCTGTTTTCCATGATGGGCTTCCACGAAGTGCGCCGGATGCAGATTGATATAGAGACGCTCTGCGCGGAAGGATACGATTTCCCGAATGCGGAACGGGAAGAGGATGCCGTAATAGCGATTGCGATGTCAGACAGCAGCGGCTGGGAGAGAGTGCTTTCCGTGCGGGAGGAAGGGACGGAGAAATTCATGCTGGAAGAGTTTGTCCGTGTTCTGCGAGAACGCGATCCGGACATTCTGGAAGGGCATAATTTTTTCCGTTTTGATCTGCCGTATCTGGAGACTCGTGCGAAACGTCACCGGGTGAAACTTTCGCTGGGGCGTGACGGCTCCGTGCCGAAGAAACGCACTTCGCGTTTCAACGTTGCCGAACGGACGGTCAATTACACGCGTTACGACATTTTCGGGCGTCATATAGCGGACACCTACCATCTGGCGCTTTTCTATGATGCCGTCCGGCGTGATCTGGACGGATACGGATTGAAGACGATAGCCCGTCACTTCCGTGTCGCATCCGAAGAGCGTGTCTATGTGGACGCCTCCTGCATGAAGCGCCTGTGGGCGGAAGATCCCGGGCTCGTTCTCCGCTACTGTCTGGACGATGTCCGAGAAACGCGCGCCATCTCCGACATTCTTTCCCCCAGTTCGTTTTATCAGACACAGATCATCCCCTTGAGCTATCAGAACTGCATTCTCCGGGGCAATGCCACGAAGATCGATTCCATTTTCCTTGCCGAATATCTTGATGCCGGCCATTCTCTGCCTTCCCCTGAGCGTGCCCGTCCTTTTTCCGGTGCGCTGACACGCTCTTTCCGGGACGGCGTTTTCGACGGCGTGATGCATTGCGACGTCCGTTCCCTGTATCCTTCGATCATTCTTTCCGAAAACTGGTCTCCTTCGCGTGACCGTCTGGGAGTGTTTGTCCGTTTTCTCCGCAGTCTCCGCAGCTTCCGTCTGGAGGCGAAGGACGCCGAGCGTGCGGCGCAGGACAAGACCGAACGCGAATATTACCGCTCCCTTCAGTCCGCCTTTAAGATCCTCATCAATTCCTTCTACGGGTATCTGGGGTTTGAACAGGGGTTCCTGAATGATTTCGACATGGCCGAACGCGTCACCGCGCGCGGACGGGAAATCCTGACTTCCATGCTGGACTTCCTGACCTCTCATGGTGCACAGGTCATCGAAATGGATACGGACGGCATTTATTTTCAGCCGCCTCCGGGCGAGGACGTCTCTCTGATCCGGGAGGAACTGGGCGGAATTCTGCCCGACGGCATCGATGTGGATTTCGACGAATCCTACCGTTCCATGTTCTCCTACAAAAGCAAAAACTATGCGCTGCTCAAGGAAAACGGGGAAATTTCGATCAGCGGCGCCGCTTTGAAGTCCCGCGGACTGGAACCTTTCCAGCGTCAGTACATGCGTCAGCTGATACAGGCGCTTCTGCACCACGATCCCCGTTCGGCTGCGTCGCTGTACGAGCATTACCGCGCCGCAATCGCGGGAAGGACGATTCCTCTTGCGGAGCTCGCAAAGTCCGAGACTCTTTCGGATTCTCTGGAGGGCTACAAACGCAAGCTCCAGTCATCCAATGCCCGGCGCAGCGCCGCGTATGAGCTGGCGATCCGTTCCGGGCGCGAATACCGCCAGGGGGACCAGGTTGCCTTCTACATTACGGGAACGAAGAAGAAACTTTCGGTGGTGGACAATTCCAAACTGCTTTCGGATGCGGATGAGAACGTCCGTGATGAAAATGTCGAATATTATCTTGACAAGCTGGAGGAGCTCCGGAAGAAATTTGAACCCTTCACGGGTTCTTCTGCTGTTTCTGAAGAGGATCTCTTTGCTTCTGCTGGAGAGAGAGAATGATTCCCTGTCATATCCTCTTGGAGAAGCACAGAATAAAAATATCTCATGATATTGCGGAGCAATAAAAAATAAAAATTGGCGAAGCAACAGAATTTACGGGAAAATGCGGAGCATTTTCCTCGAGGGCAAGGTCCGTGACCTTGTCGCACCCCAGCGGCGGGAAGCCGCCTGCCGGAAGCAAAATACAATAAAAAAAATAAATAAAAAACACATGAGGGCTTCTCGTCCTCATACTCCTCGGCTTTCTCTGCATTCCCTGCACCCGGCAGGCGTCTGCCTGCCGTATTTTCCCGCCAGATCATTTGAACCTTGGATGAATCAAAGCAAAAAAAAGCCCCTCTGACTCTTCGGAGGAAAAAAAGAGTCAGAGGAGCCGGAGGAAAAACCGGATGGAGTCGCAGATTCAGGCAAGAAGAGTCGTTCCGAGTTTCAGGAAAAGCCCCGCCTGATATACAATCAGCGTCACCAGATAGGCAACGGCCGTCAAAGCAATACACTGGAAAATTGTGTACTTCCAGGAATTCGTCTCTCTCCTGACAATGGCGACCGTGGCGATGCACGGCATCGAAAGCAGTGAAAATATCATCACGGCAAATCCCTGCAACGGCGTGTAATTCTCTCTGAGCTGAGTCCTCAGCAGATCAGATTCCTCATCGGCGTCTCCGATGGAGTAGAGAATTCCGAGCTGAGAGACGAAAAGCTCCTTTGCCGGCAGCGCCCCGATGAGAGCCGAACTGATTCTCCAGTCAAATCCAAGCGGATGGAACAGGACTTCAAGAGCACGTCCGATTTTCCCCGCGATGGAATATTCGAGCAGTTCTGCTTTCTTTTCCGTTTCGATGGTGAAGATTTTTTCAGACTTTTCCTCTTCGCTGATTGTACTGCTGTTTTCAATCGTCTCCAGTTCCGCCGCATAGTCTCTGGAGAACTCCTTTTTGACGGGGAAGGTGTTCATGAGGAAGAGCAGGATGGAAAAGAAGAGGATGATGGTTCCCGCCTTTTTGAGATACAGCATTCCGCGTTCGAGCACGGTCAGGACAATGCTTTTGATCGAAGGCATCCGGTACGGGGGGAGCTCCATGACAAAAGTGTCGTTTTCCCCGCTGAAAAGAGTGGACTTCAGCAGCCGCGCGCAGATCAGCGCCATCACAATTCCCGTGACATAAATAATAAACATCATGAGCGGCTGTATGCTCTCCTGAAAAAACGCAGCCACAATGATCGTGTAAATCGGCAGTCTGGCACTGCAGCTCATCATCGGAAGAATCATGATGGTTGTGAGGCGGTCTTTTTCCGATTCGATTGTTCTTGTCGCCATCACAGCCGGCACAGTGCATCCGAATCCCAGGAGCATCGGGATGAAACTTTTCCCGTGCAGTCCGAAAAGATGCATGAAGCCGTCCATGACAAACGCCGCTCTGGACATGTATCCGCTGGCCTCCAGAACCGCAATGGCCAGAAACAGGAGAAGAATGTTCGGCAGGAACACCAGCACCCCGCCGACTCCGCCGATGATCCCTTCCGTGAGAACCGCCCGCAGAAATTCCATCTTCCCTTCCGGCCATGCGCTGTCGACCGCGCCCGATAAATACGCGAATCCGCTTTCCATCCACTCCATGATCGGGTCCGCACAGGTGAAGGTGAAGGTGAATACCAGATACATCATGAACAGAAAGATCGGAAGCCCGAGAAAACGGTTCATGACAATCCTGTCAATCTGTTCCGTGACTTGAATCCGGTTGTCCCTCACCACCCTGACGGTTTCCCGGTACGCCCCGAAAATGATTCCGTAACGGCAGTCGGCGATGATGGTCTCACTGTTTTCTCCGAGCCGTTCGGCAAGTTTTTCCCGGAGCTGTTTTGCCGTCTCCAGCAGAGGGGCAAATGCGTTCATGCCGACGATGTCGCCGTCGTTTTCCAGCAGTTTGATTGCAAAATACCGTTCCGGAATCCTGCGGCATTCCGGGAGATTGCGCTTTCTGATCTCTTCCGTCAGGATTTTCAGGGCGGATTCGCAGTCGGGGCCGTAGTTCATCTGCATGGGGGAGAAATGCAGTTCCCCCTTGAGGATCTTGAATATCAGAGTCTTGAGTTCTTCCACCCCGCGTCCGCGGGAGCCGATCGTTTCGACAATTTTTGTCCCGAAAAAATGCTCCAGCTTCAGGCGGTTGAAACACATTCCCTTGCTTTTCGCCTCGTCCATCATATTGAAGACAAGCACCATGGGGATCTTCAGTTCCGCCAGCTGCGTGGTGAGGTAAAGATTCCTCTGCAGGTTCCCGGCGTCCACGACGTTCAGAATCAGGTCGAAATCCCCATTGACGATTTCCCGGAAAGCTATCGTCTCGTCAATCGAAGAAGAGGACAGACTGTAAGTCCCGGGAAGATCAATCACCTCAATCGTGATCCCCCCGATCCTGCAGTGCCCGCTTTTCCGCTCCACGGTGACGCCCGGGTAATTGCCCACATGCTGCCTCGCTCCCGTCAGCATATTGAAAATCGTGGTCTTGCCGCAGTTCGGGTTGCCCGCCAGTGCGATTCTGAACGTATCTTTCATTTTGAATGGAAAACCTTGAAATTAGTTTTTACTAAGTTTTTTTCTGATTTATATTCTGTCTCTGTGTGAAGTGCTCTTTTTTTTCTGCCCTGTCTGCTCAGGGCAGTTCGCTGACCCAGATGTTTTTCGCGTCAGAGGCTCTGAGGGAGAGGCTGCTCCCGAGAATTTTGATCCGGAGAAGATTCCCCAGAAGAGTCCGCCCCTCCATTTCGATTTCCGCTCCGTTGACGAGTCCCAGACTCGCAAATTTCTTGACTCCCTTCACATTTTCTCCAATGCGCGAAATCAATGCTTTTTTTCCCGGCGGAAGTTCCGGAAGAGAGATCAGGTCATCGGAAACCGCGGCGCGGACTTGAGGCATGGTTTCCTCCAGATATTTCCGGAGTCCTTCACAGTCGGGCCTGTTCTGGATGGCTTCGGAGAAAACAACGAATCTGTCCACCACTTCTCCGGAAACAAGATGCTCTATTTTGCAGGCGGTTTTCCCCGCTTCTTCCGGAGCGATTTTCAAAATGTCCCGGAAGAATTTTTCCAAAACCTTATGCCGGCGGATGATTTCCGCACCGAGGCGTTTCCCCGTCGGAGTCAGTTCCACCGGATAATGCGGCTGATAGCTTACTAGCCCCTGGCTCGAAAGCGCCTGAAGGGCGTTCGTGACGGACGGCATTTTGACCTTGAGTTTCTCGGCAATGTCTTTTGCATGTGCGTGTCCGTTGGCTTCAATGATTTCGGCGATTGCCTCAATATAATCTTCCAGACTGCTTGAAATTTTTAAGGTTCCCATCCTGTCCGTCAATGTCCTGTATCGTGAGTTTTTTCCATGGCCATGCTCTTCTACAATACCGTTTCAACAGAGAATTTCAAGTGAAAATATTAGAAAAGACTAAGTTTTTTGCTGTTTTGAAGGGAAAAAGCGCTCCGGATAGGCCTTCCCGCTTCCGTTTTGCTTCACTTCAGGGAAGATGCCTGGGAGGACTGTTTACAGAGTTTCTCTTTGGGAAGAGGGGAAAAAGACTGTCTGCCTCAGATCCGGATTCGCCTGCCGGAAACCGCGTGGAGAAAAACCTGTGCAGCGCCGGAAAAAGTTTGAAAAATAGTATTCGCTGCTGAACTGGAGACGCTCTGAAATTTCCCGCACCGAACACGTGGATCCCAGCAGATAACGTGATGCCTGCGCCGCCAGTTCCTTCTGCAGAAACGATTTCAGCGGGATGGCGAAATCGCGGGAAAAATTGCGGGAAAGTCTGCCGCGGGAAAGACCCGCGACCCCGGCAAGCTCATCGATCCCCAGACGGGCGGAGAGGTTTTCCCGGATGAATTCGAGCAGTTTCCCGTATCGTCCTGCAAGCCGGGCCAGTTCTGCCGGACGCGAAACGCATCGAAGCGGCAGACGGCCAAGATTCTCCCAGAGAAAGGATTCCACCCTGCAAACGCCCCTCCACTCCGGCTCCCCTGAAATCATTTCGATGATCCGGTCCACTTCAGGGATCTCAAGAGAAAACTCCCTGCACTGTTTCTCCTGTTCAAACAGATCGACTCCGGGAAGAACCGAAAGCGTGAAGTGACAGCTGAAAAACTGCAGCCCTGTCCGGAATTCAAACTCCAGATCCAGTCCTCCCGGCATGAAAAGCCCGGTCCCCGGACGCAGAATGAAGTGTTCAGACGCGGAATGATTCCACACTTCCCCCTCTCCCGAACGCACCAGAAACATCCTGTTGAAGAAATGGCTGTTCCTCCCGTGCCAGGAAAAGTCGGCAAAGGCAAGCTGCTGCAGCTCCAGACGAATCATATGATGCAGGGAGCGCCACTGCGGAATTTCGATCAACGGCATAAAATCATATCTCAAGAGTTTGTTTTTTCTATTCCATATTTCACTTTCTGCGTGTAAAATAATATTCATGCGGGGAAAAATCAAACGTTGCTCTGACAGCGGGAAAGGAAAAAAACGTTTTCATGAAACTCAGGAAAGAATCTCTGCGGGAAGTTTCGTTTCCCGTCGGCGGAATCGGGGCGGGCTGTATTGGCCTCTCTGGAAACGGCAGGCTGATTGACTGGGAAATTTTCAACCACGCGGGGAAAGGACTGTTGAACGGATGCTCCCACTTTGCCGTGCGCGCAGAACGAAACGGGCGTGTGGAAACGGCGCGCATTCTCAACGGAGATCTTCTTTCCGGGTTCTCCGGAGAGCATGAGGGGCGCGAGGCTCTCGATCACGGATTCGGCTGGGGGCCTGAGATCGGATCCTTGTGCGGACTGCCCCATTTCAGAGAAGTGGAATTCAACGGAGAGTTTCCCATGGCGGAAATCCGCTTTTCCGATCCGTTTTTCCCGGGGGAAGTTGTTCTGACGGCCTGGAGTCCTTTCGTCCCCGGGGAATCCGATCTGGCCTCTTTGCCTCTTGCCCTTTTTGAAATTACATTGGAGAATACGGCGGAGGCGGCTTACGATTTTACGGCTGTCGCCGTGCTCGGGAATCCCTGGAAGAATCAAGGGGCGGGGAACAGGGTTCTCAGAAAAGACGGGCTGACTTCTCTTCTCCTTTGCAATCACCTTTCCCCGGATTCCTTTGATTACGGAGAGCTTGCGCTTTCCACTGACAGCGCCGAAGTTTCCTTTCAGGAATACTGGTACCGCGGCGCATGGCGCGATTCTCTGGAAGTCTACTGGAACGATCTGAACACGCCCGGAGCCTTCCGCAAACGGACTTTTCCCGAGCGGACGGGGAACGAATCCGCTTCCGACAGCGGCCTGCTTGCCGCCCATTTCACTCTGGAGCAGGGGAAACGGCATACAGTCCGCTTTCTGATCAGCTGGTATATCCCGAACCGGCGCAACACCTGGGCTCCGCCCGCGGAAGAGGATCTCCGGTATTCCGGATTGAAGGAAAACCGCTGGAAGAACTATTATACGCGTCTTTGTTCCGGTGCGGCGGATGCGGCGGGGCGTTTTTTCCCTGTCTGGGCGGAGACACGGAAAAAAGTCTTTCTCTTCCGGCGAGCCCTGCATGAAAGCACGATTCCGGAGGCTTCGCTTGAAGGTGCGGCCGCCAATCTGGCTGTGCTGATTTCGCCGACATGTCTGCGGGTGGAGGACGGTACTTTCTGGGGATGGGAAGGCGTCGGCCCTGAGCAGGGCTCCTGTCCGGGGACCTGCCAGCATGTCTGGAACTATGCGCAGGCTCTGCCGCTGCTTTTTCCCGATCTGGAACGGTCGATCCGCGAATCCCATGCGAAATACGGATTTGATGAAAAAGGCGCCTGGCAGTTCCGGCTCCGGCTTCCTCTGGGCATCAGGGCCCGTTCCAGCTGGATGCGTCCCTGTGTGGACGGCAGTTTCGGAGAAGTGATGAAGATCTACCGCGAATGGAAAATTTCCGGTGATACCGAATGGCTGAAGGGGATCTGGTTTGCGGTAAGACGCGCTATTGAATATGCCTGGAGTCCGGCGAACCCGGACCGCTGGGATCCGGAGCGGTCCGGAGTCCTTTCCGGACGTCAGCACCATACCCTTGACATGGAACAGTTCGGGCCCTCCGGATGGCTCAACGGGCATTATCTCGGCGCGCTCAAGGCGGCTTCTGAGATGGCGCCCTGCTGCGGGGATGACGAATTCGGGCTTCTCTGTGCAGAACTCTTTGAAAAAGGGCTCCGATGGTCGGAGCAACATCTCTTCAACGGGGAATATTATCAGCAGGAACTGGACATTCATAATCCGTCGCTGCTTTCTCCCTTTCTTCAGGGAGAGGAAACTCCGGAGAACAATCCCTACTGGGATCCTGAACACCGTCAGATCAAGTATCAGACTGCCGCCGGATGCCACATAGACGCCCATCTCGGACAATGGTACGCTTCTCTTTACGGGATCGGTCTGATTTTTCAGCCTGAAAGGATCCGTTCCACACTTCTTTCGATTTACCGTTACAATTTTCATTCTTCCATGCGTGAAGTTGCCAATACCTGGCGCAACTTTTCGTTCAATGACGAGGCCGGATGTATGATTTGCGTGTGGCCGGAAGGGAGGGAGCGTCCTGTCATTCCGCTGCCTTACAACTCTGAGACGATGACTGGCTTTGAATGGGCCGCAGCCTCTCATCTGGTCATGATCGGTGAAACGGAGAAGGGGGAAACTCTTGCCCGGGCCGTTCGTGGCCGTTATGATGGCATACATCGGAATCCCTGGAATGAAATTGAATGCGGCAGCAACTATGCACGCAGCATGGCTTCTTATGCAATGCTTCAGGCTTACAGCGGTTTTTGTTATGACATGGTGCGCGGCATGATTGGATTTCACCCGGTTCTTTCCGGTCCTTTCTGCTGTTTCTGGTCTCTTGGCGTTGTCTGGGGGACTTATGAACGGGCGGGGGTGGAACAGAAGATCCGTATTCTGCATGGAGAGGCTGATTTCGGAGTGTTTAGCCTTTCTGCGGATTCTGCTTTCTGCAATGGGGAAGTCCTTCCGGGGAGAAGGGAGGGGAACGAGTGGAAGCTGGAAGATAAAATTCATGTACATGAAGGAGACCTGCTCAGCTTTTTATCCATAAAATAATATTGCAGAAGCAACAAAAAAGAAACTTAGCGAAGCAAAAGATACGGAAAAATGCGTTGAGCATTTTTCTCGAGGTCAAGGTCCGTGACCTTGTCGCGGTCCAGCGG
>CAKUDG010000019.1 GCA_934644965.1 uncultured Victivallales bacterium | reverse complement strand
CATTCGCCATTTTCCCTATATCCTTTTTTGACGTTTGCATAATATAGCACAAATCTATTGACGACACAACCTAGGGAAAAGTACAGCATATATCCATTTCATATTGATCGTTCTCCAGATATTTTCCCGGAACAGGACGGATATTCCCTCCATTACGATTATCCAGCCATTCATCACTTTTCCCCGTGGACGGTGATAAACACGGAGAGACCTGAATGGGAAACGTCTTTCAAAAGCGAGCAGAAATTCCGGGAGAGGACGCATTTGCCATTTGAGAAGAATCCACTGAAAAAAATGAGCTTTCGATGGAAAAACGTTCGATAAAATACCGGGGAGGCTGTATAGTACAGCTCTCTCTTTTCAGTATGGAGGATTGAAATGGCTCTTATTCTCGGAATAGAAACCAGCTGTGACGAGACCGCGGCTTCCGTGGTCAGGGACGGTCGCGAAGTTCTCTCGAACGCGGTTGCCTCCCAGATTGCGAAACATTCCCCCTACGGGGGCGTGATACCGGAACTGGCCGCACGCGAACATTTGACTGCGATCGAGACGGTGGTTGGCGAAGCTCTTGCCCAGGCGGACACTCCTCCTGAAAAACTTTCCGCCATTGCCGTGACGCATGCTCCCGGACTTGTCCCCGCCCTCCTGGTCGGCCTGAATTTTGCCAAAGGGTTCTCCCTTGCGCATTCCATTCCCCTGATCGGGATCAATCACTTCCTCGCTCATATTTACGGGACGTTCATAGACGATCCTGAACGCAATTTTGAAGATCCTGATCTCTATCCCATGATGGCGCTGGTTGTTTCCGGCGGGCACAGCGCCATTGTGATTCTGGACTCCTGCGGCAAAGCCCGTCTTGCCGGGACGACTCTGGATGACGCCGCAGGGGAGGCCTTTGACAAGGCCGCAAAACTTCTGGAACTCGGTTATCCCGGCGGTCCTGTCATAGAGCGTCTTGCGAAGCAGGGGGATCCGAAACGCTACGCTTTTCCGCGTTCGCTGACGGGGTCGGCCGGGAAGGCGCTCAGTCCGGAAAATCGTTTCAACTTCAGTTTCAGCGGTCTCAAGACCTCTCTTCTCTACCATGTCCGCAGAATCGCCGGGGATACGGGAACTCTTGACGGTCAGGAGCTGTATGATACCCTTGCCTCTTATCAGGAGGCCATTGTGGACGTTCTCTGCACGAAGGCGTTTGATGCGGCACTTTTCTATTCGGCTCGTTCCGCGGTCCTCTGCGGCGGGGTTGCCTGCAACGGAGCGCTCCGGGAACGTTTTGAACAGAGTGCGCCCCGCGGCATCACTGCGGTCACGGCTCCGAAAAAGTATTGTACCGACAATGCTGCGATGGTTGCGGGTCTTGCCTATGGTTATTTCCGTTCCGGGGCGTTCAGCAGTCCTGATCTGGATGCCTGGGCAAGGCTGCCGGGGGACATTTCCTTTCCTTTTCTCGGGGCCGCAATGCTGGAGAGCTGAATTCCCATGACTGCAAAAAAGGAAGGACTCTCGCATGGAATTGTCATCCTGGATCTGGACGGGACCCTGATCGACTCCAGGGAGGACATTGCTTCGGCTGTCAATTCGATGCGTGCGTTTTTTTCTCTGCCGCCTCTTCCGCATGAAACCGTTGTCTCCTATGTCGGGGACGGAATGCTCAAACTGCTGGAGCGTTCTCTGCGCGGCACGGGGATTTCCCCGGCTTCCGGAGAGGCCTTGAAAGTGATGAGGGCCTCCTACCGGGCGAATCTGCTCGGCAGAACCGCACTCTATGACGGAGTGGCAGAGGGATTGCAGAAACTCCATGATGGTTCCTGGCGGATTGCGCTGCTCAGCAACAAACCGGAGGAGTTCTGCCGTGTGATCCTCCGCGGCCTCGGAATCGAAACTTTCTTTTTCCATGTCATAGGCGGGGACTCCGGATTCCCGATGAAACCCGATCCCGCGGCTTTGGAGTTCCTTCTGGAGAGGGCGGGAGTCCGGAACAGACCCAAGTCTTCCTGGATGTTCGGGGACAATCATACTGATCTCGAAGCCGGCCGGCGAGCAGGGCTCAGAACCGCATTCGCCGCCTACGGGTTCGGAAACCGGGCCGGACTCCCCTGTGACTTTGTCGCCCAGACTTTTGCCGCCTTTGCGGGAGAAGTCTGCCGGGAACTCTGATCTGATTTTTTCCCTTTCCGCTTCCATTTTCCCCGCCACCCCCTTTCTTTCCCCGGCTTCAGGCTTTTTCGGGGCTTTTTTCCTGAAAGGCCCTTTGCATCCTGCGGGAGCGGATTATATATTCCCGGGAAAGAACCTGTCTGCAGTGCCGAAAGAGACGGCATAAAAAAATGCGGTGCTGCCTTCACCCCCTTTTCCGCAGCGACGAAGCCGCCTGATGCTGCGGAAGAGGAAGAAGGGGGGGGAATGTGCTGGAGGTGAATTCGTTATGTTGCTGGAGGAATGTCTGAACAAAGTGATGGAAGCCTCTCCGGAAATCCGGGCGGTGTCGGACTATATTTACCGCCATCCGGAGATTGCGCTCCAGGAATACAAGGCCGTGGAAAAACAGTGTGCGCTGCTGAAAAAGTGGGATTTTTCCATCCGCCGGAGAGTCGGAGGTCTGGACACCGCTTTCTGCGCCTCCAGAACGACGGGGAAGGCGCCCGCTGATTCCAAGACGGGAAAGAAAAGACCGAAATTCTGCTTCCTTTCGGAGTACGACGCTCTTCCCGGTCTGGGACACGGCTGCGGACACCATCTCATCTGCGCCTCGGCACTGGCTGCAGCCCGTGCTGCCTCGGAACTGATGGAGGAAAAGGGCATGGATGCGGAAGTGCTTCTGATGGGGACTCCTGCGGAGGAAGGCAAAGGGGGCAAGGTCATTCTGGTTCGGGAAGGGGTTTTTCAGGGAATTGACGCATGTCTGATCAGCCATCCTTATGATGTTTCCTCCATGGATGACGGGGCTCTTTCCGTCACCCATTGCCGGGTGATTTTTCATGGGGTCGCCTCTCACGCCGCCATGGCTCCGGAAAAGGGGGTCAACGCTTTGAATGCCATGATTCAGTTCTTCAACGGTCTGGCTCTCTGGAGGCAGTGTCTTCCGGAAAATACCCGTGTCCACGGAATTATCACCAACGGCGGCGCCGCGGCCAATGTCATTCCCGACTGCACCGAAGCTCTGATTTACGTCCGCGCTCCCGACAACGAAACTCAGGAAAAGATGGAACGTCATTTCCGTGAAATCGCGGAAGGTGCCGCCTTCAGTACGGGCACGACCGTTGAACTCATCAATGAATCCGGCTACCGCGCCATCCGCTGGAACCGCTCTTTCAATGAGGAATATGCCGCCTGCTGGGAAAAAATGGGTGAAACGATCCGTCACGCAAAGGGCTGTGAAGGACGTGCCTCCACTGATTTTGGTGATGTCTCCCAGATCATGCCGGGTGCCAATCTCCATTTTGGGATCTGTGCGGAGGCGGGGGTTCCTCTCCATTGCGTCGAGTTCCGCGAGGCCGCAGGCACCGATTTCGCCTTTTCGCAGGCCATGAAGACCGGGGCCGCCATGGCGGCCATCTGCATCCGGTATTGTTCCGATCCCGGCTTCCGCGCTTCCGTGGACGGTGATTTCAGACAATGAGAACATGCGGACCGTAAGCAACAGGCAAAAAAGGAGTTGTGGGAAACAGCGTTTTCCTTCTTTCTGTTCTGTTTCCGCTCCTGTTTTTGCTCCGCGGAGCACACGTTTCCCGCGTGCCCGTTTTTACGGCTCAAACATTCTTCCCTCCTCCTCCTCCCGGGAGGCTGCGGAAGACTGCGGATGTTGAAGAAGACGGCGATCCTTCAGTGCGTCCAAACTGAGGAGAAGATCCGCCGCACGCGAGAGCGCCGGATCCAGGACGGGGAATTCCGCCGTCCCCGCAAGTTTGGAAAAATCAATCCTGGGGCGGACAGGCGCTTTGATCATAGGCGTATGTGCATGCGGTTCGATGCAGCTCAAGGGGATGTCCGGCACCAGCCAGAAGGCGTTGGCGGCTTTTCCCATTTTCAGCGGCACCGGATGTCCGGCGGTGCTTTCCCCGATGGTGATGCCCTGATGAAACTTTTCGATCAGGGAGGCGAAGACTTCCGCACCTGCGCTTGTTTCTCCGGAAATCAGGACGGCAACCGGCAGATTGAACAGAGGCTTTGTTCCGGGAAGAGGAAGAGCCGCTTCTCCGAGCTGTTCTGCTGAACAGAAGTAGGAAAGAAGCCGGAGTGCCGCATGTCCGTCTCCATCACAGTCCCGTAAGTCAACGATGATCCCCAGCGGCTGGAAAGACAGACGGGATACGGCGCGGAGTTCTTCTCCCAGTCCTTCTTTTCCGTCTTCTTCTTTTTTCCCCGTCCCCACCGGTTCAAGACGATCCATGGAAATGTGTTCCAGGCGCAGATAAAGAATCCGGTTTCCGGAAATCATCCGCGGAGGGAAAACCTTCGGACTGCGGCGCTTCCTGGTGAAACGTTTGAATTCCGTCATGGCGTTTTCCCCGTCCAGCAGACGCACTCCCGAACCCGATGCTTCCAGAATGCGCTTCAGCAGTTCTTTCCGGTCCATTCCCTCCAGTTTTTCAAACAGCGCCGGCGATTCCTTCTGAAGCATGAGAAAGGCGGATGCGACATCATCCGCAAAGGTATGGACAAGTTCTTCATATCCTTCCTCTTCCGTCTGGCCATCCCCGGCTGTTCCTTCGGTTCCCTGCTTGTATCTTTCCGGATCGGAAATCCGTATGAAATCCACAATGCCGTGCGGATGGGAATAAAGATGCTGGAGCAGAAATCCTTTGATCTGTCCGTCAAAAAACGTATCCAGCTCCTCATCCGGAATGAACAGAGAAGCTCTGGAGGAAGAGCTGGACGCGTTTTTTCCCCCCTCCTTTCCTCCGGAAAGTGATGCATCCTCTTCTCCCTGCATCTGGAAACGGTAGAGCATTGGCGCCAGAAGTTTTGCCGATTCCTGTTTCGAGAGGGCTGCCCGAGCCGTTTCAGGCTCCTCTCCCTCGGAAGCGGACGCCGCCGTGATGATCCCGATCCAGGACAACACGGCAAATGCCGCAAGCATTTTCATGAGACCGCCGCGGCAGCAGAATAGAATTCCCGTCATGCGTCTGTGCCCTCCGTTCCTTCTGGAAATGTTCTGTGTGACTGGCAGGGAGAAAACGGCAGGAGCCGGAAGACGGTGGTGGGGGGCCATCCAGCTTTACCTCTCCTCCTCCGTCGCCGCCGTCATCACATCCTGTCTTATGAGAGCGAAAGGAACTGTTCCTGCAGCTCGTTGTCGTCCGCGAGGACCTTTGCACTCTGAGCGGCACGGAATTCCTTGAGTTTTTCCCGGAGTCCGGCATCGGAGAGCGCCAGAAACGAGATGGCGAGGAGAGCGGCGTTCTTCGCCCCCGCCGGTCCCGCCGTCACCGTGGCGACGGGAATCCCGGGTGGCATCTGCACCATGGAAAGCAGGGAATCCAGTCCGTTGAACGGCGGAGACGCCACCGGAATCCCGATGACGGGAAGGGTGGTGTGCGCCGCAACAACCCCCCCCAGATGCGCCGCCATTCCCGCAGCGCAGAGAATGATTTTGAATCCGTTATCTTCTGCTTTCCTGGCGAATTCCGCCGCCGCATCCGGTGTCCGGTGCGCGGAGAGAATTCTTGCACGGCAGGAGATCCCGAATTCGCGGAAAAGATCAAATGCCCCTTTCAGGGTGGGAAGATCACTTTTGCTTCCCATGATGACGGCAACATCAGATGCCATGAGCGTACCCTTGCTCCTTTCTCGGTTGATTTCTGCCCCTTCAGACAGAAAAAGCGGAACTTTGTTTCACGTTCCGCCTTTTCTTCTTTTTTTCTGCCCGCAGGGATTCAGTATTTTTGCATTCTGTACAGCGCGGAACTCCGCACGCTTTTTTCCTCACGACACGGCGTGGGGTGTCTTCTTCTTTCCCCCCCTCTGTTTGCATGCATCTTCTTTCCGCCCGGACGGGAAGAGAAAAAGCCGCAGGCGCCGTGCGGTTTTTGTTGCACGGCGGGCAGATGACTGCCGCAAGATCACGCCCTGCTCCTTCTTCTGCAGGAAATTCCCGCTTTTCCCGTTTTACCCGGATGAGATCTCACACGGGGCGGTTACGGTTCCGTGGATGTCCCGGCGGCGGCCTTGACCGCTTCGATTTCCTTCAGGAAATCATCAGTTCCGGCGCCGTCCCAGGACGCTTCCAGCTTACCTTCGGCAATTTCCAGAAGCGCCACGTCCAGATAATTTTCATCCTTGCACCGGACCATCGGACGGGCTCCGTATGCCAGTGCACGCGCCCTCTTCGATGCCAGGACGATCAGGGTCTTTGCATCGGGAATCGTCTCTTTGGCTCTGGCGAGATATTCATTGTTCATAATCCGGAAAACCTCCTTCAGATTCTTTAGTCTTTCTTTAAAGAATCAATAATCGATCACATCGCGGTGCCTGTCGATAATGGAGAGATCGCCGCTGGTGATGATATTGTAATTGCGTTCAAAATCCTGCTGCGCATCGGTGATGTACCGTTCGGCAAGGGGAACGCGCTCGGCATCCTTGAGTGCATCGCGGAGCATCAGAAGCCCGACGAAAACAAAGGTTTCGTTTTCCACCATGTTTTTCGCCCTGAGATCGTGATATGCGGAATCCTTCTTCTCCGCGACGAATTTCACAGCTTCCAGATGTTTTGCATACATGTCCGCAAGTGTGCGTTTCAATCGTCCGAGCAGTCCTTCCTCCGCGCTCTTTTCGAACATTTCCCTGATGATCGGGTCGAGCGCTCTCTGCATGACTCCCCCGATGGCTGCGACGAACTGCAGCTGGGTGGTTCCTTCGTAAATGTTTGTGATGCGCACGTCGCGGTAATAGCGTTCCGCGTCGAAGTCATGCATGTAGCCGGTTCCGCCGTGGATCTGGATGCAGTCGTAGCAGATCTGGTTGGCGGCCTCTGTGGAGAGGGCCTTGCTCATCGGGGTCAGGACCGCCGCAACGCGGGAATAGTATTTTGCGCATTCCTTGTCTTCCGCCGTGATTTCCGCCGCCGGGGCATGATCCACTTTATGATTGTAGTAGTTGCGAAGATCGACGTTCTTCGTCGTTTCATACAGCAGTGCGCGGGAAGCGACCAGTTTCGTCTTCATTTTTGCGAGCATGTCGTAAATGGCGGGGAAACGGTCGATGCTCTGTTTGAACTGTTCGCGCTCGGAAGCATATTTCCTGGCTTCGCGATAGGACGCTTCCGCAATACCGACCGCCTGCGCGCTGATCGCAACACGGGCTCCGTTCATCAGCGACATCACATAACGCGTCAGCCCTCTCCTGCGCTGTCCGCAGAGTTCCGCCGGGACGTGATTGTACTGCAGTTCCGCAGTCGCCACCCCGTGAATCCCGAGCTTGTGCTCAATGCGCCGGACCACCAGTTCCGGGCATTTTTCGCAGATGAACATGGAAAGTCCCCGTCCGTCGCTCGTTCCTTCTTCCGAACGGGCCAGCACCAGATGGATCTGGGCGCAGCCGTTGGTGATGAAACGCTTCATGCCGTCGAGATACCATTTTCCCGTTTCCGGGTCCTGTGTCGCTTTCAGGCGGACGGACTGCAGATCGGAACCGGAGTCCGGTTCCGTCAGATCCATTGCTCCGTCCGCTTCGCCCGAGGCGAAGCGCGGCAGGTATTTCCTGCGCTGTTCTTCGGAGCCGAATTCGCAGATGGTTTCGGCAATGTCCTGAAGACCGAAAAGGTTCTGGAGAGAGGCGTCGGCGCGGGAGACCATTTCGGTCATCATGGTGTAGATCGTCGTGGGAAAGTTCAGTCCGCCGTATTCACGCGGAAGAATCACGCCCATGACGCCTGCGGATTTGAGGTCTTCCAGATTTTTGACCGTCAGCGGATGATAGGTCACCACCCCGTTTTCAAAATGCGGGCCTTCTTCATCGACCTGCCGGGAACGGGGAGCGATTCTTTCACCCGTCACTTCGCCGATTACGGTGAGGACGCGTTCAAAATTATCCATGGCGTCTTCATAGTTTTCCGGCGCCGTGTCGAATTTCTTCGATTCCTGATAATTGTTTTCCTTGAGCTGCATCAGCTTCTCAAGATCGAGATTCTTCAGTGTAAAGAGAAGATCCTGGTTGTCTGTGAAAAAGTTGGACATTATCGTCTCCTCATGCCTTGGCCTTGTAAGCTTTGATCATCATCGGAATGATCTGGTTCAGATCTCCGATGATTCCGTAGTGGGCGACCGAGAAAATCGGGGCGTCCGGATCCGTATTGATCGCGATGATTTTCTTGCTCTCGGTCATGCCGGCGCGGTGCTGCACGGAGCCGCTGATTCCGCAGGCAATGTACAGTTTCGGTCTGACCGTCACGCCGGTCTGTCCCACCTGGTGATCGTGATCAATCCAGCCTGCGTCCACGGCGGCGCGGGAGGCTCCCACTTCTCCGCCCAGAGTCTTCGCCAGATCATGAATGAGCTTGAAATTCGCGGCCGAACCCACTCCGTAGCCGCCCGCCACGATGATCTGCGCCCCCTTCAGATTGACGCTCTTGTCCTGACGGATCCGTTCAATCACCTTGACGACCGTTTCCTTTTCCGTCAGCGCCACTTTCACAGGAACGATCTTCCCTTTGCGGCGGCTGTCCGGTTCTCCGATTTTCATGACGCCTTCGCGCACCGTCACCATCTGGGGATCGTCCCAGGTGTTGACAATCGTTGCAATGATGTTCCCTCCGAAGGCCGGACGGATCTGCATGAGTTTGTTGGTATACTGTTTCTTGTTGACCTTGTCGTCAAAATCATCAATCTGGAGATCCGTGCAGTCCGCCGTGAGTCCGGCCAGTTTTTCCGAGGCCACACGCGGAGCAAGCTCTCTGCCCTTCATGGTCGCTCCGAAAAGCAGTATGTTCGGCCGGTGCTCGCGGATCAGGTCCATGATGACCTTCGCATAGGGAAGAACCGTGAAGGGTTCCAGACGGGGATCCTCTGCCAGATATACGGTTTCACACCCGTAATGAAACAGGGTTTCGCAGCAGGATTCGATCTTGTCTCCGAGCAGGACCGCCTCGGTCTTCACTCCGAGCTTCGCCGCCAGTTCCTTCCCCTTCGACACCAGTTCCAGACTGACATCGGCGATCCTGCCGCCCTCCTGTTCAATAAAAACCCATACGTTGCCAATTTTTTCAGACATGTCTATCACCCTAATGTGTGGTCTTCGATAAGTTCATGGACAAGGGCCGAAACACCGTTTTCGTCCGCTTCCACCTTTTTGAAGGTGCCCGCTGTCAGAACGACGCTCATGATCTGCTTCACCTTCGTCGGAGAGCCCGAAAGCCCGAGCCGGTGCAGTTCATTTTCCGGAACCGCGTCTTTCGCGGACCATTCATGAATCAGCAGCCCCTTCTCTTCCATTGCTGCAAGATCTCCCGCCACCTGTTCACTGCTGCTGTATTCGCTGCCGCTGCGGGTGTTGATCTGTTCCGAACGTGTTTTCGCCTTCTTGTATTTCATGATCCGGGCCGCGTTCTGAGGACGCGGTTCGTTCGCATCCACCACGGTGAGCAGTGCCGGAGTCGGGGCTTCCAGAATTTCGTATCCGCCTTCGATGGCGCGTCTTGCACGGATTTTCCCGTCCCCGAAAGAAAGCACTTCCTCCACATAGGAGATCTGGGGCAAAGACAGCTTCTCAGCCAGCTGCGGACCCACCTGCGCCGTGTCTCCGTCGATCGCCTGCCGTCCGCAGAGAATCAAATCAAAATTCCCGATCTTTTTCGCGCAGCGGCTGAGGGCAAAACTTGTGGCCAGAGTATCCGATCCCGCAAAAGCCCGGTCCGTCAGGAGCACGGCTTCATCCGCTCCGCGGAAGAGGGCGTCCCGCAACACTTCCGACGCGCTCGGCGGACCCATGGTCGCCACTACGACTTTCGCCTGGTAACGGTCTTTCAGCTGGAGGGCCAGCTCGAGGGCGTTCAGGTCTTCAGGGTTGAAAATCGCCGGCAGAGCCTGTCTGTTGACTGTGCCGTCCGGCTTCATCGCCTGACCCGTGACATTCTTGGTGTCCGGAACCTGCTTCACAAACACAATGATGGTTTGACGCACGGATTGCTCCTTTTTCTGTAGTTCTTTTCTATTTCTTTTCTGACAGAATAAAAATCTTTCCCATTTCCTGACCCGGATTTAACTTCCCTGACTGCGCATCGGCAAAGTCAAACCCTTTCTCCTCCCTTCTTCCCGCATCCGCCGGATCCCGGCGCATACGGAAAAGTCACAGAACAATACTATAGCACCATTCTGTGAAAAACACAACTTCCCTTTCTTTTTTTTATTTCCTTGCCTGCCCCTCGTTCTGTGAAGTTTCTTGCGGATCATCCTGCCAGAAGCTGCTGATAGCGATCCGCTGTTTCCGTGTCTCTTTTCAGATTTTCCTCCCCTTCCCGGTACAGCGTTTCCAGACGTTCCCAAGCTTGACGGCGGTAAGATCCCCCCGGCGCAGCCGCCTGATTGTAGAGTGCAGCAGCAGCAACGGGATCTTTCTTTACTCCATACATCCCTCTCCGGTAAATTTCCGCAAGATAATAAGCCGCATCCGGATTCCGGGCCGCCCCGTTCAGCAGACGGACCAGTGCGCCGTTTCCTCCGGAATGCTCCTTCCCGGACTGCAGAACTGTTTCAAAATAATTCCGGTAGAAGGGAGCGTACTTCCCACCCCGGAAAACGAAAATAGATTGCTCCGCCAGCTTCTTTGAGAGCTCCTGCGCTTTCACAGGATCCCTGGGAACTCCGGGAGCACCGCTTTCATACAGGCGTGACAGCATCCGGAGTGCGGGAAGAGACCCCTTCTCCGCCGCCTTCCCGTAATACGAAAACGCTTTCGCATAATTCCTGGCGCCGCCCTTCGTGCCGCGGCCGAGACGATACATTTCCGCCGCCTTGAACAGGGCTGTCATACTCCCTCCCGCGGCTTCCTTTTCCAGAGATTCCAGCAGCATTTCCTGATTCCCCGCCCTCTGGGCGTATTCCACGGCTGCGGGAAGGGATCCGGCATTGGCCGCCATGCGGAGAAGGTCCGTATACTGGGATTCCGGAAACTCTCCAGGGGTCTTCCGGGAAGAACGCTGCTGCGCTGCAAATTCCTTCGCTCTTAAATAGATGTCTTCCGCACCGAGACGCATCGCAGGATCAGAATCAATGATCTTCCGGGCTTCCGGAAGTTTCCCCGCTGAGATCAGAAAGGGAAGAGCTTCCTTGTTCCGCTTTGTCTGCAGAAGAATGGCCGCCGTCTCCGCATTCGCCCGGATGTCTGAAGGATTTTCGGAAAGAAGCGACTGGAGAAGAGTCAACGCCTTCTCCAGATCCCGGGCAACGTAATCGCCCGTGGTATAATGTCCTGCCAGTTCTCTGCGCGCGGTCCGGTTTCCCATTGCCGCGGCGCTTTCAAAGTATTGAAAGGCCTTTGTGCGGTCAATGGTGGTTCCTTCTCCATAAAGATAGGCTTTCCCAAGGAGATAGGCCGCGGTGGAATCTCCATTTTTCATTTGCTTTTCCAGGAAGGGAATATAACTTTTTTCTCCCTGCGGGGCATTCTGACGATAGAAGGAGAGAACGTCCTTTCCCTTCCCGTCTGTCTGAAGCAGATACAGAAGAAGCAGTCCGAGATCCGAATTTTTCTCCGTTCCGCTTCCTCTCAGGAAGCCCCGGGAAAGCATCTGCCGCGCCTCCGGAATGAACGGGGAGGCGAGTGCAAAGTATTTCTGCGCCCGCGTACGGTCCGGGCGGACCCCGAACCCGTTGTCAAGGCATCTTCCGTAATGGTAGCAGGCACGGGCAAAGGAGAAGAGATCCAGGGGACGGTCTTCATACGCCAAACCCGATGCCTGGGAATCCCTTGCCTGGGACGGCGTTTGTTTCACCAGTTCTTCGAGAAAAGCAAAGGCCGTCGTAGGATTTTTTGCAAGATAATCTCCGTCTATCATATGAATGGCGGCCTGAAGCATGGCCGCGCGGTGTTTAAGCCTTGCCGCTTCTGCAAGATAGGTGGAATAGTCGGAAAGATTGCTGGTTCCGGAAGGAAGAGCGCCGCTTTTCGAGCGCAGCGCCAGTTCGTAGTTTGCCGAGGCGTCTCCACTTCCCGCCCGTTCCTTCAGCTGTTGAAGGCGGTCTTCCCCGATCCTGTCTTGCGCATGAAGTGTCATGAAGGAAAGCAACAGGACCGCGCCTGCCGCCAAAGTCATGGTGAAAAGATTCTTTTTCATTGCACGGTCCATCCCCGCATGTGTTTTTTTTGATGATGCGATGTCTTTTTCTCTTCCCCCCCGGATCCCCCGATCCCCGGAAAACTCCGGAAATGCTCAGTGCTTCAAACGGACTTTCACTCCGTTTGCATTCAGAAACTCTTTGAGCTTCCCGATATCTACTGTGTGAAAATGGAAGACTGATGCCGCCAGAAGGACGGTCGCTCCCGCCTCTGCGGCTTCGAGAAAATGTTCCATGGTCCCCGCACCTCCGGAGGCGACGATTTCCGCGGAACAGGCCTGCGCCATGGCACGGATGACAGGCAGATCGTATCCGGTCCTGGCACCGTCTCCAGCTTTGCTTGTCGGAAGAATGACTTTGACTCCAAAGGAATCAATGCGTCTGGCGAATTCCACGGCATCTGCGCCGGTTGCGGTCCTGCCGCCATCGATATACACTTCGTATCCGGAGGGAAGCGAGGGATTGACATCCACATCAATGGCGACGGTAAGAGCATCCGCTCCGAACTCCCGGAGCATTTCCTTCACCAGTTCCGGATTCCGGAATGCCGCCGAACTCATGGAAACCCGGTTTGCTCCCGCATTCAGAACCTCTTCGGCCGTTTTCAGGCTGCTGATGCCTCCGCCGACGGTGAAGGGGACCGTTGTCACTGCGGCGACTTTTTTCACCACATTCAGGAGAGTTCCCCGTTTTTCCACGGTGGCGGTGATATCCAGAAGTGCGAGTTCGTCGGCTCCCGCAGCGCAGTAGCAGCGGGCGCATTCCACGGGATCCCCGGCGTCTGCGATATCGACGAAATGAACTCCTTTTACAACCCTGCCGTCACGCATGTCAAGGCACGGCATGATCCTGACTTCTTTTTCCATAAATCCCGATCCCTTTTCGTCTTTATGATTTCTTTCATCCCTCTGGTTTTTCTCCATGTCCGGAGTCGTCCGTTTTCCCTGTACGAGGGACTGTGCTGGCGCGACGAATTTTTCATGGAGCAGTCTGCTTCTGTGGTACACTGTAAACCTTTTTCGGAGAAAATCAAGCCGTGTTTTCTGTGGAAAATGAGTCCGGTAACTTTTCCGGGGCTTTCATTTTCTGTATTTTCGGAATTTCCGGATTCCCGATCCTTACCTTGAAAGAAGATTGAAAGAAGAAAATTTTTCCTCTTGAAAGATTGCGTAATGAGTGGTGGAATTGTATATTCCCTTTCATATATGAATCAGGATCATGATGTCATACCCGCAAATCAGGAAAGGGCGGTGGAAAACTATGGATACGGAACAGATCATTGCCATTGCATCGGATGTGTTTCATACGGAGATCGAAGGTCTCGAAACGGTGCGGAAGAACCTCAACAGGGATTTTGTGCGTCTGGTGGAAAAATGCATTGAAGTGATAGAGCAGGGGGGGAAGATTGTTGTCTGCGGTGTGGGGAAGAGCGGGCATGTGGGAAGGAAAATTTCCGCGACTCTGGCGAGCACGGGGTCTCCCTCCATCTTCATGCATCCGGTGGAGGCCATGCACGGAGATCTCGGCATGCTGCAGGAAAAGGATCTGCTGCTGACTCTGAGCTACAGCGGGGAAACGGATGAACTTCTGTCCGTCATTCTGCCGGCGAAGCGTCTCGGGGCGGCGGTGGCGTCTTTTACGGGATCGGCGGAATCGTCTCTGGCGAAGATGTCGGATTACCCCGTCATCATGGAAGTGCCGCGGGAGGCGTGTCCCTTCAATCTGGCACCGACCACGACTTCCACGGCCACGCTTGTCCTCGGCGATGCGCTTGCGATGATTCTTTTGAAGCTCCGCCGTTTCACCAAGGAGAATTACGGACGGCTTCATCCGGGTGGCGCCATCGGGCGCGCCGTCACCATGAGGGTCAAGGATCTCATGAGAAAAGGGGACAAAATCGTTGTGGTTCCTCCGGGCGCCCTGGTCAAGGACACTCTCGTGAAGATGACTTCCGCCCGCTGCGGGTCAGCCATCATTGCCGATGAGGGAAACCGTCTGCTCGGAATCTTCACGGACGGAGATTTCCGTCGGTTCGCGGAAAAGGATCTTTCCATCCTGACAAGAAAAATGGAAGACGTCATGACTCGGAACCCGGCATCTGTTTCTGCGGATTCCCTTGCTGTCGAAGCTCTGAAAATCGTGGAGAAACGCAAGATCGACGATATCATCGTTATTGATTCCGAGGGTAAAGTCGCCGGGCTCGTGGACCTGCAGGATCTTCCCGGGCTCAAGCTGATGTGATGATCCATTCCGTCTTCTCCATGGAGATGGTTTCTTCTGGTTTCCCGGGGGCTCTTTCGAGGGAACTGTTCAGATTTTTTCAGGTTCTTATAGAATTATAGGAAGTTATTTCAAGTTATTTTCAGGCCATAAGGCAGGAAGCAAAGTCAAGAATGATGTCTCGAGTCAAATTTGAAAAGAAGTCGATCGTCATCGACGGTGTTCCCAGGCAGATTCTGTCGGGAGCCGTTCACTATTTCCGTGTGCCGGAAGAACTCTGGGAGGACCGTCTCCGGAAAGCCGCGCAGTGCGGACTGAACTGCATTGAAACCTATTGTTGCTGGAATCTCCATGAACCGGAGGAAGGGCGTTTCGATTTTTCCGGCATGCTGAATCTCGGCAAATTCATCCGTACGGCCGCGGAACAGGGGCTGTATGTGATAGTCCGTCCGGGGCCCTACATTTGCGCGGAATGGGACAACGGGGGGATTCCCGCATGGCTCATGACCAGACCAGGAATTGAATTCCGGCGGATGAACACCCCTTATCTGGAGGCCGTCGAACGTTATTACAAGGCCGTGCTCCCGATTCTGGCGGAACTGCAGTATGATGCGGGCGGCCCCGTCATTGCCGTCCAGGTTGAAAACGAATACGGTTCCTACGGGCATGACAAGGAATATCTGGCGACGCTGCGCCGTTTCTGCCGGGAAGGGGGGATCACTGTGCCGCTCTTCACCGCGGACGGAGCCGCGGATCTGTGCATCGTCGGCGGCATGCTGGAGGATTCGCCCATGACCCTGACTTTCGGCAGCCGCGGACTGGAAGCCTTTGCCCTCGGGCGCCGCTTCCGTCCGGAAGACCCCTCCTTCTGCATGGAGTTCTGGGACGGCTGGTTCGACGCCTGGGGATGCGGGAAACATCACGACCGTTCCCCGCAGGAAGTCGCCGATGAATTCGATGACATGATCCGCGCCGGCGGCTCCGTCAACTTCTATATGTTCCACGGCGGCACTAATTTTTCCTTCTGGAACGGGGCCAACGGCGTCAAGGGCGGCGTCTACACCCCCGACACCACCAGCTATGATTACGATGCCCCCCTCTCTGAATGCGGTGATCCCACCGAAAAGTATTTCCTGATCCGGGACGTCATCCGAAAACATTTCCCCGATGTCCCCACCGGAACTCCCGAGCCTTCCAGGAAAGCCGATTACGGAAAAGTCCCTCTTCTCGAGAGCGCTCCCTTCTTCCCGAATCTGGATGCAATTTCCGAAAAAACCGTTGTTTCCGTCAGCACAAAAACCATGGAGGAGCTCGGACAGAACTTCGGCTTCATCCATTACCGGACCCGGATTGCGGGACCGGTCCGGTGCTGCGATCTGCATCTCTGGGAAGTCCATGACCGGGCAATCGTTTATCTCGACGGAAAACAGCATTTCATCTATTACCGCAACGATGCCTCCTGCTGTGCCCCTGTCTTTTCCGTCCCCGAAGCCGGTGTTCAGCTCGACATCCTGGTCGAAAACATGGGCAGAATCAACTACGGGCCTCTGACAGGACGCGATTTCAAGGGCATCGTCGACGGCGTGACCACCGGAAATCAGTTCCAGTTCGACTGGGAAATCCGCTCCCTTCCCATGGAGAACAGAAACCTTTCCCGACTCTCCTTCCAGCCGTTCCTGTGGAATGACGACTCTCTCCCCTCCTTCCACAGAGCCTTCCTCGAAATCCCCGATGAACCCGCCGACACCTTCCTCCAGTTCCCCGGAGTCAAAGGCGTGGTCTGGGTCAACGGACACAATCTCGGACGCTACTGGAACATCGGCCCGGGCGGCACGCTCTATGTCCCCGCACCCTGGCTGAAGAAAGGAAAAAATGAGATCCTTGTCTTTGAACTTGAAAAACTGAAATTCCCGTATCTGAGATTTCTGGACAGGCATCAGCTGTAGAAGACAATCTTCCGTCATCCTCTTGTGCGTGCGTGCGCCGTCTCAGGGTGTGACGCACCGGGAAGAAGAAGGAATTTCTCCGGCTGCGTCCAGAGAGATGAAGACAGGTCCTGAAGAAAAAAGGTGCCGGGATGAGAGAGCCTCTCTCCTCCCGGTTTTTTCTCCCTTTCCTCTTGTTCCTTTTTCCCTCCTGCCGGAAGAAGAAGAGAAAGAAGCAGAGAAACCCTCCCGGGACTTCAGCTTCCCGCACTTTTCCGGCTTGTTTTTTTCAAATCGCTTTTTCAAATCGTAAACGCTTTGCGACTTTCCGCTTTTTTTCTTCGGAGGAAAGAATGAAAAAACCGGAGAAGAGTGATATACTATCCTCAAAACGGCAGGACGAAAACCGTGCACGGCGCCGCATGACGGGAAAACCGAAACCCCGTGTGCGCTTTTTTGCGGAACAGCCGGAGCGCAGCGGACAGAACAACACAGGATGGAAAAAATGAATCGATCTGACAGTTTTTATGTGGTCTCCATGTCCCGGAATGCCGACGGAGGCATTTACCGGTACGCCCTGAATCAGGAAGGACTCTCTCCTGAACCGCTGGAATTCACCCCCGTCCAGGATGCGAACTACCTCTGCTTCTCTCCGGACGGGAAATATCTGTATTCGACCTGCCGTTTCGGAGAAGGCGGCGGCGTGGCGGCTTTCCGAATCGAAGAGGATGATTCCCTGAGTTTCCTGAATTCGGCGGACGCCCATGGACTCAGCAGCTGCCACGTGACCTGCGATACAAGCGGGAAATTCCTCTACTGCGCGAACTACCGGAGCGGGAACTTCGCCGAATTCGCGCTTGGGGAAGACGGTTCCATCGAACGCATGACGCAGCTGATTCATCATGATGATCCCGTCGGTCCCAACCGGAATCGTCAGGACGGCCCGCACACCCACTGCACGGAACTGACTCCGGACGGGAAATATCTCTGTGTCGTTGATCTCGGGATAGACGCTGTGAAGGTCTATCCTCTGGATCCGGAAAAAGGAGTGATCAACGAGCCCTTCACCTGCCGGACGGCGCCTGGAGACGGTCCGCGCCATATCCTGTTCGACCGTTCCGGAAGCATCGCCTATCTGATCAATGAACTCGGGAACAGCGTCACCTCCCTCTCCTACCGGGACGGCACACTGAAACAGATCCGGACCGTTACAACTCTCCCCCGGAACTGTACGGCCGCCACCAAGGCCGCCGCCATCCGCTTTTCTCCGGACGGCCGTTTTCTTTTCGCCTCCAACCGCGGCTATGACAGCATCGCCTGCTACCGCATCAAAGGGGAGGGGGATTTTGAACTGTATGACATCGTTCCCTCCTTCGGAAGCAGCCCGCGAGACATCAACTTCCTTCCCGGAGGATCCCTCTTCGCGGCCGCAAACGAATTCTCCGACAGCGTCACCTTCTTCGACTATGATCCGGATTCCGGGAGACTCCGTTTCCGCCTGAAGGAAATCCGTCTCACCCGACCCCTGAACATTGAACCGTAACCCGTCGCTGTCTTTCCCTCCTCTTTCCTCCTCACAGGGCAGGGGGGAGGAGGAGGAGACGGCTGATGTCTGATCCCGTCTCATACAGAAGAATCCGCGAAAGACTCCGGAAAACACAAAGGACTCACTCTCATTATGATGCTTGCAACCATTCTTCTTCCGAACTACCGGACCGCCGAACTCACCAGACTCTGTTTGCGTTCCCTCCGCATGCATTCCGATTTCAGCAAAGTACGGATTCTGGCCATAGACAACGCCTCGGAAGACGAATCTCTGGACTATCTGCGTTCTCTGCCCTGGATCACTCTGATTGAACGGAGCAGGAAGGAGATTGAAGGGATGTCGCCTCCCGTGATGCATTCTTCCGCGCTTGACCTGGCGCTGCAGCAGGTGGATACCCCGTTTGTCCTTTCCATGCACACGGACACCATCGTTCACGATCCGGGCTGGTTCGACTATCTCCTGGAGCAGTTCGGCGAATCGGAAAAAACAGCCGGAGTCGGCAGCTGGAAGCTCGAAACCGTTCCGTTCTGGAAGGTTGCGGGGAAGTCCGTCGAGGATGCATTCCGGACTCTGATCGGAAAACACAAAAAGGAATTCCGCTTCCTCCGGAGTCACTGCGCCATGTACAGGACGGAACTCCTGAAAAAATATACCCGGGGATTCGACGACGGTCAGTGCGCGGGCTCTTCCATCCACCGTCATCTTCTGGACGCCGGCTATGACATGAAATTCCTTCCCGTCTCCGAACTGAGCCGTTATATGGCGCATCTCAACCACGCCACCATGATTCTGAATCCCATGCGCGGACATCGCACGGGATCGGCCAGATCCTTCCGGGAACTGGGCGGAAAAATGAAGGCGGAACGCTATCAGAAAATTCTCCAGGATGATTCGCTGGATCTCTGATTCCCTCTTTGCGCTTTCTCTCTTTTTTCTGGGTCCTGTGTGTCCCGTGTCCGTTTCCTGCTCTCCGGATCATCTTTTCCGGGGCGGGAGAGGAGACAACAACAGGGGACCCTTCCTCTCTTTTTCAGGACCGGGAAACTTGCTTTTCCGGAAGAAGGTGTCCGTCCGGCTTCTTCAGATGGAGCTGATCAGCGGGTCTTGTTTTCACCGGTTTTCCTCGACGGACCGGCGGAATTCCTCCATGGAGATGACCCGTCTTTCCTTTCTTGCCCTTTCTGCGGCAAAGGTCAGCATATAGGAATCGAGCGCCTCCTCCAGACCTGTTTTGAGCCGGGAGGGGTCCTCATTGCGGACGGCGTCGATGAAGGATTCAAAACAGTTCCGGTCTCCATAGTTGTGATGTCTTTCCATGGAGTCGTCATCGGGATCGAGGACGAAGACTTCACGGGAGGAATCCGCATAGCTGAGGAGTTCGATTTTCGAGCCGTCGAAACAGAGTTCGGCAAGGGAACCGAAAATGGTGGTTGTGCGTTCGGAATGGGCGGAACAGCCGGAGAGGGTGAAGACGGCTGTCGTCCCGCCTTCAAATTCCAGACTGACCGTCTGATGATCCGCCACATTGTTGTCGCAGGCGAAGACACAGCGTCCGTAGGGGCCGCTCCGCATGGCTTCGAGAATGTTCTCCTCGGTCAGCGGCGAAGCGACGGATTCGATGATATAGTCCCGAATCCCGCTGCGGAAACGTTCCAGATAAAATTTCGGAGCATGATACGGACATCCCGGAACAGAACAGTCCAGACACCTTTCCGACGCGTTCTCCGGGCGGTTCTCCGCGCGGAAGAACATCAGCCCGCCGAAAGACGACAAATGCGTGCATTTCCTTCCCACCACATAATTCAGCCAGTCCAGGTCATGAATGGATTTTGCCAGCAGAAGACAGGAGGAATCCTCCTCCTTCCGCCAGTTTCCACGCACATAGGAATGCGCATAGCGCCAGAAACCCACCGGTTCCGCGTGACGCACCGAAATCAGAGCCCCGAGACGCCCGGAGGAAATCAGCTGTCTCATTTTCTCCGTGTACTGTGCATAACGCATCACATGGCAGACGGAAAGGATCACTCCGTTCCTCCGCACCGCATCGGCGATGGTCAGGCAATCCTCCGGAGTCAGGGCCAGCGGCTTCTCAATGAGGATGTGATATCCGAGAGAAGCGAAAGTCACTGCCATTTCCTCATGAGTTCCATCCAGCGTGGAGATCACCACGGCGTCTGCGAAACGGGGGCGGCGCGCCGCCTCCTTCCAGTCGGAGAACACATGTTCTGGTGGGACCGCGTTTTCATGGACGATGCGCTGCCGGAAGAATTCTCTCGGCTCCGCGACGCCGACGACCCGGGCTTTGTCCGGCATCCTTGCGGCGAAACGTGCGTAGATGGTCCCGCGTCCTCCGGCTCCCAGGAGGAGCAATGTCACGATTCCGTTTTTCATGGCTCCGGACCGTCAGACTCCCGCAAGGGTGGACTGGTAACTTTTCACCATCTCCTCCAGGGACACTGCAAAACTTCCCCGGCGGGAGCGGAACTGAAGCCCGTGCGCTCCTTCGCAGGTGGTCCCCACCTTTGCAAAGGCGTGCCCCGACAGCAGTTTCTCCAGCATGGCCGCCTTTTCCGGACGGCAGGTCAGCACAAAACGGCTGTTCGATTCTGAAAAAAGCAGTTCCGGAAGCGAGAGGTCTTCGCCTCCCGGGATCGCATCCAGATTGATTTCCATCCCGAGTCTGCCTCCCATTGCGCTTTTTGCAAACGCCACGGCAAGTCCCCCGAGCGCAGGAGAGAGTATGGAACTGGGAATGTCCGCACGGATGATTTTCCCCATTGCCGCATAGAGGCGCGAGGCTTCCGCCGCATTGACTTTCGGCACCTGGTTCCCGTGGGCTCCGAGCATGGAGAAGTATTCGCTGCCGCCCAGTTCCGCACGGGTGAGGCCGATCACATAAACCAGGTCTCCGGAGAATTTCGCATCCGGGGATACGGCCTTGGAAACGTCTTCAATTACGCCGATCGCGCTGAAGAGCACCGTCGGAGGAATGGAGATGCGGCGTCCGCCGCGCGTGCTGTCGTTCTTCATGCTGTCCTTTCCGGAGATGCAGGGAACTTTGAAGGCGCGGGTGTAGTCGTAGAGCGCCTTGTTCGCGCGGACAAGCTGAGCCATCTTGTATTCTCCGGAGGGATTCTTCTCGCTCTGCACGGGGTCTGGCCAGCAGAAGTTGTCGAGTCCGGCGATGCGGTCCGGGAGAGCCCCGGCCCCGACGGCGCGCCGGATGGCGAGGTCTATGCTGGAGGCCATCATGTGATAGCAGTCGATATCGCTGTACCGGGGAAGCAGCCCCGCGGACAGCACGATTCCTTCTTTGGAAAACGGTTCCGCCATCAGGACGGCTGCGTCAGAGGCCACGTCGCGGCAGACTCCGGTGTACGGCTTCAATACGCTCAGCCCTTTCACTTCGTGGTCATACTGGCGCGCCTTGTATTCGCCGGAACAGATGTTCAGGCGGCTCAGCATGGAAAGGAGATCGTCTTTGAGGGAACGGCGTTCTTCGAGTACGGGTTCGGGAAAGACCGGAGGAGTCCATTTTGCCTTCAGATGCAGTCTCGGGAGACCGTCGTGCATGAAGGAGATGTCCAAACAGGCCACGGTTCTGTCTCCGTAAGTGATCCGGAATTTTCCGCTGTCGTTGAATTCTCCGAGGACCGTGGCTTCCACATCCCGTTCCTCCGCCAGCTTCAGAAATTCCGCCAGATTTTCCTTCGGCACGGCGAAACTCATGCGTTCCTGAGCCTCGGAAATCAGAATCTCCCACGGATTCAGTCCGCTGTATTTGAGCGGAGCCTTTTTGAGATCCATCACGCAGCCTCCGCAGAGGGAGGCCATCTCTCCGACGCTCGAAGACAATCCCCCCGCTCCGTTGTCCGTGACAAAACGGTACAGCTGCTTTTCTCTTGCCTCATACATGAAATCTCCCATCCGCTTCTGCGTGATGGGGTCGCCGATCTGCACGGCCTGTACGGGACTGTCTTTATGGAGTTCCTCGCTGGAGAAGGTCGCTCCGTGAATGCCGTCCTTGCCGATTCTTCCGCCGGTCATGACGATCAGGTCTCCCGGGAGGATTTCCTTTTCCCATCCGTTGCGGTCTCCGATTTTCCGCGGGAGGGTGCCGACGGTGCCGCAGTAGACCAGGGGTTTCCCGATATAGCGTTCGTCGAAATATTCCCAGCCGACGGCATAGGGGATGCCGCTCTGGTTGCCGCCGTCGATCACGCCCTTGTGGACGCCGTCCCGGAGACGGCGGGGGTGAAGCAGGCCTTCCGGCACATCAGCGGGATCGGTGAACGGGGATCCCAGGCAGTATCCCCAGGTGTTGATCAGGAGATTGGCTCCCTGGCCCGTGCCCATCGGGTCCCGGTTGACTCCGACAATGCCTGTCATGGCGCCTCCGTACGGATCCAGTGCGGAGGGGCTGTTGTGGGTTTCCACCTTGTACACCAGGTCCAGATCCTTGTTGAAACGCACGACTCCCGCGTTGTCGGTGAAGACGGAGACCAGCCAGTCCACCTCGCGGGCAATTTCCTTGGTGGCCCGCTGGATGAAGGTCTTGTAAAGAGAGACAAAATGTTCGCGGTGTCCGTTTTCGTCCTCGTAATCGACTTCGGCGCTGAAGATCTTATGTTTGCAGTGTTCGGACCAGGTCTGGGCGATCACTTCCAGTTCCACGTCTGTGGGGTTTTTCCCGAGTCCGAAGGCCGCCCGGTCCCGGTCGGCGCGGAAATAGGACTGGATGGATTTCATTTCCTCGAGACTCAGTGCCAGGATTCCCTTGCGGCTGATTTCCATGAGTTCGTCATCGGAAACTTCCAGATTGAATTCGCGTACATGTCCTTCCGCGGTTCCGTTCACAAGCGGCTTGTTCAGGGGAATAGGGTGCTGTTCCAGTTCGGCACGGGAGAATACCCGCACGGTTTCAATCAGCGTATTGGCAAGAAGTCCGCTTCCGATGCCTTCGATGCTTTCCCGGGAAAGATCCTTGGCTTTCAGAAGGTATTCGACAGAACTGAAAACCTGTTCCTCCTTCCGCAGTTTCCTCCCGATGATGTCTCCGATCGCCTCATGAGCGGTCCGGGCGACGTTGTCCGTGACACCGGGGCGGAATCCCACCGCGATCAGCCAGTCGAATGCCTCTTCCCCCGCCGTCGCGACGGGGCTCTGCCCCACGATCCATTCCTGGGTGACCGGATTGGAAAATTCCCGGGCGATTTTTTCCGCCTGATCCGGGGTGATGTCCGCGCAGATGGTGAATACGTCACGTGTCCGGATTTCCTCGACTCCGGAAAGGTGCAGTACGTTCCGGATTCCCCGGGCGACGGCTTCCGCCCTGGCATCGCGCCATTTCCGTTTCACGGCAATTTCAATTCTGTAATCCATAAAGAATGCATCCCATCGCTTAAAGTCTTGTTTTGAAAATCCGAATTGTGAATCGGACTGTTTGTATTGATCATGGGCAGTAAGATAGCAAGGGAAGGCTTTTTTTTCAAGCCGTTTTCTCAGGAAAAGGTGCCTCCGGTCCTTTCCCCGTGCGGGAGGCTTCCCGGAGAAAAACTCTTTTGAGAAATCTGTTCTGAAATCTCAGATCAGGACTTGACAGAATGAACAAAGAAGAGTATACTTTCAACAGCTGCTATCACGTAAAAGCTGTTGTCCCCGTGTTTCCCCTCTGTCTCCGGGCGGGTTCCGTCATTTCAGGAGAGAACGGGGGTGTCCTTCCCTTCCGTGTGTGGATTTTCACGGACAGGGGAGAAAAAAAGCGGGGAGGGGGCGCGAGTCCATGAGACAGTCTTCTCCTCTTTTCAGCCATCGGTGAAAGCAAAAGAAACGAAAGGACAAATCATGCGGATGCGGAGAAATGCTGTCGGCGGATTGCGCCGCTTTTTTTCGGTTCGGGAGTCTGCGGAGGGGGGTGCGCTCCGTGCGGCGGGTTTTACGCTGATTGAGCTTCTGGTTGTCATTACGATCATCGCGATTCTTGCATCTCTGCTTCTTCCGGCGCTTTCCAAAGCCAGGGAGATGGCTTACCGGACCCAGTGCGCAAATTCGCTGAAGCAGTTCGGAATCATGTTCCGTTACTACGGGAACGACTACAACGACTATCTCCCGTATTACTACAATAAAAGTCAAACCCTGTTTTATTATGGCGCCGTGGGGGATTATTATAATTTCAAAAAAGTCCAGCACAGTCACAGTACGCCCTGGCTCCAGCTCTGGATCTGTCCACTCATCCGGCACAAGGCGGATCTTTTCGGGTTCTGGAAACGCTATGCGGCAAACACCTATGTCATGGGCGCGGAGGACAATACAAACTGCTGGACTCCCGACTGGAAACGTTCCAGATGGTGGCGTTTCGGAGAACTCCCGAAATCCCTTGTCATGATCGGTGACGGGGAATTGACTATTGCCAATACGCCGACAAGCAGCAATCTGAAATACCAGTACCGTCATTCCGGGACGGGCAATTTTCTCTACAGCGATTCCTCCGTCCGCATTTCCTCTTATACGGAAATCATTCCGTGGTGGACGGAAAACTGCAAAAACCCCCGCCTGCAGTAGTCCTGGCGCATACGGGAACTTATCCCCTTCTGCGATTCCATGCCTCTTCTTTCCATGCAGCCTGCCGGAAAAACAGGGGGGTGTGGTTCCTGCAATGTCTCCGGGATCCACGAGTCCTGAGGTGAGGCCCCGGGTTCTGATTCTGCAGGAGATCCGGGAAGAAAAAACTTTTTTCCCCCCTTTTTTTTCCCTCTCCTCCCCGCACTCCGCTTCCGTTCCGCTGCACAAAACCCGGAATCTTGAAACTGCATGAATTATAAGGCAAAAACAGCAGGAACAGGGAATGGCTTTTCCGGTATTTTCCTGATAGTATTTTCTTTTTTTTCAAATTTTTCAAAGCAGGGGGGGATTCCGTTTGAAAAACGACTTTCCCCGTCTATAATTAGGCGGAAACAAAACGGGAGGAAACTGTAAACATGTGGTCTGTTCTGAATGGGATCGGCGACTTTCTCGCGGGAGCGCAGGCAATGGCCGTTTACTGGGCTCTGGCAATCGGGGGGACGGCTCTTTTCGCCCTGATGGGCATTCTTTCCCTTTTCGGTATCGGAAGCATGGGCGGAGCGGACGCCGATGTGGATGTGAACGGGGACTTCTCCCTGGAACATATGGATACGGGATATACGGATTTCCGTCTGCTGTCCATTCGTTCCGTGCTGGCGTTTTTCACCGTGTTTGGCTGGGGCGGGGTTGTCTGGGGGGGATACGGCTGGTTCGGCTTTTTCCTCGCTTTTGCAAGCGGTCTGGCAATGATGTTTGTGACGGCGCTGATTTTCTGTCTCATCCTCCGGATGCAGCAGAGCGGGAATGTGGCGAAGGAGGATTTCATCGGAAAGACGGGCACTGTGTATGTGGGGATTCCCGGCGGCAGGAACAATCCGGGAAAGGTTACGGTGACGGTCGGTGCAGCCACCCATGAAGTCCTTGCCGTGGCGGATGAAGCCATTCCCACCGGTTCCGCGGTTGTGGTGCTTGAGTCTGCGGGGGAACGCCGTTTTCTGGTCCGGAAACTCTGAGCGGAGCATTCTGCCGGGTGCCGGCGAGCTGAGCGCATTTTGCTCCGTGAGGGGGTGGGGATCGCCCGCATCCAGGGAAAAAAAGGCATCGGGCGGATGTGAATATACAGGGTTCTTACTGTTTCAGAGAAAAAGAAATATCATAATAAAAAAAGCATCAGAAACAAGAAAAAAACACACACCCATAGATTACAGGAGAAAAGGAAGCTATGCAGATTCCCGTTGTTCTGGCCGCTGGATCCGGACTTGGATCCCTAATGTTGATTGTGGTGATTTTCATCCTTGCGGTGATTGTCATCGGAGTGGTTTCTCGGTTCAAGAAATGTCCTTCGGACCAGGTGATGGTTATTTACGGTAAGACCGGGGGGAAACGGGCGGGGCACTGCATACACGGGGGTGCGGCGTTCATTGTGCCGATTTTCCAGGATTACGGATTTCTCTCACTGCGTCCGATTCAGATTGAGGTGAACTTGAGCAATGCGCTCTGCAAGCAGAATATCCGGATCAACGTGCCATCGGTGTTCACGGTCGGGATCAGCATAGACGAATCCCTGATGGGGAATGCGGCGAACCGTCTGTTCGGACTGAAACAGGAAGCGATTGCGGATCTGGCGAAGGACATCATCTTCGGACAGTTGCGTCTGGTCATTGCCTCCATGACGATTGAGCAGATCAATTCCGACCGGGAGACCTTCCTGCGCAACATTGAACAGAATGTCGCCGAAGAACTGAACAAGATCGGTTTGCAGCTCCTGAACGTGAACATCACCGACATCACGGATGAAAGCGGCTACATCAACGCAATCGGGAAACGCGCCGCCGCGGAAGCGATCAACAAGGCCAAGATCGATGTTGCCGAAGAGGAACGCAAAGGCGGAATCGGAGAAGCGGAAGCCCGCAAGAGCCAGCGTATCGCCGTCTCCCAGGCGGAGGCCGAGGCCCAGTCCGGCGAGGCCAATGCCGACAAGGAACGCCGCATCGCCATCACCCAGGCGGAGGCCGCCGCCCAGTCCGGCGAAGCCGACGCCGACAGGGAACGTCGCATCGCCATCAAACAGGCCGAGGCCGCCGCTCTCGTAGGCGAAGCCAATGCCGACAAGGAACGTCGAATTGCCGTCAAACAGGCGGAAGCCGCCGCCATCGAAGGGGAAAACCTCTCCTCCATCGAAATTGCGAAGTCCAACGCTCTGCGCGCCGAACAGGAGGCCGAGGCCTATCGCCAGGCGGAAGCCGCGCGCCGCATCGCCGAAGCCCAGATCAAAAAGGCCGACTACGAAGCCGAAATGCAAGCTCAGATCGCCAGAGCGAAAATGGAAGAGGAGCGTCAGAGAGCTGAAACCATTGTCAAGGCGAAGATCGAGAAGGAACAGATTGTCATTTCCGCGGAGGCCGAAGCCGAGAAACTTTCCGCCGAGGCCAAAGGAGAGGCGGAGGCCATCTATGCGAAGCTGGAAGCGGAGGCGAAGGGAAATTATGAAATTCTCAAAGCCAAAGGGGAAGGCTATCGCCAGATCGTTGAATCCTGCGGGTGCGATGCGGACGCCGCCAGCAAACTGCTTCTCATTGAAAAGCTGGAAAACATTGTTCAGCTTCAGACCGAAGCCATCAAGAACATCAAGATCGACAAGGTCACGGTCTGGGACGGTGCGGGAAGCGCTGCGGACGGCAGAAAAAGCTCCACTGCGAATTTCCTCAGCGGCATGGTGCAGAGTCTTCCTCCTCTTCATGAAGTCGTCGGGATGGCGGGAATTGACCTGCCCGGCTATCTCGGAAAGGTGAAAGCCGCTCCCGGTGATGATGAGAAGGACGCTGCCGGAACTGTTCCGCAAGCCAAAGACGGCCGGGAAAACGCCTCCTGTGAAACGGCGGTCCTTCACGGATGACACAAACCACGCGTTTCCTTCCGCTTCTTCTTTCCCTTCCGGAGATGTCCATCCAGGTATCTCACGCGACAGGGAGAGAAGCTCTGCGGCGGAAGCGGGCATACAGGATGCAATGAGACATGAAAAAAAGGAAAGTTTCCGTCTGCGGCTGTTCCCTTGTGGACAACCTTTTCCCGGATATTGATTTTCATTCAGAAGCGTTTCAGAAGTTTCTCTCCAGACGGGACGGCGACGGAGGCATCGCACCGGGCAGACTCGTCTTCGCCGAGGATCTGGAGCAGTACTGTTCGATGCCTTATGATGAGATCCGGTCTTCCTTTTCCGAGACGGGGCCGGCCCTTCGGAATCTGGGGGGGCCCGCCGTGGTGGGAGCTGTCGGCGCTTCGCAGCTGCTGCAGGGGAAGGGGGTCGAATTCCTGTTTCACGGCTACCGCGGGGACGATGAAAGCGGTGAGTTCATCGCCTCCATTCTGGAGCAGACTCCCCTGAACACGGAACATTATCGGAGCGTTCCCGGCCCGACTCCCGTGACGGATGTCCTTTCCGATCCCCGCTATCATGACGGGAAAGGAGAACGCTCCTTTGTGAACCGGGTCGGCATTTCGCAGGAATTCGGCCCGGAACAGCTCCCGGACTCCTTTTTCAAGAGCGATTTCCTCTGGTTCGCCGCAACAGCGCTCGTACCAAAACTGCACGATGATCTGGACAGACTCCTTGCCAGAGGCCGAAGAGAAGGCCGTATCACGATCGTCAGCACCGTTTTTGATTTCCGGAATGAAAAGAAGGATCCCGTCGGGCCATGGCCTCTCGGGAAGGACTCCGCAGAAGCCTACCGGAACACCGATCTCCTGATCGTCGACTGGGAGGAGGCTCTGCGCATGAGCGGGGCGAAAAACCTGGATGCCGCGGCGGATTTCCTGATCCGCTCCGGCGTTTCATCCTTCTTCATCACGCACGGAGCCAAACAGTTTTACGGCTGGTCGGACGGTCGCCTTTTCCGGGAGACCCCCCTCAGAGCCTTCCCCGTTTCCGCCCTTGTGGATGAAGACCTGGCCAGACATCCTGAAAAGCGTGGCGACACCACCGGCTGCGGTGATAATTTCGCCGGCGCCCTTGTGGCTTCCCTGGTTTCCCAGCTTGCCGTCGATGGTGTCGCTCCCGGAGAAGCGGATCCGCTCGAAGCCGCGGCATGGGCTGCGGCCGCCGGAGGAGCCGCCTGTTTCCATATCGGGGGCACCTGCCTGGAAAAACATCCCGGGGAAAGGCTTGCCGTGATCAGGCGCTATGTCGATGCCTACCTGAAGGATGTCCACTCCTGCTGAGTTTTTCTTCTTCGCTTCACATGCACATGCGCTGCTCCTGCTCCGGGTTCCGCTTGGGGGGAAGACCGGGAAAAACAGAGCGGGGAAAAAAGCAGATCCCGGTCTCTTCCGGAGGAAAAAACGTTTCCGCTTGGCGGGCAAGAATTTTTTCCTCCCCGATATTCCGAGTGCCTGTTCGCCGATCCGGATGCGCGCCCGCTTCCTGTGTCGTGGACGGAAAAGACATTTTCCCGTCTCCCGTGAAAGAAAAAAGGAAGTGGAGAGTGTTTGCTCTTCCGGGGAGAGAGAGAGAGGAGTTCCTTTCCCCGGTTTCTCTGCTTCTCTGTTTCTCTGTTCTTGCCCCCCAGTGAAAAAGCCGGAGACGGAATCTTGATTCCGTCTCCGGCTTTTTCTTCTTTCTTTCTCCCCTTCTGAAGGGGGGAAGAGATTACATGGTGAACTGCGGCCCCAGATAGAGTTCACGGGCCTTTTCATCGTTGACGAGGAAATCCTTGTCGCCCTCGCAAAGGATGGTTCCGCTGGCCATCAGGTAGGCTCGGTCGACGCAGGAGAGGGTTTCCCGGACGTTATGGTCGGTGATGAGGATGCCGAGGTTCCGGTCCTTGAGCTGGAGAATGATCTGCTGGACATCATAGACTGCGAGGGGATCGACCCCGCTGAAAGGTTCGTCCAAGAGGATGAAGGAGGGATTGGTGACGAGAGCGCGTGTGATTTCCAGTCTTCTGCGTTCACCTCCGGAAAGTGTCATGGCCTTCTGTTTTGCCAGGTGGGCCAGTTCGAGCTCTCCGAGGAGCTGTTCCAGACGCTGTTTGCGTTCTTTTCTGGAGATGGCCAGAGTTTCCAGAATGGCCATGATATTCTCCTCCACGGTCAGTTTCCGGAAGATGGAGGGTTCCTGGGCCAGATAGCCCATTCCCATTCTGGCGCGGATGTACATGGGCAGGCGCGAGACATCCATTCCTTTGAAGATGATGGTTCCCGCATCGGGTTTGATCAGGCCCATGATCATGTAGAAGCTGGTGGTTTTCCCGGCGCCGTTGGGTCCGAGCAGGCCCACGACTTCGCCGCGTTTGACATGGATGTTCACATTGGAAACAACGCGTCTTCCGCGATAGGATTTCATGAGTCCTTGCGCATCGAGAAGCAGTTCTTCATCCTCGCTCATCATAGGGGAGTTCCTTTTTCGTTCTGTCTCAGTTCTGGGCTTGGGTTATTGGGCTGCTGCTCCTTCTCCGCCGGGGAGAGATCCGGATGAAGCTTTTTCTTCCTGCCCGGGGGCGGAAATTCCGCTGTCTTTCGCGGCTTTGTCGAGTCCGCCGAGGGTGGTGATCTTGCCTTTGATGATTTCGACTTTCCCCGATTTCGGATGGAGAATGACCCGGTCTCCGACAAGCCGGTCACGCCCTTTGATCAGGACGGGTTTTTCATACAGGGTGATGGTGTCTTGAATCAGGTCGTACACGGCCTTTCCGGCAATGGCTTTCTGTTCCTCCTCGACGGATCCCGCAGGGATTTTGCGCGTGATGACCACGTCTCCGATACATTCGATTCTGGAGAGCTGTTTGTTGTCTCCGGGATCTCCCACGTCCGGACCTGACTCCTCCTTTTCCCCGGAGATCCCTTTCCCCGCAGAGCCGGAGGCGGCCGCCCCGGAATCGGACTTCTTCTGATTCTTCTCTTCGAGATAGATGACCATTTTATTGCATTTGATGTTCAGGTCCTGATCGTCCACTTCGACATTGCCGAGAAGAGTGGCGATGTTGTTTTCAATATCGATATCCATGGTGTCCGAGGAGATGTATGTGGGCGCATCCGTGCGCTCTCTGGATTTCCCGGCGGAAAAGAAGGAGAGCTGTGCCGAAACTTCCGGACAGAAATATCCGAAGGAGAGCAACAGAAACGCAGCGATGAAAGTCTTGCGGGGGAAAACGGAGGGGATTTTCATTTTTCATTTCCTTGTGTTTGATTTTGTTCAGGCATTCCGCCGCTGCCGCCGGAGACGGCACGGACGGCGGTTTTCTGCTGGTCCGGAGTCACGCTCCGCCTCAGTGCGGGACGAATGACGACTTTGACCTGATTGCGTATATGAATGAATTTCCGTTTCTGATAGGCGTCGAATCCGACTCCGTCGATATCAATTTCCGGGGAACGGAAATAAGCCTTTCCGTCTCCTCTGAGAGTATGTGTGGTGATGTCGAAGATTCCGCTCGGTCCGGAGATGATGGCGCGGAGCTGGGTTTTGTCCTTCCAGTATTCGTCGATGGTCTTCTGATCGGCGTCGAGCGGATAGGGCTTCAAACCGTTCAGGGGTTTGAAGGAATTGATGTCGTAATCCATGTCCTTGACGATGGCAAGGATCGGTTCGGTGAGTTCCGTCATGGCGCCGATCACGTGGGCCGCGTCTCCGTAGACGATGAACTGGAGACGGTTGGTTTTCTTGTCATACTGCGCCAGCTGATAACTCTGGGAAAGCGCCGCGAGTCCCTCGTTTGCTCCCTTTGTCTCCACGGGAGAGAGCAAAAAAAACGCAAACGCGGAAAAGAAGATCAGGAAAAATATCTTTGCATCAATCCGTTCCATTGGTTCCGCTCCTTCAAAAGCCATTCGATGGTTTCACGGACGGCGCCGCGGCCGCCCTTTGCCGTGGTTCGGAAATCGCAGACTGCATCCAGTTCGCGCACTCCGTCTCCGACTGCGACGGCGATTCCGCTGAGACGCATCGGGGGAATGTCCACAACGTCGTCTCCGATATACAGACATTCTTCCGCAAGCAGCCCCTGTTCCTCCAGAAGTTGTTCCAGACCGCTTTTCTTGTCCTTGACTCCCTGATACAGAAAGCTCAGCCCGAGCTCCGAGGCACGGACCTCATTGGCCTGGGAACGGCGTCCGGAAAGAATCCCGACTTTCAGACCCGCGCGGAGTGCAAGTTTGATTCCGTGTCCGTCACGGACGTCAAAAAACTTGATCTCACAGCCGGAATCGCCTGAATAGCCGATCCGTCCGTCGGTCAGGACCCCGTCCACATCCAGGACCAGGGCTTTGATTTTAAGAGATTTTTCCTGCAAGCTCATGGATCGCCAGAACCTCGTCGAGTATTTTTTCGGCATCGGTGAAATTCAGGGAATTCGGCCCGTCGGAGAGGGCCTTGTCCGGATCGGGATGCACTTCCATGAAAAGCGCGTCGATTCCCACCGCCGCGGCCGCGCGCGCGAGCGGAGCCACAAACTGACGCTGCCCGCCCGATGCATGCCCGAGTCCGCCGGGAAGCTGCACGGAATGTGTCGCATCGAACACCACTGGCACCTGAAAATCGCGCATGATCTGAAGACCGCGCATATCCACCACCAGATTGTGATAGCCAAAGCTGGATCCGCGTTCCGTCAGGAGAATCTGATTGCAGCCTCCCATGCGCAGTTTCCCCAGGACGCCTTTCATGTCTTCCGGCGCCAGAAACTGTCCTTTCTTGACATTGACTGCTTTGCCGGTTGCGGCACATGCCGTCAGAAGATCTGTCTGGCGGCACAGAAACGCCGGCACCTGGAGAACATCCGCCACCTGTGCCACGCGTTCGGCCTGTTCCGATTCATGCACGTCTGTCAGAACAGGAAGGTGAAAGGTGTCTCGTACTGTGGCAAGCACGTCCAGTCCGTGGTTGATTCCGAGTCCGCGGAAGGAGTCGCACGACGAACGGTTCGCTTTGTCATACGAGGCTTTGAATATGTAGGAAATCCCGCGCGCCGCGCAGAGATCGCGCATCCGTTCCGCCACCAGGAGACACAGCTCCAGACTCTCCGCCACACAGGGCCCCGCTATCACGCACAGTTGACCTTTCCCGATCTCTATGCCGCCGACTTTTACAGAATTCATGCTTCCTTCACACTCCGATCTTCTTCTTTTTTCCCTTATGCCGCGCAGTTTTCTTTCGTGTCGCTGTTTCTCTTTCTCTCTTCTCCGCCGCAGCCTTTTCTTTTTCTTCTTGATTCCCTGCCGCCATGTTTTTTGCGTGTGCGTCTGCAGGGGAGGGGGAAAAAAGAAGGGCTGCTGTCCGTCTTCTTTTCTTCCTCAGACTCCGTAGACTCCGTCTGTTTCTCCCGGACGCCGCCGTGCTTCCTTCTTTTTCCCGTATTTCAAAGATGTCTTTTACTTTTCAGTCCGGAAATCCATTTTTCCGCAGCTTCCAGATCTTCCGGCGTATCAATTCCGATGCTTTGGAATTCCGTTGTGATCACCTTGATTTTCATTCCGTTTTCCAGTGCACGGAGCTGCTCGAGGGATTCGCACTGTTCGAGCCTTCCTTTCGGCATGGAGACAAAACGCTCCAGCGCTGCGCGCCGATAGGCATAGAGACCCCAGTGACGGTACGTCGGTGTATCCGTCCCCCCTTCTCTGAGATACGGAATCATGGAACGGCTGAAATACAGAGCATAGCCCTTTTCGTCAAACACCACTTTGACGCAGTTCGGATTGTTTTCAAACTCCTTCCGGGGATGGATCACCGCCACGGTCGCAATATCCGGGCCCGAGGGTTCCTCCAGCGCATCGATGAGTCCGTTGATGACTTCCGGTTCGATCAGGGGTTCGTCTCCTTGGACATTGATGAGGATTTCTGCGTCAATTCCGGACGCCGCCTCCCAGATCCGGTCGGATCCGGTGGCATGGTTCGGGGAAGTCATGACGCATTCCGCGCCGAAGGTCCGGGCCGCGGTCCTCACCCGTTCATCGTCGGTGGCGATGATCACGCGGTCCGCGCGGCTGCGTCTGGCGTTTTCCCAGACCCAGCGTACAATGGGTTTCCCGTCCAGTTCCGCAAGAACTTTGCCGGGGAAACGCGTACTGCCGTAACGGGCGGGAATGATGGCTGCCGTTTTCATGAATGGAAGATCTCCTCAGAACTGGGAATGAAAATACATATCTGCAACTTGGGTTTTCAGAAATTGTGACATACGAGTCCGTCGCGGAGCTTCGGCTCGAACCAGGTGGATTTCGGAGGCATGATCTCCCCTGCGTCGGCAATCGACATCAGCTGTTCAAGGGTGGTCGGATACATCGAAAACGCCACGCGCGCCTGACCTCCTGAGACCAGACGTTCCAGTTCTCCGGTCCCGCGGATGCCGCCGATGAAGTCGATCCGGCTGTTGGTCCTCGGATCATCGATCCCAAGCAGCGGAGCGAGAATGTTGTCCTGAAGGATGCTGACATCCAGCTGTTCGGTCACTCCGAGTCCGGAAATGTCGAATTTCGGGCGGAGCAGATACCATTTCGAATTCAGATACATGCAGAACGTCCCGCTCTCTGGCGGTGTCTTCTCCGTCGTTTCCGTGACATGGAATTTTTCTGAGATCTTCTCCAGAAGCGATTCCGCCGTATGCCCGTTCAGATCCCGGACCGCACGGTTGTAGGCCAGAATCCGCAGCTGGGACGCAGGAAACGCAACCGCCAGAAAATAATTGTATTCCTCTTTCCCCGTATGTGCCGGATTCGCCGTCCTGCAGGTTGCCGCCGCGCGGGAGGCGGAAGCTGCCCGGTGATGTCCGTCCGCTATGTAAAAACACGGTACTTCATCCCGGAAGAGGGTGCTGAGTTTTTCGCTTTTGTCTCCCGCTTTCCAGAGTTTGTGTTCGATCCCGTCCGGAGCTGTGAAGGCAAAACACGGGTTTTCGTTCCGGATGATTTCCCCGACCAGGGCATTGAGTGAATCGGAATCGCGGTAGGTCAGGAACACCGGACCGGTCTGGGAACGGAGTTCCATGACATGGCGTGCTCTGTCGTCCTCCTTGTCTCTCCGGGTCTTCTCGTGTTTTTTGACAATCCCGCAGTCATATTCCTCCGTGGAGGCGACTCCGGCGATTCCGACCTGGGTATGATCCCCCATTTTCAGGGAATACACATACAGGTTCTTTGCCGGATCCGGTTTCAGCGGCGCTTCTTTGCAGAGACGCTGAAAATTTGCTGCCGCCTTGGCATACACTTCTTCCGAATGCAGATCCGTTCCCGGTTCCATTTCGATTTCCGGGCGGGACACGCGGAGGAAGGACAGCGGATTCCCTGCGGCAAGTGCGGCCGCTTCCGCCGTATTGACGACATCGTAAGGCACTGCCGCCACAAGCGCGGCTTTTTCCGCTTCGGGCATCAGGGCGTTGAAAGGCAGAAATACAGCCATGGTTGAATGATCTCCTTGATTTTTTGCATCTCGGTAAGATACATTCCCGAAGGCGATTCTGCAAATGAAAATCACGCCAGACGGCGGAATACTTCAAGAAGTTTTTCCAGATCCATGTCCGTATGGGAGGCGTTCAGGGAAAGCCGGATCCGGGAGGTCCCGGCGGGAACGGTCGGCGGACGTACTGCCAGAGCGTAAATCCCGTTTTCCGAAAGCGATGCGGAAAAACGAAGCGTTTTGTCCGCGTCTCCGATGATGACGGGAATCACCATGCTCCGGGAGGCGCCCGTCTCATAGCCCATGCTCTTCAGTTCGTCCCGGACATGGGCGGACATCCGGAGAAGCCGTTCCCGCAGGGCATCAGTTTCCTCCTGCATGAGCAGGTCCAGCGCCGCCTCCGTCGCTCCCAGCGCCGCGGGAGGCAGCGCCGTGCTGAAGATAAACGGCGCACAGCTCTGGATCAGGTATTCCTTCATCCGGGCCGAGCAGCAGACGGCTCCGCCGTAGGAGCCGAGCGCCTTGCTGAACGTCGTCAGAGCCAGGTCGCAGTTTTCCGGTCCTGCGAGTCCTTTGCCGTGTGTCCCGAAAACGCCGCTCCCGTGGGCGTCGTCCAGATAGAGGACAAGGCTGTGAGCCGCGGCAATCCGGGAAAGTTCCTCCAGCGGTGCAATGTCGCCATCCATGCTGAAGACGGTATCGCTTGTCAGCAGTCCTTCCGGAAAGGGATCCCGCTCCGCAAGGAGCTTCAGCTGTTCCATGTCGCAATGCCGGTACCGCAGGAAATGTGCCTGCGAGAGCGTGCAGCCCCTGTTCAGACTCGCATGGTTGAGTTTGTCCGCAAACACCGCGCTGGAACGGCGGGCCAGCGATTCCACCACCCCGAGATTCGCCATATAGCCGGAGCCGACGATCAGCGCAGATTCAAAACCCTTCCACGATGCAATCCTTTGTTCCAGTTCCAGACAGGCTTCACTTGTCCCCGAAATCAGTCTTGCGGCGCCGGAACCTGCTCCGTACTTCTCCGTCCAGCGGATGGCTCCCGCCTTCACTTCCTCCCGGACGGAAAATCCCAGATAGTCGTTGGAGGAAAAATCCAGAAAGCGCTTCCCCCCGATGACACATTCGCGCGAAGACACGCGATGCACCGGGCGCAATGTCCGCTTCAGGGCTTTTTCCGACGCAAGATTCAGTGCTTTCTCGGCAAAGGAAGGAAACATGATGACTGACGCCGCCTTTCTCCGTATTTCACGTTCTGTATTTCACGTTCTGTATTTCACGTTCTGTATTTCACGTTCTGTGTTTCGCTGTTCTGTCTTTTGCTGTCCTGTCTTTCGGCTCTGCTTCGTTTTCCTTTGTGCGCCCTCTTTTTATTGCGCATCTTCTTCCCCTCGTTCATCATACGCTGATTTCTTCCGGGAAGGCAGATGAAGGAGCGCTGCAGAGAAAATCTCCGGGGAAAAAAGAAGAGCGCAATCCTGTGAGTGGTGCGGGAAAAACGGCCCGTCTCAGAGCTAGTGCTCCAGAATGTCCCGGTACGTCTTTCCCGGAGGGATCATCGGCAGAACGTGTTCATGGTACCCTGTGTGACAATCCAGGAGGAAGGCTCCCTTGTGTTCCAGCATGGTCCGGACGGCGTTCTCCACTTCCGAGCGACTGCTGATTTCCAGCCCGGGAATGCCGTAGCCTTTCGCAATGGCGACAAAGTCCGGATACGGACGCTGCGAATGACTGTTGACCATCACGGTGTTCCCGCGGTTGCTTCCGTAAAAACGGTCTTCCCACTGGGCGACCATGCCGAGATGCTGATTGTTGAGGATGATCATCTTCACGTCGATATCCTCTGCATTCAGCGTGCCGAGTTCCTGGATGTTCATCTGGAAGGATCCGTCTCCGTCGATGTTGACGACGGTCATTCCAGGCATGGCGATTTTTGCTCCCATTGCGCTGGGCAGACCCATTCCCATGGATCCGAGTCCGCCCGAGGTCAGGAAGTGCCTGGGTTCCGAAAAACGGTAATACTGCGCCGCCCACATCTGATGCTGTCCCACGCCGGGCACCACAATGGCCTTCCCTCCGGTCAGACGGCAGAGGGTTTCCACCACATGCTGCGGCTGAAGACCTTCTTTCTTCTCATAAGTCAGGGGATGTTCCTTTTTCCATGCGGCGATCTGTTCATGCCATTGCCGGCAGTCTGTGACGAACGGATCGTGGTTCAGGGCTTCCAGAAATTCACGGATGTCCGCCACGATGCCGATGTCGGCCCGTTTGTTTTTGTTGATTTCAGAAAAGTCGATATCCACATGGACGATCAGGGCGCCCGGAGCGAAGGTTTCGGTCGGTCCGGTCACCCGGTCGTCGAATCTGGCTCCGAAGGCGAGCAGGAGATCCGACTCGTTTGCCGCATAATTGGCGTAATAGGTCCCGTGCATGCCCAGCCAGCGCAGGGAAAGGGGATCATCTTCCGGGAAGGCGCCGATTCCCATAAGGGTTGTGGCCACCGGTATCTGATAGGCGTGTGCGAATTTCCGGAGTTCTTCAGACGCGTTTGCCGTAATGACGCCGCCGCCTGCGTAAATGCAGGGTTTCCGGGAGCGCCGGATGGCCGAACGGACGGCTTCCACGTCGGAGGTCCGGAAACCCGTATGCTTCACCTGATACTGCAGGTGGCAGGGGGATTCGGGAAAGACGGGACGCGTCATCTGCTGCTGAATGTTCTTCGGCACATCCACCACGACGGGCCCCGGCCGGCCGGTATTGGCGATCCGGAAGGCGTCGTCCATGATTCTCGGGATATCGTCAATGTCGAGCACGAGGAAGCTGTGTTTCACGATCGGGCGGGTGATTCCGATGATGTCCGTTTCCTGAAACGCGTTTTTCCCGATCAGGGAGAGACCCACCTGTCCGGTAATGAACACCGTCGGAATTGAATCCATGTATGCGTCTGCGATTCCGGTGATGAGGTTGGTTGCTCCGGGGCCGCTTGTCGCCATGCAGACTCCGGTTTTCCCTGTGGCCCGGGCGTATCCCACTGCGGCAAATGCGCCTCCCTGTTCGTGACGGGGCAGAACCACGCGCAGCGACGAACGGCTCAACGACTGATGAAGCTCTATCGACTGTCCTCCGGGATAAGCGAAGATCACCTCCACTCCCGCTTTCTCAAGACATTTGACGACAATGTCCGCTCCCTTCATCATTGTTTCCTGTTCCCGGACTTCCGGCATTCTTTTCCCTTTCGGTTCACAAGTCATCTCATTCATATCGTTCATAGGAAAAATCTTTCTTGGAAAAGTAATCTGTTTTGCTCCATATGGACCCCCATCTTCCGTGGCGGGGCCGCATGTTTTGACAGAAAAGGAGACACTGCGGCATGGCAGAATCGGAAACAAAGGCTCCGGATCCCTCTGTCTTACGGACATCCGGTCCTGGCGGAAAAAAGCGAACCCGGCCGAGGCGCCACCAGCACGGCCGGGCGGCTAACGACGACTCCGGGTCCTGTTGTTGTCCGGATGCGCTTCGGAGCATTTCCTAGGATGGTGCTAATCTCAGGCATGTTTCATTGTCCTTGAAATCAGAAATGTAACCCTTCAATATACAGCATTTCTCCGCTATGTAAAGGGCGGAATGTGCTTTTTTTCAGGAAACGGGCTTTATCCCCGGTATGTTCCCGCCGCGTTCCCCGCAGGGACGGACAGGCGTTTTTGCCGTGCGGAATTCACGGATGAAACCAGGATGGAACACGGATGAAATGTCTCTCTGCGAAGGCGGATATACGGCATGAGATTCAGTAAGGAAGGGAATCTTGCCGTTTTTTTGGGGAGGGAAAAAACACCGTTTCTCCCCATCTTCTTCCGCGCCCTGACTGTTTCTTCATTGCATGATTCTATGAAGGCGGCGGGGAGAAAATGGGGAAATAAGGATGACGACAGAACTCCCCTGAATTACAGGAGACCCGGATCATCCGGATATTCTGGAAAATCCTGGAGCAGTTCGGCTGCTGCCTCATTCTGTGCGGGTGTTTCAGGAACCGTTTCGGAGAGGACGCTGAAATCCGCAAAAACCGCATAGATGGTAATGACCAGAATGACCAGTACGGTGGCGACGGGAACGGCAAATTTCCAGGGCGTCAGATTGACTTCTCCCGTATACTGCTGGACCCAGGGTGTCTTCAGCGGGCGGAGTTTTCCGATCAGCAGCATCATCAGGATCAGGAAGACGAACATGATTCCCAGGAAGTGCCATTCCCCTCCGCAGTATTCCCGGACCAGACCCGGAAAGACGAAATACCCGATCCCGATTCCCGCGACGCCGCCGATGAGGGCGATTTTTGCGGCAATCGGAGGCACTCTGTGCGTCAGGAGTCCGACCATGACAACGGCACAGATCGGGATATTGTAAATGCCGTTCATGGTCTGGAGGTAGGTGAAAATGCTTTTCTGCCCTGCCAGCAGCGGTGCCACCACCATGGAGATGATGGCGAGAAGCAATCCGAAATATTTTCCTGAACGGACGACCTGATCCTCGGTTGCATTTTTATTCCACATGGTTTTGTAGATGCCGAGACTGAAGAGCGTGCAGGTGCTGTTCAGGGCGGAGTTGAAGGAGGAGAGAATCGCGCCGACCACGACTGCGGCGAAGAATCCCGCGAGCGGTGCGGGCAGCACTGTCCGCACCAGCATTCCGTAGGCGTCGACGGGCTGGATGTCCGTGTTTCCGTGACGTACGGTAAACCAGTAATACGCCATAATCCCAGGCAGTACCAGATACATCGGACCGATGAGCTTCAGAAATGCGGTGAGAAGCACTCCTTTCTGTCCTTCGGCCAGGTTGCTGGCCGCAAGGGTCCGCTGGATGATCTGCTGGTTGGTGCACCAGTAGAAAATATTGATGATGAGGACTCCGGAAAAAATGTTGGAGAACGGGACCGGGTCTCCGGGGCCGCCGATGGAGTTCAAGCGGTCAGGAATTTCGGCTCCGAGGGCGCGGAGTCCGGCAAGGATTCCCCCGCCGTCTCCGATCAGGCTCAATCCGAAGAAGGTGATCATGAATCCACCGACCAGAAGTCCGATTCCGTTCAGGGTATCCGAAACCGCCACGGTCCGGAGTCCGCCGAAAAGGGCGTAAAGGCAGCCCACCACTCCGATGAACCAGACTGTCACCCAGAGCAGAACCGTGGGATTTTCAATCCCCGTGAGGGCCCGGAGATCCAGAATCCCCGCCAGCCCGCTGGCTCCGGTGTACAGAATGATCGGAAGCAGAATGGTTGTATAGGCAACCAGAAAGATCAGATTGCAGATGACCTGGGTTGTGTGATCAAAGCGGATTTCCAGCAGTTGGGGTACTGTCGCTATGCCGCTTTTCAGAAAACGGGGAAGAAAGAACAGGGCCATTGCCACCAGGGCAATCACGGCAATGACTTCCCAGACCATGACGGAAAGTCCGGCCAGAAACGCATCACCGTTCAGACCCACCATCTGTTCCGTCGAGAGATTTGTCAGCAGCAGAGAACCGGCAATCACGGGAAAGGTAAGGCTGCGTCCCGCCAGAAAATATCCCTTCTGGCTTTGCACATCTTCTCCTCGCGTCAGCAGCCAGGTGATGATTCCCACCAGCCCGACGAAAAAAAGAAATGAAAACAATGTGAACATGGTTCCATCCCGCCTTTCTTTGCTCGTTTTTCTCTAAATTTTTATTTTCTCCTGATTCCGCTTTTTCAAATCTGTTTCCCCGCAAATGGAAAACTGTTTTTTTTACACTAGAGCGAAAAGCTGATCTTTCAAATGAAAACGGAAAAGAAATGATGATAAAACGAACTTTGATTTTGAAACGGGGAGGGGTGATCCTTATTGTATATGGGGTACTCAAAAAATAAAAAAACGCCAGGCGTGCCTGCCGGGTGCAGGGAATGCAGCGAGAGCCGGGGAGTATGAGGGCGAGGAGCCCTCATGCTTTTATTTTTGCCTCCGGCGGCCAGCGTCTCGCCGCTGGATCGCGACAAGGTCACAGACCTTGACCACGAGAAAAATGCTTGTCGCATTTTTCCGTATTTTGTTGCTTCGCAAGTTATTTTATTTTTTTTATTGCTTCGCAAGTTATTTTTGCCTCCGGCGGCCAGCGTCTCGCCGCTGGATCGCGACAAGGTCACAGACCTTGACCACGAGAAAAATGCTTGTCGCATTTTTCCATAGTTTTTGTTTCTGCTCTTCCTGTTTCCGTATGTTCAACAGAAGGGACGCAAGCGGTATTTCCGCGGAGAAAGCCCCGTCACAGACTTGAAGGCACGGGAAAAATGAAAGGGGTTTTTCCAGCCGCATTCATACGCGATTTCCTGGATGCTGCGCTCCGGATGTTCCAGAAGTTTCCGTTCCGCCAGCGTAATCCGTTCGTGAAGAATAAAATCCCCGGGAGACATTCTCATGTGGGAAAAGAAATCCGCAAAGACTTTGGAACGGGAATATCCCGATTTTGCAATCAGTTCCGGGACATCGGGCGGATGATTCCCGGCACGTTTGCGGACCCAGGCACATAGATTTTTCAGATAATCCAGATGCGGCTCCGTCTTCAGGTTCGGTTCCGTCAGACTGTATAGCTGCTCCAGGATTCTCAGAATCCGGATGTTGTCTGCAAACGGCTTTTTCCCCCCATCCGCAGTCAGTTTTTCAAGCTCTCTGGCGGGAGATTGCGTTTCCCGCGCAGAAAGCGCAAGCGGAATCGTCCGGAAGGAAAAAGGATCGGTACCTGATGCATCCTCCAGAACGAAGTGGAGATAGCGGATCCGCATCTGCCCGCTCCGCGGATCCGTGAAATGGAAAATCCGGAGCGGCGTTCCGGGCGCGGAAAAGAAAGCCCCGCCCGTCTCGCAGATGGCGCGGCAGTCCGGCGTTTCCACTTCATAATGGCCCTCGTAAGCCTGTGCGAAAATGTAAAAGGGAGTGGTTTTGCAATGCAGCCAGCCGTTTTCCGAACAGGAACATTCTCCGGCGGAGGCAAAACGGGTTTTGTAAATCTGAAGCGTTCCGGACATGATTCGCCCCGCCCCTTCCGTTTTCTTTTCCCGTGTTTTTTTCCTTGTTCCCGGATTCATCCCGAAATCAAGGTCTGTCCATACCATAGCTCCCGCCGCCCTTCTTTGCAAACGAAACGGACGCAGAGATATCTTTTTGGATTTCACCCCATGGAACTTTTTGCTCCGGAGAAGTATCCTTTTCTATGAAGAGTCGGAAAACTTCATGAACCCATATATACAGTACATACAGGGTGATTCGGAAACGGGCGGTTGTGATTTCCTGCCAGATCTGGAAACAGGTAGGAAACTGAAAGCGCAGGATGCCAGGAAACGTACGGGAGTCTTCCCCTTTACGGCTTTTCTTTTCCGTTTTTCCCGCATGCCTTCTGCAGATCTGTTTCCCGGGATGAAGGTGCTGTTTTCCCCTTTCCCTCTGTTTGAAAATGGAAGTTTGACAAAACAATGCCGATGTTTATATTATTAGATCTGTACTTTTTATCGTCCTGAATCACAGAGAGACAAAGGAAGAGGAATATGAAGAATTCACGGGTTTTCCGCAGAGCAGAGGCGCACCTGTCTGCAGGACAGGTTCATCCGCGGCATTCTTTCACTTTGATCGAACTTCTTGTGGTGATAGCGATCATTGCAATTCTGGCGGCACTTCTGCTGCCTGCGCTTGCCAGTGCGAAAAAAACGGCGCTGCGCATCCAATGTACCTCCAATCTGAAAAACATCGGGCTGCGTCTTTATAATTACTGGGATGCGAACGATTCCTACTTCCCGTTCTGTCTGGAATATGCCGGCAGACCCGCCCTGCTGGGACTCCTCACCGAAGTGGATCCCGCCAAACAGCTGGATGACGGGGCTCATTTGAAACGCCAGAAATTCCTGGTCTGCCCCGGGCGCGATATCTCCACAAGTTATGTCAAACTTTTTCCCTACCGTTTCAGCTATCTGTTTGACCGGGACAGATGGAAAAAGAGCAATACGCAAGGCTTGAAATCTTTTGCCGTGCTCAGACCTTCTCAAAAGCTTCTGAGCATGGATCATTCCGCTTTTGGTCTGAATCATCATTACCGGCAGGTCTCGACCTGGAGTTTGAATGTGGAAGTCTTTCTTCCCGGAACGGCTTATTCCGATCCGGAAATCTTTGCCAAGAAAACGCCCTATCCTCAATGCGAATATGATTTCATGGAAGGCCGCCATTCCCGGAGCGTCAATCTGGCTTTTCTGGACGGGCACATTGAAAACCAAGCCTCCTCCTCCCTGGTCTACATTTATTACAGACACGCCGGGAATACCACCTACAACAGCGACATGTTCATGCTGACGAAGTAAGAAGAAAGTCCGCGCCGCCTTCCTCCTGCTGTTTTGAGTGGGGTAAGGGGTAAAAAGAAAAGGGGGGGACAGGTGCAGGCTGATCCCTTCCGCTTCCTGCCGGGACGGGACACTCATCGGGAGGGACCTTCCGGGACGCTCCTCCCTTCTGCCAGCGGATTCCCAGGACATCTTTCTCTGCTCTGCCGATCCTCCCTTTCCCGGCTCTGTTTTTTCAAGGAAAGCGTTTCTTTTTTCCGGTTTACTCCTTTTTCCGTTGATTATTCCTGAAGACCGTTCTGAAGGAGTTTCAGGGGTTTGGTCAGACCTGCCGCGGCCGCGGGGATCAGGGAGGCGAGGAAGCAGAGCCCGACAGTAAAGATCACACCATCTGCGATCCGGCTCCAGGGGATGTCGAAACTCCATCCCATGCCTCCGAAGAAGGTGGAATGGGCGGCCATCTGCGCGCTGCAGAGTCCGGATGCGATTCCGAAGCAGAAACTCAGGACCGATGCGGCGAGTGCGATCAGGATCCCTTCGGCGAGTACCAGACGGATGAGTCCCCACGCACTGAGCCCCACCGAACGCATGATTCCGATTTCACGCCGCCGGGCGCGGACAGAGGCGACCGCCGTGTTCGCGACGGAGAGCGAGACCACCAGAAGAATCAGCAATGGCATGCGGAGCATGCCGTCGACCATCATATTGGTGCGTCCCATGAGGGAACGTTCGAGTTCGCGTTTGGAGGTGGCGCGGACGGTTTCCCTCCCGACCACCGATTCCCCGCCTCCGATCACGCGGAAGCTCTCTCCCGCATTGCTTTCGGCGAGGCGTTCGACGGATCTCCGGATGAAGGATTCATCCGCACCCGGTTCCAGATTCATCCAGAGGTAGTTGACCCTCGTCAGGCCGAAACTTTTCTCCACGCTTTCCCGTGAAGCGAAGAGCATGGCTGCGGTCCGCCCGAAATTGCGTCTTGTTCCGGAAACTTTGGAAAACCAGTGCCATCCATTCATTTCGATGATGCCCGCCACGCGGAACTCCACCGGAGCTTCGGCGGGATTCGGGGGGCGGACGCTGAAACGGTCACCCGTCTTCAGATGTGCCGTTTCTGCAAAATAATGCGGAATCAGACAGTAATTTCCCGACTTTTCCTTCAGCAGTTTCAACGCCTCCTCCCGGTTTCCGGAGAGGAAACGGAAGGGGAAGAGCGGATCCTTTCCGCCGAGTCCCCGGTCCACATCCACTCCGAAGAACACGACGTTGTCCTGACGCACCACGCTCTGGCGCTCCCTGCTTCCGGTCAGATCCTCCGCAAGTTTCACCTGTTCGACGGCGACGGGCAGGCATTTTCCCGGAAGCACTCCGCGGATCTTCGCCACTTCTCCTGCCGTCTGTTCATTGAGTCCGCCGGGGATGACTGAAAGAAAATAATCCGGCATCCAGCTTCCTGGGATATACGGGATCAGCATCGAGGAACTCCAGATCAGAATCATCATGAAAAAGCCCAGTCCGATGCTCAGAGACACCACCGTCCCCGTCGAACGCCAGAAATTTGCGCGCCACTGGGAACGCAGGAAAACCGGATTCAGTCCCAGGATCCTTGCCAGGGGACGGAAAAACACCCATCCGCAAAGACGTGTCATCAGCGGCGCCAGACAGACAAATCCCAGCGCCATCGCCGGGCACCCGGCAACTCCATACAGAACAACCCTTGTCATGTCCTTCAGCCCCGGAAGCGACACCACCAGCGGATTGACGCACAAAAGCAGAATCCCGGCGGCGAAAAGGATCCATTCCTTCCTCCCTTTTCCTCCTCCTCTTCTTCTTTCCTTCCGCTCCCCTTTCTTTCCTTCCGAGCTTCCGGAGAAAAAGCCGCCGCTCAGAAGAGCGCCGGAGGACGGGGTCAGCGCGTCCAGCGGACGGATCCGTGCCGCTCGGATCATCGGCAGCACCGCCGCGGCGGCGGCGCCTGCCATGCTGCAGACCCCCGTCAGTGCGATGGTCCAGAATCCGATTTTCATCTCCGTTCCCGCCGCGGCCGCTTCTCCTCCCGACTCCAGAATGCGCAGCAGGATCCATCCGGAAGCCAGTCCGCCGAACCATCCCGCCAGTCCCAGGATCAGACTTTCCAGCAAAATCAACAATGCCAGCTGTCCGCGGCGGAAGGCCACGATTCTCAGTACGGCGAATTGTCTTATCCGTTCTTCAACGCCCATGCTGAGCGTTGTGAAAATGATGAAGAAGGAGACCAGCATTGAAATCCCGGTGGCTCCGTAGGCCTGTGCCATATTCCGTCCGCTGCCCGGTTCCGGATTTTTCAAGGCTTCCAGAACCTCCGGGTACGATGCAAGAAAGGCGTTCCTGTCCGCTTCCTCCGCCCGTGACTTCCATTCCTGTGCGAAGACTGCGCATTCTGAAGGTTTCTTCAGACGCAGAATCGCGGATTCCGGAGAAAGAGATGTCCCGGACAGATGTTCGGCGGAGCTCCAGTGAACGAAAATCCCGGAGCTGAAGGACACCCGTCCATCCTGTCCCGGAGGAACTTGCGCGAGTTTTCGCACGCTGGGGCCCTCTTCCATGATCCCGACAACTTTCAAAGTGAAGAATCCGGCATTGGATGCCATTTCCAGCACGTCCCGCGGTGCGGCGCCCCCCAGACGTTCCGCCGCGGATTCCGAAAGAACCGCAGGAAACGGTCCCGTCGCTTTGGATCCGAACAGCGGCGCTTCAGGAGAAAGCCAGGAGCCTTCCTTGATTCTGTAAGGGGAGGCGCTTCCGGGCGTCGTGCCCTGGAGTGCGAATCCTCCTCCTGTCGGGAGTCCGTAGGTGACGGGTGCCAGTTCTCCACCGCTTCCGCGCATTCCTCTTCCTCCGCGCGGCGAACCTCCTCCGGGACGTTTCCCCATGCCCGGACTTGCGGGAGGACGGCCGCCTCCCGTGACAATGGAAAGAAGATTTTCCCGTTCCCGTCCGACGGCGGGAAGTCCCGAATCGGCATTCCCGTCGCCGCCCTTTTCTCTTCCCGTCGCGTTTTCCGTTCTGCTTTCCGTTGTGCTTTCCGTTCCGTTTGCAGTCTCCTTCTTTCCGGTCCTGCCTCTTCTCATTTCTGGAGCGGATTCTTTGCCGACATCACCGGGGGAAGGTCTTCCCGGCGCTTTTCTTTCCGCGGCTGTGCCGCTGCTGAGGTTTTCTCCGCCGCGGCGGTTCTCAGGGGACGGGATGCGGCGGTCCGAAGGCCGGGGGGAGCGGGAAGAAGCAGGAGAAGAACTCGAAGAGAGGGTTTTCTTCCTTGCGTTCACCCGGACCGGAGTACTGAACAGACTGCATTCCGCCAGACGGGGATCCGCGGAAAGGGCGTCCGTCAAATTGCGTCTGATTCCCTGTCCGCTATCCTCTCCCGTGCTCATGAGCAGGAAATCAAAGCGGTTTTCGATTTTCCCGGGATCGCGGTTGAATTCGGAAAACATCGCGTCATATCCCGAAACGAGCCAGGACACCACGCTGGCCGCGGCAATCATTCCCAGAGCCGCAAGCAGACTCCGGACCGGATTCCGGAGGATCGACTCGAATGCCAGTTTCCAGACCACTTTCATTTTACGCCTCCGCTCCCTTCCTGTGAAAGGATGTCCTGATAGGCCGATGCCAGAAGATGGGCGTTTTTCACGGTTTCCGGGGGCAGGGTGCCGATCAGACGTCCGTCTTTGAGCACCAGTGTCCGTTTCGCCCAGGCCGCCACGGCCGGTTCGTGAGTCACCAGTATGATCGTGGCGTTTTCCTCACGGCAGAGAAGGTCCAGGAGAGAGCAGAATTCCTGGCCTGAAATCGTGTCCAGACTTCCCGTCGGTTCATCCGCCAGAATGATGGCGGGTTTTGGAAGGAGTGCGCGTGCAATTGCCACCCGCTGCTGTTCGCCGCCGGAAAGATTCACGGGGAAGCGCGTGAGTTTGTCGGCAATCCCCAGACGTTCCGCCAGCGAATGCAGCGCGGCACGGTCGGGATGTCCGCCGTCCGCCAGAATCGGCAGGCAGATGTTGTCTTCAACGGTGAGAGTCGATATCAGATTGAAGGACTGAAATACAAATCCGATCCGTCTCCTGCGAAGGACGCTCAACTGACCGTCGCTCAGTCCGGAGAGATCCCGGCCTTCCACAAAGACTTTCCCTTCGCTTGCGTCCGTCAGTCCTCCCGCGACGTGGAGCAGGGTGCTCTTCCCGGATCCGCTCGGACCCATCACCGCCACAAAATCCCCTTCACAGGCCTCCAGTGAAACGTGATCCAGTACGCGAACGCTTCCCTCTCCGCCTCCGCGCCGAAAATCCTTGCAGAGGGATTCAATCTTCAAAGGCATCCTGTCCAACATAAACGCTTCTCTCCTTACTTTCTCTGACTGGAACAAGCAATTTGAAATTTTCTGTGTTGTCGTGTGGCGTGCAGTCTGTTCTCCTCCGCTGCGGGGAAAATCCGTTCCTTTGTTTTCCCCTTGCTCTTCTTCTTCTGTCTGCATTTTCCGCAGATCCCTATCCCCCCTATCCGGGCCTGTCCGGCTCTGCAGGGAAGAAGGCATGCCCCCGGTTTCCGCCGCAGACGGATACTCCCGGATGATCCGGACAAAACCTTGCACTTCCGGCGGGGGGCGGGGACGAAGGGGATCAAGAACGTATTCGGCAGAAGACCCGTCCCGCGCGGCTTCGCCACATCCCATATCAGCGATTCCGCATACCGGGGAATTCAGGAACTCCGGAATCCGGCAGACTGCTGCTCCTCAGTAATAGGTGGTGCTTTCCCCGTCTGGAATGGACGCGGGATCGACCTGTGTGCCGCCCGGAGCGCTCAGCTGTCTTGGTCCGAAAGGATATGTCATATTTCCTGGGAATCTCCAGCTGTTTCCCGGGGCTAGGTCATGTCCCTGATTGACGGTCTGGATGTCCGGGTTCAAAGCAATGCGGCCCACATGGCCATCTGCGAAAGCTCCGTTGGCTCCATTCATCGGATGGCGGAACACATAGTTCCCGAACGAGTCCGTGATGCTTCCCGAACCCTGTCCGACTTTCAGGGCGGCTCCGCTGACTTCCGCCCCGTCCGGATTCTGGTAATCCGTCCACTGACAGCGTTTTTCCGGGAAACGGTTCTGGGGGCCGTTGCGTTTCTGACGCATATCGGATGTCCCTGCGCTTGTGGGGGTTTTGGAATCCGAAAGGTTGGGGCCTCCGCCGATGGAAACCTTCACAGTTGTGCTTCCCTGGGTGCAGCTGGCAAGACGTCCGAGTTTTTCCGTCTGCGAGTCCCCCGGACAGCGGGCGATGCTCTGCGGCAGGGTGTCCCCGTCGCTGAAAAATCCGACAAAGCCGTGAAGCGGATTCAAATATTCCTGAATATCCGGGAAGTAGTCGTTGTAAGTGTCCGCATACAGCGACGTCGCCAATCCATATCCCTTCAGCAGGGATCTGCACGCGATCTCCTGTGCTCTCGAACGCGCGGATCCCAGCGCCGGCATCAGCAGGCCCGCCAGAATGGCAATCACCGCAATGACCACCAGCAGTTCGATCAGGGTGAAGAATTCTGTTCCCTTATTCCTTTTTCTCATTGGCTCTTTCTCCTTTCCGTTATTAGCAATATAGTCCCGGAAAAAAGAAAAATCAAATCAAAATTAACAAAAATGACAAATTTATTTTTTTATGTTTTCCTCGTTCCCTCTCCGGAGCAGAGACAGCTGAAGAATTCCATAAGTTCCTGCGAGTACCGGGACCAGAAAAAACGCCGGATGAAACAGCGGCAGACACAATCCGTAAAATCCCATCGCCGCCAGCGTCCCTCCCAGCCAGATCCATTTTCTGTTCAGGGCCAGGAATCCCATTCCGAGAACTCCTGCAAGGACCGTGATTCCGGGGCCGGCCAGATACAGGATCTTCTCCCGGATGCAGTTCCAGAGGGGAAGCGGCGCCATTCCCGTCCTGCAGGCCGCCGCAGAGGAGATTGCTCCGGATTCTTCTCCTCCTAGTACCGTACCCCCTGCAAGACAGCGGAACAGCAGAAACGCACCCCCCGCGGCCAGCAGGGAAAACAATGCAAAGTCCAGACGCAGATGAAAGGGAAGAAATTTCAGGCACAGCAACAGAATCAGCACCGGAAGAAGCCAGTACGCGTTCACCGGGGCCAGCAGAGTTCCCAGACCCGCAAAGAATGCGGCCGTCATCAGAAACAAACCGAACCCGCTGTCCAGAAATCTTTCCGTAAAGTACATCTGAAAGGCTGAGAGGCAGAGGAACACCGCTCCCGCCGTTCCGCCCCCCCCTTGCGAGACCGTCCATCCCGCCGATTCCAGAGAAATCAGGGAAAGGAGAAACAGTCCTCCCGCCAGGGACGCCCGTTTCCAGTCCGTCCACACCCGCGCCGCCAGATAGACCGCTGCGGTACTCAGAACCGCAGCGAGAAGGGCAATCCACCTCCCGATTCCATCCATTCCGCCGTCTCCCGCCGCAGCCTGGAACTGGAAGGAGTCCGGGAGCGGCAGCTTGAGCAGGGGACCTGCCGGAGAAGAGCATGATATTCCGGATTCGCCGGACCGGGAAAACAGCAGGGCATGGAGAACTGCCGAAAGGAGAAGCAGAATCCAGAAAGCCGCCGTCGATTTTCCTGCGTCGGAAACGGTTTTTTTATCCGCGGGGGAAAGTCCGGCCACCTGCCTGCGGATTTCACCCAGGGGCAGGAAACGCCATTTCAGCGCACTCCAGAGTCCTTCGAAGCCGTCGCGGAGACGGATTTTCTTCCCTTCCGCAACCGAACGCGGACGGTAGGTGACAATCACTTCATGGATCCGATAACCGAGACGCAGAAGTTTCACCGTGATTTCCGGCTCCCAGTCGAAGCGGTTTCCTTCAAAGGGGACGGAACGGATCAGATTTCCGTCAAAGGTCTTGTAACAGGTCGGCTCGTCCGTGAGATCGGAATTGCAGAGCAGGTTGATCCAGAAGGTCAGGGACAACGCCCCCAGATAAAAAAAAGGAGAGGAATAAATCCGGTTCCGGTTGGAATCCTCCCTCGAACCGTAGACGATCTTCGCCTCCCCGTTCAGAATCGGTGCGATGCAGACGGCATAATCCGCAGGATCGTATTCCAGGTCCGCGTCCTGGACAATCAGGACATCCCCAGTGGAAAGACGGATCCCTTCGCGCACGGCCGAACCTTTCCCCCCGTTGCTCTTTTCCGCAATCACGACTTTCAGTCCCGGCTGATTTTCATGTGCCGCCGCCCAACTCCGGAGCACCTCCGCCGTTGCGTCCGTGGATCCGTCATTCACCGCCAGGAGTTCCAGAGACACGCCCGGAATGGAAAGTGCCGCCACCTGATCCAGCAGCTTTGTCACGGTATGTTCCTCGTTGTACACGGGAATGACTACTGACAAGACTTTTGATTTCCGCAAATTCCGCTTCCTTTCCATTCCGTCTCCGTTTTGTCAATATAGCATTCCGCTCCGGAATATAAAAACATTTTCCCGTGCATTCCGCTTGATAATCACAAAAAAACACCCTATCTTATTCCCCGCCCTTTTCCGCCGCGGAAAGTGGATCGCGGCGGAACAGACAAACGGAAAGGAAGCAGACTCTCATGAATCCAGCGGGAACACCCCCGGACGAAGCGGATCGGATGGAAGAAAAACGCTTCCGCCGGAGACTGTGGCTGATTGTCGGAGCCGCTTTCCTCCTCCGGATTCTCTGCGCTCTTCCCGCCTTCGCGGATCCGGAAATGCTTCTGCGGCCCGATTCCGGAGGATACTTCCTTCCCGCGGAGGCTCTTCTGGCGGACGGCGCCTATCTCGACGCGCCCGGAGCCGGGACTCCCGCCACACTCCGTCCCCCCGGATACTCCCTGGTCCTGGCACTGACGTTTCTTTTCTGCGGGAAATCCTTTGCGGCGGCGGGTCTGTTCGGCTGCCTGCTGGGTGCGCTCAGCTGCTATCCTGTCGGACTCTGCGGGCGCATCCTGGGCGGACGGAACGCCGGACTCGCCGCAGCCGCTCTCCTGGCTTTGAACCTGAGCGCTCTGGCCAATGCGCCGCTGATCCTGGCGGACATTCTTCTCGGTTTCCTCTGTGCCTGGCAGTGTTTTTTCCTGCTGAAGGCCTGGCGCACACGGGCACTGCGCTTCTGGCTTGGCGGACTGCTTGTTTCCGCGCTGGGGGCCTTATGCAAACCGGTGAATCTGCCGCTGTTTCTCCTGGCCATGCCGGTTCTGGCAATGCTGTTTTTCGGTTTCCGGAAGAAAATGCTTCGGGCCGTTGTCTGCTGGGGGGGAGTCTTTCTGCTGCTGCTTTTCCCGTGGATGTTCCGCAATTTCCGTCTGGGGGCGGGATTTGCCCTGGATTCCAACAGCGCGGATCTCTATTTCCACAACGGATCGGCCATCCTTGCTTCCGCGACCGGAGAAAACTCCGCCGTCATTCTGGAACGTCTGAAAAACGAAACACAGCATCTCTTCGACTCCGATCCGGCACGTTTCCCGGACACTCAGGCAAAAAACAGCTATAAAAAAGCCAGCTATCTCGCCCTCATGAAACGTTATCCCGCAGCCACTCTGAAGACTCATCTGCCCCAGCCCTTCATGCTTCTGCCGGATCTTCCGGTGTTTCTGGAGAACAACGGACTCACCCGTCACGGCCGCGGCACACTCGGCGTCCTGCGCCGGGAAGGGCTCTTTGCCGCACTCGACCATTACCTCGGAGGACGATATGCTCTGATTCTTCCCGCCCTCCCGCTGCTCTTCGCTTCCGGAATGCTTTATCTCCTTTCCGCCTGGGAACTGCTGCTCTGGCTGAGGCATTGGAAGTGGCGTCTTCTGATGCTGACGGGAGCACTGGTTTTTTATTATCTTGCCGCGCCGGGACCGGTCACGATGCCGCGCTATCAGATTCCGGCGCTTCCGATGCTCTGCACCATGGGGGGAGCGGCCTTCGCTCTGCTGCTGCGCCGTGCGGAAAGAGACGGATTCCGGAAAAAGAAACGCCCCGGAAAAAAAGAAACGTCGGGAACAACAGAATATGCCGAAGGAAAAGCAGAACACTGAAAGAAGAAATCCGGTCAATCCGGAAGTTTACAGCGTGGCTGTCGCGGGAACATTTGCGGAAAAGCTTGCCTTCGGCGTCCGGCACAGAATCTATCGGAAACTGGCGGAGACTCTGGATCTGGAGAACATGGAAAGCGTCCTCGACGTCGGCGCGACAGCCGACCGGAAAATGGCGTACTCCAACTATTTTGAAGCCAACTATCCCTGGCCCGAACGCGTCACCGCGCTTTCCGATCAGGACGCCTCATGGATGGAAGAGATTTGGAAGGGCCTCCGCTTCGTGAAGGGCGACGGCTGCAGCCTGCCTTTCCCGGACCATTCCTTCGACCTGGTCTTTTCCTCCGCCGTCATTGAACACGTCGGCGGCTCTGAACGACAGAAAAAACTGATTTCCGAATGTTACCGCGTTGCCAGGAAAGCCGTCTTCATCACCACCCCGAACCGCATGCATCCTGCGGAACTGCATACGGCGCTTCCCTTCCTGCACTGGCTCCCAAAAAAATGGCACCGGAAAATCCTTGAAAAAATCGGGTACCATAAACTGGCCAGGGAAGAAAATCTGAATTTGCTGACCGTCCGGGAGCTCCATCAGTTCTGTGCCGAGCTCGGGATCCCCCGTCCGGAGATCCTGCATGTGAGTTTCCTGGGATTTCCTTCCAATCTCCTGCTCCTGATCCGGAAGAATCCGGAAAAGACGGCTTCTCCGGATCCGTCATAAGGGGTTTTCTTCCGTCCGGGGACGGGAGGGACAGAGAAAGAAAGAGGGAGAAAGACAAAAAAAACATCCGGATTCCTCAGGAAACCTGTTTCCCGGGCATCCGGATTGTCTTTTGCTCAGATCCCGTGACGGGACGCTTGCCGCCTGTTTTCCCCGGGGAAGGAAGAAGTCTCTTCTCCGGGAAAAAACAGAAAGAGCGATGACAGGGATTCTGTCAGACTTCCAGCATCCAGCCGTGGGTATCCGGCAGTTCTCCATCCTGAATTCCGCGGATGCGGTCATAGAGTTTTTTCGAGACGGGACCGCACTCCTCGCCGTAACGGTAGACCTGATCCCCCACATGGATCTCGGAAATCGGAGTGATGACGACGGCGGTGCCGCAGGCATCGACTTCTGCGAAATCCGCGAGTTCCTCCACGGGGATTTTCCGCCGTTCGGTCGGGAGTCCGAGATCCTCGGCGATCTGCATGAGAGACATGTTGGTCACGCTCGGGAGAATGGAAGGCGACTGAGGCGTGACATATTTCCCGTCTTTGGTAATTGCGATGAAATTGCTGGTTCCGAATTCATCGATATATTTATGTTCGCGGGGGTCGAGGAAGAGGTTGATGGGATATCCCTTCTGCTTGGCGATTTTTGCCGGTTTCAAACTGGCGCCGTAATTTCCCGCGACTTTGAACTGCCCGGTGCCCTTGGGTGCCGCGCGGTCGTAATCATCCATGACGAGGGCAGGGACGCTCTGGAGTCCGCCCTTGTAGTAGGCGCCCACGGGCATGACCATGATGAGGAACTGATATTCATCAGCGGGAGCTACGCCGATGCGGGGCCCGGTGCCGATATGCAGGGGGCGGATGTAGAGAGAGCCGCCGCTGCCGTAGGGGGGGACATAGTCGATATTGTCGAGCACGACTCTGCGGATGGCGTTGATGTAGAGATCCTCCGGGACTTCCGGGGCCAGCAGGTGGGAGACGGTCCTGTTCATGCGGGCCACATTTTCCCAGGGACGGAACACCCGTACTTTTCCGTCCTTGCAGCGGAAGGCCTTAAGTCCTTCAAAGGCGGCCTGTCCATAATGCAGGCAGGTTGCGGCGATGGACATGGTGATGTTCGGATCGGTCAGGAGTTCTCCTTTGTCCCAGGCTCCGCCGGACCAGCGGTAACGGATGTGCGAGCGGACGGGCATATAGTTGAATCCAAGGGAATCCCAGTCGATGTCTGTCCGGATGTCGCGAGCATAAGGATTGTTCGTCATGATAAACTCTCCAAATCTTAAGATGGGGTGTTGACGTTTCCCCCTTGCACAGGGAAGCGCATTTCAATCAATTATTCAGAAAATCTACAGTCCTTTTTGCATTTAGTCAATTGAAATTTTTCCTTTTGTGGTTAATTTTATAAAGAGACGGATTATTTATTACAAAAAGAAGGATCAACGGTTATGAAAATCACAAAATTCATCGGATTGGGCGCGCTTTCGCTGTCTGTTTCCCTGCTGACCGCCGCTTGCGGGATTTTCGAATCCACCGCGGAAGAACCCAAGGATGCTTTCTGGGTCGATGTGGACGCGAAAAAAGCTCAGGAAAACACTGCCGTACCGACCGGAAACGGCGGAGCCAGCGATCTCCATTCGATTCCTCCAGAGGGTCCCGGTGAATTCAAAGAGACGTCAGAACTGTTCGGAGAAGGATATATTGACGGTGTCGGTCCCCGTGTCCCGGGTGTCAATTTTGAAACCGTTTATTTTGCTTTTGACGATAATACCATCCAGCCTGCCGAATATCCGAAAATCTATCACATCGCCGACTATCTCCTTGCTCATCCCGATACCGGCGTCGTGATCGAAGGAAACTGTGACAACAGAGGCAGCGAGGAATACAACCGCGCCCTCGGGGAAAAAAGAGCGCTTGCAGCCAAATTCATCCTTCTGGACAGAGGCATCGCTGAAAACAGAATCAAAGTCATCAGCTACGGCGAGGAACGGCCCGCCGTCATCGGTGAGAATGAATCCGCCTGGTCCCAGAACCGCCGTGATGATTTCGTCCCGGTCTATCTGCTGAACCGCTGACATCACCTTTCCCGCTTTCGGAAGGGAATGGCAAAGAGCCTCTCTTCTATCTGCGGCGCGATATCAGGTCTTCATTCCCTTCCACAGGGTTGTGAAGGCCTTTTTTTGTCTTTGCTTTTTTCCGGTTTTCCCCTGACTTTTTCCTGGCGTGGAAGGGGAGGAACTTTCTCCCGTTTTTTTCTTTTTGTTTCCCTTCGTTCTTTCTCGTACACATTTTACAGGGAGAGGATTTTTCGGCGTTTCCTATTTCCCGGTGGGATGCGGCGTTTTTCCCCTGTGTTGCGGGATTCCTTTTCCCGCCTCATCATCAGCATGGGGTGTGGAAAGAGAGAGAGGACATGGGAAATGGAGGCGCTTCTTTTCTTTCCGGAAGCGCCTCTCTCCGGTACGAAGATTCCAGGCTCTTTCATCTGATCCCGTTCTGATGATTCCGGTATTCAGGCGGGAAGAGATCCGGATGATTGGATCATCAGGCGCGATCCTCTCTCGGATGAATCAGGCGGAAACATCCGGCGGCTGCGGCGCCGCCTGCGAGGTTGGCGAGGATGGTCATCCAGATATGGTCCCATGGAGTCAGTTTCATGCAGGCCAGGCCGACTTCCACGGCGGGATTGAACGCTCCGGAACAGACCGTTCCGCCGACGGCGAAGGCTCCCGCCATCACCGTGCCTCCGATGGCAAGACCGAAATAGGAATTGCCTGCTGTCTTTTTGAGAGTGGCGACATTCAGCACCACATACGCCAGAGCAAAGGTGAAGAGGAACTCCGAAAGCAGCAGATCGTGAATCCGGAAGTCAAAAGGCGGCACCGGACCCGCGCTGTGCGTGAATTCCATGACGCCCAGCGCTCCGGCGATGCCTCCCAGAATCTGCGCAAGCATATACGCAATGGCGTCGCGCTTTGAAATGACAGCTCCTCCGCGGAGCAGCACGGCCAGCGTCACGGCCGGGTTGTAATGCCCGCCTGAAACGGGTCCTCCCGCATAAATCATCACCATCAGAATGCCTCCGATGGCGAGCGGAGGAATGACTCCCGATCCGTTCAGAGTTCCTGTTGATCCGATTGTCAGTATCAGGAAAAAAGTTCCGATGAATTCCACCAGGTATTTGCGGAACGCGTTCATGAAGAAATCTCCTTTCAAAAGATGAATTTTCCCGGATCTTTTCCGGGATCATGGATTTTGCTGGAAAAGAAAAGTGCAGGCGGAAAACGGTCTGGAATCAGCAGCGCAGATGGAACGCCCCCGCTTCCGGCAGAGATGCACTCGGATTCCATTCGGAAAGCCGTAACCCGCGTTTCGGAAGATCGGCCGTGAGGAAGATCTGCCTCTGATCCGTGAAATCCGCATTCCGGAGAAAAAAGGGCACAGTCCTTTCTGCGGAAAGAAGCGAGAGCTGCGCCGTCAGGAAATCCGATCCGGGCTGCGGGGTGGTTTCCATCCGGTGTTCCGAGCGGCAGTCGGAATCCGGTTCCGCAAAATGAGAACGGAGTGCGCAGTTCCAGTCCATGCCATTGAAGATCTGCAGAAACAGAAGCAGAAGAGCGGTGGCAAAAATCTGCCGGAAGCGGTTCGGGTTGACATCATGCCGGATCCGCTCCTCCGTTTTTCTGATTTTTTCAATCATTTTCTTCTTTTCCCCTGACTTCCGCTTTTTTCTGGATTTCCGCGATACGGAGAAGGAAGTCCGAGTTCATGATGGAAGCGTCGCTTCTTCCCTTGGATCTGCTTCCCCGATCACCCTTGCATGGATCCGTGTCCGCAGTTAGACAGGGACAATATATCCTGCGGAAAAGGAATTGCAAAAAGGGCGCCGCAGGGAAGAAAAGCTTTTCTTTTCCTTCCGTATGGAGAAAGAATGCCGCTGCTGTGCCGCTCCGGGAAGAGCAGGTCCGGAGATGCCGCCTCCAGTAATTTTCAGAGCCATATCAATACAAATCGTGCAGAGAGGATCGGAGAGGATGGATGAGATGGAAAGGGCAGAGAAGGGTGGCGGCGGAGAGAAAACAGGGCGGGGGAAGGAGATGCCGTTCCCGGACTTTTTCTTTTCTTTCTCCGCCGTCCTGGCGTGCGGGATGGTAAAAGCGGAGAGGAGAAAAGGCGGGAGGACAAAAAAGAAAGCCGACCCCTGCTCCTGTGTGGAGAAGGGGCCGGGCGAAAGATTCTGTTCGGGAGAAGGGGCTGAAACTTACGGTTTCATTTCCGCATTTTTTTCTGCGAGAGCCGCCTCCAGTTTTTCGATACGGGCAACGAGTTTTCTGACTTTCCGCGGGAGGGTGTGACGTTCAAAGAAATCCTCCTCCGATTCCGCCGGCGTGCCGAAGACTTTCGCTCCGGGCGGAAGACTTCTCTGGACCGCGGAAGCGCCTGCGACGGTGGATCCGTCCCCGAGCGTGATATGCCCGTTGACTCCCGCCTGGGCCGCCACGACGACTCCGCGCCCGATTTCGGCACTTCCCGCGATTCCGCACTGCCCGATCAGCACAGAGGATTCTCCGACGACCACGTTGTGGGCGACATGCACCAGATTGTCAATTTTGACGCCCTTCTTGATCCATGTCTTTCCGAAGCGTGCGCGGTCGATGGTGCTGTTCGCCCCGACCTCGACGTCATCGTCGATCTGCACAATTCCGTTCTGCGGGATTTTGACGAGTCCCCGGAAGGTGACGTTGAATCCGAATCCGTCCGCTCCGATGGCCGCTCCGGCGTGGATGATGCATCTCTTCCCCACGACACAGCGTTTCAGGACCGAAGCGTTCGGTCCGAGGAAAGTATCCTCCCCGATTCTGCAGAAATGTCCGACGTAGGCACCGGCGGAAATGACGGCGCGTCTGCCGACGACTGCACCTTCCTCCACCACAGCCGTCGGCCCCACATGGGCGCCTTCCTCCACCACGGCCGTCGGATGCACGTAAGCCGCCGGATGCACGCCGGGTTCGTAGGCGATCGGTTCCGGGGCGAAAAGCGCACAGACTTTGGTGAAGGCTTTGTCCGGATCGGCGCAGAGGATGAAAGTCTGATGTTCCGCGGGTTCAAATTTCCAGTCCTCCGGCACCAGGATGATTGCCGCCTTGCTCTTTTCCAGAACATTGCGGTATTTGATGTTGCTCAGGAAGGAGATTTCAGTGTCGTGAGCCCATTTGAGTGCATTGACTCCGGAAATTTCCCTGTCCGGAGATCCTTTGATGCTTCCCCGGACCAGTTCGGCGATTTCGGCGGCTTTGCAGATTCTGCTCATGTGTTCGTTCCTTTGTTCCTAGTATTATTCTTTTGCCAAATTACTGATTTTGCATGTCCTGCTTTTTCTCTGCGCCATCGTTTACGAGCGGATTTCCGGCGTTTATGCGGTTGCCCCGGTTCAGTTCTTCCAGAACGCCCTGTGTGATGTCCATTCCCGGATTCCAGTAGACGACGGGTGCGATGTTGTTCAACGTCATGCCGGAACTGTCCAGAACGAGACTGTAGCCTTCGAGCATGCACTTGTTCTGAATGACGGCATGAATTTCTTTGAGAATGTCTGCGCGCATGGTGTCATAGGCGTCTCTGAGCTCGGCCTGCTTGTCGCGGTTGTATTCCCGGAGCTGTTTTTCCTTGAGGCTGACTTCCGTATATTTGTCCTGAGCCGCCAGGAGCTTGTTCTGGCGTTCGGCCTCCGTCAGGGCGATGTTCTGGGAGGCGTTCCTGAGTTCGGTGAACTCCTGCTGCGCCTTCTTCAGCGCTTCCGTGAGCTTCATGGAATACTCCTTGAAGACATCCGCCTGTTTCTGGAGCCGCAGTTCGTGCACCTTGGTTTTTTCGTAATCCTGAAAGACTTTCGCCATATTGACGATGGCGATCTTCTGAATAGCTTCGCCTCCTCCTCCCCCGCCGCCACCGCCCGACGCCGCCTGCTGCTGCCCGCAAAGCGGAAAAAGCGGATGCAGCAGAAGAAAGAGAAATGCCGGAAGCAAGATTGAAAACGTTTTGCTCATGATTGCACCTGTTTCCTTTTTTTCTGATGGTTTCTGTGTTTTTTTTCGACTTTCCTCCCCCTCCCGGAAGAATTCCCGGTGAGGAAGAAAAACTCCCCCCCTGTATCGGAATCTTTTCCCTGCTGTGCCTTCTTCTCCGCGATCAGGCTTCCAGAACAGCGAAAAGGCAGGAGCGCGGCGCGAGTTCGGCTGTAATGGAGCCGTTCCGCACGGGGATTTCCCGGTCGTTCCAGAAATTGACCGCTTTCCGGCAGGAAAGACCGTTCTTTTCCAGATTCAACGTCAGTTCGGCGGGACTGTCTTCCCAGTTGATCAGCAGGACACGCCGTGCGCCGCCGACTTTCTGAATCCAGTATTTCGGGAGCGGATTCACAAAAAGGTCCAGCGGGACGGCCGCGTCTCCCGATTCCGCCGAGACGGTGCGCCGGGCAAGGTCCAGACCGGATTCGTTGAGGAGCGGCATTCTGTCGGAAAGATTGACTGCGCCTCCTGCGGCAATGACCAGACTCAGCAGAACCTCCGCCTGCGCCCGGTGAATGTCCACCAGGCGGAAGAGTCCGGGGTGATTCACGTCCGTGCTCTCCGGCTCAATGAAGACCAGCGACGGCTGGAGACGGGTCAGATTCGGGTCATCACTGGTATCGAATGCCCTGCAGAGCGCGAAATCCGGATCGTTCACCCACAGCTTCTTGTTCGACCAGAAGCGCGCCGCCACAGAGACCGTGTTCGATTTGATGGATTCCCAGACCGCGTGAATGTCTCCTCCCACCCGGACGGCCTCAACCAGTTCCGCTCCTCCGTTGTAGCCGTAGTTGCACCCGAGGATGTCGGCCCGCCCGGCGACGGCGTCGCGGATGGTTTTCACAATGAGCGGCATGATTTTCCCGCGAGGGATGCTCTTGTCCGTGAACTGCGGCGCACGGAGCACGGCATTCAGGAAATCGAGTTTGAAGTACCCGTATCCATCGCGGGCGTAGCGGTCGAAGAGTTCAGCCAGGAAACGGCGGGATTTTTCCACGGTCGGGTCCAGGAGGAACCCCTTTCTTCTCATGCAGTCGAAGCAGAGGGTCGGGTGTCCTGATTCCCCTTTGGCCATCATGGCGTATTCCATCTGTGCGATCCAGCTGTGTGGCTCCACAATCACGGGGGCGATCCAGAGTCCCGGGACGAAGCCGAGTTTCCGGATTTTATCCGCCAGGAATTTCATGCCGTGGGGGAAAAAGTGATTGGCTTCCCATTCGCCGTAGCAGTACTGCCATCCGTCGTCGACGATGATTCGTTTCACATGGCGTGAGAGCACCGGGTCGGCGGCGATGAATTCCGCATTTTCCAGCACGGCGTCTTCCGTGACGGTCCAGCGGTAGTAGTCCCAGGAGTTCCAGCCCGGGACGGCGATCCGGGAGAAGTCGCGCGTTTCCTTCACGTTTTCATCCGCATAGTCCCGCAGGAGCTGGAACCCGTCTCCCGCGCGGAAGCTCAACGGCTCCAGACGGATGTTTTTCCCGCTGAAATGACGGATCTCCGAACCTGCACTCAGCGATTCCGCACGGCCTTTCGACACCTTCCCACGGACGCTCGGAATGTGGTCGCAATGAATCGGGAAGGACAGGCGCAGAGATTCCCCTTTCCGGGTGAAAACCGTCTGCAGATAGCCGGCGAACTCCTGTCCGCGCGCCTGTTTCGCCGGAATGGATTCGCAGCCGCCCATGGTGAGCGCCTGGGAGAGAACGTGATCCACCGGCAGTTCCGCATCGTGAAAATAAAAAAGTCCGATCTCTTCGCACGGCGACGGGAGTTTCCCGGACAGTTCCGCATGCAGTGTCCCGTTGTTTTCCACTTTGAATTTCAGCATCCATTCCCCGTATTCCGCGCCTGCCTGAGTTCTGGCGGAAAGGGAATTTGCGTTTTCCTTCACGATTTCCCATTTCCGGAGCGGATGCGCCTTCCCGTTCAGACGCAGAAGCGCCTTCAGATCCTTCAGTTCAAAACTGCCGCATCGGATGCTGTACTTTCCGGAATCGGGCCGGAATTTCAGTTCCGTCCCGTTTTTTTTCAAGACTGTTTCTTTCATGGGGATGTTTTCCTGTCTTAACTTAAAGGGTTCTGTTCATATTCCCGTGTGTGAATCAATATCAATATCCTTTGGTTCCCATCCAGCAGCGCCGGAATTCCTCCTCATACTTTTTTGCCAGTGCGGGACTCCGGAGAATGAGGATGTTTTCATCGTTGTATTTTTCCGCATTGTTGGAAAAGTTGTAACTCCCCGTCAGAACGGTTTCCCCGTCCAGAATCATGACCTTGTGATGCATTTTCCCGGAGGTGTTCGGAGAGATTCTCACCTTGACCCCGAGTCCTTTCAGATACTGATCCTTGCTGAAGGCGGATCCGGTTGTGGAAGCGTCCAGCAGACAGCGGATTTCAACGCCCCGTTTTGCAAGGTCCTTGAGTTTCCCGGCAATTTCATCGGAAGTCAGCGAAAAGGCCATGATGTCCAGACGCTCTTTGACGAAGTCGAGTTCTTCCAGAATTTTTTTCCGGACCCGGTCGGAAGGGGAAAAGGCCACTTCCACGGGGATCTTCCCGACCAGAAGTTTGGGCTCGCGTGTGACAAGGGATGCCTCAAAGCTGAATTTCCCGCTCCAGTATTCATCGAATTTTTCCATATAGGCGTTGGCGAGGGAAGGGGATTCCAGAACAAGAACGTTGTTGTCGTTCTTCAACGCTCCGTTGCTTGTGAAATTGAAGGAGCCGGTCCAGACGCGCGTTGCGTCCGCAACCATGAACTTGTTGTGCATGAGAGACGCCCGGTTGTCGTTCCGGACGGGGATCCCCGCTTTCTCCAGCGCCTTCACCGCCGCCAGATCCGCATTGCTGTCATCCGTGATCACGCGGACTTTCAGATTTCTCTGGTAAGCGCGGATCAGGGCTCCTTCGGCGTCCTCCAGATCGAGATCGTAAATGCAGACGTCCAGCGAGTCTCTGGCCGAGTCGATGAATTCGCAGAGCGAGCGTGAGATTCCCGGGGAAGGGGCAAAATACAGTTTGACAGGAGCGCTCCCGGGGTTTTCCAGCTGGAAGGCATCCTCGTAACGGGAGATGGGCAGTCCGCTTTTTGCGATCAGTCCGTTCCGTGTCGCCAGCAGACTGGCGTGGATGTTCCGGAGCGGTTCCGGAACGGATTCCTCCGGGACAAAGGTGCTTCCGAAGGAGGCCGCGAGCAGCAGGAACACCATGATTGAGGCGAGCAGACGGTGACGCCCCCCTCCGAAGAAAAATCCGCCGTTCCGGCTTCCTTTTTTGGGCGATTTTGCTTTGCTTTTCGTTTTTGCCATAAAAAATACCGTTGAATCCTTGTTGATCTGCTTCTTGAGAAAAAAAAACTGTGAAGGGTGCAACGCGGGAGGGTGTGGAAAGGGGAAAAAACCTTCTTCCGTCGTTCCCGGGTGTTTTGCAATATAACTCCGGATGTGCTATTTTCAGAGCGGAGTTTTCATAAAAATCGGGAATTTTTCATCATGGCGCTGGAAAAGACTGTTGGAAATCAGACTGAAAAGCTGGAAACGGCGGCTCAATGGATAGCGGAAAGCGATTCCGTCCTTGTTTTTACGGGCGCGGGCATTTCCGTGGAAAGCGGAATTCCTCCGTTCCGAGGAGGGAACGGACTCTGGACAAAATATGATCCGGAGTTCATCAGCATTGATTATTTTTATGCTCATCCGGAGGATTCCTGGCGGAAAATCAAGGAAGTCTTCTACGACAAATGGGGTGCGGCTTCTCCGAATCCAGCCCATCTGGCACTGGCGGAGATGCAGAAGGCGGGCTGTGCGGGGACGCTGGTCACACAGAACATAGATTGTCTTCATCAGCGTGCGGGGAGCAGGGACGTGGTGGAGTTTCACGGCACGCTGGACCGCCTGGTCTGCACGGAATGCACGTTTTCGTCGCGTCCTTCCCGGGAGCTTCTGGAGGGGCATTGTCCTCCGCTGTGTCCTCTCTGCGGGAAACTGCTGAAGCCGGACTTTGTTTTTTTTGGCGAATCGATTCCGCCCGAGGCGTCTTCCCGTGCGTTTCTCGCTGCGGAACGGGCCTCTCTGGTGCTGGTGATCGGGACGAGCGGGGTTGTGATGCCCGCCTGCATGATCCCGCGGGAGGCCCGGAGACATGGTGCGGCGATTGTGGAAATCAACACTTCGCCCTCTGCATTCACGGAAGAGTCGGTGACGGATCTTTTTCTTTGCGGCACTGCCTCCGGGATTCTTTCCCGTCTGCTCCGTCTTCTCCGGGAACGGTTTGAGGAGAAGGGAAAGTGACTTCTTCCGTATCTTCTTTTCCCGGCGGAAGGAACGGGATGGATTTGAATATGCGGGAGGACGGGGGAAAAATCATGATGCAGTCGTCCCAGATGCTGCTGAACCGTCTTCGATCCGAAGCGCTGTCTCTGCCGGTGTACGGGAGTCTTCCGGAGATCCGGGAGAAACTGAGGAGTTCGGAGAGTCTCCTGATCTCCGCCGAGCCGGGTGCGGGGAAGAGTACGCTTGTGCCTCTGGGGCTTCTGGGAGAACCCTGGCTCGGGGAGGGGGGGAAGATCATCATGCTGGAACCCCGGCGGATTGCGGCGCGGGCGGCGGCGGAGAGGATGTCGTATCTGATCGGGGAGAAGACGGGGGAGACTGTGGGGTTTCGGACGGGTATGGAGACGCTTGTGTCCGCCCGGACCCGGATTGAGGTGGTGACGGAGGCGGTGCTGACCCGGATGATCCAGTCTGATCCCGAGCTTCCGGGAGTCGGATGCGTCCTGTTTGATGAATTTCACGAACGGAGCATTCATGCGGATCTGGGGCTGGCCCTGGCGCTGGACCTGCGTTCGGCATTCCGGCCGGATCTGAGGCTGGTTGTGATGTCTGCGACGCTGGATTCCGCGCATCTGCCGGAACTTCTTGGAGGAGCTGCGCATCTTTCGGTCCCCGGACGTTGTTTTGACGTCCGTGTGGTTTATTCGGGCGACTTCCGCCGGAAGCCCTTGGAGGAGCAGATGGCTCTGACGATCCCGAATGCCTTGAAAGCCTTTCCCGGCGATCTTCTGGCGTTTCTTCCGGGAGAATTTGAAATCCGGCGTGCCTGTGCTCTTCTTTCCGGGAAGGCCGGAATGGAAAATGTGCTGCTTCTGCCGCTTTACGGGAATCTCCCCGCGGAGGAGCAGGACCGCGCCCTTCGTCCCGATCCGCAGGGGAGAAGGCGGGTGATTCTTTCCACTTCGATTGCGGAAAGCAGCATTACCGTGGACGGAGTCCGGATTGTTGTGGACGGAGGTCTGACGCGTGTGCCCCGTTTTTCTCCGAAGAATGCCATGAACTTTCTGGAAACAGTTCCCGTGTCTCTGGCATCGGCCGAACAGAGGCGCGGGAGGGCGGGACGGACGGCGGAAGGGGTTTGCATCCGTTTGTGGACTCCTGCGGAGGAGGCGTCGTTTCCCGCTCACCGTCCGCCGGAAATTCTGGAAGCGGATTTTGCGCCCGTGATGCTGGAGCTGTTGAAATGGGGATTGAACGAGGAAACGGCGTCGAGTCTTTGCTGGCTGGATTTTCCTTCGCCCTCTCGGGTGCGTCAGGCGTATTCGCTTCTTTGCGATCTGGGGGCGGTTTCGGAGAGGGGGGCGGGAAGAAGAACGGGGGGGCTGCTCTCGAAACACGGGGAGAGGATGCTGTCGCTGCCGCTGCATCCGCGTCTGGCGCATATGATTCTGGAGTCGGAACGTTTCGGCTTGTCGGAGGAGGCGTCGGCATTTGCGGCGATGCTGAGCGAACGGGATTTTCTGAGGAATGCTTCGGCTTCGCTGGAGGAGCGTTATTTTGCGTTGACGTCTCCGCCTCCTTCCGCGGACCGGGCTGCATGGGAGCGTGTCCGGAAGCTGTATCGGAGGATCCGGAGTTTTTCTGTTCCGGGAGGAGGAGAAAAGGGGGGCGTGAAAAGCCGGATTCCGGAGAATGGCGGCGGGCGTTCCCGCGGTTTCCCAGGGGCGGTGGAATGGGGTGTGATTCTGGCTCTGGCGTATCCGGACCGGATTGCGCGGCGCATTGTGCCGGGGGGGAGGGAATATCTGCTTGCAAACGGGAGTCCGGCTTTTCTGCCTGCCGGGGATCCGCTTTTATCGGAAGAGTTTCTGGCCGTGGCGGAGACAGGCGGGACGGCGTCATCATCCGGGGGAACACGCATTTTTCTGGCGCTTCCGCTCTCCCGCGCGGCACTGGACACACACCTGGCGTTTCTGACGGAGGAACGCATCGTGACGGAATGGGACGGGGAAAAAGAATCCCTCCGCTGTTTCCGGGTCCGCACACTGGGATCTCTCACTCTGGAACGAACGTCTGTTGAAAAGACTCAGGTTCCGGAAGAGACTCTTCTTGGAGCGTTTCTGGATGCAGTTCGTCGCCGCGGGCTGTCCCTGCTGTCTTTTACGCCATCGGAGCGGTCGTTTCTGGATCGGGTGAATTTCCTTCACCGTTTTTATCCGGAGGAGTATCCGGACTGCTCGGAGGCGGGACTCCTTGCTTCGCTGGAGGATTGGCTGGGACCGTTCGTCCGGGGGATTTCAAGGCTGGACGACTGGAAGCGGATGAAGAACCGGGATCAGGTTCTGGGATCGCTGCTTCCGCGTTCCGCGCTGTTGCGTCTGAATGCTCTTGCTCCGGAGCGTGTGGAGCTTCCGACGGGCTCGAAAATCCGGGTGGATTATTCCAATCCGGAACAGCCGGTTTTATCGGTGCGTCTGCAGGAGGTGTTCGGCCTGGCGGATGCTCCCCGGCTGGCGGGAGGCCGGGTTCCGCTGATGATGGATCTGCTTTCCCCGGCGATGAGAACCGTCCAGAAGACCTCCGACCTGAAGGGCTTCTGGAGCGGTTCCTATCATCTGGTGAGGAAGGAGATGCGCGGACGCTATCCGAAACACGACTGGCCGGAGGACCCTCTGAACGCCCCTCCTGTACGGGGTGTGCGCCGTCGTCCTTCCTCCACCTCCCCCTCCTCATCGCGGCAGGGGCGCTGACGCCGAATCGTATTATGTGATGCTTTTCTTTTCATCTGGCGGGGAGAGCTGGGAATGCCTGGCTCTGCTTCTGGAATTCCTCCTTTACGACATCGAAAGCCAGTTTAGGCCTGCGGTATTCATCTAGCAGTCCGGCGCAGTTGAATCCTCTGGCTTTTCCTCTCACGGGGCCGCGGATGAAGGTTTTTGTATCGAACATCTGCCAGAGGACGATGCCTTTGATCCGTTCTTCGGAGGCTGCGGCCTGACATGCTGCGAGCATGTAGTCTGCCTGGAATTCTTCGGACCACGGGGCGAGATTTCTGTCATGGAATCCATAGAGGGCGCATGCTCCGATTTCGGAGATGATAAGCGGCTTGTCCCGGAGAGCTTCCTGAGCATTGACCCAGGCGGTTTTCTCCTTCATGAAGGGTGCGATCTGAGCTCCTGCGGTATCCTGTCCGGCGGGCCAGATCCATCCGGGGTACATGTTGAAGGAGATGACGTCTGCGAATTCCAAACAGAGATCGTTGTCGAGATGACAGCTGGCGAAGGAAACGAGTCTGGAAGGGTCTTCCTCGCGCATGGCGTCGGCGATTTTCCGGTAGCATGGGACGGCTTTCTCCTTTTCGGAGTGGCCTTCATTGAGGAATGCGATGATGATGACGGAAGGATTGTTGATGGAAACTCTTGTCATGATTCTGCTGTCTTCGACGAAAGCATCAAGATGCTGTTCGATGGCATCCGCTTCGAGTCCCCACCCGATGGATTCATGCCAGACGAGGAATCCCATCTGATCGCAGAGATCCAGGAAAGCCTGATCCTGTGGATAGTGGACGCATCGGATGAAGTTGGCTCCGAGGAGCTTCAGGGCCTTGAGGTCTTCGAGGACCAGATGTTCGTTCTGGACGGGTCCGAGTTCGGGGTGGCTCTCATGGCGGTTGACGCCGAGCAGGCGGACCGGTTTTCCATTGAGGAGAATTTCCTGTTTTTCCGCCTTCACGGTCCGGATTCCGAAACGTTCCATGATGCTGTCTCCGGGAATGGAAACGCGCGCGAGATGTAGGTTCGGGGATTCCGGAGACCAGATCTTGAAATCCGGCACCCTGAGTTCCGCTTCCGCGACGCCGTGGGAGACTTCCGCCCGGAGCAGCGAGGACTCTCCTTCATCGAAGGCGACTTTGAATTCAATAGACTGGGGAATTCTCTCTCCGCCGAGCAGGATTCGTAGTTTCACCGTTCCGGTTTCGAGATCGACGGTGCGGATCTGAACTCTGTCGAGGAAGCAGGATTCCGGGATCTGCTGAAGTTCGATGCTCCGATAGATTCCCCCGTAAGCATAGAAATCGAATTCCGGGAGGAAGAAAGGCGCTGCTTCAGAACTGAAGCGGTTGTCAACGAGGATGATGATTTCCATGACGTTTTGCTTCTCGGGATCGAACGGACCGAAGAAATACTCTCTGTGGGAATAGGGTGAGGGGTATTTCCCGATTTCGGATCCGTTGACGAAAATGCGTCCGATGAGTCCCATTCCGTTGATTTTAAGGCGGAAGTTTCCTTTGGTGAAATCAGAGAGTCTTTTTCTGTAAACGGCGATTCCGCGTCTGCCTTCGCAGCCCAGTGCGGTGTCAAAGACGCCCGGAACGGCCATGAGGGAATCGAAGGAAAGATTCTGTATTCGGGAGATCTGCAAGGCTGCGAGCGGCTCACTGGTGTTGAGGAAAGTGAAATCCCAGATTCCGTCAAGAGAGATGGTTTTCCGTTCGGGGTAGTGGGGGTAAGCGTGCATAAGACGAATCCTTTCTCGATGGTATTTCCTGTAGTATCTGCAGGATGATTTATTCATGAATTACATTAAGTAAAATTAGATTCTGTAAAGAGCAAAAGAGCAGGCCGGGGAGGTGGGATTTCCGGGCATGTATTCGATGTGTCTATTGGAGAATATACTCTCCCTGAAGTGGGCGGGGAAGGGAGGATTTGTCGGAAAAATCGGATATTTGTTGCCATGAGAAGAGAAAAATGAGGAAAGCTCAGAGTAGGAGAGAGAGGTTGAGGGGAGGGGTAAGAAAGGAAAAAGGGGGGAAAAACAGAAAAAAATGGAGAAGAGTGCTTGACAAACGTGAAAGAGGTGGTAAAATAAGGGCCTCACCGGATGAGGG
>CAKUDG010000018.1 GCA_934644965.1 uncultured Victivallales bacterium | reverse complement strand
ATATTGTTTCTGCGTAATCTTCATACAAGTAATATAGCATCTATACAGAAAAAGTCAATAGTGTGAACAGAATCTAATGTAAGGCACATTGCATCCATAGCCATAAGCCTGATAGAAATACGCGTCCTTGTTGCCGCCCCATTTCCCGCTCGGGCACATGAAAATCGAGGGAGTCGTTCTGGGTTCGACCCTTCCTCCGGGCCGATACAAGCCCTGAGTCCCGCAGGATTTCCACCCCAGTTGCTGCCCCATCAGTTCATACCAGTAGACACTCGTGTACGTCCCGGGATAGTACACATAATTCGGAGTAAATTCCTCATAATCATTTCCATAGGAAAAACTCACAGCGCCAAGCTGTTTCTGGTTGCCTGCACAGGTAGCTTTTTTCGCAGCTTCCCGCGCCTTTCCCAGCGCAGGCATCAGAAGTGCAGCAAGAATCGCAATCGCAGCAACCACCACCAGAAGTTCAATCAACGTAAAAGCGCTTCTGAGTTCTCTCACGGTCCCTCTCCCTTCAAAGTTCCCGATTTTTCAAATGTACATCCGAATTGTTTCCTGTATTCCCGTGCATCCTCATCATCCCGTAGAAAGAGAGGAAAGGGGAAATCGGGAATGTTCCTCCTGTCAGGTTTTCTCTCTGCAAAACAATGTAAAAAATGCTGTTCTACTGACATTCCGTCTGAAGGCATTATAAAGGAGAAAAACCCTTCTGTCAAGAGCCGCAGCTCCCGGGAAGGGATATTTTTTCTTCTTTTTTAATGGGAAGGTGGACCTCCCGCAAAAGTATGAGAGGAAAAAGGATGGAAACAAGCCTTCCGGAAGAGAAATATCACCCCCCCCGTATCGCCCCTCCGCATTTATTCTTCCCGAGGATGGAGAAAGGAAAGCCCGTACCTCCCTTTTCCTCTTTCCGCTGCCTTCCCCTGCCCCGGCTTTCGCAGAACTTTTTTTTCACGTTGTAAGGCTTTGACAAAAGAGAAGGCAGATGATATGATACAAAAAAACACATTGAAGAGACAAGTCTTTTTTTCACTTTCTCACAGGACTCATTTTTATGCGTATTGCCATTGAAGCGACTCAGGCTCAGAAGGAAGCCACGGGATTCGGATATTATGTGATCCGCCTTCTGCAGGCATTCTCTGAACTGGAAACCGGCCATGAATTCCTGCTCTTTCATGCAACCCGGGACTGGAAGGGGGAAAATTTCGGGCGGAACTTCGCGCCGATCTCCTACTGGAATCCGACGGGGAAACAATCCGCAGCCATCTTTTTTTCCTTGAATTCCAAACTTCTTCGGGAAAAGGCGGATCTTTTTCACGCGACCTGCAGCACCGGACTCCCGTGGAAACTGGACATTCCGGGAATTGCAACGGTTCATGATCTCTATCCCCTGCATCATGCCTCGCACAGCGCCCTGCTTCAGGCATGTTTTTTCCGTCTGCTCTGGGCCCCGGTGAAGCGCAATGCGGCGCACATTCTCTGCAATTCAGAATTTACCATGCATGAACTGGAACGTCTGGAAGGGATTCCCAGGGAGAAAATGACAGTCACATCACTGGGGCCCGGGATGGGGTCCTCTTGTCGCGCCAGTGACTTTGCTCACGGGAAAAAAGGTGAAAAGATCTTTCTCTGCGTGGGAGGGATTGAATACAGAAAAAATCAGCTGATGCTGGCACGAGCATATCAGAAAGCCCGGAAATATGATTCCTCGCTTCCGCCGCTGGTTTTTCTCGGTCCTCCCCGGACTGAAGGGGAGGAACTGGAAGACATCATACGCTCCTCATCAGGCAGCGCACCCGCTGCAATCCGTTATTTGCATTATGTCCCGGAACAGGAACTTCTGGAGTATTATGAACGGGCGGAACTGCTCTGCGTTCCCTCCCGTTACGAAGGATTCGGACTGCCCCTGCTGGAGGCAATGGAACGGAAACTGCCTGTTCTGGCCTCGGACATTCCGGTTTTTCATGAAGTGGGCGGGGAATATCCGTATTATATTGATCCGGAAGATCAAAATGCTTGGACAGAAGCATTTTTGAAATTCCACCGGGGGGATTTGACGGACTGTTTCAGCGAAGCAATCCGTCAGGAACGTCTTTCGGCACACTCATGGAAGCGATGTGCGGAACTCACGCTTGGGGTTTATGAAAAAGTCGCGTCCGGACGACGGTAAGGACGTCTTCAGGCGAAACGGGAGCCTCCGATTCGTCCAGGGCAACGACATTTGCCCCCACCGGAGCATGATACACCGGCGTTGCCCCTGTAAAAAGAGATATGCACAAGGCATGATGGAAGGATGCCGAAATATGCCCCGGCCCGGAGTCGTTTCCGACAAAGAGTTCCGCTCCGGAGAGCAGTGAAAAGAGTTCTCCGAGAGGAAGCCCGGTCAAAACATCCGTTCCGGAATCGGAGGCGATTTTCACACAGCGTGCTTCCTCTGTCTGAGATCCGAGGATATAAACGTGAAAACCGGAAGCCTTCAAAAGTCTCGCTGTTTCCGTGAAATTTTCATCCCCCCATTCCTTTGCTTTCCATCCTGCACCCGGCATCAGGAGAGCCAGATGAGAGGAAGGGATTCCATATTTCCGGAGAATTTCTTCCAGAGGATTTCGCAGAATCGGAGGCTGCATCCGATCCGGAAGGGAAAAATCCGCTTCGGAATCGGAATCCGGTTCTGATCCAGATCCAGATTCTGATCCAGATGCCGGGATATGCCCTATTTTCTTCCCTTTTTCTTCTTCCGTTCGCAGTGTGGTACCGCAGAGAGCGCGGGCTGCCAGGAGGGGCCGGAATTGAAGCGGGAAGGATGCGCTTTCCTCATCCGGCAAACGAATGTCGTAAAGGAATCCGAACTCATCTCCGGAAAATCCGCAGGAGCAGCGGGGACGCAGAAGGAAGGAAGCGATGGCGGAATAACGGTTTCCGGAGAGATCCAAGACACAGTCGAATCGAGTACGATATTCCCGGAGGGCACGGAAGATGGCACGCCAGGACACTTTTTCCCGTTTTCTGTCACTAATCATCGCCGTGACGACGTGAATCCGTTCAGGCGGCAGAACCCCATAAAAGAGTTCACCGAACTCCCGGCGAAGCATCAGATGGATTTCCGTTTCCGGGAAACGCTTTTTCAGAAAATGGACCGCCTGCAGGACCCAGAAGGAATCTCCCAGATAATGGATGGAAAGGACCAGCAACCGCTGCGGTTTTTCAGGCAGGAGAACTCTTCTCCTGAAGATCCGCAGTACCGACCCGCCCATCATCCTCAAAAAACACTTGATTTTCTGTTTTGCAACAGAAGTACTCATCTTCTCATCAAACCTCTTTTATTCAGGGGAAAAAAAACATCCGACTCTGCCGGAACAGGGAACAGCGAAACGCTTTCTTCCCCGGCCCATCTGTCTGAAAGGAAATTCCGCTTTATAAAAATATACTCCCGTCTTTGTCCGGAGTCAAAAAAACATCAGGAATCATCTGAAAAGGGATCGGAGCAAAGGACTCTGTGCCCCCCCCCTCTTCTCACAAAAATCCCGATACATCCCGGAGAAAACGAGAAATGGAAAACGCAATGCGGCAGGTTTTCTTTCCGGCTTCCCGTCCTCCAGTCCACTCTTCTTTTTTTCCACTCCGTCATCCATTTCCATCCTTTCACCTTTCCACCTTTTACAGATTTTCTTTTTTTTCCATCTTTCTCACTTCTCCCTCTTGCTGTACTCTTTCCGTGCGCTCAAGCAAAGTGCAGAAAAAAAATACACGGGGCGGATATATCCGCCGAGATCTTTCCCCGGATTCCAGACACCGGGTTCAGTTTCACTCAGGAGCCGCGGATCTGAGTCCATATTGCGGGGAAATCACATCCTGGGAATTGTTTTTTTACGCAGAGACGTTATAGTATCTTTTTATGCGGAATCACCTGAAGTTAAAAAAATGTGGAGCAGGATCGCTTTCCGATGCGGGAAAAACAAATATTCCGGACTTTCCGGGAGGGGGGCGCCACATCTGTTTCCCTTTTCCGGCAGTCTCGACATCCGGCACACAGAATATGAATTCCATTCTTGACCGTTATTTTCACTATACTTCTCACGGCAGCACCTTCAAAACGGAAATGCTTGCGGGGCTCTCCACATTTGCGGCAATGGCGTACATCATCTGCATTCAGCCCGCACTCTTTTCCGGACAGATGACGGGGACCGAGACGGGAATGCCGTTCGGAGCACTTGTCACGACGACCTGCATTGCCTCCGCCCTGGGGAGCATTCTGATGGGAATTTTGTCGAACTATCCGATCGGACTCGCACCGGGAATGGGGACGAATTTTTTTGTCATGTTCAGCGTCATGAGTGCCTGCGCTGCAGTCACTGGTGGGAAGGCAGGAGATCCTCTTGTCTGGCAGACGGCGATGGGGGTGATTCTGATTTCGGGACTTCTTTTTCTGATCACCTCGTTCACGAAACTGCGGCAAATGATGCTCCGTTCGCTGAGTCCTTCGCTGAAGAACGCCATTGTGGCGGGGATTGGACTTTTCATCGCGATGGTCGGACTCAAAAACGGCGGCATCATCGCCGTGGAAGACAGTCAGATGACGCTGAAGACCGCGGTAACGGATCCGCCTTCGCTGATTTTTTTCACCGGGGTGCTCACGATTGCAGTTCTGCAGCATTTCAGGGTCCGCGGCAGCATTCTGATCGGGATTCTCTTTTCCGCACTGACAGCGTTTCTGTGCGGCAGGATTTCGTTTCATGGGATTGTCGGACTTCCAGCCAATCCGATGCCGATAGTTTTTAAAGCGGACATTGTCACGGTATGGCGTCACATACTGGAACTGCTGCCCCTGATTTTTCTGTGTTTCTTCATGGACATGTTCGACACGATGGGAACGGTCCTCGGTGTTGCGACAAGTGCAAAGCTTTTGAATGAAAACAACGAAATCGAACGGATTGAGAGGGTCTTTGCAGCCGATGCCTCCGCGACCGTCGCCGGGGCGCTCTGCGGACAGAGCACGGTCACATCCTATCTCGAGAGTGCGGCGGGTGTTGAAGCCGGCGGGAGGACCGGTCTCACAGCCATTGTAATCGGGATGTGTTTTCTGCTGGCAATGTTCTTCACCCCGGTCATTACAGCGGTAGCGGGATATCCGCCGGTCACCTCCGGCGCGCTTGTCGTAGTGGGCGCCATGATGATTCACTCCATTTCAGAGATTCGATGGGATGACTGCACGGAAGGAATTCCGGCCTTTCTCATTTTCGCAGGCATTCCCTTCAGCAACAGCATCATCGGTGGACTCTCCATCGGGATCATCCTCTACCCCTTCCTCAAAACCTGTTGCGGGAAATTCCGTGAACTCAACTGGTTCCTCTGGCTATCCGCCGCCGTTCTGATTCTGTATCTGATCCTCCTCAATGGGAAATGATGGCGTATAGCAGAAAGGGGGCTGTGCGTCACCCCGCATTTTTCTCTCCGAGGAGGGGAAAATTCCATTCCTTTCTGTCTCCTGCGGCAATCATTGCGCCGTGTTTCCAAAGATGAATCGCGACTTGCGCCCGGTGAAGAATCTCCTGAGCGTTCTCCTGACACAAAGCGGATGGACCTGCTTATAACGCATCAGAGGAAAAGATTTTTCATTTCCGCTTGAGTTCCCTTCCGGTGTCCGGCATTCGGTGAATTTTCAAAACTCCAAAAAGATTCATTCGATTCGGCAACAACAGATTCCGGACAAAATCTGTTCTTTCAGAACTTGCAATCGGTTATCTGGGAAATACAGTAAATCAAGGCCCCTTACAACAATTCCTTAGCAGAACCTGTCCGGAATACTGGAGATACATCTGTCATGAAAAACAGAATGTTATATGTCATGATAACATTTATTTGTTTGGTGTTTTTCCCATTACTTGTTTCTTTATTGATACTGGGAATTCACGAAAAAAAGAATGATATTGCAAAATTGAGCGACTCTAAATTGGAAGACGTTCATTATGAAGATATCTGGATTACATATAAATATAATGCAAAAGGGTTGATCATTGTTTATTATCTTGAAAACAATGGCTGGTATTCTGTGGCATATTGGATTCCATTCGGTTCTAAGAAAATCATGCTTTTTAAATAATTTTCAGCAGGTTGGATGGATATTCTAAGACAAAATAAGATCTGAAAGACGCCATAATTCTCGAAATAGGAGGGGTGCCTTGATTCTTTATGACTTGCCTGCCTTCGAGCTCCCGAGGCAATCTTCCATTCTTCGCGGGGATTCCGGTATTCCGTATTTTCTGCTGTTTTTGAAAAAAATCCCGTTTCATTCTTTTCCCAAAAGAATACTGCATATATTCCAAAGAGAAAACTGAATGCTATTCATATTCGTAGAAAAAAAATTGAGCGGCATAATGTAAAAAAATCAGAGCCGAACATATTTCCCCTGTCGACTGCATACATTTTGACTGTCTTCTTTATCATGAAATCAGTTACAAGATATTTTTTTGCAATCGGGGAATTCCGTTTTTCAAAGTCCGGAATCTGGAGGTCGTTTTTTTTATGTGTTTTTCCTGCCTGGTCTTTGCTTCTCCAATCGAAAAGCAGGCACTCTCTAGTTCCCCGAGAGAATGGATCGGCAGATCATATCGGAAAAACACAAAGAGGGAAAAAAGAGGGACAATGCAGAGATTCAAGGTTTCGTTGTGTTGTGAAATTTGTGGGGAGTTAAAAAAACGGTCAAATGGGTATAGAATTGGCTATTTGAGTACAAAAAAGCCCTTTCGATTGCTCAAAAGGGCGGGATTTCTGGTGGAGCAGATGAGATTCGAACTCACGACCTATACGATGCGAACGTATCGCTCTAGCCAACTGAGCTACTGCCCCGTTTGATTTGGTTTGATTAATATAGCGCAGTTCAGAATTTTGTCAATCACGCAGGAAGGATTTTTTCCGTCTTTTTATCGGGAACTCACCCCGCCGGAATCTTGAATTGGACTGATCTGCGGATAGATTATCAGTGCATTCAATATCCAGAACTCAGCTCCGGGATGAAAAACGGATATGGCCGCCTGCAGAAAAAAAGAAAATTCAAACGGACTGCATAATAATACGGAGATTGAGAAAGATCTTCACACCTCCGGGAAACAGCGGTCTCTCCGCACTCATTCCGCAGTCGGCAATACAAAAAAAAATGGCGGGATGGCACCTTCTCCTTCCCGGGGGAAGGCAGGGGAACCCTCCTCCGTAAACAATGCGTCCCTTCCAAAACAGACCTCTTCCTCCTCCTCTTCCGCCGCAAAAACAGACAACAATGCAGAAGAAACCGATTCGCTTAAAATCTATTACAGGCATCTCAATGACAGCGAACCGATGACCCAGGAAGATGAATTTGCTGTCTGGGAAAAAATTGAAGAATCCCGTGATGAAATCCGCCGTCTTCTCTACCGTTTCGGCTTCGTTTTTCAGGAACATATCAAGATCCTGGAGACCTGTTCAGAGGAAAACATGGACGATGTCTTCCGCCAGTCCGCACTTCCCCCTGAAATCAGAAATATGAACCAGACGGCTTTTCTTTTCTCGCATGCCCGTCCCTGGGGAGAAATGATCGCAGGCACCTATGAACGGCTCAAAGGACATTTCCTCGCCGGGAACAGTGACGAACTCAGAAAGGAAAGGGAAAAAGGGATCGGACTCCTCATGCGCTATCCCATGCACAGCAACCTCCTGAGAGAATGGTACAAGGTGGCTCAGATTTTCCTGATGAGTTTGGAAATCCATGAGGGGCACTCAAGTCTTGCCGAAAAAGTCCTCCCCGGAAAAAAAGAGGAAGTCGAGGCTAAGCTTCTGATGGACATCGAAGAATTCAAAACGACCATGCGCGCTTTGGAAAAATGTTTCCAGTCCATTGAAGAATATCAGAACAGAATTCTGATCGCCAATCTCCGCCTTGTCGTCAGCCTCGTGAGGCATTACCGCAACAGCAGCGTCCAGACCGGAGATCTGATTCAGGAAGGAAATCTCGGTCTGATCCATGCCACGGAAAAATTCGATTACCGTCTGGGGCATAAATTCTCCACCTATGCCACATGGTGGATCAAGCAGTCCATTTCAAAGGCGGTTGCCAGTCAGTCGAGGGTGATCCGTCTGCCTTCCCACATGCTCCAGGCCATTTCAAAAATCAATCGTGCGGAGCAGAACTACATCCTTCTCAACGGATGCGATCCCTCCGATGAAGAACTGGCTTCCATCCTCCAGATGCCCAGGGAAAGAGTCAGCGCCATCAAGAAAATGGCATGTCAGGCCATCTCTCTTCAGGCCCCGCTGTCCAACAGCGACGGAGCATTCCTTGAAAATCTCATCTCCGAAGGCGAATCTGCGGACCCAGCAAAAAAACTCGCATTCAAAATGATGTGTTCCCGTCTCAAAACCGCTCTCGACACCTTGACGGAAAGAGAACAGCAGATCATCAAACTGCGTTTTGGCCTTTCTGGGAATCAGCCCATGACTCTTGTGGAAGTCAGCAAGATCTTCAATCTCACAAGAGAGCGCATCCGCCAGCTTGAATACAAAGCCATCAAAAAATTGCGCGATCCGGCTTTGATGGTCTATTTCCAGGATTACTTCTCCTGAAAAAATCATCATCCGGGAAAAGAGAAAATGTGATTCACTCCCGCAGGAGCCGCTTTCCACTTCCTCCGGATTCCAAGCCCGAATTCTTTTTCCCCTCCCCCGCCCTCCTTTTCTGTCTGCACTATGCCCGGAATTTCTCTTTCTTCTGAATGAACAAACTCCTATACGAAAAAACAATCTCGCTAGAAAAAGAGTCTCTTTTCAGCGGGAGAAAAGAAAAACCCTCTTCCGGATTTCTGAGGAAGAGGATTTTGAAATCATGCTTCAAAAATCCGTTGCAGAAAAAACGAAGCAGAAACACATTCTGCAAAAAAGGGAAGGAATAGAAAAAAAATCTCCGATTCCTTCCCGCTGTTTTTCTGAAGAAAAATAAAAAGAATCAGAAAGGATTCAAACTCTCCGGGAGTTTCATTTCAGGCAGTTTGATTTCAGGAAGCTGAATTTCCGGCAGTTTGACATCAATTCCTTTTCCGGCGTCCGCAATGGAGGTCAGGAGTTTTGCAAGGATCTGTTCGGAAACATCCACAATGCCCGTTCCCTCCGGTCCCTGCCCGAGATTCTCCAGATTGATCGGAGGAAGAGGAATCGGCGCGCCCGCACCAGATCCCTTGATGACAATTGAAACCGTATTGTTGTTCAGAGCGATCTTGTCGATTTGAAGTTTCTTCTGGCTGGCTTCCGCAGCATCATCATCAGCAGGTTCTTTGGCATCTTCAGTATTTTTCCCGTCGGAGGAGAATCGGTTCAGATTATTGAGGATGTCATTCAGATTGCTGGCGACAAGGGAAGTTTCAAAATTCACATCGACTCCGTCCACAGTCAGTTCGCGGATCACGATCTTGTCCTCCAGAACGGAGAGAGGCTCAATCTGCACCAGCACTTTCCCCACTTTGATTGCATGAGGCGTTGTATACCCTTCCGGATTCCCGATAACGAATTCCTCAAGATCCACTTTCCCACTGAGCAGGGAAATATCCAAAGATCCGACTGTCATGCTCACGCCTGCAAGTTTCGGCCCGATTGTCTCCACACCCGTCTTCACCAGTTTGTCAAGGAAAAAAAGCCCTCCCGCAATAAGCAGGACCAGTACAACGGCAACAATCCCGAGAATCCAAGCGATCTTCTTCCCTTTCTTCATCTTGCAATCCTTCCTAAATATGAATGGTAATGGTTGAATTCTTCATCAGACACAGCCGGGACCTCTCCCTGTCCCTGCCGTTCTGCAAAAGACAAAAAAAGCCGGAGTCCTCCGCATCAGGCAGAATCAACTCCGGCTATCCAGGCTTTCCAGTCCCGGAAGCACTTGTCCTGTTGTCTTCAGCAGGCCTTCTGCACTTTACCGCTGCGGATGCACGCCACACAGACTTTCTTCCGGACAACGATTCCGTTTTCCTTGACACGGACAGACTGTATATTCGGTTCAAACGTCCTTGGAGAAACCTTCACCACATGCATCCCGATCCCGCCTTTTTTCTTGGCGAGACCTTTCCGGATAATGGTCGAACCGTAAAATTTCTTCTTCCCGCAGATATCGCAGACATTGCTCATTTTCTTCTACTCCTGAATTCTTGAAAAGCCGATCCATTCCGGCGTTGTTTTTCCCTGTCATTCGCAGGAACGGAGGTTGTGCCTCTTCCCTTGAAAATCGAAGGAGTAATATAGGCCGGAACATCTTCTTTTCAAGTCCGAATACAGAGAAAAAAAGAAAAAACTCATTCTTCCGCCGATTCTCTCTGTATACAGCCCGGACGGAGAGACGGTTTTGAGAGAAGTCAATTCGGCTCTGCCGTCCGCTTTAGAGGCGGAAATACCGCTCTGTGAACAGGAGAAAGACAATACACGTTTTTCTCCCCTCTCTCAGGATTCCCTCTTCTCTCTTCCATTTCCCTGCTTTTTTCAGAAGGTCTTCCCCCGAATCAAGCGTCCGATTGAGGGTAAAGGAAAATTCCCGAGAGCATTTTTCTCTTCTTCTTTCCCTTTTTTCCCCTGTCTTTTCTTTCCCCCGGGATTCCGGAAGCTGAAAAAAGGGCATCATCCGGCACTTCGGAAGAAAATTTCTGCAGAGGGGAAAATGTGTTTTTTTATCTGCATGAGATTTCTCCTTTCTCTGGCAGTCTCACATTTTCTCCCTCCGTCTTGTTTTGCCGTCCATCCCTCTTCCCAATGCCACAAGTATTTTAAAGTCATCGAAATGCAGAGAAAAACGCATCCCAGAAAGGGAGTGCAGTTAAGGAGGATCAGGGGGGATGATGTGAACCGGGAAACCGGAAAAAGAGAAGCCTCAGATCAACGCTTATTGAGCTTTTTGAAATTGGATTCGGAATTTTTCTGGAGTGCATTGGCTGTAGCGACATCAAAGGGGCCGTCCACAATGACAGTCAGGTCCTCGTCATCCAGAATCAATCTCGGCTCGAAATTTCTGTAATGCATGCCGTCGATCACAAAAGCGAGCTGGTTTCTCCGGTTGTTGACGGAAAGACCAATCCACATTTTCTGTCCCCGGGAAGTGAAAGTCAGTTTCAAGTCATAAAAGCCGGGATCCGTTTTCCGCTCAAGAAGTTCGATTTTCTCAATTTCCTTGGAGGAAATATAATAATTCTGATTGACAATGACGGAATCTCCGAAATAGGATGGGATCGCCTTTTCCAGCATTTCGGCCCTGGGATATTTGACGATCTGATGAACCGTCACCACATATTCCGGTTCCGCCATCATTTTTTCAGCGGCCTCCGGATCCAGCATCATTTCCCAGGCCTCCTCCGGATTGCAGGTGCTCGACCCCATCAGAAGACAGGCTGAGCAGAGAACCCCGAGTGCAAGACAAATTCTTTTGACAATCATGATTTTTGATCCTCCGAACTGTTGCGTTCATCCATTTTCCGGTACAGCGTGGCCAGACTGATTCCGAGATGTTCAGCCGCCCGTTCCTTGTCTCCGTCAAAATCCGAAATAATTCTCCTGATATAATGCGCCTCTATACGTTTCAGACGCTGTTTCAACGGCATCTGCTCCGGAATGGATTCAATGGAAAACGGCGGAAGCGAATACTGCACGGATTTCCGGTAGACGGAATAGGAAGGAAGCTCCGTGTTCAGCCCCTTCAGTTTCCTGCGGGAAGTGTTCCGGATGCAGTCCGAGGTAATGCAGTCGGCAGGCGAATAGGAAATGGAGAGTTTTAAAAACGCCGAAAGACGATCCAGCTGACCATCTGACCAGTCCATTTTCTTCAGCATGCTCAATGCCGAATCCGAAATTTCCATATGGCGCCTCTGTTCGATCTCATAATCGTCAAGGAACTTCATCACCAGAAGAGGAATATCCTGAGTTCTTTCCTTGAGCGGAGGCATCCTGAGCGGCGGGAACTTGGTCAGTTTCCTGAGCAGAGCCGGCTCGATCCCTGGAAAGCCCCCGGACTCGTCCCGCCCCGCACAGCGGATGGAGGCGATCAGGCGGAAGTCAAGGGACACCGGCGAATTCACTCCGACCGGCCAGATTTCGTGCGTATCCAGGAATTTTGCAATCCGTTTCTGCTCTTCCGCCGGAAGGATGTCGATGTTCTGAAGATAAAGTGTCCCGCCGTCCGCCGTGATGAAGAGCCCGTTGCGGAGCACTGAGGATTCCATGGAACCGAAAAGTTCCTCCTCAATCCGGTCCGGCGGCAGCGCCGCACAATCAACCGAAACAAATGCGCCCACCGGAGCATGCATCCCGGCGGAATGAATGGCTTTTGCACACAGTTCCTTGCCGGTCCCGCGAGGCCCGCAGATGAGCAGATGATCCCTTCTCCCCGCAGCGCGCTCCATATCCGCATACACTTCCATCATGGCCTTGGATTCCCCCACAAGCATCCCGAAATGGAAGCGGATGGAGGAACGGCGGTGAAAACCGCTGGAAGTTGCAGTCGTATGATCCGCGGAAAGGATCCGGTCGATATTCGGCACCATTTCCGTATAGTTGAAAGGCTTCACCAGATAATCCGTGGCCCCGCTTTCCAGCGCCTCAAGCGCAGTCCCGACATCGGAATAGGCGGTCATAACCATCACCGGCATATCAGGATGGATTTTTTTCGACTCGCGGACCAGGGACAGTCCATCCATTCCCGCAAGGTTGATCCCGGAAATCAGAAGGTCGAAGCAGTCCTCCCGGAGAATGCGGAGTGCTTCCTCCGCGTCTGAATGAGTACGAACCTCGTGCCCCGCCCTTGTCAACAAAGTCTGCATGACCAGCAGTGAGCTGGCCTCGTCATCAATAATCAGTATTTTTCCCATGAGAACTTACATCTATCCGTATTGAACAAGCACTGTGAAAAACATAAAGCGGGGAAAATTTTTTTCAACCCGGGATCTGTTTTTTTTCACAAAAAAAACACCTGACAATTTGTTCCGGATTATGGGAAAAAGAAACTTTCAATCTTTTCTCAAACGGGAAAAGCATCTCAGGCTTCGGACTGAGGCAAAGGAAAAACGTTGTCTCAGTTCTTTATTCCCCTTTCCCCATCTCTTTCCTACTCAAGGAAAGAAGTTCCTCTATCCATGGGGCGTTTTCCGCGTAGGCGGATGTCGAACGATAATACATCTGAAGTCTTTGAAGGGCTGCAGAGGAATCTTTCCCTGCGGTTTCAGAGGTTCGGATCTCTGCAATCAGACGCTGTGCTTCCATTTCCAGAAACCGGCCACGAAGAACTACTCCCCAAATAAAGCGGAGATTAAATGATGTTTCGGAACGTACTCCGAAATAACGGTCGGATACCGTAAGCACATAGAAATTATTTGAAATGACAAAAACATGATTCAGAAGCCCCTCCTGGCTTTCCCCGTCCAGACTTTTAAAAAGGGACTCATTGTCGATAATCATGCGCAGAAAGCTGAGCAGGCCGGATTTCGTTATTTTATCCCACTGGATCACAGACACCACCTCTTCCCCCTGCTTCTTCAGACGGATCGTATTGTTTTCAAAGTCTTGAAGAACAAATCCCTGATAGGTATCTGGAAAGAGTTCTTTTCCTTTCAGATGAACCAGGTTCTTTTTGAGAATCTGATAAAGCGGAGTTTCCAGAGACTTTAAAAATTTTTGACTGATTTTGATGAGATTCCTGAAACGCGGATTCCCCTTCTTCTCTAAATCCGGATAAAGATTGAACAGAACCTGAAAATCATGACTGGTATTGTAAGTTCTTCCGTTTTTGTCATAAAATGTCAATTGAGAATCGAAAATCTGGTCCAGAGCTTTGATCTCCGGACTGATAAACGGCCTCGGGGGAGCCTCCACCGGAGCATTCCTCTGAAAATCTGCAGCGAGATCCTTCCGCCGTCCGGGAAGATTCTGCAAGCCAGCCTTTTCATTTTTCTTTCCAAGAGATATTTCATTTTCCAGATGCACAATCCCTGCCGACAGACTGGATTCCAGAGTCTGAAGACGTTTTCTCGAGTCAGTCAAAATTTCCCGGACTTCCGACTCTTCCATCTTGGAACGCAGGGCTCTGACCCTCTCCAGAGACGATCGCCACAGCGCCAGATCATTCCCGAGTTTTTCCCCGCGTTCACCGGCAGAGGCGAAGATAGCAGCAAGTTCCATGCGCAACTTCCCGGCATTTTCTTCCATCCTTGCCTTTCTGCGGGTCAACTGCGCCCGCAAACGGATGGCTTCCGCGGAAACTGAAGCAGAGCGCGATTCCTTGATATACTCTGTTAAAGCATCTATCGCCTTCTGAAGCTCCATGCTCTCAAGACGCTTCTTGAATTCGGTAAAATCATCCAACGTTTTCCCCTCTTCCTGACGGGGCTTCTCCTGCGGACGCTCCGGCATTTCCGACAGAGAATCCACATCCCTCATGGTGGCATATCGCAAAATGGTGGACGCATAACGAGTATAAACCGAACTCATCCGATGCTCTTTCATCAGGGTTTCAGCCTGCTTCACCGGATTCTTTCCGATCGCTTCCATCGCCTGAATTTCGCGCCACAGACGAATGGCTTTCCCTTCCTGTTCCACCATCTTCATAAACCTGGAGAGGTCCCAGTAGTACTGGGATTCCTCAGCTCCGAAATAATGTCTGGCCATGATGGGGACATAGGGTTCAAAGCCGTTTGCCAGAATATAATGTCCGAGAAGCCCCTCCTGACTGCGCCGGACCAGAGACTTGAAGAAGGGTTCATTCCCGATGATTCTGCGCATAAAGGCCTTCAGGTCCTGGCCTTTCAGGGATTCCCAGGGAATTCTCTTGCCCAGAATCACTTTTCCGTCCCGCTGAGAGAGTTTGATCAGTTTTTCATCCACGGAGTCAAATCCATAACCGGGATAAGTCTCCGGGAACAATTCAAATCCTTTCAATCGGGCGTCGTTCTCCGCAAGGATTTTCCAGAATGGATTCTTCAGCGAAAGAAGGTAGTTCTGTGCCAGTTCCCCCTGTTCCTGAATCTGCAGGGGCACTGAAGCATAAGTATCGAACCAGCTTTGAAAATCTTTTTCAAGGTCGGGATCCGGCGCGTTTCCGGAAAGACGCCCATAATGATCCTCAAACAGGAGAATCAGATCCTCCATCGCGCGGGTTTCCATTTCCCGGGCTTTCCGTTCCAGAAGTTTTTTCTCCATTTCCCGGGCCCGTTCTTCACTGGCCTTCTGAAGACGTCTCAGCTCTTCTTCCTTCTTTCTCTGACGTTCTTCCCTTTCCAGGCGCGCTATCCCCGCCACCAAACGGCCGTGAACCACCTGAAGTCGCTTCTGATATTCTGTCCCCAGAACGTTCTGAATCTTCATCACATCCTGTTTCTTCCGGAGAGTTCCGATTTTCCCAAGCAGCTGTTTCTGGCGGCGGAGATCGTTTTCCAGTTTCTCCCCTGAAGTCTCCACCTCCGAAAGAACGGAATCCACTTCTTCCCGGAACGCGCGGATGTTTTCCTCTCTTTCCCTCCTCGCCATCAACGTGTTCAGCACCGGGATGGCATCCTCCGTCGAAACATCCGGATATTTTGCAATAAATGCGGAAACCTCATTGATGGCATCCTGCAGTTTCATGGAACCCAGACGTTCCTTCAATGAAGACCATTCACTGCTTTGCGCATCCGCACGCTGGCCCGATGGATCTCCAAGCGCCTCCGCATTCCTGGCTGCATCGGGTTTTCCACCCCCGGAAAAATAATGAAGAACAAAAAAAGCTCCGCCGGAAAGAATCAGAAGAGCAGAAAGAACAAAGAAAATGTATTTAAGGGATCTGGTGGAAAAATGTTTTTCCGTTTCGAATTCGTGTTTTTCTTCCTCGTTTTTCCCGTCGGGGAGAGTAGAAGAAAGGGGGGATTCGGAGTTTGTCTGTTTCCGGTGTTCCTGAATCTCTTCGATGATGGAATGAACGTCTCTCCAAGTTTCCGGGCGCTTGTAAATATCCTTTTCCATGAGCGTATCGACAAGAATGGACAAGCGGCTCGGGATGGAATGGTCCAACGCGATCAAAGGCCGCGCCTGGGAATTGAGCTGCATCTCGCAGACCGCCTGGGGATCGCTCCCGGGGAACGGAGGTTTGCCGACCAGCATATGATACAATGTGGCGCCGAAGGAATACATATCCGTCCGGTAGCCGATTTTGTCCCTCTGGTAACGGATCAGTTCCGGGGCGGCGTAAAGCGGAGTGGCCATAATTTCCGTGTCGGACGAAGTGGCGTTGGAAGTATCATTGTAGTTTTTTGCCAGGCCGAGGTCGGCAAGTTTGATTTCGCCGTTCGGCTTCAGAATGATGTTTTCCGGCTTGATATCTCCGTGGCAGAGTTTCTGTTTTTCCCAGGCATAAGCCATGGCGGCGGAAATTTTTTCGGCAATATTCAATGAAGTGTCGAGATCAATGCGACCTTCGCGGGCGATCCGCTCATCCAGGTTTTCGCCTTCGATCAGCTCCATCACGAAATAATAGATTCCGCCCGGAGTTGATCCCGCGTCAATGGCCTGTACGATATTCGGATGGTTCAGGCTCGCAGCAGCGCGCGCTTCGCGGAAGAAACCTTCCACAAAACTGTTGTTGGAAGCCAGTTCCTCGGAAAGAATCTTCAGCGCCACTTCCCGTTTCAGATTCATCTGCTCGGCAAGGTAGACGACCCCCATGCCTCCACGGCCGATTTCATGTTTGATCATGAATCCTTCGACAAGCGTCCCGGGAGGCAGATCCCCGAGACCGCAGAGCTCCGTCCCGCAGACAGGACAGAAATCGGATGACGAAGACTCGTCCTCCGACGAAACCGCAGGCTCTCTCATCGCAGCGCATTGAGTACAATATTTCCGCATGAAACAACCAATCCGTTTTCCTTCCCCGGATTTAATCTATATTACAAAGCACCCAGAGCGATGCTTCCGAAGGTGGCGACTGGCGCCATCTCACGGAAGTCCTCTATCGCAGCACGCAACTGGCGCACCGTGTCCTTGAACTCGACATAAAGGGAATCGTCGGAAAGAAGTTTTCCAATGGTGCCCTTTCCGCCGGTCACGTCTTTGGAAAGGTTGTCCAGATTCTGAGAGAGACCGTCCAGTGTCTGCAATGCGTTTTCCAGCGAGGCATAGAGTTTGCCGTTGTCATTGAGGAACTTTGCCAGAGAACCGTCGGATTCGGAGATTTTTCCGGCAAGGGCGTTGATGGAATTCAGGGAATCCTTCATGGAAAGATAGACTTCGTCGTCGCGGACAAGTTTGCCCAGAGTCCCCTTTCCTTCCTTGACGTCGGCAAGCAGAGTGCTGATATTTTCAGATGCCGTGGATATGTTGGCGAGAGATTTTTTCGCTTCTTCATACAGTTCCTGATCCTTGAAGAGCTTGCCCAAGGTCCCCTTCCCTTCGCGGAGGTCCTGGCAGATCAGATCCAGATTCCGGGAATTGGATTCAATACTGCTGATCACGTTTTTAATATCGTCAAAGAAACCGCCCTCGAAGAGTTCGCGGAGTTTCCTTTCATCTTCTTTGAGCTGGGCGATCAGGCCTGAAGCCTCCATGATGATGTCCACAGGGGGCTTCCCGATGAGCATCCGGTCGAAGTACACCGGGGATTCCGTATTTGTACCGGGAATGATGTTGACATAGGCGCCTCCGAAAATGGAGGAATTCTGAATCGTGATTTCATAGTCCTCGTTCATGCGGAGATTCTTGTTCATCTGGAGGGTCACAATGACCGAATTGTTATCCGGAGCCAGCTCGATTTTCGATACCTGCCCCATATCCACGCCGATCACTTTGACCTTGTCGTTCACGGCGAGAGCGCCCGCGGTCGGGAACTGCACCGTCACATACACTTTCTCCGACTGGAAAAGAAGATCTTTTCCCCGAATCATCACCGTAAAGTAAAAGAGGATGCAGATCGCTCCGATGCAGAAGATTCCGAGAAAAAATTCCGCTGTCAACAGACTTTTCTTCCTGATTTCCATATTGTCCATGATATCGTAAACTCTCCCATTCTGCGGGTTGTACTGTGTTTCACATGCCGTTCGCGAACTGGGCCGCGATGAATTCCTTCACAAGAGAGTTGGAACTGGCGGCGAAATCGTCCGGAGTGCCGCAGGCGACAATCCGTCCGCCGGCCATCATCGCAATCCGGTCCGCAATCCCAAACGCGCTGCATAAATCGTGCGTGACCACGACCGAAGTCATATTGAAGCGTTTCTTCAATGCCAGTATCAGCTGGTCGATTTTCCGGGACATGACGGGGTCGAGCCCGGATGTCGGTTCATCATACAGCATGACTTTCGGATTCGTCACCACCGCTCTGGCAAGTCCGGCCCGTTTGATCATCCCTCCGGAAACGTCTCCCGGATATTTCATATAGTCGGCGCTCAGCTCCAGAAATTCCAGAATCTCCATCACCTTCTTCCGGACCGCGTTTTCCGGAAGGCGGAATCGTTCCCGTAGGGGAAGCGCCACGTTGTCATACACCGTCATCCAGTTCATCAGAGCTCCGGACTGGAACAGCATTCCCATTTTCATGCGCAGTTCGGAAAGTTCCTTCGCACTCAAGGCGGCTATGTCCCGCCCGTCTACGGAAACGTATCCGGAATCGGCCGTATACAGCCCGATCATGTGATTGAGCGTCACGGATTTCCCGGTTCCGGAGGGCCCCACAATGCAGAAGGTCTCCCCTTCCCGGACCGAAAAACTCATGTCGTCGAGGATTTTCTTTCCTCCAAGATATTTCGTGACATTCCGGAATTCAATCATCAGTAGAACAGCCTCGTTATGATGTATCCGACAATCAGAATCAGAAGAAAACAAATCACCACCGAACTGCGCGTGGCATTCCCCACGCCCACCGCGCCGTGACGGGCGGACATCCCCTGATAGCAGCTGATCCCCACAATCAGCACCGAAAACACCCACGCCTTGAAGAATCCCACCCACAATTCCTTCTCATGAAGCATGAAACGCACATTCTCACAGTACGCGTTCCATGCCACATCCAGCTGGGTGTTCGCCACAAGGCCGCCTCCCAGAATACCGATCAGATCCGTATACGCCGTCAGGACCGGGCACATGATCATCATGGCGAAGAGTCGGGGCATCACCAGAAAACGGACCGGATTGATGGACATCACTTCCAGTGCGGCAATTTCCTGAGATACCGTCATGGATCCAAGTTGAGCGGCCATCGCCGACCCCACACTTGCTGCCAGGATCAACGCCGTCATGAACGGCCCCATCTCCCGGAACATGGTCTGGGAAACAAGATACCCGACCATGATTTCCTGACCGTATGAACGCAGAATCAGCCCTGCCTGCAATGCAAGGATCATCCCGGTGAACAGCGCCACAATGGACGTCACCGGAAAACTCTTCACTCCACAGCAGTACATCTGAAGAATGATTTCCCGCCTGCTCCGGAAGAAAACGGGCAGGAAGGCAAAGGAAAGGACAATCAATTTGCAGCAGCGCCCCACATCCCGGCAGAACTTCACAATGAAGCCGCCGAGATTCGCCACGGGATTCCCCGAACGCGGAATATAATCCTGTTCATAAGGTACGATCATGATTCTGTTGTCCGGCTGAAAATTTCTGTTTTCCGTACATTTTTCCAAGAAAGGCGTAATATATCCCTGAACCCTTAAAATTCAAGGCTCCAGAACAGTTTCCACTGGGTCGGATAAACTGCGGAACTGCGGACTTTCACCATGCCGAAGAAGAAACTGCGTTCCACATCATATTCGATGGGGCGGAATGGGGTGATTTCGGGGTCTGGATTGTCTCCGTCTGTCTCGCGGATGACACGGTCCATCACGTTCCAGCGGACTTCGTAAAAAGGCGACCAGGAAAAATACTTATCCTTTCCACGGACATCAAAACTCCGGAGAATTCCCCACAGCAGATCCCAGGCCGTCCCTTTTTTGTTTTCCTCATAGGAACAGAGTCTCCAGAGCATGCTGAGGTTCCGGTCCACCACGGGGAATCCCCTCATCGGCGACAAATCCAACGCAAGCACCTGAAAATGATCCCCTTTCTCATACAGAGACAAAAACGGCCAGAATTTCCTGTAATACATCAGGCGTCCGGTGATCTTTCCGTTTTCCAGCCTGTAATCTCCGCGGCTCCAGTAAAGGGGAAGAATCCAGACTCCTTCGGTCAGAAGCGTTTCCCCCCAGTCCTTCTGATGCAGAATGACTGGCCATAGGTAGAAACGGAAATCATATTCATCACTGCGCTGACGTCCCCAGAGGGGCCAGAAAAAGAGAATGTCCCTCTGATGATCCGCCTCTTTCCCATAGCGGAAAACGGGCCACGGCGCATGAATCCGGAAGGAATCGGGAGAACGCTGATAGTAGAAAAGAGGCCAGAGAGCTGTCCATGCTTCGGCTCCATCCAGTTCCGTATGTCCCGCAAGGGGGAGGAAGAACCATCCTCCCCCGGGATGTTTCTCATCCAGAGATTTCATCCAGTGGAAGAGAGGCCACAGAACGGACTGATGAAGACTGCGCCCATAGACCTCGTTCACCGCGTAAAACGGGAAAATTCGGAATTTGTCATGCCGGGGACTTTTTTCCCAGTTCACAATCGGCCAGAGATATGCTTCCCCGTACGACTTTTCCTTCCATGTCTGCCAGTACAGGGGGAAAAGGATGAAACGGGTCTGATCATATCCGATGACATCCCGCAGATCACCGTAAAAAGGGAAGACACCCCAGTAAAACTCCCCTTCCTTCATGCCGCTGAACCACAATGGAATCAGATAATCACGCCGCGTCCCCTTGCCTTCCCGGCTCCCGTAATAGCATAAAATCCAGCGGAAATCCGCAAAGGGAAAATCACGCCAGACGCTCACGGGCCAAAGATAGTCGGATCCGGAAAAGCCATTTTCCTGATTGTCGAAGCTGCTCCAGAAGGGACGGAAGGCATAAAGAGTTTCCTCCCTGCCTCCGGGAGAGATCACTTTTTCCCCGAGCGGGCCCAGATATCTCCAATGGCAGCGCGTGCCTGTCACCGGATTGTCCCGCTCCACCGACCAGAAGGGGGGAAAGTCCGAATCGACAGCACGGAGAACAGTACACGGCGCACTGAGAATGAAAAGAACAAAAATCAGAAACAGCGCTCCGCAGATATGAAATTCAGGATGGATTCCGCGATACATTCCATTCTCCCCGCAACAGGTTCCGAAGTCGAAAATCAATTTCCGGGTAATATACTCCCACGGCGGAAAAACTTCAAAACAAAAGCGGGGGAAAAATGAAGAAACTCTCAGCGGCGGCTTGATTGTTTCCGTAAATCAGTATATATTCATGGAATCAGGGAGTTTGTCTCATCCCAGAAATCACAGGAGGGTGTTTTCAATGAGCGGACAGCAGGCAAGGCCGGATATGGTTTTCATGAAACTGTTCGATATCGTCGAACAGCTGCGCAGCGACAGTTTGAGCTGTATGGGAAAGGAAAGCGCAGAACGCCTTCTCTTCCTGAATGCGCGCCAGGGAAAAGCTCTTGTGACTGTCAGCAACATGACCAGGACGACTCCTGAAGGCATCTCTCTCAAAGCACTCGCGGAAAGACTCGGAACCACCCTCCCCGCCACTTCCGTCCTCGTGGACTCACTCGTCAAAAGCGGTTTCTTCGAGCGGGACCACAGTCCCATCGACCGCAGAGCCATCTGCATCAGGCTCTCCCCCGAAGGAAAAAAGATCTTCGACAGGATCTGTTCTTACATGAGAGTCACTACGGAGGAACTCACCAGAGGAATTCCCGCGGAAAAATTCGATGTCTTCATCGAAGTCATTGAAATGATCCATTCAAAGCTGTACCGCTGAGACCTGGCCTGTCGTCATCCAGCCCCCCTCCGGAGGAAAAGGCGGCGGCAGAAAATGAGGGAACTGTGTGCGGGGAAGAAATATTCAGACGTTCGCCCGCTATTCTCCCGTTTCCCGCCCCTCCCGAACGGGAGGAAAGCCGCAGAAAGAGTTGGAAGAGAAAGAAAAGGAGGAGGGAGAAGAAAAAGAAACCGCCACGGCCCCCTGCTCCTCATCACGATTGCCCTGTTCTGCAGGCGGGAAACCGTTCGGACGCTCTTCTCTCGTTTCCGGATTCTCTTGATTCGCAATGGGAAAGGCTGGGAAGAACGGGGGGGGGGCGGGGCGACGGAGGGGAGAGGAGTTCTTCATCCATCCGCCAAAAATGAAAAGAAAAATGCAGAGATCACTCTCACTTTTACACTTGTACAGCAGGAGGAGTGCATTTTCTCAGTCCGGAAACAGGAAACAGTCATGAAATGCAACCGCGATACGGGCGGTCCGGAGATTGAAGGAGGGAAAATTTTTCAGCGGCTGTAAATGAAAATTTCCTCCCCTTCGCGGCAGAGCTTGAATTTTTCACGGGCGACCTTTTCCGCGGCAGAGGGATAATGTTCCAGATCATGCACTTCCTGATTGAGCGCGATGCACTCGGCACGGCTCCGTTCCAGCTGTTCGCGGAGTTCCGCGACATTGTCCCGTTCCGCGACATACTTCCTGTACACAGGCATGACCAGTGCGGCGGAAAAGGCAAAAATGACCGCAAGCAGGATATAAAGAAATACCGACAGAACTTTTTCAAATTTAATGTCCATTTTTCTCCTTTTTCCCTCCGATCCTGCGGACTTCTTTTCAGCGATGGCGTGAAAAAAAACAGCATTGCGGGAAAATTCATTTCACGCCGCATCGGCTCCGGGAGATGTTTTACGGGTTCCGCCCGTGAAGAAGCATTTTCCCCGTTTTCCCAGTTCTCGTCCATGGCACGAGGCACGATTCACGACTTTTTTTCTCCACACAGATTGTTTCAGGAGCGTGGAGGAAGACTTTTCTTCCGAGATAATATAGCATTGTATGAGCCAGGGTGCAAATCGCCTTCATCGGGCCATGAATGGTGCCGGGGAACGAGGGAAAACGAAGGGCTCAGCCGTTCAGACCTGCAGAGTCATGAGGAACTCCGCATTGGTTTTCATTTTCTTGAGTTTAGCGATAATCAGCTCCATTGCTTCAACGGGGGGCACACCGTTCATGGCCTTGCGGAGAGTCCAGACTCTCTGGAGTTCATCGGGATGCAGCAGAAGTTCCTCCTTCCGGGTACCGCTGGCTTCGATGTTGATCGCGGGATAGACGCGTTTGTCGACCAGACGGCGGTCCAGATGAAGTTCCATGTTGCCCGTTCCCTTGAATTCCTCGAAGATGACTTCATCCATTCTGCTTCCGGTATCGACGAGTGCTGTGGCGATGATGGTCAGGCTTCCGTGTCCGCTGATGTTCCGTGCGGCGCCGAAGAAGCGTTTCGGTTTGTGGAGGGCGTTGGCGTCCACGCCGCCGGAAAGGATTTTCCCGCTGTGCGGCTGAAGCGTGTTGTAGGCGCGGGCAAGACGGGTGATCGAATCCAGAAGAATCACCACATCCTTTTTGTACTCCACAAGACGCTTCGCCTTTTCTATGACCATTTCCGCCACCTGAACATGACGCTCCGGGGGTTCATCGAATGTGGAACTGACCACTTCGGCATTGGCGCTCACGCACATTTTCATATCCGTGACTTCCTCCGGCCGCTCGTCGATCAGAAGAATGATCAGACAGACATCCGGATTGTTCTTGATAATGGAGTTCGCGATTTTCTGCATCAGGACCGTTTTCCCGGTCCTGGGCGGAGCCACAATCAGACCGCGCTGTCCGAGACCGATCGGAGACACCAGATCAACAACCCGTGTGGAAACTTCATCCGGAGTGGTTTCCAGAATCAGACGCCGGGTCGGGAAATACGGGGTCAGATTTCCGAAGGGAATGATGTCCTTTTTCCGTTCCGGGGGTTCGTGATTGATGGAGTCCACCTTCAGCATGGCGAAGAAGCGCTCCTTTTCCCGCGGAGGCCGGATCTGTCCTGCCAGGAAGTCTCCCGTCTTCACGGAAAAGCGGCGGATCTGGGAGGGACTCAGATAAATATCCTCCGAAGACGGCAGATAACTGTAGGCCGGTGAACGCAGAAATCCGAACCCGTCCGGCAGAACTTCCAGAAAACCGCTCCCGTACATGCTGCCCGTCTTTTCCGCATTCACACGCAGAATTTCAAAGATCAGCTTCGATTTTTCCAGTGCTCCGACTCCCTCGATCCCCATCTCCCGGGCCATCGTGCTGAGATTCTGCATCGACATCTCCTGAAGCGCCGAAATATTGATGCTCGGGTGGTTCTTCTGGGAATCGGCAGATCCAGACGTCTGAATCTGTCCAGGGGCGGAAGAGGAAGTGGACTGCTGCCCCTGAGATTGAGAATTGTTATTGCCGTTCCCGGAATTGCCGCCGTTCCCGGAATGTCTGGCACCTCCGCCGGAGGAGGAATAATCATCCTGATAAGAAGATGTATTGTAAGGGGCGGATCCATTCTGCTGCTGCTGTTGCTGCTGTTGCTGCTGAAGCATGCGCTGACGGCGGAATTCCTGAAATTCGGAATCGTCGTAATTCCTCACATTCCCGTTGGGCTGGGAATTATTGTTCTGCTGAAAACGGCGGCGCCCGCCGTTGTTCTGCTGTTGCGGGGAGCCGTTGTTGTTCTGGCGGCGGTCTCGGAAGGAGGAATTCTGTGGACGCTGCTGCTGTCCGTAAGAAGCGCCGCCCTGACGCTGCTGCGGCTGCTGGGACTGCTGCTGAGCAGACCTCAAAGAATGATTCTCCCCGCGGTCCCGGTCTTTCTCTTTATTATTATTTTTCAAAAATTCCTGGGAGGGGGCCCGCCTGAAAAGCTCCTGATCTCCGGAAGGAATGGAAGAATATGCGCCAGACGAAAGATCATCCGGATCCTCAGTCATAGGCTGAGGCGGCGGCGCAGTAATGGCGGAAATGGGTTCCGGAGGCGGTACATATCCGTCGTCATCAGGTTCCATCGGGAAGGAGACTGCGCCAAGGGGCTGTTCCGGAGTCAATGCCGGAGGCACCAGCAGATCAGGCTGTGCCAGCTCGGAAAATCGATCCGGCTGCTCCGATGCCTCCGGATCCGCATGAACCTGTTTCCTGGGTAAACGGCCTCGGCGCGCGGCCTTGACTTCCACACGAGCGGCAGGAGTCCCCTCTTTCTTTTCCATGGGCATCACGCCCGCGGCAGCGGACGGAGCCCCGCTTTTTTTCTCCTCTGCAGCCGATGCTATTTCCGCAGCCGCTTCAGAGGCTCCGCCATTCGCGCTTCCGCCCTTATCCGGCGAGACACCCCCGTCTTCTCCATTCCCTGCTGCCCCGGCAGGAGAAGCAACGGGAGAAAACGCTCCGCCGGGGGAGGAAAGCGCTCCGTCTCTTTCCGGAGAAGGGAAACGCTTCTCCGCTCCGGAACTGACGCTCTCATCCGGGCCGACCGGAACCTGCCGCGTCCCTTCCACGGATACAGGAGGAAGAGCTGCGGCAGAAGCAGATGTGGATGCGTTTGAAGACAAGGAAGAGGAGGAGGACAAAGAGGAGGAGGATTCCTCCACAGGCGTCTGGGATTTCGCCTGAAGGGATTTCGGCGGACGACCGCGTCTTTCAGTCTTCTGCGGAGTGTTTTCGTTTTCTTCCATGGGAGAACATCCTTCCTTTTTAAATACTGTCATTTTATTTGATTCAAATTTTACTTTTTTTCATCAATAAGTTTCTTCTTACCCGGTTCCGGCTCACGCTTTCCGCGGGAGAATTCATCAGGAGAAGAAAAGTGGAAAAGAGCGGGGATTTCCCTTTCCGCATACGCTCTTGCCCATCGTTAGTTTTCCTTTCCTCCGTTCCGGCTGTTCCGCGTTGCCCCCTTCTCCTCCGGAAAAATCAGAGAGGAAGATCTGGAGAGGAAAAGCGATTATGGATTACGGCACATTGCATTTTCAGCCAGTCCCGTGAACCGTTGTTGATCAAAGCGAAATCGGCGAGTTCCATTTTTTTCTCCGCAGAATACTGCGAGGCGATCCGTCTTTCCAAATGTTCCTGTGTCCAGCCTCGTTCAAGCAGTCTGCGCCTCTGCACGGAGGGAGAGCTCCAGACGGCAAGGACCGCATCACAGATTCTTTCCCACCCCGATTCAAAAAGCAACGGAGCATCCAGCAGGATCAGCTCACGTTCTCCGGCGGAATTCACTTCCATACGGATTTTTCCCAGAATCAGAGGATGAACGGCCGCATTGAGATAGTCCAGTTCCTCTCTTCCGGCGCAGAAGACCCGTCCCGCCAGATATTTTCTGTCGATTTCCCCGGAGGATGCCAGAACGTCTTTTCCCCATCTGGAGAAAAACGCTTCCAGCAGAGAAGGAGGCGGATTTCTGTAAAGTTCATGGCAAAGTGCATCTGCATCGATAACCCGCCAGGAAAAATCATTGTGAAACAATCCAGAGACGGTTGTTTTTCCGCATCCGGGTCCCCCCGTCAAACCAAGCAGTTTCAAAAATTTCTTCTCCCAGTCTGCAAACCGACAAACGCAAAAGAATTTTCCATATCCACGGCAAAGGAAAAAAAAGGAAACAGGGAATGCGTTTCACGCGGTTCGGGGCAAGTTAAAAATCCATGCGGGCATCTGCATCCGCCGGGAAAATTTTTCCTTGAAGAGCGGCGGAATCAACTGACAATCCTATTTTATCACGCTTCTTGATCTTTTCAAGTCCGGGAAGTATATTTTCCGCAAAAAAAGGAGATTTTGCATGAAGAATACGGAAGAAAAGTCCCTTTGTCAGGGCAATTGGCTTGAATTGAATGAAATCCATTATATCGACCGCCGCGGAAAAGCCAGAACATGGGAATCGGTTTCGAGAAGGAAGTCTTCCGGTGCGGTTGTCATGTTTGCGGAACTCCTGCCGAGCGGGAAATGGATTCTTGTCCGCCAGTACCGTCCGCCCGTGGGGTGCAGCGTCATTGAATTCCCTGCCGGGCTTATCGAACCGGGTGAACAGCCGGAAGCCGCCGCTGTCCGCGAACTCAGGGAGGAAACGGGATACCGGGGGGAGGTTGTTTCTGTTTCTGGAAAAGCGTTCAGTTCACCGGGGCTGACCTCGGAATACGTGATCTTTGTCAGAATGAGAGTCTGCGAAGAGAAGCAGGGGGTGCTTCAGACGGATTTCGATGAGTCGGAAGACATCAGCTGCTTCACGGTTCACCCGGATGAACTGGAAGCGTTCCTGGAAGAACAGAAACGTCTCGGTTCCGCCGTGGATGCGAAAGTCCTTGCCTTCGCCCTCGCTGGGAAAAACGGATCCGGATTCTGAAAACACGGAAAAAAAGAGCGGGAGGGGGAAAAAACACAGGTCTGCTCTGAAGAGAATGAAAGAAAAAGCAGAAAAAAAGAATCCCCCTCTTCCAGAAGGAAGAAGGGGAATTTTTTTCACCTTTTTTCCCAGCTCTGCGGAAGAGGGAGGCAAATCAGGAAAAAGAGGGGGGGGAAATGTCAGTAGGCGGAATCGGGGAAGTAATGGTCCGAAGCGTTGTCCCGGTTCACGACTTCGGCATGAACGAGCAGAGTGTCTCCGTCCGGCAGAGAAGAGCTGCCTTTGAGGATGGCAAGGGCTTCCTCCATGGCGACCTCGATCATACGCGGGGGATAGGTCACTGTCAGACGGACAACGGGATCTCCATCGAGAATGCGTTTGATGATGGCCTTGCTTCCGCCGCCGCCGACGAAGAGCTTGATGTCTTTCCGTCCGGATTCCTCATAGGCTTTCAGAGCGCCGACGAGCACATCGTCATCCCCGGTCCAGACGGCATCGATCTGATTGTATTTCTGAAGGAAGTTCTCCATGAGCTTCAGGCCTTTTTCCGGATCCCAGTAGGCGGACTGCGATTCCAGGATCCGGATCTCCGGATACTGTTTCATCACTTCCCGGAACGCTTCCACCCGGTCGGTGTTGACGACGCAGGGAACACCTTCCATAACAAGGATATTTCCTTTTCCATCCAATTCCTTTGCAAGTGTTTCTGCAGCGACACGCCCGAATTCCGGATTATCACCCGCGACGGTCAGGTTCTGGATTTTCTTCTCCAGTCCGCGATCCACCACGATGAGTTTCACGCCCTTTTTCCGGACTCTTTCACAAATTCCCGTCAGGGGACCGGGTTCGTGTGGCAGCACCACAAGCGCGTCGATATCCTGCACGAGAAGGTTTTCAATCTTGTCCACCTGTTCAGAGGCATCCTTTGCACTGGAAATCAGAATTTTGACATCTCCGTTCGCCTCTTCGAGTTTTTTCTTTCCCTGTTCGGCAAACCAGACGACTCCCCCAGTCCAGCCGTGATCCGCCGCGGGAATGGACACTCCGATCCTGTACTGCCGCCCTTCCTGTTCCGTTTCTCCGGCATTCCCCGTTTTTCTGTCCTCCTGCCTGCCGCAGGCGGTGCTGAGCAGAAGAGCCGCCACAGCCGCAAAGGAGGCGAAAAGCCCCGCAGTAAATCTTCTTCCGACACTCGTCCTGAAACTCATGATCTTTCCTTTCTTTGTATGAATACCGCAATAATGATGACCAGGCCCTTCACCGCCCCCTGAAGATTGACGGACACCCCCCACATATCCAGCGCATTGGAAACAACTCCGAGAATCAGCACCCCCGCAAGAGTCCCCCACAGCGACCCGCGCCCGCCGGACATCGACGCCCCGCCGATAATCACAGCCGCAATGGCGTCCAGCTCATAGGAAAGTCCCGCACTGGTCGAACTCACCGAACCGAGCCTTCCTCCGAAAAGCATCGCGCTGATCCCGGCGGCTCCGCCCGCAATCAGATAAGTGCAGAAGCCCACAAGACCTGTGCGGATCCCGGCAAAAGCGGCCACGCGCGCATTCGCTCCAAGAGCGCAGACATGACGCCCGAAGCTCGTACGCGTCATGACACCTCCCATCACCAGAGTCAGCAGCAGCATGATCAGCACCGGTGTCGGGATCCCCAGAAGAAACGACCCCCCGAAATCCCGGTAAAGATCATTCCTGCTCGCGACCATGCCCGCATCTGCAAAATACAAAGCAAGAGAACGGTAGAGCGACAAAGTCCCAAGCGTGGCAATGAAGGGGGGGATCCGCCCCAGAGTCACCAGCAGCCCGTTCAGCGCTCCTCCTGCCAGACCGGAAAGAAGCGCGACAAGCCCCGCAACAAGAATTCCCACCGTCCCCCCCTGCACCTGATTCATCGCCAGAATGGAAAAGACTCCGGACAGCGCCAGAAGCGATCCCACCGAAAGATCAATCCCCCCGCCCACAATCACAAAGGTCATCCCCAGCGCAATGATTCCGCTGTAAGACACCTGACGCGTGATGTTCAGAAGATTCTGCACGCTCCGGAAATGTTCACTGGAAAGAGAACACACGATCAGCAGCACCAGAAGCGCCATGTAAGGCCCGCTCAGCCAGGCCAGACAACGTTTGAAACGCGTAATATCCCAGGTCCGGGACAATGATCCAATGTCATCCCTGCTCATTCTTCTTCCACTCCTGTTGCAAGGTACATGATTTCCTTTTCATTCACATGCTCTCCGGAGAGTTCCCCGGCGAGTTCCCCGCCGCGCATGACAAGCACGCGCCCGCAGTTGCCGATCACTTCCTCCAGATCCGAAGAAATCAGCAGACATGAAATGCCCTCTGTGGACAGTTCATGAATGAATTCATAAATTTCCCCGCGCGCACCGACATCCACCCCGCGGGTGGGCTCGTCAAAAATAAAAATCCGCGGCCCCGTATCCAGCCCTTTCGCGATGGCCACCTTCTGCTGATTGCCTCCGCTGAGACTCGTCAGCGGCGTATCCGGCGATTCCGCGCGGATCCGGAAACGGGCGATATATTTTTCCGCCGCCGATCTCACGGCGGAACGGTTCACAAGGGAAAAACGGCAGTACTGCTTCAGGGAGGAAAGAGTCACGTTCTCCGCTACGGAAAAGGCCGTCTGCACTGCCGTGCCCTGGCGATCTTCCGAAAGATAGGAAAGTCCCGCTTTCAAGGCGTCGGCTGGCTTCCGGAAACGCAGCTTTTCACCGAAGACGCAGATAACTGTCTCCGGACTGGTCCGACGCAGACCGCAGAGAGCCTCGGCCAGTTCGGTGCGTCCCGCCCCCGCAAGACCGGCAATCCCCAGGATTTCGCCCTTCTTCAGCGTGAATGAAACATCGCGCACTTCCTTTCCGGAAGAAAGATGCTCCACTTTCAAGGCGTCCGGAGCATCGGGGGGGACGACGGCCTTTTCCGGAAAAATGCGTGTCAGCTCCCGTCCGACCATCCGTTCGGCGATTTCTGCGGCGGAAAGCTGTTTCGCCGCTGTGCAGGAGACCAGACGGCCGTCACGAAGCACCGCAATGCGGTCGCAGATATTCCGGACCTCCTCCAGCTTATGGGAAATATAAAGAACGGATCCGCCGCCGGCGCGGAATTTTTCCATGTTTTCAAAAAGCAATGCGGTTTCACGGCTGTTCAGAACGGTGGTGGGTTCATCCATGATCAGGAGCGAACAGTCTCTCAAAAAGGCCTTGGCGATTTCCACCATCTGTTTTTCCGCCACGCTCAATTCCGAAACGGGAGTCAGTGGATCCACAGCGCTTCTCAAACGCTTCAGCAGACAGCGGGAGGTCTCAATCATATCCTTCTTCACCAGGAATCCGAAACGCGAAAGCTCCCGCCCCAGAAAAATATTCTCATACACCGCAAGTTCCGGAATCAGATTGAACTCCTGTGGCACCGTGTAGACGGTGGCATGGGGAACCAGAAAACGCACTCCCCCGGAACTGACCGGAGTCCGGCCCGCGATGCACTTGGCAAGTGTGGACTTCCCCGCTCCGTTTTCTCCGGCAAGACCGAGAATCTCCCCTTTCGGCATGGTCAGGTTGATTCCGCTCAGAACTTTGACGGGGCCGTAAGACTTCGTCAGATCCGATATTTCCAAAAGTATTTCCGGTGTACTACCCATATTGTCTCATTACGTTACCCAGTTTCTCCGGCAGGCTCAGTCAAATATCGTTTTAATGTAAAATAATTTTGCGTTTTTTCAACAAAGTCTCCAGCATAAATTCCTGAAAAAACCCGTTTGCTTATTCCCATGCGTTGAAAAACGACCTTTCCTGTGCTATGATATGATTCGATCCCGGGGGATCTCCTCCCCCAGGAAAAAACGGGGATGGAGCACGCGGATAGATCCGGACAAGGCCTTTTCCCCCTGTGATGTGAACAGAAACTTTCCTGATTCATGATTTTTTCATGATCAGCGTCCGCGGACGACCAAGGCCAGGGGAACGGACAGAAAAATATGAAATCAGAAAACATCTCTGATGCGGCAGTCGGAGGAATGGGAGTCCTTTCCTGTGCCGGGGATGGATGCGCCGAAACACTTCTTCATCTTTTTCAGCCGGACTCTTCCCATCCCGCACTGCCGGGGCCCAGGACAGGCACCACACTGAACATCCCCCTCTTTGAACTTCCCCCGTTCCGGACAGCAGGAGCACCCGGACTCCTTTCCTCCCTGAAACATCCGGGCGGGGGGAAAAATGCCGCAGACCTGACTAGAAGCATGGAGCTTCTGCTTCATGCGCTGGAGGAAGCCCTGCTGGAGGCGGATCTCTCCCTGTCCGAACTCCGCTGCCGCCGGACCGGAGTCTGCATCGGCACCACAGTCGGATGCCAGCTGAACGATCTTGAGTATTATGCGCGGATTCGGAACGGCGACTTTTCGCATCCGAATCCCATGAAAAACTATCTGCGGGGAAATCCTGCGGAACTCCTCCGCGAAGGACTTGCCCTGAACGGACCCGCACTCTGCATATCCAATGCCTGCGCCTCCGGAAGTGATGCACTCGGAATTGCAGGATTATGGATCCGGAGCGGACTTTGCGATCTGGTCATCGCAGGGGGTACGGATGCTCTCGACCGCGTCCCCATCGCCGGCTTCCACGCCCTCGGAGTCGATTCGGACGAACCTTGCAGGCCCTTTGACAAACACCGGAAAGGCTTGAATCTCGGTGAAGCCGCGGGCGTCGTGATCCTGGAGTCGGCCGAATCCGCCCGGAAACGCGGGAAAAAGCCCGAATTTTTCCTGAGCGGGTATGGAAATTCAGCGGATGCCTATCACATCACCCGTCCGCGTCCCGATGCCGACGGACTTCTCCGGGCATTCGGCGGCGCCATGAAAATGGCGGGAATTCATAATGCCCGGGACATCGCATTCATCAACGCACACGGCACCGGCACTCCCGCCAACGATTCCTGCGAAGCCAATGCCATTGACCATTTCTTCGGTCCGGACACGCCTTATTTTTCCACCAAGGCTCTGACCGGACATACACTCGGAGCAGCCGGAGCCATTGAATTCATTTTCACGGTTCTCCTGCTCAAGGACGGAAGAATTCCCCCCAGTTACGGTTTCCGGGAAAAGCCCGAGGACATCCTCCGCCCGCCCCAGACGGAACCCGCCCTGATTCGTCATCAACGTTTTGCCCTCTCCGATTCGCTGGCCTTCGGCGGATCCAATGCGGCTCTGATCGCGGAAAGGAGATGATCCGCTGATGAAACTTCTCGCATCGGCTTTCCTGAATGCGGCGGAACAGGATCATTGGAAAGATCTCCGGCGCAATCCCGCTCTGAAACGGGCGGACAAGTCCACTCTTTTCCTCATTTCGGCCATCGGCTCGGCATTGGAAAACGCCGGAATCGTTTCTCAGGAGCTGCCTCCAGGAACGGGACTTCTCACCGCCACCGCCTTCGGGCCGCAGAATACGGGAGTGAAATTCCTGAACGATATGCTGGACTATCCGGAGGACCAGGTCCTGCCGGCGACTTTTTCTCATTCGGTTTACAATGCGGCGGCCTCGTATGCGGCGGCGTTCTTTGCTTTGCGGGGGCCGTCCTACAGTGTGGCAGGGTTCCGGAATCTCTGCGAATCGTCGCTGAAAACGGCGGAAGTGCTTCTGGAGTCGGATTTCTGCCCTCTTCTGATCTACGCCGTCATTTCCGAAAAGGCGGTTTTTTCGGAAGCCGCCAGCAGGATCCTCCGAAGGGAAAAGCCAGTGGCCGGACCCGGCAGCCTCCCTGCGGAGGAAGAAGAAGAAAAGGAAATTGAAGGAGCCGCGGCTTTTCTTCTGGCAAAAGGACAGCCGGAAAATGAACAGCAGATCTTCCCGCCCGCTTTTTACAAAGACTTCATCCCTGTCACGGAAAGGAGACTCAACACTTATGTCTGAAGACCTCTCTCTGGAATCCATCGAAAAAAAACTGACTTCCGAAATCGCACGGATCTCCGGAAAAAATGAACAGGACCTCGATCCAGATCAATCCCTCTATTCAAACGGAGTCAATTCCATGGGCTTCATGGAACTGCTTCTCTCCGTGGAGAAAAACTGGGGGATCCATCTGCTCAAGGCTGGAATCCATGCGTCGGACGTGAAATCCATCCGGGCCCTGGCGGAATCCATCCGGAATCATCTGGCGAACTGAAAACGGAATCCCCCCGCGGGGGGGAAAAAGAGGGAACTTTATTCTCTTTGCGCATTCACTCCCCTCCTCCCGGGAATCATCATATCCCGCGGATGGATGAATCCAGAATCCACAGAAAAAAAACTATGGGAAACGACGGTTCATGAAACGGCACGGACGGATTTATCTCAACTCCTTCGATTATATGGCGGGTCTGCTGAACCATCTCTGCCGCCTCACCCCTGGAAGGGGCAATCATTTTCTGGTGGTTCTGGAGAACAGGGAAAAATTTCATGCGGCGAACATTCCACACCTAACCCGGCTGCTTGCGCCGTGCGCTGCCCTTCTTTCCGGACGGATGAGACGCCATGCGCTGAATCTTGCACCATATTGGGAGGAAAAGCGCCGACATGGTGCGGATTCCAAAATCCGCATCACCTTTGAATCTCTCGGGGAACATGCGGACTTTCAGGATGCTCTGAATGTATTTGCGAATGCCCCCCTGCCCCCCGGCGATCATCTGGAACTGAAACTTTTTGAAAAGAGCAGTGTATCCTATGCCGTCTTCAAATTCAGTCATCAGCTTTTCGACGGACTCGGCGCGGAATATCTCCTCCGCGCCCTGAGCCGTTCGGATGAATCCGCGATCGGAGAAACTCCGTTCCAGCGGACTCCGATGCTCCACGACTGGACGCGTCAGTTCCACGCCGGCAGGCAGGTGAACAGAAAACTCCTTTCCATCAAACGTTCCGGCCCCCTTTCTCATCCGTTCACGCCTCATCCGACGGCCGCGGCCCGTTTCCGGCTTCTTTCCTGGACTCCGGAGGAGAGCGCGGGGATTGCTTCTCTTTCCGAACGGAAGGCGGGTCCGTTCATGCTGACGGCGTTTCTGCTTTCGGCGGCCGCGCGCAGCATGGCGGCCGTGCTGGACAGCCATCATCACAGGAGGAAAAGGAAGACGAAAACGGCGGACGCCGGGAACGGTCATGATGAGGAGAAGAGCGGCAATCTCCTTGCCTACATGTCCTGTGACATGCGGGGAACGGAGGAAATTCCCCGGCACAGCATTTTCTTCAATCAATGGTCGCTTCTTCCTCTGCTGATTCCGCGGGAAAATCTGAATGATCCTCTGCCGCGGATCCGGGAAGCTCTGTATGAAGCCAATGCGGAACGTCTTCCTCTGGCCTTCCGCAACGCGGCTTATCTTGCAAGGATTGCCCCCTACCCGCTTCTGGAAACGATTTTCCGGAACGCGTTCGGGAAGGTGTTCACGGGCAGTTTCATGTTTTCCCATCTTCCTGGAACGGTTCTGGAAACACCTGAATTTCTGGGGAACGGAGTGGTCAATCTCTTTCACATGCCGCTGATGCCGCCCGAGCCGGGTGTCGGATTCTTCTTCAATCAGTTTCACGGGCGGATGAACTGCGTGATTTCCTGCAGGGAGGGAGCGCTGGAGGAGAACGATCTCAACAGAATTGTGCTCTTACTGAACTCTGAACTCACCGGAAGGGAGGCTCATTGAAATGAATATTTATGAGAAAATTGTCGAGGAAAACCGAGGATATGAGGGAACGGCGGTCATTGAGGGGGAACGTTCCTGGACTTATCCGGAACTTTTCCGCACGGTCGGGGAACTTGTCCCGCTTCTGAAAGCCCACGGTGCGCGGAAACACTCGAGAATCGCCGTCCTGATGGAGGATTCTTTTGACTGTATTGCCTTCAGCCTCGCGGTGCTGGCGATGGATGCGATTATGATTCCGGTTTCCTCCCGTTCTGCGGAACCGGAGCGGAAAGAGCTTCTTAAACTGACAGGAGTCAATCTTCTGATCGCCGACCGGCGTTTCTGCGGAGAAGACGCGCACCCGGAGGAGCGTTTCGGAACCGGAAAATCATTCCCGTTTCCGGGCAGACCGGAGATTTTTCTGAGTCTTCTGGATGAAACTGTCCGGCCGGTTCCGTTACCCGAAGGAAAGCAGGCGGCCTTCATCCGTTTTTCCTCGGGGACGACGGGCAGGAGCAAAGGGGTTGTGCTTTCACATCACTCTGTCCTGGAACGGACTTCCGCCTGTACGGAACTGGATGTCCGCCGCGGGGAAAGCGTGCTGTGGGTTCTGGATATGGCGTTTCACTTTGTCGTCACGATTCTGCTTTTTCTGAGGCGCGGGGCTCAAATTGTCATCTGCGGAAAACCGACGGAGACGGAAATGTTCAAGGCCTTTCGCTCTCAGAAGATTTCCATGCTTTACGCGACCCCCTATCATTATCTTCTGATGTGCCATTCCCCGGATTTCCGACAGGAGGATCTCCGTACGGTCCGACGGGCCTTTTCAACTGCAATGAAACTCGAGACGACGCTTGCCGATGCCTTCCGGGAAAAATTTTCTCTGCCTCTGACACAGGCCTATGGAATTATTGAAGTGGGCCTGCCCTGTGTCAACGTTTCGGATGAACGGGAGAAAATGCAGTCCGTGGGACGTCTCCAGAAGGCCTATCGCCTCCGCATTGCGGATGCGGACGAACGGGGAACGGGGCGGATCCTCCTTGCGGGACCCGGTTTTTTCGATGCCTACCTTGTCCCTTTTCAAACGAGGGAAGAGCTCTGTCCGGACGGCTGGTTTGACACGGGAGACACGGGGCATCTGGATCGTGAAGGCTTCCTCTTCATCGAAGGCAGAACCAAAGACATCATCAATTTTTCCGGCATGAAGATCTTCCCGTATGAAGTGGAGGAAGTTCTTCTGGGCTGTCCCGGAATTTCCGATGTTCGGGTTTATGCGTTTCCCATGGAGGGTTTTGGGGAGGTTCCTTCTGCGGATGTCGTTCTTTCCGGAACTCTTGTCTCGGAGGATTGGGAGAATCGGATCCGGACTTTTGCTTCCACCCGTCTTCCCGGCTGGAAAATCCCTGTCAGATTCAGGAAAGTGGATGTCATTCCCCGGACTGCAAGCGGGAAAACCATCCGCCACAGTCTCTGAAGACTCGGCAGACAGCGCCTCCCGGGTGCAGGAGATACAGCGGGAGCCGAGGTGCATGAGGGCGAGCAGCCCTCATGCTTTTAAGAAAAAATAAAAAAATAAAAAATACGGCAGGCGCAGCCTGACGGGTGCAGGGAATGCAGCCCTGCCGGGGAGTATGAGGGCGAGCAGCCCTCATGCTTTTTTATTTTTTTAAGATTTCGTGCTCCGCACGGTCAGCGGGTCAGCGTCTCGCCGCTGGAGCGCGACGAGGTCACGGACCTTGACCTCGTGAAAAAAATGCTAACCGCATTTTCCCGTATCTTCTTGCTTCGCAAATTCTTATTTTGTTGCTTCGCAAGTTCATTCTTTCAATTCGTCAGGAAGCGCTGCAAGCTCGTTCAATATGTTCCAGAATCCGTTTTTCCGCATACGCATAATCAACAATCCGCCCGAAATCCAGATTCAAAAGACGCACCCAGTCTCTTTCCCGTGAAATCGTCACTGCACGGGAACGCCGGATCAATTCATAAAAGACTGAACTTTTTTCCGGCTCAAGCGATTCCGGAGTCTTGAAATAATCCAGATCCACATCCAGCAAAAAACCCGCCTCCGGAATATCTGCCATCCCCGCCTGATGAAACAGCGAAAGAAAAAAATCATCCTCCAACGCCTTGGCATAATAGGCGGAAAGAACAGAAAGTGACGGCCGGAAACACTCCCCAGGAAACACTGAATCAACCGAGCTCCGAGAAAAATCAGTCAAAGACGCTCCTCCGCGAAAAGGCGGCTCATGAAGAATCCGAATCCGCGGATTGACGAATACGGAAAAATTCTCATGAGTCACCAGCAGCGCGGAGTCAACGATCCCGGAACGGATCGCAAAGTCAATCTGTTCATCATGGCGCATTTTCCCCAAGACACCGCGGATTTCCTTCTCCGAACGGAAATCCGCAGAAAAGAAAATATTCTCCAGCCCATGTGACTGCGCATAATGTGTAAAGGCTTGAAGCGTATCCGTATGATGATCCAGCGTCAACAGGCGGAGTGCTCTCTTCGCATCATTGCGTTCCCAAGCCCAGGGAAGAAGAGCGTGATGATGATCTTCCACTATCCGTACACGCTTCTTCCCCACATGCAGCTTCAGAACAGGGAATTTCACCGTGTCAACGCCCTTCTGTCATTCAAAGTCCGAAAGATCGAAAGTCGTCTTATCAGGAACAGGCAGGGAGGAAGAAATCTCCCGAACTGGTCAGAATACGAACTTCGCGCCGGACAGACGGCGGGAGAATTCTTCCAGAACGCGGGCTTCCTCCTCCTGTCCTCCACGGGCGACAAAGGTGGCGCTGAAACGGACATACGGACCGGCATCATCCCAGGGGACGCTGCTGATCAGTTTCTCTCGGATGAGCCACTGGCTGAAATCCTCTCCGGATTTGAATTCGACTCCGTCGGAGGTCGCCTTGGGGGCCTTCACATAAAGATAGAAGGATCCTCCGGGGACTTTGGCATTGAAGCCGAGAGACTTCAAGGTTTTCACCATGCTTGCGAGACGGCGTTCATATTTCGCACTGATCATCGGGGTGATATCCGCCTGATTGTCCAGTGCGGCGATGGCGGCTTTCTGAATGGCAAGGAACTGCCCGCTGTCGGCATTGTCCTTGACCGTGGCGAAGGCTTTCACAGCGAGCGGGTTTCCGCAGACCCAGCTCAGACGCCATCCCGTCATGTTGAAACCTTTGGACATGCTGTGAAGTTCCACGGCCACATCCATGGCTCCCGGAATGGAAAGGATACTCAGGGGGTTTCCCTGGAAATTCAGCGGTGCATAGGCGGCATCGCTGACGATGAGGATCCGGTTCCGTCTGGCGAAATCCACAGCGGAAGCAAAGAATTCCGCCGTTGCCGAAGCGCCGGTGGGATTATTCGGGTAATTCAGATAAAGAAGTTTGGCTCTTTTCTTCTGATCCTCGGTCAAAGACTCCAGATCCGGGAGAAAGCCGTTTTCCTCCAGGAGCGGCAGATTGACGACTTCACCACCCAGATACGTCGTCCACGTCCCCATGACAGGATACCCCGGCACGGTCATGACCGTGATGTCTCCGGGATTGATGAAACAGGCCGGAAGCAGGGACAATGCGGACTTGCTTCCAATCGCATGCACGATTTCCGTCGCCGGATCGAGTTCCACACCGTAAAGAGATTTCATATAACGGGCGGCAGCTTCCTTGAATTCGGCGCAGCCGTTGTCGGCATAAATGCGGTTTTCCCAGTTCGCGGCTTCGCGGCAGAGGGTGGAGACAACGGAATCAAAGGCCATGTCGTCCGGTTCGCCGACGCCCATGTCGATCAATTCCACTCCGGGGTGCTGCGCGGCGGCTTCGCGTTTCGCGCGTTTGATTTTTTCAAACTTATAAATTCTGGTGTCTTTCCCGAACTGGCTGCCTCCAATGCGGGATGCGAAATTATTCTGCAGAAAACTTTCTTCTTTCATGGTTCTGTCGTCTCTCCCCGCGCGTGGATGCCGTTTTTTTGACCGGCTCTCCGTGATGCGGCATTGTTTCTGTATAAAAAAAAATCGTTTTTTACTATAACCGTGTTTCCTGAAATTTCAATTATCGAGTCCTTTTTTCAGAGAATCCTCAGAGAGCAAACGGAATGAAATAGAAAAGGAATGCCCCTGCCAGAGAAAGCAGAATCAGGATCAGAGCGGGAATGCAGTTGAGCAGGATGAGTCTTCCTTCCACGCCGGAAAGATTGACTGTGGCGCAGGCGGCAACCACGCCGGATATCCGGATCATGCTCCCGATCCCTCCGCCGACATTCTGCAGAGCCACGATGAGCGCTTCCGGCAGATGGAGCATGTGTGCCGTATGAAACTGAATGGAACAGAAAAGAAGATTGGACACGGTGCAGGATCCGGAAAAGAAGGTCCCCAGCACGCCGATGACGGGAGCTCCGAGAAGGTAGGCATCCCCCATGGAATTGGCGGCCGCATGAGCAATTTCAGCGAGCATCCCCGGAATCTGTGCGGAATTCACATCGGAAAAGACCATGATCTGAACCATGGCGAAACTGGCGGCAATGGCCGTCGATGCCAGACGGACCTGTTTCCCGGACGAGGCGAACACACCGGCCATTTCCCGGAAACGCATCCCGTAAAACCATGCAGCAGGGACCGCAACAGCCAGAAAGGGAAAAATCCCCGGATTATTCAGCAGCGCCCATTGAAAAGAGGTCCGTTCCACGCCGAAAAACTCCGGCAGTCTCACCATGCAGCAGTTCGAGAGAATCTCCTTGAAGGGCAACATGGGCAGACGCGTCAGCATCAGGAGGAGTGCAATCAGCACATAAGGACTCCAGGCTTTCCAGAGCGGCATCTTTTCTCCATCTACGGACTGCGTCTGCGCTTCCGCCGTCGCCGCGGAAGAAGCCGGGAAGGAGGATGAGGCGTTCCTTTCCATCGGATCCGGAATGGAATTTTCTTTTCTCCCCGTCCTCAGCAGTTCCCCAGCACCCTCTGGACAGGCGGATCCGGCAGTGTTTTCGGGAAACTCCCACACATGTCTGGGAGTGAGAATCCCCCATTTCAGCACAAGCGCAATCAATGGCAGCGCCGCCGCGGAAGCAAGGATCGAAGGCAGTTCCGGCCCGAAAAACATTGCGGCAAGTTTCCAGGGAATGACATAGACCGCGCCGGCAAAAAAACAGAAGGGGAAAATTTCCAGCATGGAACGGAAGCGGCGTTTGTCTCCGGAAAGGAAAATCATGAAAGATACAGCTAGAAAAGGCAGGAAGAGTCCGGAAAATCCGAAAATATTGGTCAGTGCGGAAAGCATTTCATGATCGAAAACTTCCTTCGGCATTCCCAGTTTATCCAGTTCGGGCGCCAGGGTTGAGGACACGGTCAGGACAGGAGTCCCCACCGCGCCGAAAGGCACGGGAAGGGTATTGCAGACAAGGGAAAGCATGACCGCCGGAAATGCGGGAAATCCGAGTCCCGCCAGGAGCGGAGCCGCCAGAGCCGGAGCCGCGCCGAAGCCTGCGGCGCCTTCAATGAAATTGCTGAAAATCCAGGCTATCACGACCGCCTGAATCCTCCGGTCAGGCGAAAAATGCCCGAAGGTGCCGCTCACCGTTTTCAAAGCTCCGCTCTTCTTCAGCACATTCAGAAGCAGAACTGCGGAAAAAATAATCAGAATAATGTCCAGCGATTTGAGAACTCCGAGCAGGACGGCTCCCAGCACCTGAAGCAGAGACATCTTCCAGATAAAATATCCAAATCCGCCTGTCATTGCCAGAGACAGCGGCAGCGCCTTCCCGGGGGAAATCCGGAAACGGGTCATCAGCACCAGCGCCAGCAAGATCGGAAGCAGAGCCAGGAAAACGTACATATCCACCACATACCATCATTCAGAATTCAGAATTCCACACACCGTATTCGACAAATACACCGTATCCAAGACACAGCACATTCTCTCTTCCGGGGCCTCATTTTCATTTTCCGGCCCCCAGTCCCGCTTTTTTCCCTTCTGCTCCTGGCGTTTGCCAGCGCCCCCCCATGCCGGAAAAGAGAAAACCGGGAACAGAGGGGGGGAGAAAGTCCGGCTGTTCCATCAAGAACGCCCGGAGGATCCCCCCTGCACCTCCTCCGTCATCCAGGTACAGTGATTCCCCGACAGACGACGCGTCCCCTCCTCCGCGATGCACCCGCAGTATCCCCTGCCGCCCGATTGTTTTCCCGGATGGAATTTCAGTACCGGGGGAAATGGGGGAATATATCGTCACCTTCTTTCCTTTGCAAAGGGGATCTGTTTCTTTTCAGATTTCTTCCCATGGGGAACGGGTATGGAGCGGCATTTCCCAGGTGGGGGGGGCAGTGTATTATCATCCTCCTCGATATTCAGCGTATTTTTCCAACGGCGCATTTCCAGCCCGATTCTCCTGCTGCTCTCCCGGGAAAAGAGAGAGTGCCAGAATCCTCAGGGCCTCCGTTTTCAAAGAAAATGACGGGAAAAAAGAGGTGTGGATTTGAATGATGAAAGGGGGTGATGTATTCTTTTCTTATGTCTTACGGGCTCCGGCACAGAGCCCTGTATCAGCGGAGAAGAAACGGGAAAAACACATGTTTACGGAAGGAACCCCATAGAAAAATGTATTGTTATGCAGTCTCCATCCCGGATACGATGGTTCTGCGTCCGGACTGGCGTCCGGCGCTGGAAAGCGCGAAAATCAAACGAATTGAACTGTGTGGGCGTGGGAATGTGACTTCGGAGGAAATCGGGAGACAGCTGGAACTGCTTCTGAGTCTCCGCCGGAGCTGCGGTCTGGAAATCGCGAGTTTCCACATTCCGTTTTTTCCGTTCGAGGAGTGGACTCTTTCCAGTCCTGACGAGGCGAAACGGAAGGAAGGAGTCCGGAAAATTCTTGACTTTGTGGAAAAATACCGTGCACTGGAAGCGAAGAATTACACTCTGCACGGAAGCGGAGAACCCCTTCAGGATGGGGAACGGGGGAACATTCTGCGCAGTCTGCGCCGGAGTCTGGAGGATCTGCTGCCGTATTTTGAAAGGATTGGGGGATCGCTCAATCTGGAACTGCTTCCGAGGACATGCATCGGGCATTGTGCGGAGGAACTGGAAGAGGCGGTCAGGGGATTTCCGGAGAAGGTGATGGGGATCTGTCTGGATGTCAATCATCTCTGCGGAGCGCCGGAGAAGGTGCCGTCCCTGATTCCCCGTCTGGGGGCGCGGATCCGCGCGTTTCACATTTCGGATTACGACGGAGTCGATGAATGCCATTGGTATCCGGGGCTGGGGGTGCTCGACTGGCGTGCAATTATGAAGGAAATCCGCGCACTGGATCATGAAACTGTCCTGATTTTTGAGACCTCCTCATTTGTCCGTCCTCCGGACTGGGTGGGCAGGACGTCGGATGCCTCCATTCTTTTCCGGAATGCGGCGAACAACGCCTTTTTTCTGGAAAATGTGGATGAAATTGTCCGGAGACAGGAGGAATTCCGTCCATGACGGACTATGCGGCAATCCGTGGGACGTCAATCTGAACGGAAGACGTCCCGTCCCGCGCGAGAGACGAGAGAGAAGAGAAAAGAAGAACGGAGAAGCGGAAGAACGCGTGTGCTTGCGTTTTCCTTCTCCGTTTTTTCTGTCTTATCCTCAGTGTCTTCCCCTAAGGTATGGAAACCACGGATCTATTCTCCAAAAAGGAAGGCTACTGGAAAAAAATTTGAGGAGTAAGAAACTGTCCAGATGAAACCATCTCGGAAATATGACTGCTCTTTGAAAAAATAATAGTGTCTTTGCATCTTGCTGGAATACATCGACAGAAAACGATCCTAAATTCCGCTTTCCTAAGATGTAAAGGTAAAAGCGCAAGAGAAAGTTTTTCCACGATACTTTGCAATTCTCATAGAGCAAAACGTCATACGAACTACAGCTTACAACAGATTAAGATTGAGTGATTGTATCAGAATTCACGATATAACGTTGGATTGCATTGTGGACACGCTGTTTCATCTTGAAAATTTCGGAAAGTCCGGCCAAGGGAATTTTCTCTTCCTGTGAGGTTTCAAAGATTGAAATCATTTTCCGTTCTGGATGATTGAAGTAAAGACGACAAATGGGCCTGCGATTATTGTCATCTAAAAGAATTGCACAATAAGACTTTGCATCCCGTATTCCCACACGTGCGGGATCAATGATTTCCGTTGCAATGGCTTTGATAATATTATAAGCGTCTATTTCTTCCTGAGTTGTAAGAATTCCTCCGTCCTCATCCTCTTTCCCTTCGGACTGTTGTTCGGCAAGTTCTTCCTGTGTTTTTTGAGTATTTTTCAGTGCAATGTCTAAATTTGCCTTCACCTTGTCATTAATAATTGTTTCGATGGCGGATTTAACAAGAGGAGTAAGTTTGTCCTTCACTCTCTCAGTAAAAAATCCGCCACAACAATCCATTTTTTTGAAAACCATTCGAACAAAATCATCAGACGGGCTGGCAAATTCAGAAAGAAGGACAGAACGAATCGCATGAGAACATTTTAGTATATCCGCTGTTTTTCTGATATTCTCAGAATTAAAGTTTGACTTCGCGAATTTTGCAAATTCATTATAATTGATCTTATCATACTGAAGAAGGTTGATTTCCAGAAATGGCCGCGAATCCATTTTGTTTATTTCATCAAGATCAGTGAAAAATTTATATACAATGCCATTTGTCAGAATACCAAATTTTGCTTTCGTCACATGAAAATAGCGAAAGAGCTGACTTTCATTATCAATATTCAATTCATTGTGACACCCTTTGCACTCGATCAGAATAACAGGTTCATTATTCAGAAAAATTGCATAATCGACCTTTTCCCCTTTCTTGATTCCGAAATCAGCAGTGTATTCCGGCACCACTTCAAGCGGGTTAAAAACATCATATCCCAGGAGCTGAAGGAAGGGCATAACATATGCGTTTTTCGTTGCTTCCTCGGTTTCTATACGTTCCATCGTGCGTTCAATGCGCTCGGCAAGACTTTTAACTGCATCTTTCATTTGATCGTCCCCCAGTTCAATGACGGTTCATTTTCTACAATACCCTCTCATATCACAAAATACAAATGATATAACTTTTTTTTCAAGTGTTCAATCAGATCTCAAAATCAAGATAAAATTATCCTCTGCATTCTTCGCGGAGTAAATCTCTCTTTTGAGAAATACTCAGCGACAAGGGGAAAAATGTTCATTTTTAGTTCAAATGCAGTGCAGGAGTTCTCTTACACAAGCAGTTTCAAAGTATAGATGAGAGTGGTTGATAATGGAGAAATTTTGAAATCCAAGATTTTATTCTGTTTGTATTCTAAGGCAAAAAAAGAAAGTGCTGTACAGAGGAAAAAGTGGAGCCAGTTGTCGGATTCGAACCAACGACCGGCTGTTTACAAAACAGCTGCTCTACCACTGAGCTAAACTGGCATCATGATGAGATGTCACGTAATATGACATAAAAACACTTTTTTTCAAACGAAAAGATGCGGAAAAAGAGGAAAAAACCCCAGCCGCATGATATAGTACCTCCATGAATGATACAAACCCTTTCACTTTTCTTGTCATCGCAGACGCTCACCTCTGCGGCGGGGAGGAGAAACGGACAGATGATTTCTTCCGGCTCCTGAAACAGATCGATTCCCTGCCGGAAGAGTGCGCTGTCGTCTTCCTCGGCGACATCTTTGAATTATGGGTCGCACAGAGATCCTATGAGGATCCCCTCCACGCGAGTTTCCTCTCCTGGTGCAAAAACGCCCGACTCAAGCGCCCCGTCCTCTTCCTGGAAGGCAACCACGAATTCTATGTGACACAGGCCCGTCACAATGCTTTCACACAAGTCTCATCCCGCGGAATCACCCTCGGAGGAATCCGCTTCGAGCATGGAGACCGAATCAACCGGGCGGATTATTCCTACCGCCTGCTCCGCATTCTGCTGAGAAATCCCTTCACGCGGTTCCTCGCGGCTCTTTCCGGACCCTTTTTCGGACCCGCTGCAGCGGATAAAATCCGCCGTTCCCTGAAAAACAGCAACCGGAAACATAAAAAATTCTTCCCGGAAAACGCTGTCGAACGCCGTCTACTCGAAATGGCGGAGCAGAAAAAGGAAAGACTGCTTGTCCTCGGTCATTTTCACAGGTCCATTCGCAGGGAGACGGACGGATGTACTCTGCATGTCGTCCCGGCCTTCCAGGATCAGGGGGAAATCGCCGTGATCCATTGCCCCGGAAAAGAGGAAGGAGCCATCGTCGAAATCGGAAATGCGGAAACGCTCATTTCTTCCCTTCATTCCTGAAAAAGGGACCCACTTCCACAGGAAAAAGCGAAGGCTCAGGAAATGGGGAAGATGAAGAACGGCTGAGAACGATGCAGAAGGGGACCGCCTTCCCTTTGACGCATTGTCCGCGCAAAATGAAACAGTTCCCCTCCCCCATCTTTCCTCACTCCATCCCGCACGACGACTCCTGCGCAGGGAAAAGTGGAAGAAGAACCGATGTTGCAGTCAGATCCTCCCGGTACGTGATTTTCGGATTCGGATCCCGGTTTTCCACGACAACTGGGCGGACATCGCTGAAATGCTCCATGACAGACGCTTCGTCCGTCGCCTCAAATCCCGCCGCCAGTGCCTTCCGGCAGGCGGGAAGCAGGAGAGACAGCTCAAAACACTGCGGAGTCTCGGCCCCCCAGAGACAGTCCCGCGGGACCGTCCTCTCAATCACACCGGAGGCTCCATTCACCCATTTCACCGTATCGCAAATCTTCCGGCAGACAAGCGCTCCACCGTGCCTGCGCGCTTCCTCCACAGTCTTCCGCAGAAGATCCGGATTCAACATCGGACGCGCCGCATCGTGCACCGCCGCAATCCGGATCCGCGAAGAATCCAGATGCTCCAGCGCATGCAGCACCGATTCCAGACGATTCTCCCCGCCTTTGACAAATTCAATCCGGATCCCAGGAAGAAATTCCTCCGCAAGTTCAAAAAACCGTTCCTCCTGCCCCGGGGGCACCGCCATCACAATCCGCCCCCCCTCCTCCGGAAGAAGCGGCGCCGCACGGAGAATGGAGTGCGCAAACAGCGGAATCCCGTTCAAGTGGACAAGGAGTTTGTTATCTCCTCCGAAGCGGGTTGAAGAGCCGCCGGCGGCAATCACCAAGGCTGTATCGGAAAGATCGTCCTGCATATAAACTGCCCTCTTCTGCAAATAGGCGAACCGGAATCCGGCTCCGGGCTTTTCCCGGTCAAAAAAGTTCCAGTTGTTCCGGGGGATCCTCCTGCCCAGGCCGGAAAACGGAAGCACGCGGAATAGAAGAAGCGGTGCCGCCCTTCTCCTCCGTTCCGCCGGTACGAGCCGCCCGGGAAGCTGACTCAGGATCAGACTCAGGACCAGATTCAGGATCAGAAGCCGGAAGCGTTGCGGAAGCCATCATTTGAGTGAGTTCCCGGATCAGGCTGCGGAAGCGCAGACGTTCCGCGATTTCCAGAATTCTGGGAAAATCGGCAGGCTCCCGACGGAAAGAGGATTCGTTCCAGTCACAGCCTTCCGGCGGAGTCCGGACCAGTTTCACCAGTTCAATGTTCGTCCGGAGACGTTCCGAAGCGGAACGGATTTTCTCCCGGAGCTTCTCCTGCGGAATTTCCTCCGCATGCAGGAGAATCGACTCGATGGAGCCGAAACGCGAAATCAGACGCGCCGCAGTTTTCGGTCCCACGCCCTCCAGTCCCGGAATGTTGTCCGACGCATCGCCGATCATGGCAAGATAATCGACTATTTCCGAAGGATGGACTCCGAATTTCTCCCGCACTTCCGATTCCCCGCGGATGGAAAAACCTTTGGATGAATCCTTGTCCGGAACCAGCATGCACACTCGGGAATCGACGAGCTGCGCCAGGTCTTTGTCCGCGGAAACAATCCGGATCTTTCTATCCGGACAAATTCCGCAGATCACGGCAATCAGGTCGTCCGCCTCCCAGTTCTTCCAGCGGAGTCGTTTCCAGCCGAACGCGTCAATCAGATCCTCCAGAAGCGGAAGCTGGACTTTCAGATCCTCCGGCATCGGAGGACGGTTCGCCTTGTACAGGGGCGCAAGCTGGAGACGATGAGGCGGCTTCCCTTCGTCAAACACAAATGCTCCGTATTCCGAAGGATGCTCCGCATGCATCTTCATCAGAAATTTCATCATGGCAAAAATCGCGTTGCTGGGGAAGCCGTCTTCTCCCGTCAGACCGCGGACCGCGTAGTACCCGCGGTAAATCTGTGCAAAGGAGTCAACCAGAAACAGGACATGCGTCCCTTTCTCTTCTTCTGCCGGGGAAAAAGTCCCCGGTCCGGATGACGATGACATGATGATGGATCCTCCTGCATTCTTTCTTCAAAATATACAACAACAGCCCGTGCTTGCCACAGCAAAGAAAAGAGAATGGTGAAAAAATCATCAAAGAAATGAATGGACTTTCCCCATAATCCAGTCCATCCACATTGTTTCTCTGTTCCCTCTTTTGCTTTTTTTCCTTATTTTGACATCTTTCTCAATCTGCCGCGTCCTTCACTTTCCCCCTTCCAGTTCTCACAGTGGAAAAAGGAAAAAGGATAGACGGAAAAAAGAAAAAGAGCGCGCCAGAAAAGGTGAAGAATGGAAAAAAGAGATCGAGCTAGAAGAGAAGAAAAACGGAAGCAGCAGACCCGCCCCGTCTTTCCGCCCCCCCGTCTTTCCGTCCTGAGTTTCCGCTCCGGTTTTTCCGCTCCGGGTGGAATGTTCCGCAAAGGGACTCACTTTTTCCTCTCCGGGAAGTTCTTTTTTCCCGTTTCCGGAAAAAGGCATCCGGAAATTTCCGGATGCACAGCTTTTCCGCTTCCACTTTTCTCCGGAGAGCGGTCGTTCTCCGGAAGAAAGCAGTCAGAGAGGCGGCGTTTTCCCTGTAATGCTCTTACTTAAAGCGAATCAGGGATTTGTCATAATCCGCCGGAGGGATCAGTCCGAGGAAGTCAATGCACGTTGCCGCAATCGAACTGATTCCGAGCCCCTTGTTCAGCTCCAGGGAATATTCCCCCTTGTATTCGGGATCATAGATGAAGGCGGGGACGGGATTCAGGGAATGGCTGGTTTTTCTGCGCGGAGCGCCGGAGGCATCGAGCTTCAGAGCGCCTTTTTTGTCATGCTCATACATGTCGTCGGCATTTCCGTGGTCGGCGGTGACGATCATGACTCCGCCTGCCTTCTTCACGCTGTTGTAAATGCGTTCCAGACAAAGATCCAGAGCCGCCATGGCTGTCTGAACCGCCTGATACACTCCCGTATGCCCGACCATGTCCCCGTTCGGGAAATTCAAACGAATGAAGCGGAAGGCGTTTTCCTCAATATTCCGGCAGACCAGATCGGTGATCAGGGCGCACTGCATCCACGGACGCTGTTCAAAAGGAACGACATCAGAAGGAATTTCCACATACTTTTCCAAAGTCTCATCAAACATGCCGGAACGGTTCCCGTTGAAGAAGTAGGTGACATGCCCGAACTTCTGCGTCTCGCTGACAGCAAGCTGGCTGACACCTGATTTTGCCAGATACTCTCCGAGAGTGTTGTCGATTTCGGGCGGATTCACGAGATAGTTCTGCGGGATGTGCAGGTCCCCGTCATATTCCATCATGCCGGCATAGAAGACATCGGGGCGGGGATCGCGCACGAATTTGTCGAAGGAATCCCCGGAATCGAAGGCCTGGCTGATTTCAATGGCACGGTCTCCGCGGAAGTTGAAATAGACCACTGCATCGCCGTCCTGAATCGGGCCGACAGGTGTGACTCCGTCGTCGGAAATCACAAAAGGCGGAAGATCCTGGTCGATCGCATGGGTTTCCTCGCGGAGCGTCACGACGGCGTCATGGGCATTGGGGAACATACGGCCGCGTCCGGCCACATGAGTATCCCAGCCTTTCCTGACCATGTCCCAGTTCGCGCCGTAGCGGTCCATTGTAATGACCATGCGTCCCCCGCCGGAAGCAATCCGGTAATCGCAGGAATCCGCATCGTTGATGGATTTGAGATATTCTTCGAAGGGATCGATATAGTCGAGGGCGGAGGTTTCGGGAACGTCCCGGCCGTCCAGCAGCGCATGGATCCGGATTTTCCGGACGCCGTTCTTGCGGGCGTTTTCAATCATGCCTTTGAGATGGGCGATGTTGCTGTGCACGTTGCCGTCGGAAAAAAGTCCGATGAAATGCAGCGTTCCGCCCTGTTTCGTCTTTTCAATGACTTTCTCCCAGGTCCGGCCTTCAAACATCCTGCCGGAGGAGATGGCTTCGGATACCAGTTTCGCACCCTGGGAAAAGACGCGCCCGCAGCCCATGGCGTTGTGTCCGACTTCGCTGTTGCCCATGTCGTCATCGCTGGGCAGTCCGACCGCGGTCCCGTGGGCTTTGAGTTCGGTATAGGGAAGTTCCTTCATCATCTTGTGAAGAAAGGGAGTGTTGGAATCAAGAACGGCGTCTCCGTCCTTGTATTTGCCGATTCCTACGCCGTCCATGATGACGAGTACAACGGGTCCGCGCCGTCCCTGGAATTTCGGGTTTGTCTCAAGCTTGCACGCCATGATTGCCAGTCTCCTTCCTTATCTTATCAGAGTATGATATATTATCGTTTCCTCTTGCAAATGGATTCTGCGTATTCTGCATGGGAAGGGGGATTTTGTTCTGTCTCCATCGGGGAGTTTCCGTAGGCCCACTTCTTCTGCTGTAAAAAAAACGTCTTTGAACGTGAGTGTATAATATAGCATCTTCCGCTCCGGATTTCCAGTATTTCCTCCCGGGCTCAGCGCCCGGATTTTTTCTTCTTCCCCGGGAAGGAGATAAAGAGTGCGGTCATCCGTTCTTTTCTTCCGGTGGTGGGGGGGGAGCTTGCGGAAGTTTCCCGGAAGAAGTCCCCCGGGATTTCAGAATTCTCAGATCCGGTTCAGAATCAGCATGCAGTCCCCGTAGCTGAAGAATCTCATTTTCTCCTTCACGGCAATGGCATAGGCCCTTCGGATGTTCTCCGTCCCGGCAAACGCGGAAACCAGCATGAGAAGAGTGCTTTTGGGAAGATGGAAATTGGTCAGGAGCATATCGGCGGAAAGAACACGGCGAGGCGGATGGATGAAAATATCCGTCTCTCCCTCTCCCGGATGGAAGATGCCGGAAGGATCCACACAGGTTTCCAGAGTCCGCAGAGAAGTCGTCCCGACGGCCAGAATGCGATGTCCTTCCGCCCGTGTTTCATTCAGCAGAGAAGCCGCATGCCCGGGGAAACGGTAGAATTCCCGGTGCATCTGATGCTCTTCCACATGTTCCTCCGTCACGGGCTTGAAGGTGCCCGCCCCGACGTGAAGCGTAAGATCCACTGTTTTCACATCTTTTTGCGCGAGTTTCCGGAAAACGTCTTCTGTAAAATGCAGTCCCGCCGTCGGCGCGGCCACGGCGCCTGGGGTCTGGGCATAAAGGGTCTGATAGCGTTCGGAATCAAGCTCCTCATCCTGGCGCCGGATATAGGGGGGCAGAGGCAGGTGCCCGCATTGTTTCAAAAGGCCGTCCACGTCTCCGGCGGGGAACTCCACCGTGCAGACGCCGGAAGGATCTTTCCCCAGAAGACGGACAGAAAACACGGAAAGTGTTTCCCCGTCCCGTTCAAGCAGACGCAGTTCCGCCCCGGGCGAAACCCGTTTCGCCGGCCGCATCATGCAGCGCCAGAGCCGATCATTATCCGGAGAATGCAGTCCCAGCAGGAAAAGCTCGATTTTCGCTCCTGTCTCCTTCCGTGCAAAAAGACGGGCCCGGATCACGCGTGTATTGTTTCTCACCAGAGCATCGCCCGGAGAAAGAAACTCCGCAAAATCCCGGAACGGATGAATGGAACATTCCCCCGAAAGCGGATCCAGCACCATCATGCGCGAATCTCCGCGATGTTCCGGGGGTTCCTGCGCAATCAGTTCCTCAGGAAGATCATAATCAAAATCATCGGTGCGCATCGTCGTACATCCGCTCGTAGTGTGAGGCGGTATTGTTCCAGGAGAAGTCACGAGTCATGGCGTTGAAACGCATCCGGGCAAATGTTTCCGGATCGTTTTTCCGGAGTTCCGCCGCCCAGCGGATGGTTCCGTTCAGGGCTTCGGGGAACAGGTCCCAGAAGACGAAGCCGGTGGCGGAACCGGCATTCCGGCAGTCGTAATTCGTCACGGTATCCGCGAGTCCGCCGGTATGCCGGACGATCGGGAGAGTCCCGTAACGCATGCTGTACATCTGGTTCAGGCCGCAGGGCTCATAGCGTGAAGGCATGACGAAAAAGTCCGCCCCTCCCTCCGCCAGATGGGAAAGCGAATCGGGCGCATAGCCAAGATACACGGCCAGACGTTCCGGATATTTTCCCGCCAGATAGCGGAAGTGATCCTCCAGGGATCGTTCGCCCGAGCCGATGACGACAAACTGGAAATCATCGTGATACAGAAGATCTTCCAGACCGGAGGCAAAAACATCCAGCCCTTTCTGATACGCCAGACGCGAAATCGTCGCGAAAAGCGGCGTCTCTTCCCGTTCCGGCAGATGAAAATACTGCTGCAGCGCCCGTTTTGCCTCCCGTTTCGGAGATGGATCGGAGGAGGAGAAGAAGGCGGGGAGGAAACGGTCGGCGGCCGGATTCCAGGTTTTGTCGTCGATGCCGTTCAGGATGCCCCGGAGTTTGCCCTGGGAGGCACAGTGCCTCAGACATGAATCCAGAGAAAAGCCGAATTCCGGAGACAGAATTTCCGAGGCATAGGTCGGACTCACCGTATTGACCATGTCCGCCGTCATGATGCCGCCCTTCAGCAGATTGATTCGGTCGTAAAATTCCAGACAGGTATAGTTGAAATACTCCCATCCGAGTCCGCTCCAGTACAGATTCCCCTTGTCGAAGATCCCCTGATATCCGATATTGTGAATGGTCATGACGGAGCGGCAGTTCCGGAAATTCTCCCGCCCGGAATACAGCGGGCTTTTCAGATAGACGCAGCAGAGCGCGGAATGCCAGTCGTTCGCATGGAGAATATCCGGCTTCAGATCCAGCGTGCAGACCGCTTCCATCGCAGCGCGGGAAAAGAAGATGAAACGTTCGGCATTGTCCGAATATTCCTGTCCGCACCAGTCATAGAGGGTGGGCCGGTCAAAATAACGGTTGTATTCGATAAAGTAGAAGTTCAGCCCCGGTTTCAGGGGAAGTTCATGAATTTTCGCCCACTGTGTCGTTCCGCCCAGGGGAACCCCCAGAAGATCAATGGAACGGCTGAAACGGAGATTCAGCTTCCCCGTAAGCTGTGGATAATAAGGCATGATGACGGCAACTTCGTGTCCGCGTTCCGCAAGTGCGTCCGGAAGAGCGGAGGATACATCCGCCAGACCGCCCGTCTTTGCAAAGGGCACGGCTTCGCTGGCAACCCATACAATATTCATGAAGCGTTTCTCCCGAGTATGTCAAAAAAACTTGATTTTCCGATCGTCGTCGTTGCTGTTCTTCTGATGTCTGCCAAGGCGGCGGTGATCAGCACGGAGGAGAAGGAGGAGAAAATGGCGCCTGCCGCTCCTTCTTCTCCGCGGGAGGGGCTCTTCAACGGCTGTCTCCCCGCATCTGCTCACGCGCCTGGCGCAGACGCTCCATTTCCGCTTCTGACAAACTGTTGATTCCGCTGCGGGATATTTTGTCCAGAAGATAATCCAATTCTCTCTGCGTCACCTTCCCGGATGGAAACGGACGGGATGAGGCAGAAGCCCCTCCTCCCGAAGCGTCTCCCGGCCCCCCGGACCGGGGCGGCGGCGGAGAAAACGATCCCCACGGCGCGGATCCGCCGCTCCCGCCCTGCCCCGCAGACGACCGACCGGATCCTTTCCCGAACAGCGCCCCGAGAGGATCCCATTCCATCCATTTCCGAAGAAAGAAGCGCATATAAAGATATCCTCCGAGGAATCCTCCCAGATGCGCCAGATACGCCACGGACGACGTCATCGGCGCGAACTCCAGGAAAAAGTCTATCAGGAAAAAGATGATCGCCAGCGTCCGGAGCTTGATCGGATACGGAATGAAGAGCAGCAGCATCTGAACGTTCGGACGCATCATCGCAGACGCCATCACCACTCCCATCACCGCCCCGCTCGCTCCCAGAAGATAGGCCGAAGTCCCGGAAAGCAGCCAGAGAACATTCCCCAGCACTCCGGAAAAAAAGTACAGCTCCAGAAAACGCCGCGCCCCGAGAATCGGCGCAATCAAGGTGCCAAAAACATAAAGCGCAAACATGTTGAACAGAATATGCTCAAAATTCGCATGCACAAACATCGCCGTCACCAGCTGCCAGAAACGCCCGGTCTCCAGCACATCCGGTGACAAGATCAGACTCCGTTCCACCCGTTCCGGAGCCGCTATCATAATCAGCACATTCACCGCAATCAGGGCAAAAACACTCATCACTCCCGAACGCGGTGTATTCAGCGCTCCGTCGCGCCAGCCGTTAAAAGATTTGTTTCTGAATTCATTCATTCGCAGTCATCCGTCTTCTTCTTTCCATCCGTCACAGTCGAAAGGCGCGCTGTGTTGTTCTTTGCATTTCCGTTCTCCCGTTCACTCTTTGCGGAACGTTTTTCCATACGGTCTCCGACTGGTCTGTTTTTCTGCACCGCAAAAACGTTCGCCGCAGACGCCCTCCCAAGGCGGCATCCCCTCAACTCCGCCCGTGAATCCGCCATACGGACATTCTGCCGCGGAGAGTCCAAGCTTCCCGCGTTTCCGCAGCGTTTCCGCAGCAGGGGGGAAAAATGTCATGATTCACTCACTTCACCTTCCGCCGGGCAGTGTTTCCAAATTTCCATTGCGTGCGGAGGATAAGAACCGAACATGCACAGGAGTATAATATACCGCTCCGCGCCCGCAAGTTCAAGGACAAGGGGGGAAAAGGAAATGTTCCCTTTTTCAGGAATTCATTTTTTCATTTTCAAAGCAGGCAAGAAAGGATTCGGACGAAGTAAAAACCCGTGCGGGCCAGCCGCGCCGAAGCGCCGCTTCCACATTTTCCTTCCGGTCGTCGAAATACAGACAGGGGACGCCGTAGGTCTTTTCAAAGGCTTCGTACATTCCCGGGTCGGGCTTCATGGCCCCGGCCTCATAGCTGAACACCCCTCCTGTCACCAGATGGCAGAAGGAACACATCCGCAGGACCTGCATCAGGTGCATGGCGGAAGTATTGGAAAAGAAAACAAAACGGTACCCCCCGCGGGCCAGCAGGCTGCGGACCGCATCCGCCATGCCCGGGATGTCCGGCCCGATCATGCTGTTCCAGATTTCGGCAAGCTCCTCCATGCTGAAACGGCCGCCCGTATATTCCGAAAAAATCCGGAACCACTCTCCGTTGCTCATTCTGCCCGTTTCCAGGAGAGTGCATGCTTCCAGGAAACGGGCCGGCGGCTGAAGGAGCGGAGAAAGACCGAGAGAGCGCAGGATCCGGTCGGGATGCAGACTGATGCACACCCCGCCTATGTCCAGAGCCACGATTCTTTCTTCCTTCCCGAGGGAAGAGGTCTCTTCAGCAGCCATTTTCAAGTATATTCTCCAGAAACAGAAGGAAGCATCCCGTCAGGAGATCCCCCCTCTCAGAGACCGGCTTCCGCCTTGTAGGCTCGGATGGCTTCTTCCAAGCCCTGTTCAAACGTCCAGGAAGGTTTGAACCCGGTGGATGCAAGCTTGTCGACACAGGCGGAAGAATGTTTCACATCCCCGGCACGCTCCGGAAGGTGCACGATCTTCGACTTGGACCCCAGAATCTTCACAATCATTTCCGCCAGATGGTTGATGGTCATTCTCCCGCCGTAGGCGATGTTGTAGACTCCGGTGAAATCGTGCTCGGCCATGAAGGCGTTGGCGGCGGCAATGTCTTTGACGAAGATGAAATCACGCGTCTGTTCACCGTCTCCGAAGATGGTGATGTCCTCGTTCCGGATCGCCTTCGTGATGAAGATGGGAACGGCGGCGGCATAGGCGCTCTTCGGGTTCTGGCGCGGACCGAAAACGTTGAAGTAGCGCAGACACGCCGTCTGAAGACGGCCTTCCCGCGTGAACATGTCGCAGTAAAACTCATCGTCCAGCTTGGTGACGGCATACGGGCTCTTCGGCTCGGGAAGCATGGTTTCGACCTTCGGGCAGACCGGGTTGTCCCCGTAAATGGCAGCGCTCGTGCTCAGACAGAGTTTCCGGACTCCAGCCGCGGCACTTTCCTGAAGGACGTTGATCATGCCGATGTCGTTCAGACGGATGCATTCGACGATTTCCGTCATGGATTCGGGCACGCTGATCAGCGCCGCCAGATGAAACACATAGTCCACGCCCTGAACGGCTTTGCGGACCGTTTCCGCATCGCAGATGTCGCCCTGGATGAATTCACAGTCAAGCCCCTTGAGATTCTTCAGATTCCCCGTGCGCAGATTATCCAGGACCCGGATTTCCGCTTTCCCCTGGTAATGTTCGACAATATGGCTTCCGATGAATCCGGCCCCTCCGGTCACAAGAATTCTTTTCATTTGCCCGTTATCCTTTCGATGATGGCTTTCATTTCGTTTTCTTTTTCCATAAGGCGGCGGACGAGTGTGAACTGGGTCCGGCAGCGGTCGAGATTGTGATTTTCGCGTTTGACCTTGAAGTAACGATCCCCCTCCAGGAAATCCGTGAGGAAGCGGACGCCGATTTCAAAGGTGATGAGCATGCCGGAGAAGGGCATCATTTCGACTTCCTTCGGTGTGAGACATCCGTCCGCGCCGTCGAGGAAGCCTTTCGCCAGTGCTTCGAACATTTCCATGCGGGCCTGGACTTTGCTAAGATCGGTCTCGTCCTCCGCCGCGGGACTCACGCTCGTGCGCACGAGATCGCCGAAATCGTAGAGGGAAATCCCGGGCATGATGGTGTCAAGATCGATCACGCAGATACCTTCGCCCGTTTCGTCGTCGAGCATGACATTGTTCAGTTTCGTATCGTTATGGGTGATGCGTTCGGGTATTTCGCCTTTCGCGGCAAGATCCAGAAGAACAGGTGCCATCCCGCGCATTTTCTGCACGAATTCAATTTCCTCGCGGGCAAGAGCCGCGCGGTTTTTCACGTCTTTTGCGAGCGCGGCATCGAAATCGGCAATACGGGAGGGGGTGTTGTGGAAGTTGGGGATGGTCTCGTGCAGGCGGCCGCCGGGGATGTCGGCCAGAAGTTTCTGGAAGGACCCGAAGGCGCGCGCCGCCTGGTAGGCGTGCTCCGCCGTTTCGAGAATGTCATAAGTCCGGGCGCGTTCAATGAAAAGATAGCATCTCCAGTAATGCCCGTCTTCATCAACGTAATACGGAAGTTTTCCGCAGGTGTTGACAATCGTGAGCGCCCGTCTGGTCGCATCCGGACGCCCCGCAAGTTTGGACTTCGCATGCTCCAGCACGCGGGAGATGTTCTCCATGAGTTCTTCCGGCTGTTTGAACACATTCGTGTTGATGCGCTGGAAAATGTAGCGCACGGGATAGCCGGCCTGGTTGAACACTCCGAGATAGGTGTCGTTGATATGTCCGGATCCGTAGCTTTCAGCCCAGAGAAAATCCCCCCAGATGTCGAACTTCGATGCAATGTCTTTGATTTTTACCAGCATGATTCCACTCTTATTTCTTAAACTCAATGGGGAAAAATGGTTTCCCGGAAGGAATCCGGACAGGGCCTGATTTTCCCCGCCTTGCCGCTCAGGCCCGTCCGCCTTTCCTTCTCCCGGATGGTGTGACGTATGATCGAATCAGAAAATCCGTTCCGGATACGCTCCGGAAGCGATCAGATTGCGGATATCCTCCTGAACGCGCGGCTTGTCTTCCCGATAAGTCACGCCGAACCACGAATCGAGGCTCTCCAGCACCTTCACTTCCGCTTTGCCTGCCTTGATCAGACTGGCCACGGCGGCGGGAATGTAAAATTCGGATTTCATTTCCGTTCCGCGGGTGCGGAGAAATTCTTCAAACAGTGCGCCGAGACCGTCGAAAAGCGAAGGCATGAATCCCCACATGTTCATGGAGGCGATTTCGTTTCCGGTGAGTTCGGTCCGGGAGCCGTCCTCTTCCGTGAAGACGGCGCGGCCGCCGGGAAGAGGTTCGATTTTTGTGCGTTCGACCACTTCCTGAAGAATGCCGTCCGCATTCGTGGTGCAGATCCCACGGGAGACGGAACCAAATTCTGAAAGCGTGTTCTTCAGGGGGAATCCCACCATGAAATGACGCTTCGGATTCTCATTGGACGTCAGGGCGGCGCCCAGCTGGGCATATCCGCTGCGTCCGTAGAAATCGTCTGCATTGATAGCGGCAAAGGGTTCGGCAATTTTCGGAGCGGCGCACATGATGGCGTGTCCGGTTCCCCAAGGCTTGGTCCGGCCTTCAGGGACAGTGAACGGTGCAGGAAGATCGTCCAGCTGCTGGAAAGCATATTCCACCTGAACATGGTTCTCCCAGCGGGCTCCGACCACTTTCCGGAATTCCGCTTCAATATCACGGCGGATAATGAAAACCACCTTGCCGAATCCGCCGCGGAGAGCATCGTATATGGAGTAATCCAGAATAATCTCGCCATTCGGTCCGACGGGATCAATCTGTTTGAGTCCGCCGTAACGGCTGCCCATTCCGGCGGCGAGAACAACAAGCGCTGGTTTCATTTTCTTCTGATTTCCTTATCCTTATGAATTTGACTGTTTTTTTGTGTGCTTATGTGTTCGCGTGCTTACGTGTTCGCGTTCCTGAGTATTTATGATTGTTCCGCTCTGCTGAAAAAACGCTCAAAATTGCGGTCTGCAATCCGGGAGAAGAGATCCTCTGGCGGACAGGAGGCGTCCTCCTGACTTCTTTCCGCCAGACCGCTGGACAACGGGGAAATTTCCGCCAGATTCTGAATCTCCCGGAAAATCCCGCGATCCAGATCCAGCCATTGCCGGACGTTGCGCACCGGATAGCTGTTCGTGCTTCCGTCAGACCCCCACAGCACATTCCGCGCCAGATCATAGCCCAGGGAAAAAAGCATTCTCAGCATTTCCCTCCGGCGGGAAAACGGCGTCCCGGGAGTCAGGTCCACAAAAAATTCCGTCCCTCCGGACAGCAGCCCCGCCCCGTGCTGATAGGCAAAGCGTCCATACAGTGCCGCATATTCCTCGCACCACGGCCAGCCGATATGCGCCAGGGAAAAACGAAGCCCCTTCACATATATCAGATGCTCGAAATTCACCGGGCGGTTGTATTCCGCGGAAGCGTTCGGCCCCCAGAGAATCCCGCTGTGAAAAATCAGGGGCAGACCGGTATCGGCAATCAGACGGAAAATATCCAGACATTCCTTCGGATAAAAATGCGTGCAGATCACTTTGAATCCCCGGATCCCGCGCTCAGCTGCGGTAAGCACCTGTTCGCGCGCATCGCTTTCCGTGGGATCCATCCTCAGGACCGGCAGAAAACCCGGAGTCTGGGAGGTGAATGACAGAACGCCGTCCAGACGTTCCCGCCATTCCTTCACATCCTCCGCATGTTCCGTCGACGAAGCCGGAGGAAGGCTGAAGACAGCCCCTCCGTCGACGCCCGCCTCCGCAGTTCTTCTGAGGAATTCTCCCGGTTCGGCAACAGGCTTCGGCCGGGGATAGATGTGAATATGAAAATCCTTCATGGCAAGTCTCCCTGTTATTATCCCCCCCCAGTCCACCACCAATGTCAGCACACGTCCTTTTCTCTCCAGATTCACGCCATCGGCAGACTCGCCGCGGCGATCGCCTGCCCGTGACGTTTGTTCTTCTCATCCGGAATGGCAAAGGCCACATGATATTCGGGGAATTCGCTCCGGATGACCTTTTCGGCTTCCTCAAGAATGATGTCTCCGCCTCTTCCGGTGGTGACGCGCCCGAGAATGAGCAGACTGTCCAGAGCCGGATAGAAATCGTAATAGCGCGCGATCGTATAGCCGAAGGCCACGCCGATGCTCCGATAGATCTTTTCCGCCCGGGCATCGCCTTCCTCCATGAGTTTCTGAACCCCTTTCAGACGTTCCGGGAACTTCATTTCCGCAGGAAATTCAATGCCTGCCAGAGGTGCAAGACGCGCCACTCCCTGCTGCGAGAAATACTGCACGCCGCAACCGAGATCTCCGCTCCACTCGTCCGCCGGGCCGTTCTCACGGTAGTCGACGGGGACGAAGGCAAGTTCATTCAGCCAGTCGGTAATGTTCCCGTCCGGATTCACGTATCCGCCCGCCATGCTCGTTCCCAGAGAAACGCCGAGCACTCCGTTGGAATTCAGCTGCATGGATCCCGCCAGCGCCGTCACTTCACCGTCATTGACCACTTCAAACGGAATCTTCCATTCTTTGGCCAGTTCCACAAAAATATTGGCGACTTTCGATTCAAAATCTTCTTTCGGAACTCCGCGGAACAGGGAGGAAATGCGGACGCGGTTCTGTACAATCACTCCCGCCGTCGACCCCCCGATGGCATCCACACGCGGAAGGTGCGCGGCTGCGCGTTTCAGGGAGTCCTCAATCCCGGCCTTGTGATAGGAGGGGTCCTTCTGGAAGTAGGGATCCCAGGGAATTTCCTCGGAAAACACGACTTCACCGTCGATCACCGCAGCGGCTTTCCTGTCCGACCCGCCCAGGTCGAATCCGATCCGGCAGCCTTTCAGATGACGTCCAAGCGGCTGCGCCGAACTCTTCGCAGACGGCGCATGTTCGTAGTCGGAATACAGAATCTCCACTGGGGAACTGTAAATCCCGCCCATGACTTCAGAGTCAAATTTACGTGCACCGTTCTTCAGATCATAAATCTCTTTCATGGCGTCCGCCACCGCCTTGTCTCCGGCAATGGTCACGCGATAGCCTCCGTAAATCCAGAACATGGATTTAACAAGACGTTCCACATGAAGAAGATTTGCAGAAAACTCCTCCGCAGACGCATCCGCAAAAAGTTCCGTCTCATAAACGCTCGCGCTCTCGGCGTTGCGTTCCATCACAATCTTGACTTTTTTCGCACGCCCGGATTCCTTCACCGCCGCTCGGAAGGCCCGGTCCCAGAGCACCGCCGGAAGAAAATCCGTATCAAGACACGGCACAATCGCGGGTTTCGCTTTTTCCCTGATCTGTTCAAGCATCATCTGACTCTCCTTTTCCTGAATCTTTTTGACTGCTTATGTGTTATGGTACCTGTTTGTTTCTCAATCAAAAAAACAAAATCAAACAAATTCAAACTTCAATATCTCTATCCCCTGTGATCCGATTCCTCTTTTCAGTCTTTCAGACTTTCAGAAGGAAATTTTCTCTCATGGGTGCCTGAATCCTTACACTGCATTTCCCGATGGTTGTTCTACGGGCGAAAAAATGCTCCTCCTCATCGTAGATTCCCGTTCCACAATCTTGCCGGGACAGGAGACCATCAGACCATCCGGTTCCCGCCCGTCCAGCACATCCAGAAGCAGATCCATGGCTTTCGCTCCAACCGCGGGCCCGGAAAATTCCATGCTGCTCAGAGGAATCGGAAGCGCGGCCGACTCCGGAAGATTGTCCACTCCCATCACGCAGAGATCCCCGGGAACCGAAATCCCATTCTCACGGAGAAAAGACAGAACCCCGTATGCCTGAAGATCCGTCGTGCAGAAAATCACGTCAAACGCCTCCAGCGCGGAACGGACCGAGGAAAAACGGCTGAACAAAACTCTGCAGGCCTCCCTTCCGCTCCGGGAATCGGAAGGAGGATTTTCCGAAAGGAGTCTGCCGTCGAATGCAATTCCTTCTCTTTCCAGCACCTTGCGGTACGCTGAATAACGGGGGTTGCCCCAGTTCAGCTCCGGCCCGATCAGCGCAATCCTGCGCAGACCCCGGGATATCAAATAATGAAGAGCCTTGAAAAACTCCAGCTCGATCATCTCCGCAACCCAGTATTTGGACACAAAACGCGGATCAAATTCGGATATCGTGACCTGCGGCACATGCAGAGCATCCAGTTCCGCATAAAGTTTTTCCCGCAGATCCTCCGCGGAAAGGGCCACCGCATAAGAGGGCATGTGAATGACTCCGTCGAATGAACGGGGATCGACTTTCTCTCCGAATCCATGGACGAACACCGCGGCATTCGCATTCGCCGCACGCGCATAAATCCCGTTCAGACGGCGCACATTCAGCATCCAGTGCCGACTGTCTCCATCTTCTCTGAGTTTCATCAGATCCGGCAGAAACACGCCGATCCGGAGCGTTTTCCGCTCCGGGGTGCTTTTCCGGAGAAGCAATGAATTCTCTTTCTCTCCCGGGGAAGGCAGAGCCACCACAAAGGTCCCCATCCCCTGCTTCTTGGATACAACTCCTTCATCAGAAAGCATCTGCACCGCCTTCCGGATGGTCGTGATGGAAACGCCGTATTTCCGGATCAGTTCCCGTTCCGTGGGAAGCTGGCTGTTCACGGGAAATTCTCCGGAGGAGATCCGTTTCAGAAGATCGGTGCGGACCTGGCGGAAAAGCAAACCTTTTTTTCTTGTCGCGGCATTCATAAGCTCAAACCTTATGAAAACATCATTCATTCATCATCAACAGAATCTGAAAATAGTTATGATTATACTCTGAAAAGGGAAAAAGTCAATCTTTTTTTGATTTTTTTCTGATTTTTCATGAAATTTCACAGGAAAGGATGGATTTCCCTTCAGAGTACGAGTTCCTCCTTCCCGATTCGTCTTTCCTCCTTTGCGGATGATCGGAATGGCCCATTCTCCGAAAAAACGCTCTCCCGTGTCCGCCACCCTTCTCCTTGCCATGACAGAGAGGGGAAAAACTGCAAAAGAAAAAAAACGGATCTGAAAGACATCCGCTGTTCCAGAATTTGCAAATTCCTTTTTCTCATGCTATTTTTATCACCCGGCACTTTCAGAAAAACACAGGATGTCTCCGCTCGTCCACTCCTGACAATGAAATAAGGGAAAACAGATCCGAAAAGGGGGGCTCAATGCTCACTCAGATGAACTTTTCCATCCGCATCCTGCGGCGGGAAGGCATTCTGCGGCTTTCCCCTCTTCTCCTCCCTCCCTTTTCCTCCGCAGGGGCGGAAAGAGGAACTGCAAAACAGACCGCCGGGTGGAATCGCTTCCATTTCATTCAATACCAGCCATCTAAGGATTATTCGGCATGAACGGAGAGAAAAACGGCAGAGGAGAACTACTGAAGGAAGGTTCCCTTTTTGAAAAATACCGGATTGAAAGACTTCTGGGCAGAGGGGGAATGGGGGCGGTCTATCTGGCCCGCCACACGGTTCTGGACAGTCTTTTTGCTTTGAAAGTGCTGTTCCCCTCCATGGCTCTCCGGAATCAGCGTTTCGTCGACCGCTTCATCCGGGAGGCGAAACTGGCCTGCAAACTCAAACACCCCAATCTGATCGAAGTGCACGATGCGGGCGTCAGTCCGGAAAACGGAATGCATTACATTGTGATGGAATATGTTTCCGGGGGAAGTGTGCGAGATCTTCTGAAAAAAGTCGGGCATGTCGCACCGGGGATGGCGCTCGGGATTGTCCGGCAGGTCGCCTCCGCCCTCGAAGCCGCACAGAAGCTCGGAATGGTTCACCGGGACATCAAACCGGACAATATCATGTTCGCGGCGGATTCCACGGTGAAACTCGCCGATCTCGGCATCGCAAAATCCACCAGCGAACAGGATACGCTTCTGACTCTTGAAACTTCCGTCTTCGGAACCCCCGCCTACATGTCTCCGGAACAGGCGCTCGATTCCAGAAAAGTCGATACGCGCGCCGACATCTACAGTCTCGGAATCGTCCTTTTTGAAATGCTTTCCGGAAAGCGTCCCTTCCGCGGAGAAAGTTCCATTGAAATTCTTTCCCGGGTCATCAGTCCAGAGGAAATCCCGGATATCCGTCTCTTCAGGCGGGACCTTCCCGATTCTCTTGCCGGACTCCTGGGGGATATGTGTGCAAAGAATCTCCAGAAAAGGATCCCCTCCCCTTCAGCTCTTCTGGAACGTCTGGAGCCCATCCTCGGGGAACTGGAGGAAAATCCGCCCGATTCTCTTTCGGAAACCACTCTGAAAACCGCCGCCCCCTTCGTCATACGGCCCCCCGCTCTCGCCACGTTCCCCCTCCCTTCTTCCCGGGGGGAAGACAAAGACTCCGGCATGACGGCGGGCATGGATGAGGGGAAAATGGAAAAAATGAAAACGGAATCGGGATCGGAAAAAGGAAAAGAAGAAAAGATTGCTCCCCTAAACAGGAAGGATGCCATCATTCTCCCGGGCGATCCCTCTTCTCCCGACTCGGCCTCCACTTCCAGTCCCGCTCCCGGCGCTTTCCCGAAATCTTCTGCTGCGGAAGATTCCTCCGCTGAATCTTCCGACCAATCTTCCGCAGAAGCCGCAGGAGAACCCGATTTCAGGGCCCCCTTGAGAACCCCCACGATCCATCTTCAGAAACTCCCTTCTTCCGCGAAAGAAAATCCCGGATCCCGGAAAGAACAGCCTTCTTCCCCGCACGGGAAACCTGACAGAGGCGGAGGGAAAGACTCTTCTTCCGCCATTGCCGCCTCCGCACAGCAAAAAGGAAATGGACGAAGGGAGAAGAAATCAGAGCAAGCTCTCCCGAAGAGGAGGAACATTCTCCTCCTCTCCACCGCTGTCATTCTTGCCCTGCTCTGTCTCGCTCTGATTTCGGCACTCGTTATCTTATCCGGAGGAAAGAAGAAAATGCCGACGTGGTCGGAGGCCGGGGCTTCCGGCATTCCATTGCAACAGACGGAGGATCCGCAAGCGGATGGATTCTCTTCCGTGGAGAGGATTCCCGGAAGAACGGAAACTTCCCAGCAGGATCTGGATGCCGCAGCCGGGGTCCCCGCCGGGGAACGGATGTTCCCAACGGAAGAATCCGGATCTTCTCTTTCCCCGTCGCTTTCTTCTTCCCCCGGGACGCCTGCGCAGGAAAAGGCCGAAGAGGCAGAGGTACGGATGCGGATTCTTCTTCTGGGGGGAAGAACGGAGCAGATTCAGAAACTTGCTGATGAGCTCCGGAAATATTATGGAGAAAGAACAGTTTTGTTTATGGAAATGGAGAATTTCGCCGGTTACAGGCGGCAATTGTCGGAACTACTTGAGCAGTCGCCGCGTTTTCTTCTTCTGGCACCCGCGCGCTTCTATGCGGAGCGTGAACTTTCCGAAGCGAATTTCCAGCTCCTGATTCTTGCCCAGGCCAATCTGCTGAGAGACCACGGAATTCCCTTTGCCTTCCTGCTGGAAAAATCAGACGCTTCGGAGAAGGCGGCCATGTTCAACCGGACAATCACCGATCTCTGCAGACTGCGGAGTTTCCATTTTCTCAATGGCGAAAACAAAACAGAGGAAGAACTGTTCCGGGAACTGAAAAGTCTTCTGGAGCAGTTGAACATTCCCATTTCCTCAACATCCGAGGAGAATGGAACTCTCTGACTCTGAGAAGGTGGAGGAGAAAGTTCCGTCCAGGTTATTATTCCTCCATCAGCCATGGACCAAGTGCCAGCTCCATGGCAAGGAGCGAATACGCGGTAACGAGTTCGGGGGAAGATTCCATCCAGCGGCCGGTTTTGTCATTGAACCATTCGCCCTGTCCCTTCTGAAGTTCGAGCATTTTTTCGATGAGATCGACCCTCCATTTGCGGATGCCGAGTTTTTCGGTTTTGACTTCATCGGACTGAAGAACGGAATGGGCTTTGGCAAAGGTCTGGATATAGTAATAGAGCCCGGCCTGCCCGATGCCCGGATTTTCATCAAGAGTGTAATGCTTTGCCGCCCATTCGACGGCGGCCTTGACACGGGGATCGTCCTTGGAAAGCTTGGCATAGAGCATGCTTTTGAGTCCGGCGTAAGTCATGCTTCCATAGGAGCGGAGAGTCTGGGCCTGTCCGGTTTTCTGGTTGGCTCCGTCCTCGTCGACGCGGTAGACGAATCCGCCGTAGTCGGAAGATTCCTTGTCCGAAACGACCCAGACGGCCTTGTTCGTTTCCGGCAGATGCTGCATGCTGGTAAGGAATGTGGCCAGTTTATCCCAAGCCAGATCGGCCTGACGGGTGTCTTCAGGACTTTTCGCATTGGGTTCCCGGTCCAGATAATCCGTGGCGTAAAGGGCTTCGGCGACCCACTGGGTGTTGGAAAGATCGACATGTTTTGAACCGGCCTCGCCGGGACCGTATCCGACTCCGCCGTAGGAGGGATCGTCCTTGGAGGTGGGATTGTCCTTGTTGTCCTCGTCGAGCTGCAGGTCGATGAGGAAGCGCCGGGCGGCCCGCATGACGGGTTCATCCTCCTTGAAGCCGAGGGAGGCAAGACATGTCAGGGTAATGGCTGTGGTATAGGTGGGATATTCCCGTTTCATATCGCTCATCCAGATGGATCCGTCCGGCTGCACATATTTCAGGATATAAGCTCTGCCGCGTGCGACGGCCTCTTTCCTGATCTTTTCATCCACGGCAATGCCGCTCTGATTGATCGCCATGCAGACCAGTGCCGTCACGGCGGGATGCCCGAAGGAACGTCCGCCGACGGCCATTCCCCAGGAACCGTCCGGAAGCTGTTTGCTCAGAAGGAATTCCACCCCGCGCCGGACGGAAGCGATCCCTTCCCGGATGATGGTCTCATCCAGACTCGGTTTCACGGTCGATACCGCAGGGAGCTCTTTCTTTTTCACTGGAATCTCACTTTTCGCGGCCGGCTGCGCCTCAGCCGCAGCAATGCAGAACGGCAGTTCCGCCGCCAGAAGCGCCGCAGCGCTCAAAGCAGAAATCATCATTCTTCTCATCTCGAAAAAACCTCCTGTTTCTGATATCATTCCCGTTTCTTCTTCTTCTGATTCTGAAATCATTATAGTCCCTTTTCACGGAAAAACAAATCTTTTTCAGATATTTTTTATTCATTTTAGCATTTTTATCAGATTTAACGATATCAAAAAAAAGGGCAGAGGGAAAGCCTCCGGATGATCTCTCCGGGAATAGCGGATCGGAACCGGATGGGGATGAAGTCTTCAGTGGGGAAAAGCTCAGCGGATATTATGCCAGACCCGGCCGCCATCGCGGTAAATGAGATTGTCCGCCGCATCCGGTCCCCAGCTTGCGGCGGGGTAGAAGAAGAGTTCGCCGCATCCGGGCGCATTCTGTTCCCAGGCGTTCAGGATGGGTGTGAGAAGAGACCATGCCAGTTCAATGGTGTCGCTTCTGATGAAGAGAGTCTGATCTCCGAGCATGCAGTCTAGTAGGAGCCGTTCATAGGCATCCGGCATCGACTCGCCTTTTTCGAGGATGGCGGAGTATTTGAAATCCATATTCAAAGCGCCCATGCAGAGTTTTGGTCCGGGCTGTTTGGCCTGAATGGTCAAAGAGAGGCCTTCCTCCGGCTGAACGGTCAGGATCAGACGGTTCGGAGTGATGTCCGACGCTTTGACAGGCTTGAAAATGGAATGCGGAATGGGCTTGAACTGAATGACGATTTCACTGCATTTTGCGGGCATGCGTTTCCCGCTGCGCAAGTAAAACGGCACTCCATGCCACCGCCAGTTGTCGATGAAAAGTTTGGCTGCGACGTAAGTTTCGGTCATGGATTCCGGATTCACCCGCGGTTCCTCCCTGTAGGCGGGGAGAATCCTATCTCCTGCGCGACCTTCCGTATACTGGGCACGGACGATCATCTCTTTCAAACGGGTCAGATCCGGCGGGCGGATGCTCCGGAGCAGCTTCAGCTTCTCATCCCGCACGGCATCGGCCTCAAAAGAGGACGGCATTTCCATGGCGACAAGCGAGAGCATTTCGAGCATGTGATTCTGAAACATGTCTCTCAGCAGTCCCGCGCCTTCAAAATAATTTGCCCGGTGTTCCACTCCGACGGTCTCCGCCACTGTAATCTGGACGGAATCAATGCAGTTCCGGTTCCAGACCGACTCGAAAATCAAATTGGCGAAACGGAACATCAGAATATTCTGCACCGTTTCCTTCCCCAGATAATGATCTATACGGTAAATCTGGCGCTCTTCCAGAATCCGGTGCAGACGCGCATCAAGACGGCGCGCCGATGCAAGATCATATCCGAACGGCTTCTCAAGCACAATGTGACGCCAGGCACAACATTCCTCCAGATTCTCCCCCTCTCTCGAAAGACCGCTTTCATGGAGTCTCTCCACTATGTCCGCATAGACCGAAGCCGCTGTCGAGAGGTAAAAGATCCGCCCTGCCCCGGCATTCCCCGCGTCCTGTTCCAGAAGCTCCAGACGTTCCGCCATGTGTTCGTAGGTTTCCATTTCCCGGTAATCGCCGGAGAGATAGAAATTCTTCCGGAGAAAACTGTCGAGAGAGTCCATCGAGCCTTCCCCTCCGGGAAAAGTCCGGGCAAGCGGCAGGAGCATTTCTCTGAGTCGCGCCCGCCACGACTCATCGTCAAAGCCCTGGCGCGCGCAGGACAGAATGCGGGATTTCTCATGAAGAAGATTTCTGCGCTGAAGCTGGAAGAGCGCGGGGAAAAGCTTTCTGGCGGCAAGATCCCCTCCTGCGCCGAATATGACGAGCGTGCTCGGCACAGGGCTGACTTCCAGACAAAATCCGCCGCGCCATGTATACGGAGTTTCAGGCATGGTTCTTCTCCTCACACTGTGATCTGCTGATTCTGATCTTTTGTTTTAAGCAGTTCATTTCATTTTTCTTGCAAAAACACTGCAAAGATGTGTGCTGACGGTTCTCTCCCACTCCCCTTGCTGCTCCGTCGGGAGATTTTCTTCTTCCTGGAGCAAGAGCTATAGTTTTCCCGTACCGGACATTCAAAAAACTTTTCTCTCTTTTTATTGTTTTTCAAAAAGACTTTTTCAAGGTCTTTTTCCCCATCTTCATACGATTCCATCGCAAAAAGACGATTGAAATACGAGAAACAAATAAAGGGAAGAAGAACAACAACAAAGAACAAGTGGATAGAAAGACGGGAAAGGGAAAGGGGATATTTTTCTTTCCGTCTCATGCAGGGGATCGCTCTTCCTCCCTCCTCCCCCCCTTCCCTCTTCTCTCCTTCACCCGCCTTTCCGGGCCCGGATTTCAAATTACTTCAAACATAAAAAAGTGAAAACAACAGCCCGGGAAGGAGGATTCCGAGTGCAATATTGAATTCAATGTGAGGCGAGATATTCTGCCACGCCTTCTTGATCCGGCTTCATGCCGTCCTCTCCGGACTTCCAGTTTGCGGGGCAGACTTCGCCATGGCTTTCAAAGAACTGGAGAGCGTCGAGCATACGCAGCGCCTCATCGACACTGCGTCCGAGCGGCAGATCATTGACCAGACTGTGGCGGACGACCCCCTCTTTGTCAATGAGAAAGAGTCCGCGCAGAGCCACAGACTCATTCAGCAGGATCCCGTAGGAACGGGAAATCGATTTGGTGATATCGGAGACCAGCGGGAATTGAATGTTTCCGATTCCTCCCTGTTTGGGCTCCAGGGATTTCCATGCGAAATGCGAATACACGGAATCCACGGAAACGGAAACAAGCTCGCAGTTGCGCTTTTTGAATTCATCGAGTTTTCTGTTGAAAGCGATGATCTCGGAGGGGCAGACGAATGTGAAATCCATAGGATAGAAGAAAAGCAGCACATATTTCCCGCGGAGAGCCGAAAGGGAAAACGGTTTAATGCTGAAATCGGGATAAACGGCATCAGCGGTGAAGTCTGGGGCTTCTTTTGCGACAAGAGTGGACATGATAATGATTTCTCCTTTGATTTTGAAACATTCGCAATTCATAATGAAAACCGATTTTTGATCTGATTCGATTTTCCATTACGGCATTCTGAATTCTAAATTATAATGATAAGGGTAATGTGACTCTTGAAAGAGAAAAATCAAATCAGGCTTCGGGAAAGTTTTTGCAGAAGGGCTTCTTTTCATAAGTGTATTTTCTATTTAAGAAATCGGAAAGAAAAAAACTGATTTTATTTGTTTCTTCTGTCAAAGAAGCGGCATGTGAAGAGGAATGAGGAAAGAATGCTCTTCAGGAGGCTCTGCTCTGCCCCGAATCGATCTGAAACTGGGGTAATGAGAATGGATGTTTTCGAGCTTTGGGATAAGGTAAGGATCAGGGAGAAAAGATTTCGGAGGAAGGAAGAGACAGCTATCGCGCTCCGCCATAACTGCGGGATGTCGGTCATTTTCCCGAATAGATGCGTCAAGCAGGTAAATGAGGAAGGAATTGCAGAACGGGGTTCGAGGCACAAAGATGCTGGATAGAGGGGGATCCGGGAGGAATGATTTTACGGAAAAAGAGAGATTTCTACTTGACATTTTGGAAAAAGCGGATAAATTACATTCCCATTGGATTCCGGGAAGGAATTTTGCTTGAAAAAGCGATATGAAGATCGGGGCGTAGCTCAGTCTGGTTGGAGCGCTACGTTCGGGACGTAGAGGTCGCTGGTTCGAATCCAGTCGCCCCGACCATTTTCTTGATTCTCCGCCGACCGGTCTTCTGGTCGGTTTTTTCGTTTCGGGGGTAAATTTGAGCTCAACTCGCGTTTTGCCCGA
>CAKUDG010000017.1 GCA_934644965.1 uncultured Victivallales bacterium | reverse complement strand
CGGTCAAGGTCTGTGACCTTGTCGGGGTCCAGCGGCGAAACGCTGGCCGCCGGAGGCAAAAAAAATAAAAAAATAAAAAAGCATGAGGGCTCCTCGCCCTCATACTCCCCGGCAGGATTGCATCTCCTGCACCCGTCAGGCTGCGCCTGCCGTATTTTTTTATTTTCATTTAATTTTAGATCTGAAAAGCATGAGGGCTCCTCGCCCTCATACACTCCGGCTGACAAATCACTTGTCCCCCATGATCTGTTTTTCCAGATAGTCCGCACGCAGGGAGGCAATGTGGAACCCGAGCTCATTCCAGAAAGGAACCGCTTCCCGATACAGTTTTTCCACATTTTCCGGGGAGATCTCCGCCGTGACCAGTTTTCCTGCCTCTTTGAGTTTGGCAAGTTCCGGCTCCAGAACACTTTTGAAAAAGACGGGATCACCTTTGACCTCATCACTCCAGAAAATCTCCGGAGCGGAAGAATCCGCCTTGAATTTTGCCCATGCGGAGAAGACAATCTGCTTTTTGATTTCAGGAAGGATACGGTCCAGATTGCGGAAGCGGAGCCGTCCGAAACGATGCAGTTCATGAACCTGCCCGCTCCCCCAGGTGAACCCGCCCGATTTCAACCACGGGACCATGCCGAATGCCCATTCGGAATTTTCTGCAGGAAGTTTGTTCCAGAGAGCATTCCAGGAAAGGAACTGGTAGAGCCCGAAGCCGCCTGGGATGGGAGAGAACTCACAGCGGAAATAATTGTCCAGTCTTCGATAGTCCGGACTGCGGGAGTTCCATGCGATGAAATCGGCTCTGGTGTTAGCCCCTGGATACACCATCCATTGATAGTAACACTCTCCGAAACCGGGCTGGAGATACATTTCAAACATGCCCGGATTTTCCAGTCCGGAAAGGACCTGTGCCGGATCAATGCCCGGGATTTCCGTGTAGACATGAATGCCGAATCTGTCCGCGGAAACGAAGAAGCTGAGCGGACATACCGTTTCCGCAGATTTCAATGTCGAAGAAGTATCCCTCACGGTGTTGACGTCATTGATCAGCAGAGCCGCAGCCTTTTTGTTGTAAGGTTCAAAGCGCTGTTCCCGCTTCCCGGGATCCTTCACAATGGAAGAATTTCTCCAGGCATGGACATCCGCAGGCGAATTCTCCACCAGGTCCACCGTATAGAAAGGCACCTCTCTTTCCCGGACCGATCCCAGAAAACGCGCCGTGTCGTAAACACGAGCTTCCATGAAAATCTTTGCCGCTTCAAAATGAGCGGAGGCACTCTGTTCGGGGGAGAGTTTTTCCTTTGCTTCCGGAAGGCGGATCTGAGCGGTATTCCCCTGCGCCTTCGCCGCCGCGGAGACCAGAAGCAGCGCATGGAGCTTTTCCGGATTCAAAGTCCCTCTTTTCTTCTCTTCAAGCTTTTTGGCGTTTTCCTTCAGGATTTCATCGCAGAGAGCGGAAATCTCGGAGCTTTTCGCTCCCTGGCGGATCTGGAAGGCCAGGGCCGAACGGATGAGTTTCCAGTTTGCTTCAAGATTGAAATTCGGAAGGGAGATTTTTTCCCGAAGTTCCGAAAGGGGAGTGCTTGCGCTTTTGCCCTCCGGAGAAGCGTTTGCAGCACCGCCCGGCGCGGCGGAAAAAAGAGGCGCGGAATACAGAAACGCGCAGCAGAAGAGAAGCGCAGAGAACGATATGGTAAACGGGGTGTGACATTTCATCATGATATGGATTCCCTTTCTCATCATTTGTTCATCATGTCGCGCAGCTTGAGGATGTGGCGGATGATTTCCAGGCGGACGGCATGGAGATCACATTCCAGATAGTCCACCTCGGCAAGGAAAAGCAACGCGCATTTTGCCGCATAGGCGAGATCAACGTTCCCTGAAACAGCGGCCTTGTTCAAAGCCTCGGCTGCAGTCTGTTTGAGGAGTGTGGCGTAGCGGACGTCGTCGACGGCCTCCCGGAATCCTTCATACTGGATGGTTTCCACGAATCCGTCGGCGGCGGGATAGACCCAGTTGAAGGATCTGAAGTTGTAGTCTGCGCCGAGGAAGTCGTTCCAGGAACTTCCGTTGAGCATGTAGTTGAAGGAGCCGTCCTGGTCCTCGAAATACATCAGGAAGCCGTGGGTCCGGCGGACGAAATCCGGATTTTCCGGCCCCGTATGCGGATTGGCATAGGCGGAGATTCTTGCGCCCATTTCATGCCATTTGCGCGCCTCCTCGCGGTTGGTGCTGCCGCCGTAATTGACAAAATCCTCGTTATAGCCCGCATGCAGGCGGTGAGATTTGTGCGCGGTGCTGAAGGTCTTCACTTTCTGCTGATGAAGACTCTTCCAGGGCAGACGTTCGGCACGCAGCAGCGCCATGCCGGGCTCATCCCAGCCGATCCCGTAAAGTTCGACATCGGGACCGAAAATTTCCCGGGCGATTTTCGCCGCCGTCCCGGTTTCCTTTTCCCAGTAGGAGGGAAGGGTTTGTTCGGCAAGAGGTTTTTTCCGGTCTTTATGACTCAGATAGCCGTAGTCGGGAATGCCGCGGACGGCATCGAAAAGCGCATCGCTCCCGAGTCCGGCCTGACGGTAGATTTCCAGCTGGGAGCGGTAGATCGCAAGATCCAGATCGCTTCTCCATGCGGGAAGAAGCGGATAGAGAAGATTGTGACGGCGCATGGAATCATACTCATTGCGCAGACGCTTCTCCGCCGCCTTCAGATCGCCCCCGTGCTGTTTGAGCATGTTGAAAAGATTCGAGGCGTTGTAGGAACTGGTGTAGAAGATGCGCTCCGGATCGTAATTCGTCCTGGGCTGGGGCAGTTCAAAGGGAAGGACGCGGACATGAAGCGGAATGGTGGTTTTCTTCCCGTCCGCCACGACGTCGATTCCCCCTTTGTAGAGCCCCGGGACAGCGTTCCCCGGCGCTTCGACAGTGACCCAGAACTGTTTACAGCGGTTCTGCTCGAAACGGACGCTCTGGAGAGTGTCCGCATCGCGGACGCCTTCCTTCACCGGGTCGAAAGGCACATCGATGTTCTTGGGATTGCTGATCCAGACATACGGATCCTGTTTCCCGTCTTTGGCGGAAGCATCCGTCCGCAGATAATTCTCCAGATTCTTTTCATCGACCTTGACCAGCGTTTCGTCATTGAGAAGCAGTTCGGGGACGAGTTCGCGGCCGGAACTGTCCGCAAAGTAGCTGTACCACGCGCAGCCGGTCTGCACCCAGACCTTCACCACTTTCACATCCACGGCCGAAGCCGGAATCGTATGCCCTGAAGCGTCTTTCAGATCGGTCGGAGCGATCCGCACTCCGTTCACATCACGCAGCGGCTGCACAACAAAAGATGCGGGTTCGAATTCCCCTTTTGCCAGAATCACATTCAAAGGTCCGTTTTTCACTCCGTCCTCCGGGATCTTGTCCGGAAGGCGTTTCACCGGGCTCAAGGCCGGAACGGCGTACCAGTCGAACACCGCCGGGGCGGCGGCGCTCAGGGCGATCCCGCCCGAAAACAGCAGGACGGACAGCACGGAAGAGAAGGCTCTTTTCATGATTTTATCATCTCCACAGGGGTTGACGGATCAGGGGACTTTTTTATGCTCTTTTCCTACCCTATAACGGAAAAATGCTTTTGCAAGCCTTCCGGTCTCTTCCTGGTAAGTTTTTTCAAGGGAAACAGAAAAATATGGGCAGAAAAATTCTTCCCTCAATGCTCGAATCATGCTTTTCCTTTTTCCTCCCTCTCACTTTCCCCGGGGGAGAAAAAAATTGCATTTCCGTTCCGGAAGCTGTACTGTAGCGCTGCTGTTTGAGATGTTGAGATGTAAGAAACTCTCATCCCGGAAAGGAAAACTCCAGAGAAAAGCTCCGGCAGAAATGCGGAGAGAAGAAAAAACGCAGACAGCAACGTCATGAAAAGAAAGGAAAAAATGAAAACATTGCAGGGAAAAACGGCCATCGTGACCGGCGGAGCAAAAGGAATCGGAGAGGCTGTCGTCCGGAGACTCGCGGCGGACGGCGCGTTTGTCATCATCGCGGACCGGGATGCCGATGCAGGGAAAAAACTTGCCCGCGAACTGACAGAAAAACAGGCTCTGTTTGCAGAATGCGACGTCCGAAGGGAAGAGGACATTCTCCGCGTCATCGAAACCGCGGAACAGATTGCCGGACAGATCGACATCATTGTGAATGACGCCGCCCTTCAGCTGAATAAACCCCTTCTGGAAACCTCCGCCGAGGAATTCGACAATGTCATGAACACGAATGTCCGCAGCGCTTTCCTCTTCCTCCGGGAAGGCGCAAAACACATGATCGCACATGACGTACGGGGTGTCTTCGTGAATTTCTCCTCCACCTTTGCCGTGGTGGGATCTCCGGGATATCTGGCTTATCATGCCAGCAAGGGCGCAGTGGATTCCATGACCCGTGCCGCAGCCATTGCTCTGCTGCCGTACGGAATCCGGGTGAACGCCGTCGCGCCGGGAACAACAGACACTCCGGGGCTTCACGACGGAGCCCGCGATACCGGCGACGAAAAACGTGCCATGCAGTCCTTCCTCGAACTCCAGCCGATGAAGCGTTTCGGGCGTCCGGAAGAAATCGCAGGCGTCGTCCGTTTCCTCGTGGACGATGACTCCGCCTATCTCTGCGGCGCCACGATCCTGGCGGACGGCGGCTACACGATTGTCTGAAAAAAGAGAATCTTCTCCCTCCCTTCCGCCGCGTGAGCGCTCTTTACTTTCTTTCTTCCTTCTTATCCTCGTCTCCGGGGAGGGGGAGATCACTTCTCCCTCTTCCTTTTTTCTCCCCCTTTTTCCCCTTTCCCCTTTCCCCTTTTTTCTCTTTCCTCCCTTCGCCCTCACCCCGTCTTTCCCTCTTTTTCTCTCCTTCCTTCTCCCCTTCTCCAGGCTTCGTTCCGGCCCCGTTTCCGGAGGAGAAGACGGAAAGACTGCGGGAAAAGAATTTGTAAAGCGAAAGAAAAGAGGATATAGTAACTTTTCCTTTTTTTGCTTTCTGGCCTTTCCTCTCTTTCGGCTCTTTCGGGATTCTTCCTTCCGGCGGAAAACAGAGCAGAGGATGAATCCCTCGTTTTCCCCCTCCGGCGGCGGAAGAAAGAACAGGGGAAAAATCCAAAAGTGGGAAAATCTGAAAGGGCGGGGAAGAAGCCGTCAAGCGGGAGAGAAAAGAACGGGAAAAAAACGGGAGCGAACGGGAAAAGAAAGAGAAACTGAAGCAACATGTATATCCTTGAAGTTCTATTGATTTCACTAAGCGTCTCCATTGACGCGTTTGCGGTCTCCGTCGGGGGGTCCTTGTGCGGTCGAAGCGCGCATCGGTTCCGCGATGCGGCGAGGGCGGCGCTTTTCTTCGGAGGCTTCCAGTTCCTCATGCCTGTGCTGGGATATCTTGCGGCGGCGCTTCTGGCCGGAGCGGTGAAGAGTCTGGATCACTGGATTGCGTTTCTTCTTCTTTCGTTTGTCGGTGGAAACATGATCCGGGGGGCCTATGAAAAGGAGGAAAGAACTCCGGATCTTCCAGTCGGCATTTCCGGGACTGCGGAGTCCGGAAATGCGCAAGACTCTTCTGGCGGAGAAAAGGGCTGCATCCCCTGTTCATCATCATCATCATCATCATCCGGGAGCGATTTCTTTTCTCCGCGGAAACTTTTTCTCCCCGCGGTGGCGACCAGCATTGACGCCCTGGCGGTCGGAGCGGGACTGAAATTTGCCGGAAGCGGAATTCTTTTTCCGGCACTGTCAATGGGCATTGCGACAGCGCTGATCAGCGCTCTCGGAGTTCTGATCGGGGGCCGCCTGGCCTCCCTCGCCGGAGAACGCATCATGACCGTGGCCGGCGGAAGCGCCATCATTCTGATCGGGTTCAAAATTCTTCTGGAACATTTGGGCGTGCTGGACTTCTGAGAGAGGGAGAGAAGGGGAGGGGGTTCCGTTCCCGGCAGTTTTGTTCCCGGCAGTTTTGTTCTTTTTTCGGCGAGGCGCCGTGTGAAAAGAATCCGTCAAGGAAACCTTCACATCAGGTTCAGGGCATCGACGTCGGCATAGAAATCGACCTGTTTATTTTTTCTTCTCCACGCCATGATTTCGGAGCGGAGCATTTTTCGGAATGCGCCGAGCTTTTCGCCCCTGACGATCATCATGAAGCGGTATTTCCCGCGGATGCGTTCAAGCGGAGCAGGAGCGGGATCGCTGATGAGGAGAGAGGGTTCATTTTCAAAGGGTCTGGCCCGTTCCCGGAATTCGATGGCGGCCCGGAGGACGGTTTCGGGGTCGGTTCCGTCGAAATGGAGTGCGATCAGGTGTCCGCAGGGGGGGTAGTTCAGTTCTTTGCGGATGGGCATTTCCTCCTGATAGAAGGCCTCGTAATCGTGATCTGCGGCGCACTGGATGGCGGGATTGAAGGGGTTGGAACTCTGAATCATGACTTCCCCCCGGACGAATCCCCTTCCGGCTCTTCCCGCGACCTGGGCGATCAGCTGGAAACTGCGCTCCTGCGCACGGAAATCGGGGATGTACAGCCCCATGTCCGCATTGATGATGCCCACCAGTGTGACATTGGGGAAATCCAGCCCTTTGGCGATCATCTGGGTCCCGATGAGGATGTCGGTTTCGCCCCTCCGGAAGGAGGAGAGCACTTTTTCATAGAGACTCGGACGCGTCATTGTGTCGGAATCCATCCGTGCGATGCGCGCGCCTTTGAAGACTTCCCCCGCAATGATTTCGATTCTTTCCGTTCCCGCCCCCTGGTAACGGATCTGTTCCGACGCGCATCCGGGACAGAGCTGCGGGGCCGGCAGGGACCCCGCGCAGAGATGACAGGTCAGAAGCTGCGGCTTCTTGTGATACGTGTACGGAACCGAACATTCCGGGCAGACCGCCACATATCCGCAGAGTTCGCAGATCATCTGCCGGGCATAGCCGCGCTTGTTCAGAAAAAGAATGCTCTGCTCTCCCTTCCGGATGCGGTCTCGGACGGCTTCGACAAGCATCCGTGAAAGAAAGGGGATTTTTTCCCCGTCCGCGGCCTCCATGCGCATATCGATGATCTTGACTTCCGGCATGACGATCTCCGGATCACTGCGTTTCAGCATTTTTGCGAGCGCATAGCGTCCGGTTTCCGCGTTCCGGTAGGACTCGAGCGAAGGCGTCGCGGAGCCGAGAATGACCAGCGCTCCTTCGAGTTTTCCCCGCATGACGGCCACATCCCGGGCATTGTAACGGGGAGCCTCGGACTGCTTGTAGGAATTTTCATGTTCTTCGTCCACAACGATGAGCTTCAGATTGCGGAACGGGGCGAAGAGCGCGGAACGCGCCCCGACGGCAATCCGGACACGTCCGCTGTGGACCTTCATCCATTCATCATGCCGTTCTCCGTCGGAAAGGCCGCTGTGGAGCACGCTGACCCGGTCGCCGAAGCGGGCCTTGAAACGGGTCACGGTCTGCGGAGTGAGAGAAATTTCCGGGACAAGCACGATGGCGTCTCCTCCGGATTCCAGCACATGCCCGATGGCCTGGAGATACACTTCCGTCTTCCCGCTGCAGGTGACTCCGTGCAGCAGCAGCACGCGCTGTTCCGAGGGATGATCGAGCATCCGGAAAATCTGATCCAGAGCCCGGGCCTGATCCGGTGTGGGGGGAAGGGGACTTGTCGGCTGGATGTCCGCACCCTGGAAGGGATCGCGTTCCCGGACGGTTTCTTCCCGGATGAGGAGTCCCTCCTTCCGCAGTGCGCGGATCACGCCCTGACCCGCGCCGGACTCCGCCGACAGACGCTCCGCCTCCAGTCCTGGTTTCCGCAGCAGAAGCTTCAGCACTTCCGCCCGCTTCTTCCGCTGTCCGGAGGCGGACGCAATGTATTCCGAGGCTTTTGCCGCATCGGCAATAAAATAGCACGAATGGGTTTTCGGACGGATCTTCCCGTTCCGGACCGCACCGGGCAGCAGATTCCGCACCGCCTGTTCCCGTGTGCAGCAGTAGTATTCGCTCATCCATTCCGCAAGTCGGATCAGGGGCCCGGGAATATGCGGGTGTGTCTCGCAGATCCCTAGGAGCGGTTTCAGGGAGGAATCATATTCCGAATGATGCAGCACGGAGACCACGCAGGCGCTTCGTTCTCCGCCTCCTTTCCCGAATGGCACACGGACGCGCATGCCCGTCTGAATCTTCCCGCGCAGAGTCTCCGGAATCAGATAATCGAACGGGCGGTCCAGAGAAAGATCAATGAGCACCCTCGCCACGCTCGGCAGGGGCCCGGGAGAGACGCGTGAAACAGAAGAAACAGAAGAAACAGAAGAAGAAAAGGAAGAAGATTTTTCTCCTCGGGTCGTTTTCATGAGCGGCTTTTCTCCTTTTTCCCTTCTCTTCGGGAAGGGCTGCACGTTTTCCGGCTCTCCTCCCGGTCCCGGACGGACAACAACAGGGAGAACTCCGTTTCCCGCGCATGTTTCATTTTCTGTTTTTCCCGTCTTCCGATAAAAGCTTGCATTTTCTGTCCGCCGCCGCTGTTAAAAAATTTTTCTCAGTGTATAATACCCTCATGACTGCGCTGCGCCCGTACAGGACCAAACCATGCGCACATGCAGGGAAAAAACTTCTGCAACACACCCGCGGGATGGCATAATATACCCTTGATCGGATGCGATTCCCACAGGATCGGAGAAATTTGATGGATTATCATTGCGAAATTCTTTCCAACGGGGTTCTTCAGGGCCCTTATCGGAGGATCGTTTTCCGTGCGCCGGAACTGGCCGGAGCGGCCGCGCCGGGACAGTTTGTACATGTCCGCATTCCGGCGTGCCGGGACCGGATTCTCCGTCGGCCCTTCAGCATCTGTTCCGCGGATCCGGAGGCCGGGTCTCTGACAATCGTCTACAAGATTGTGGGGGAAGGAACCGGAGAACTCTCCCGGATGGCGCCGGGGGAGTTCTGCGACGTCATGGGCCCGCTCGGGCACGGATACACGCTTCCCGGAGAGGACACTTTCCCGATCCTTGTCGCCGGCGGCTACGGCTCGGCCTCCACCCTGTTTCTTGCGGAACGTTCCCCGAGAAAGGGAGTTCTCCTGACGGGTGCGCGCAGCGCGGACGACCTGATCCTTCTGGAGGAGTACCGGAAAATCGGATACCGTGTGCTGACAGCGACGAATGACGGTTCGGCGGGTCGACAGGGTCTGGTGACGGAACTTCTCCCCGAGGCCCTGTCCCTTCTCCCCGAAGCCGCGACGGCATTCTGCTACGCCTGCGGTCCCGCGCCGATGCTGTATGCCCTGGGTCCCCTGACCCTGAAATCAGGGCTGAGGACGGAACTGAGCCTGGATCAGCACATGTGCTGTGGAGTGGGGGCCTGTTTCGCCTGCGTGGTCAAAGTGAAGGACGATTCCTCCTCGGACAAATGGCGCTATTCGCGCAGCTGCAAGGAAGGACCCGTCTATTCTGCGGAGGAATTGTATTATGGCTGATCTGAGCGTGAAACTGGGCCCGCTGCTTTTGAAGAACCCGGTCATGACGGCTTCAGGGACATTCGGGTATGGAGCGGAATATGCGGAATTTTTCCCGTTGTCCCGTCTGGGCGCGGTTGTGGTCAAAGGGATTGCGCCGCTGCCGGTCCACGGGAACCCGCCGCCGCGGACCGCGGAGGTGACTTCCGGAATGCTGAATGCAATCGGGCTCCAGGGGCCCGGAGTGGAAAAATTCCTTCATGATGAACATTATCTGCCTTGGCTGAGAAAGGTTTCCGCCACTGTCATCGTCAACATCTGGGGGAAGAAAGTCGAGGACTACGCCCTTGTCGCGCACCGTCTGGACGAGGAAAAAACGGGTATTTCCGCCATTGAAATCAATGTCTCCTGCCCCAACGTGAAGGAGGGCGGCGCTTCTTTCGGGACCGATACGGAAAGCATGACTCGTGTGATTTCCGCCGTCCGGAAGGCCACGGATCTTCCCCTGATCACAAAACTCAGCCCGAACGTCACGCGGATCGCCGACTTCGCCCGCGCGGCGGAGGACGCAGGTTCAGACATGATCTCGCTGATCAATACGATCCCGGGAATGGCCATCGACATTGAGACGCGCCGTCCGAAGATTGCGAATGTCACCGGCGGATTGAGCGGTCCCGCGATCAAGCCGATTGCCGTACGGATGGTTTATGAAGCCTCTCGCGCGGTGAAGATTCCCGTCATCGGCATGGGGGGGATCATGACGGCGGAGGATGCGGTGGAATTCCTGATTGCAGGCGCTTCCGCGGTGGCGGTCGGCACTGCCATCTTTGCGGATCCGGCGGCTCCGCTGAAAGTCATTGAAGGGCTGGAGCGGTGGATGGACGATCACTCCATTGCATCCGTCTCGGAACTGACGGGGTCTGTTCGTTTGTAGTTTGTCGTCGCGTCCCTTCCCGTCCTTTTTCCGCTCCCGCGCTAGAGCTGCAGATGGAAGAAGTTCCGGATTCCCTCCAGAATCATTCCGGCGCCTATTGCGGAAAGGAAAAGCCCCGTCAGCTTTGTAATGATGGAAATCCCGCGTTTTCCCAGGAAACGTTCTGCCTGCGTTCCGGCAAGGAGCAGCAGGCAGAGAAAGAGCGATGCGGAAAGAATCGCTCCCAGATGCAGCACCGTTTCCCATGCGGCGGCTTTCTCCATCCCGATGACGATGATTCCCGCACTCGTTCCCGGCCCGACCGCCATCGGAATCGCGATCGGGACCACGGCAATGTCCCCTCCGGAGCATTCCTCGCAGGAAGCAGACTCCTTCCTGCGTTCTTCTTTCTCTCCCTCTCCCGGTGCATTTTTCCGGCATCCGTTTTCGCCGATTCCGCCGCGGCATTCACCACCACAACCACCTCCACCACTTCCTCCGCTTTTTCCCGCAACCAGGGAAACCGCGCAGACCATCAGAATCACTCCGCCTCCGATCCGGAACACATCCATGTTGATCCCGAAAAGAGAAAAGATCACGCCTCCGCTGAAATAAAGAAGCACGCTGCTCAGAATCACCGTGACCGTACTGCGGAACACCACCTGACGCCGTTCTTCCCGCGTATAATCCGGTGTCAGCGACAGAAAGGTCGAAAGCACCGCAAACGGATTCAGCAGAATCAGAATCTGGAGCCCAAGCATCAGAAAACCCGTCATCCCAACACCCTCCCTCTTTTTTCTTATGAAATAAATTTGATATTTTAGAATTTATTCATTATAGTATAACAAAAGGCACTTTTTTCAAGCCTGTATTTTAATATATTTTACAAAAAAGAGTAATATAATGGATAAAAAGAAGAATACCCCTGATTTTCCAGCCATTGGAGAGAATCTTCGACGGGAACGGAGGAAACAGCGTCTGACTCTGGACAGCCTGGCATCGGCCAGCGGAGTTTCCAAAGCCATGCTTTCCCAGATTGAGGCGGACAAGGTCAATCCGACGATCGGGACCCTCTGGAAAATCGCCCATGCCCTGAAAATTGATTTCGATCCTCTTCTTCGCGGGGATTCCGGAAAGGCCCGGCTCTTTGATGTCACCCGTGCGGAAAATGTGGCTGTCACCACCACGGATTCCTCCTCTGCGGTATTCCGGGTCTATTCTCCTTTGAACATGGCGGAGTCGCTGGAGCTGTACCGGGTTACGCTGGCTCCGGGCTGTCTTCACCGCTCGCTGCCGCATACTGCGGGGACGGAGGAATTCATTACCGTGCTTGAGGGAGAAATCATCGTCACGGCGGGAGAACGGAGCGCGGAATTGAAAAGCGGGGATTTCATTGCTTTTCAGAGCGATGTCGAACATTGTCTGGAAAACCGGGGGACGCGTCCGGCGGAATTGTATATGGCAGTCCGTTTTCTCTGAGAGTTTTTCCTTCCTTGCCCCCTCCCCACGCCGGGGAGCTGAAGCTGTTTCCGCAGACAGGGGCGGATGGGACTGGAATCATAGATCGTCCTGAAGAAAGAGATCCCTTCTCTTTCCGCCCTTCCCCCTTCTTTTCTCATCTCAGAAGAGATCTCCCTGGATCCAGACGGGTGGATGCAGAATCTGACGGACCGGAGCAAAACTTTTCCGGTGGAGCGGACAGCATCCGAAACGGCGGAGACGCTCCAGATGCAGTTCTGTCCCATACCCCTTATGCACTTCAAAGGCGTATTCGGGATAATTTTCCGCCGCGCGTTCCATCCAGAGATCACGGTGTGTTTTCGCCAGAATGCTGGCGGCGGCGATCGAAGCCGATTTCGCATCGCCTTTGACAATGGCCTGAGAAGCTTTGGAAAGTCCCTTTACCGGCCGCCCGTCCACCAGGACGAAATCCGGAGCAAAGGGCAGGGAATCGAGTGCGGAAGCCATCGCCTTCCAGGTGGCGCGGAGAATGTCCGAGGAATCAATCTCCGGAGCATGGACTTCCGCCACGGCTGTCCAGATGGACGGATCCGAAAGCAGAATCTCCCTCAGACACATTCTCTGCTTCGGGGAAAGTTTTTTGGAATCGTTCAGTCCCGCCGGGATCCGTTTACGATCGGAAAACACCACTGCGGCGGCGACCACGGGCCCGGCGAGACAGCCGCGTCCCGCCTCATCGATTCCGGCGACAAAAGAAAACCCCTCGTTCCACTTGCAGCGCTCGTGGACGAGGAGTTCATCCTGTTCAGAGAGAAAACCGTGTTCAGGAGCCATATAAGCCCCCTCCACCCGCATGTTTCGTCTTTGTTTTTTTCGGGAGACGGTGTGCCTTATTCCGCAGCAGCGGCGGCGGCAGCGCTCTGGGGCCCGAAATATTTCTGTTCCTTGACGCGGGCGGCTTTGCCGATTTTGTCTCTGAGATAATAGAGCTTGGCGCGTCTGACATGTCCCTTGCGGTCGACTTCGATCCGGTCGATTCTGGGCGAATGCAGCGGGAAGACCTTTTCCACGCCGTAACCGAAGGAAAGGCGTCTGACGGTAAAGGTTTCACGGATGCCGCTGTTCTTCCGGGCGATGACCACACCCGTGAAAAGCTGAATGCGTTCCGTCGTGCCTTCCACGATTTTGGTGTAGACCTTCACCGTGTCGCCGACTTTGAAATCCGCAACCTCCTTCTTGCACTGCTCTTTTTCAATCTTGTCAATCACGTTCATATTCAAAACCTCCGATTATTGATTATTCGCACTCTCCGCCGGCCAGATCCGTGTTCATCACAGCAGATCCGGCCGCTTCGACAGCGTGGATTTCAGCGATTCCTCACGCCGCCATTTTTCAATTTCCGCATGATTCCCCGAAAGCAGAATCTCCGGCACATTCCATCCGTTGAATTCCGGAGGACGCGTATACTGCGGATACTCCAGAAGCCCGTTTTCAAAGGATTCGTCTCTGTCCGACTCCGGATCTCCGAGCGCTCCGGGAAGGAGCCGGGTGATCGCATCGGCCATTACCATGGCGGGGAGATTGCCGCTTGTCAGGATATAGTCCCCGATCGAAAACTCCCGGTCCACCAGGGACAGCCGGACCCGTTCGTCCACTCCCTCGTAGTGTCCGCAGAGAATGATCAGATGGGACTCCCCGGACAGTTCCCGTGCCGCAGACTGCGTAAAACGCTCCCCGCGCGGACTGGTCAGAATCACCTTTGAATTTTCTTTTTTCAAACTTTGCACCGCCTCGTAAAGAGGCTCGATCTTCATCAGCATTCCGGGACCGCCGCCGTAGGGTTTGTCATCCACCGTGCGGTGACGGTCATGCGTGAAGTCGCGCAGATCCACCGTATTGATCTCGACAATATTCTCTTTTCTCGCTCTGCCGACGATGCTGCTTCCCAACGGTCCTTCAAAAATTTCCGGGAACAGCGTTACGATGTCTATGCGCAAGCCCACGCTTTCCGTCCTTTTCTCAGGCCTTCACCCCTTCTTCGTCGTCATCCATCACTTCCACGGTGACGCGGTCCTGCATTCTTCCCGCCGCTCCCGCGACCAGGGCGCGGAGGGCGATGATCGTCTTGCCCTTCTTGCCGATGATTTTCCCGCGGTCGCTCTCGCGGCAGATCACCCGGATGACCTTGCCGTTTTCGCCGGCCTCACTATGGATTTTCACTTCATCGGGATAATCCACAAGCGCCTTCACCGCATAATCGACAAATCCTTCCAGTTCCCGGAGAGATGTCTCCGCAGGCGCCGTCCCCGAACTTTTCCGCGGCGGATTCTTCTTCCCCTCGGCGGACGTCTTCTTTTCCGTTTCCTCCGCCCGGGAGCCGCCGAAAAGCTTCATTAATGCCTTGATAACCACTATTCAGCTCCAATTCTGAATTTCTGAAAAAGCCGCAGCGGCCGCCGCATCTTCTCCTTCCGCCGGAAGGGAGGGGGGCTGAACCGCTCCTTTCAAAAAACCATCAGTTTTCCGCAGAGCTCTTCTTGAAGTTCTTTTTCTTCACATACGGATCCGGAGTCCCGGCCGTCTTCGACTTGCCGTCCTTGGCGCGTTTGTAGATGGACTCCACCGTCTCGCTCATGCGTGCTCCCTGTGAAATCCAGTATTCCAGACGTTCCACATTCACTTTCTCATCGCTGTGACGGGGATCATAGTATCCGAGTTCCTCGACCGTCCGCCCGTCACGCTGTTTGCGGATATCGGCGACAACGATCCTGAAACTGATCCAATTCTTTGCGCCCGTCTTCTTCAATCTGATTTTGACCATAACGGTTTTCCCTCATTCATCCTGTATTGATTCACAAAAACTTTCTCATGTTTCCCGGAGGCCTCCGCAACATGCCGCGCCTCCGCACTGAGGCTCCCGCCGATGACAAAACAGGAGCGACAAAGACAGATACTATACATGAAGTCTTTGACATTGCAAATGATAAGTCGTTTTTTTTTGGAGTTTCCCTCCGGAAAAACCGATCTTCCCCGCGGGAAGCGTCTTTCCCCCGTGCAAAAACTCCGGGAATATCCTCTCCTCCCGATTTGATTTTCATCCTTGCAAAGGATACAGTACCTCATATTAATGACGATTTCCACCGCATTGCGGTAATTCTCAATTCTGAATCATCAGGAATAAGGAAAGGAGAAACGCTTTGATGAGAGATTTCATATCCCATTTCCTTGCGCCTCTGTTCTTTTTTCTCCTCTCCGCCGTCATTCCGGTTTTGGGGGAGGAGGAGCCTCCCGTCCGAACAGACCGCTTCCGCTCCGGAACGGTTTTCTCTGCGGAGATTTCCACAAACAAACCTCAGATTGCCGATGAGGCCGTCTATGCCTATGCCGCCTTCGCAAAACCCGCATGGGCGGAACTGATCGTCCGCTTCGACAGGGGACGTTCCATCAGCGTGTATGACTACACACTGGTCAATCCCGCGGGAAAGGAATATCCCTGCTATGCCATGGCCGAGGGAGAAGCCTTCTACACCGCCAAAGACTGGATCTATCCGGAAGGACTGGATCCCTTCAAATATTACCGTCTCCTTTTCTATATTGAGGATCCCGGTCCGACCGGCGATATGGATCCCGCCTATGAACTGCGCTTCAAACTTTTTTCCACTTCGGTTCCGGCTCCGGTTATTCCGTTCCGCAATATGGCGGACAAGCCGTTCACCCCGGCCGGGAAGGTCCCGAGAACCGGGCTGCTCGGTCTGAAATATGCGGAGCTCCCCTGGATCAGAGCGGTGGCTCCTCCTCCTCCCGCGGCGGCCGGGACGCCGCCGTCTTCTACTGTCCCTTCCGATGGAGCTCAGACTCCTGCTCCTGCTGCAGTGCCCTCCAGTGGGCAGGAGCAGGCAGCAGCACCGGCGCCACAGCAGAACTGACGTCCTACTGGCCGGAGAAAAGAGTAGAGAAGAGAGGGGAAGGTTGGAAAAGTTTCCGCTGTCCGTAAGTAAGACAGTCTGGAGAAGGGGGGAATATCCTTTCTTCATTGTCCTTTGTTTTTTGATTCTTCCTCAGGCGCATGAAGCTGTATGGAGAGAGTGTCTTTCTGTTTCCCGACTTCCTCTTTCTTTTCCTCTTTTTTTCTTTTCTTCCATGCTTCTATGGGGGAGAAAGAGGAAGGGGGGGTGGCAGATCTTCTGAGGAAAGAAGACCTTGACAAAAGCTTCCGGAAAGGAATCCGGAAAGGAATCCGGAAAGAAATCCGGAAAGAAATTCGGAATTCCTTGAAAGGCGTATACGCGCTGTGCACCGGTGAACTGTCCATTGTGTGATGTCCATCGTGATGGAGAGTGTGATGTCTACAGTGAGCGGTGCACTTTGAATACGGCGAAGAAGGATTGTTCAGAAGGATTGTTCAAAAGAACATCCATTCGAGATAGCGGACGAGGTCGTCCTCCACGCCTTCGACTCCTGCGGCGGCGAAGGAAAAGACAAGGCGGTACCCGACCCGGTTTTCCTCTCCTGCCATTTCCACAAGCGCGGTATAAAGCCGGCCCGGCTGCCAGGTGAGTCCGGAGGAAAGTTTGCCGAGGAGGAGAGTGTCGAGAGAGCTGTTGAGAGGAGTTCTGTCTGTCCGATACGCCTTCAATGCGGCGCGGACGCTTTCAATTTCCGAATCCTCCAGGCCGCAGACGCTTTTGAAATAGATGTCCGGAGCATTGAAGATGCTGGGATTTCCGTTCATGCGGAGGGAGTTGTTTGAACTTCGTCTGCTTCCTCTTCCCCCGCCTCCGCTGTTGCCGCCGCCTCCGGGGGAATTTCCCTCCGTGCTGACGACTGTCGATGCGAGAGAGGCAATCGTATTCAGAACATTTTCCGGCGGAATCAGACGGATGGATGAAAGACGTCCGTAACGGTCCGGGGGGAAAAGGGCGGTGAATTCGGGGATGTAAAAGAGCTCTTCCCTCCAGAGCCAGGCGGAGTTGCGGGGGAGGGGTTCCATGGCGGATTGTTCGTATTCGGTGATTTCTCTTCCGTCGGTGCGTGTATCGTCGTTGCTGTCGCTGTAATCGGAGAGGATGGCGCTGAGGCGGTCCAGGGAATCGATGAATTCCGAATCGGTCTCTGAATGGAGTTTCAGGCGCTGGAGAGTGCGCTGCCAGGAAGAGGAGGAGAAATCCAGGCCGCCTGCGGTGTCGTGGAGCGTGAAACGGAGTGTTGTGCCGTAGTAGTCGATGCTGTGCGGGAGGCCGTCGGGGAGATAATGATCGTAGGAATCGTCCGAATAGTCGAAGCTGTCGAAACGGATGGAGGGATGCTGGTTCCGCTCTGCGGACACCAGCCACTGGATCCGGTTTGCCGCCCCTTCCAGCAGATACATCGAATGCTGAAGCCCTGTCTGGGAAGCTGAAGTCCAAGCGCTGTACTGCGACATGGCGAGCATTCCCATTACCAGAAGCGATGCGCTGAAAATCAGACAGAGCACCGGCAGGAGCGCTGCTCCCGATTCGGCTCGTTTTCTTCTTCTCCCGCAGACAAAGGGAGATTTGGGAGCTCCCGTTTCTGCATCTTTTCCGGGAAGGCTCCGGAAGAAGCATTCCGGGATCTTTTTCATGGGCTCATGCATTTTTTCAGATGACCTCCCCGGTTTCATGGACACCGAAAGTGCTGTAGGCGCCGCTTCCTGCCGTGCGCCGGAGCCAGGATTCGATTCTTCCGTCTTCCCATTCGACGGTCATCTGGACGGCAAGCGGAGGAGAGGGATGATCCTCCTCCTCCCACGTGTCAACCCATTCCACGACGCCTGCCGAATTCCTTTCCGCATACAGGAAACTCAGAGACCGGACCTGTTCGGCAAGGACTTCCCCGGTGAATTCCAGATCCGTTTCCTCCGTGTCGGGCAGACGGGGGAAAAAGGAATAGAACGCCTTGAGACAGCCGTCTTCCAGACGCAGACGGATGAAGAGAAAAGCGCCTTCTCCGTTCCCGGATGCATAGGCACGGCGGAGGGTGGTGAAGTGAATGGAGTCGGGCTGACCTTCAAAGACGAGCACGGATTTGTTCAGATCGTCGCGGTCCGGCCAGTGGAAGGGGATCAGATTGCGGACTGCAAGGTCCATGACCCGGTCGATGGCACTGTATTCCCGGAGAGCGATGGAATGTTTGAGAGAACGGTTCCAGGCTTTGTAAAATGTCACGGATATGCTTCCGACAATGAGTCCGACAAAGAGCAGAAGAGTCAGCGCCACCATCAGTTCGATCAGCGTGAAACGTCTTTTTCTCTTATTCTTCCTGAAGTTCCGTGTCATATCCGATCCGGTCCACGGTGACATGGTCCACCTCCTTTCCGTCGCTCAGGCGGATCAGCGAGATCCTGCAGGCATACAGTTGCAGCTGTCCCGGCAGGGAGCTGTATTCCTCCGGCAGTCCCTCCGCCTCCTCGTAACTGCACTCAATCCGGTAATCCTCATACGGGAAAAATCGTTCGGGCACATGGAGAACCGCCCGTTCGTGAAGCAGCAGGTATTCCGCGCCCTGCATGAGCATGTGGGTCTCGCGCCATCTTTCATGACTTTTGCCGATGCGTTTCTGCGAGTCCGCCGCAAACTGCAGCAACACCGTCAGGGAAACCCCGAGAATGGCCAGGGATATCACAACTTCCAGAAGCGTGAAACGCGAAGAGCGCCCCTGGGGGTTCTCCGGAAAACTGGAAGAGAAAAAAGGATAAGAGAAGAAAGAGTGTTTTTTCATGGAGAAACCCATCCTTTTCTTTTTCCGTCTTCTTCTTGATTGTTTCCGCCGAAGTCCATGCCGGAGGATTCCTTCGTCACGCGCAGCAGACCGGTCAGAGCGGAGACTTCCATTGTTCGGGTCATTCCCTTCATGCGGAAGGAAAGTTTCCGTTTCCCGGTCGCGGATCCGTTCGGGAAGAAGCGGAAAAGTTCATATTCCTCTTCTTCCGGACTTTCCGGAGAATCCGGGAAAGAGCCGGAGGAAATGGAATCCCACTCCAGAACAAAAGCCTCCGGAAGAATCCATTGAATGGAGGACTTCCCCTCCTCCGGGGTGTTTCCGAAGAGGAAGGCATCCTCCGGAAGACTGCTGTTTTCCCCGTTCGGGAAGAAGATTTCCCCGTATGCTCCGTTTCCATCCTCATCGTCAGCGGAGGGCGCGGGGATCCGCATCCGGAATACGCGCGTTTCAGGGACGAAGACCACGATCCGGTCTTCACCCTTCTCCATGGCCTGATAGCGCACTGCGGCGCAGAACGATTCGAATTCCAGAGTGGAGCGCTCCAGCAGCCTCGCCGGAGACTCCCCCCGGAACGAAGTGACGGCAAGCCCCAGCACAAGCAGCATCACGGAAATGACAACGATCAGCTCCAGCAAGGTGAAGCCCCTGATCCGTGAGGGCGTGTTCCGCTGTCCGGGAAAGATTCTTCTTCTGAGTGGGATGATGGCGTTCTTCATTTTCCTGTGCGGGGAAGAAAGAGAGAGGGAAAAAAGGGAGGATGAGGAGAAGGAGAAAAGCTTTCCTTTATTCCCAGCTGTTGATGTCCGCATTTTCTCCGGTTCCTCCGCTCTGGCCGTCGGCGCCGTAGGAGGAGAGATCAAAATCGCCGTGCTCGCCCGGATGGACGTAGACGTATTCATTGCCCCAGGGATCCAGGGGGATTTTCGGGGGATCGAGATAGGGGCCGTCCCATTTTTCGCTGGAGGAGGTGTTTTCGATCAGTCCTTCCAGGGAGTCCGGATAGCTTCCGACGTCGAGTTTGTATCCGGTCAGGGCTTCCTTGAGCATTTTGACCTGGGTGGTCGCGGCGCCGATCTTGGCCTTTTTCGTATAGTTCATGTACATCGGGGTCGCGATGGATGCGAGCGTGACCAGAATGACGATGACCACCACCAGTTCGATCAGCGTGAAAGGCCTTCTTTTGCCTCTTCCGTTCCACCGCGGGATTCTTTTTGTGTTTTTCATAGAATGTCGTCTCCTTGTTTTTTTATGTTGCTGCAAAGTTGTTGGCGAAATGAATCCATTCTTTTCAGTTCTGCTCCCGGGCACTGGCTCCGGCCTGAGGAGGCTCCTTGCTCCGTATTTCCGCCTGAAAGGAGCCGCGGACTTTCTTTTTTTCTCCTCCTGTTCATCCGATGGTGTTCATTTCCATCATGGCCACGAAGATGGAGGCCACCACCACCAGAACGACCGCGGCAAGAAAGACGATGACCGCAGGTTCGAAGAGGCTCAGAAGGCGTTTGATTTTCAAACGCGTGTCGCTTTCCAGATTGTCTGCGATGCGTTCGAGCATCGTCCCGACGGTCCCGGATTCCTCCCCGATCCGGAGCATGGGGACCATTTCCCTGGGGATGAAACGGTTTCCGTTCAGGGCGGCGGAAAGTTTCTGCCCTCCCTTCAGACTGCTCCCGATGGATTCAAAATCGCGTGCGATGACCGGATTCCCGATGATGCGCCCCGCAATCCGGACCGTCCGGATAATTTCCACATGATTCGCGATCAGGATGGCCAGAGTGCGGATGTATCGACTCATTTCCAGATCAATGAGGATCTTCCCGAAAAGCGGGACGGACAGCAGAATGGAGCAAAGTTTCTCCCGCAGCCTTTCCCTTCCGAACACCCTGAGCAGAAGGAAGTAGACCAGCACCCCCCCCAGCGGGAGCATCCACCACGCCCAGGCCGCGAAATGGCTCAGACCCATCAGGAAATTCATCGAAGGCGGCAGTTCGCGCCCGGTGTCGGTGAAGATCTTTGCGAATTTCGGGACGAACACCGTGAACAGCAGCACCGTCACAATCAGCGTGACCGAAAGGATCGCCAGCGGATAAATCGAACTTGACACAATGAAGTTCCGCTGTTCCCGGCTCTCGCTCATGAATTTGAGCAGATGAGTCATGACTTCGGGCAGACATCCGGTTTCCTCACCGCTTTCAATCAGATTGGCATAATAGCCGGGGAACAGTTTTCCGTTTGACCGGACCAGTTCGGAAAATTTTTTCCCCTCATGGAGTCCCTGGCGCATGCTGTTGACCAGGGCGCGCTGGGAGGGCTCCTCCGTGCTTTCGGCGATGATTCCGAGCGCGCGTTCCAGAGGAATGTAGGAGTTGAGAAGAGGCGTGAGCTGACGCGTGAATTCATAGGTGTCAATGCGGTTTCTCCGGCTCAGGGAAAGGCTGAACCCGCCGCCGGAAGCCATGGAGACTTCGCCGCAGAAACGTACGGGAGTCATCCGCCTGGAACGGAGTTTCCCGAGAGCTTCGTCTCTGCTGTCCGCCTCAATGAGTTCTTCGTGAGGGGGATCGCCTTTTGCGGCAGCGATGTATCGGTAAAGCGCCATGATCCGGTCTTTTTCTCCTTTTTCTCCTTCTTCACTTTCTTCATCTTCCGCGGAGGAGGGGGGATCAGAGTTCCGCCGTGGAACGTGAAAGTTCCTCAGCGGTGGTGATTCCGGCCCTGACCTTCGAGTCGCCGTCCTGCTTGAGCGTGGTCATGCCGTGCCGGATGGCGATTGCCTCCAGCTCCGAGCTTGAAGCGTTGCGGTTGACCGCTGCGCGGAGTTCGTCGTTCATGAAGAGCAGTTCAAAAATGCCGGAACGTCCCTTGAATCCGCTTCCTCCGCAGCGCCGGCATTTGACGGGACGCGCCTCCCCGCGGCATTCAGGACAGATCTTCCGCACAAGACGCTGCGACAGCACCCCGTAAAGTGCCGACGACACCAGAAACGGTTCCAGCCCCATATCCAGGAGACGCGTCACCGCTCCGACCGCATCGTTTGTGTGCAGTGTGCTCAGCACCAGATGTCCCGTGAGAGCGGCGTTGACGGCGATGTCCGCCGTCTCCCTGTCGCGGATTTCCCCGACCAGGATGATGTCCGGATCCTGACGCACAATATGACGCAGTCCCGAAGCGAAGGTGACCCCGATCTTCGGATTGACCTGCATCTGGCAGAGTCCCGCCATTTTGTATTCCACGGGGTCCTCGACCGTGATGATCTTCTTCTTCTGATCGTTCAGCTGGCTGATGACGCTGTAAAGCGTGGTCGTTTTTCCGCTTCCGGTGGGGCCCACCACCAGGATCATCCCGTGAGGAATGCGGATCAGACGCTGGAACTCCCGCAGATGAATGTCGGACATCCCGAGTGTTTTCAGGTCAAAGGCGATGCTCTCCTGATTGAGGAGCCTCAGCACAATGCTTTCTCCTGTGAGGATCGGAATTGTGCTGATGCGCATGTCCAGAGTCAGATGCCCGAGCTGGACATTGGTGCGCCCGTCCTGGGGCAGACGGCTTTCGGCGATGTTCAGCCCCCCGAGAAGTTTGATGCGCGAGGCGATTGCGGGGAACTGGTTCAGGGGACAGCTCAGGATTTCCGTCAGTACGCCGTCGATGCGGCAGCGGACGGAGACGAGATCCTCGCCAGGTTCGATATGAATGTCGCTGGCTCCCGATTCGATGGCCCGGCTGAAGATGTCGTTCACGAGCCGCACGATTCTTGCTTCGCCCGCCATGGAACGCAAGGCGTTTTCGTCTTCGGCGGCATCGGGCGTCTGCTGGGCGTCCTGCTCCAGATTCTGGAGCTTGCTGAGCATGCGCTCGAGAAAGGTCCTGCGAACGAAGCGGAAATCCATTCCCATGGACCAGGTCCTGTGTACAAGGAACTCCAGCTGTTCCAGTCCGTAGGGATCCGCCACCAGGAAGGTGATGCTTTCCCCGTTCCATTCGTAAGGAAGACAGAGATTCGCATTGGAGAACTCCAGGGGACAGTCCGGATAGGGTTCCGGCTGGCGGAGTTCATTTTCATCGACGGCGGGTTTCCCGTAGGCGCGGGCATAGAGATCGGCCAGCTGGAATTCGCTCAGAACGCCGGACTGGACCAGAGCGGCGTCCTGTGCGCGCGCCCTGATCCAGTCCGGGGAATCCTCATTGCCGCCGGAAGGGGCGGAGTTGGATTCTTCCGTCCTGAAGGAAGAGAGTTCCGCCTGAAGGCGGCGATGGCATTCTTCAAAGGAATGGCCCGCGGCAGGAGAGGGAAGCGCCGGAGAGGACGGAGGATGAGGCCCGTCATCCGTATCCGGAGTTTTCCGGCTGGCTGTCAGAGCTGTCAAAGAGGAGGAATCATCGGTCATGGCTGTGTCATATCCCCGACTGGCTGATTTTTTCGTAAAGGGTGACTCGTTTCCCGGCGCCGGGACGATCTCCGAGATTGTCGTCGAAATCATTCAAAGCCTTGACGGCGTCGTTGTAGCGCTTGATCATTTCTTCGACCTTGCTCTGTTCATCAATGATGTATCCGGTGATCAGGACCAGGATCTCGGAACGTTCGACGGAAGCGTCCGTGCTGCCGAAGAGACGGCGGAGGAAGGGGATGCTGTTGATGATCGGCACGCTGGAAAGGTTGTCGGTTTTCTTTTCCTGGATGAGTCCGCCGATGATCATGGTCCGTCCGTTCCGGATGGTCATGTTGGTGGTGATTTCGCGGGTGGGGAAGACGGGGGCGTCGACGGTGGTGTAGGAATTGGTCAGGACGCTGGAAAGAGTCTGGGTGATGTCCAGGGAGATCAGGTCCGTGCTGGTGATCTGCGGCGTGATTGTGAGGATGACGCCCGCTTCCTGATAGTCGATCTGGCTGGTGAAGGCGGTGGAAGTGGAGGAGGTGGACGCCGTGTCCGTCAGCGCCGAAGCCACATAAGGCACGTCTTCGACGACCTTCAGTTCCGCCTCCGTATGGCTGGAGACCAGCACCTGGGGACAGGCCACGACTTTCACCAGACCGTTTCCGGCAAGAGCGCGGATGTAGCCGAATTTATTCTGGGGGTTGTCTCTGTCGCTGAGGAGGAAGGAGAGTCCGTCCTCCTTGGTGGCGCCCACGGGGTTTCCGGTCAGATCGGGATTCAGGTTTGAATAATTGTTTCCGAAGACCAGGTTGTCGCCGCCGGCCTTGGCCGCTCCGGAGAGCTCCAGTCCGAACTGGGTGGATTCGGTCAGAGTCACTTCCACGACGAGAACCTGGAGAAGGACCTGCGCCGGGACAATGTCAAGACGGTCCAGAAGCGCCTTGATGGAGGCGTAGGTCCGCGGATTCGTGCGGATGACCAGACGGTTCAGCACGCCGTCGGCGAAGATCCGGACCTCCTTTTCAAAAATGCTGGACGTTTGATCGGTTTCCGTGTTGGCGGCGCTGTTGACGGTATTGGTTCTTGTTGCCGCATTCGGGGAATTGGAAGCACTTGTGCTGCTTCTTCTGTTGGCGGAGGGGGTGTTCGAGATGGTTTCGGTGCGCTCGTTGCCCGTGCTTTCGTCGATGGTCAGGGAGGAGCCCTGCGTGTTGTAGATGACGGCCAGGGCGTTCAGAAGCTGATCGGCCTTACCGTGCATGACGCGGTAGACGAAGACCCGTTCTTGATCCAGGGAGTCGGAACTGTCCAGAATTTCCACCCAGTTGCGGATTTCCGTGACGGCTTCCTCCGTCGCAGCGGACGCCACAATCAGTTGGAGACGGTCGATGGCCGAAAGCTGGATCGATCCCGGCTGTTCCGTCTTGTCTGTGACCTGCAACACGTTGAACCCGAGAACGGGCATGACGTTTTTCAGTTCATCGGTGATCTTGCTCGGGAGAATGTTGTGGCAGCGGATGACTGCGCGCGGCCAGTTTCCCTTTCCGTTGCGGTCGATGATGTCGAGGAGCTGGCGGATTTTCGGAATGTTCGCCCGGTCGTCGCTGACGACCACCGCGTTCGGACGCGTCAGTTCCACACAGACGCTGTCCTTCCCGAGAAAGGGCTTGATCTGTGTCACGACATCCTTTGCCGTCGCATTCTTCAGCGGATAATAATACACCTCCGCCTCCTCCTCCCTCGAGACCGCCAGGTCCGGCTGCTGGGCGAGTTTGGAAAGCGGCACGATCCGGAGAAGCGATTCGTTCACCACCGCGCCCGCTCCGGAAAGGGACAGCACTTTGTCGAAGGTGTTCCAGAGTTCCCTGCGGCTCATCGTGGAATTCAGATTGATGGTGATGGTCCCCTTCAGTTCGGGATCTGCCACGAAATTGAATCCGAGGACGTCCGCGAAAGCGGGGAGCACGTCCAGGAGCGGGGCGCTGTTGAAAACGAGCGAGACGGGCAGTTTCTCATCCGCGTCCAGCAGAATGAATTCTTCATAGAACGGATCCGGGCGTTTCCGTGCGGAGGGGGGATTGCTTCCGCCGGATTGTCCGGTATTCTTCTGCGCTTCCAGGCGTTTCAGACGTTCCGGGGTCAGTTCACCGGGGGGGAGAGGTGTCTGGACGACTTCTTCCTGTTCCAGAGCCTCCCGTTCGGTCCGCAGTTCCTTAGCCTCCTCGGGGCGGAGGAAGGCGAAGCGGTTCTGTTCTTTTTCAGACTCTTCCCCGGAAGAGGAGTCCTGTTCTTCTCCGGAATCCGTCAGGCAACCGCCTGCGGCTGCAAGCAGCAGCCCGGCAATCAGCGCCCCGAAGAGCCGCGCCGCAGATTTCTTCTGTATGCTCATAGTTCCTCCGCCGTTCTCAAAACTGTTTTCAATTCTGTTCTCAAAGCTGTTTTCAAAGCCGGATGACTGATTTTCACGTTGTTTTCTCTTCTTATTTCCGCTCTTTCTGCGAAAGCGTCTCTTTCATGCCTGTGTTCCCGTTTCAGCGGTTTCTTCCCGGTGACGCCTGAGGCTGGAATCTGTTCCGGCCGGAAGCATTCCACTGGCTGTTGTTTCCGAAAGGAGCGCCGCCTCCAGGGGAGTTCATCATTCTGTTTCTGCGCTGCTGGAACATGCGCATCATTTCAGGCGTCATGTTGGGGAACATGCCGGGAGGAAGGACGGAAGAGGCATTTGTGTTTCCGGGATTGGCCCCCGCGGCTTTGGAAGCTTCCAGAAGAGTCAGTTCCAGTTTCTCGCTTCCTTTCGTCAGGACCGCCCCTGTGCGCGAGACGCTGAGGAGAGTATAGCCGTTGGCCAGGGTCTCCCCGCAGCGCACATACTGCTGATACACGACCTCGGAGGAAGAGGAGAAATCTCCATTTTCCCCCCCTGCCGGATTCCGCACGATGCCGCCCTGGGAAGTCGCTCTTCCGGAGAAACGCCTCTGCAGGAACGAGTTCCCAGCGACAGTGTTATTATTGCGCATCGGGAATGCGCCGGGGGGAAAACCAGGCGCACCGCCCGGCATCATCAGCTGTCTGGCGTTCTGCATGGAATTGAGACTGCTGTTCTTCTGGAGAATGATCGCTCCGGAATGAGTGCCGATGACAAAGGTCCCGACCAGAGTCATTTCAATTCTGTCATTGTTCCGACGTCCTGCGACGCGTGCATTCGGACAGCGGTCCGGATTGAATATATTGTGTTCGACGATCTGGGCAAGAAGGGCTTCCGGATTCTGTTCCACGCTTGTTTTTTCCGTTTTTTCCTGTCTGGGGGAATCTGTTTTCGCGCGATTCGCCTTTTTCTTCACGGCCTGGACGCTTGTATTTTTCCCCTCCCCTCCCAGGCGTCCGAAAACTCCGAAGGCGATGACAGTGATCAGAAGGACGTTCAGAATGATCAAACCTGCTCTCATTGTGCGCTTGCCTCCGTTTCCTGGGTTGTGCTTTGATCTTCCACGCAGATGACACGGAGCGTTCCGGAGAAGCGGAACTTCTGTTCGGTATCCTCCGCCTGCACGGTTCCTCCGGATTCGGCCCGGCCGGGAGGAGGAGTGCGGCGGAATTCAGGCCGGATGTCGATCCTTCTCCAGGAGAGCTCCGGTTTCAGTTCGGCGATTCCGGCGATCAGATTCATGATGTCTTCAAAGCCGTCCGAGAGCGACACTTCGATTTCCGCATAGGAGAGTTCCCCGTTGATGCGGCTGGTACGGACCGATCCCAGACTGTTCAAGCGGACTCCCCTTTCCGAAGCCGCCCCGGCAATCCGTTCGCGCATGGAAGTTTCCACATCGCCGAAGGCTTCATCCTTCCAGTAGCGGGCGCACTGATCGGCATAGAGTTTCTTCAGGGATTCAGCCGCGCGCATCTTTTCTTCTTCGGCATCACAGTCGGTCCGGGCTTTTTCCAGTTCGGTTTTAAGAGCGCTGATTTCCTGGTCGCCGGGGAAGAGGTTGCCAGCCTCGCCGGTGAACTGGAAAAACAGATAGATCCAGCTGCACAGAATCAGGAGAAGACAGACCAGGAGCGTATAGCCGGCGGGAGTCTTCATCAAGGCTTTCAGAGACTGGGATTTCATCATTCCGAAGCCTCCGATGGAATCAGGGTGAGGGTGATCATTTGTACGGTATCGTCCATTCTTCTCTGCTGGAGCTGTCCGATTTTCCAGCGGGAGAGTCTGCGCAGGGTCTGGGGGAGGTTCAGAGTTTCGGATTCCGTCTGCAGCGTGAGGCTGAGGGTGCTTTCATTCAGGCGCAGGCTTGTCACCAGAACATCCGGTGGCAGGACTTCCGTCAGGTCTGCGAGCGTGCCGAGCAGATTGCTTTCCCCCGCCTTGAGTTTGGTTACCCTTCCGAGTTCCTTCCATTCCTTTTCGGAATTTTTCCGTTTGGCCTTCAGTTCGGAGGTCTTCTTCTGGAGACGGTTCCTTTCCGCCGCCAGAGCCCTGTATTCCTCATAACGTTTCATGCACGCTCCCGCGAGATCATGCACCGCCACTCCGGCGATCAGCACAAGAAGCACAATCGTGATGAACAGATGAAAACGGTAGCGACTGGGCCGGAGCGCGGCGGGAAGCACACGGACCCCCCCTTCATTCCGCTTCAGCGCAGGCGACTGCAGGGCACGCATGACCAGCAGACAGGCCAGATACTCCTCCGTCCGGAATCCTTCCGGAAGCTGCAGACATGCTGCAAACTTTTCCCTCCACGCCTCCGCCATCTCCTTCCGCCCGGCCGGAGGGACTTTCCACTGACCTCCGCCGAAACAGAAATCCTTTTCCAGTTCCGGAAGCAGAACAGGCGGATCACCGGCTTCCAGAGCAATCAGAGGATACAGGAACTCATCCGCTTTGCATCGGGCCTGTGTCAGCAGAGCGGCGAGTCTGTCCATGCCGGATCCGGGGAAGGCATATACGTTCATTCCGATTTCATCGCCGGGAAGGGTGTCTGCTGTTTCCAGAGGAAGAAACTGGATTCGGCAGTCCGGAGGAACGCTCAGCATCTTCTGCGGCAGTTCAAATTCCACGGCATTCCTCTGATCCTTCAGAGGCATGGAAACGCCGGAGCAACGGAAAAACATTCCCCCCGGCAGGGCTCCTGTGAGAATGACCAGGCTGTCCGTTCCGCAGCCTGTCTCCTTCAGGACCCGGCGCAGCGCATCGGCACGGGAGGACGATCCGTCAGACACAACCGGCTCGGACGCATGGGACAGCAGACGGAAATACCCCCCCTTTTTCCGGAAACGGCAGCAGCGCATCCATTCGGATGAAAAACTGATGATGAAATATTCATTCCCTGGAACCAGACGCATGATCTTCCTCTTCCGCTTCCGACTCTGCGACCAACCTTACTTCGCGGTATTTTTATCCTGGTTGTACTGCTTCACAAGTTCCATGAATTGTTTCCGGTATTCCCGGGGGTTTTCCTCCCGGAGAGATTCCACCTGAGCGAATTTTTCCGGATATCTGGCTTTCAGCTCTTCGCGCATTTCCTCCATCCGGTTGACGCGGGGAGGGGGAAGAGAATTGCCGTCCTCCGCCTTACCGTCCCTCCTGTCGTTGTCGTTTCCTCGGAAACTTCTGCGGCCGTGCAGGTTGTTGAAGGGCATGTCAAGCCCCTCCTTTTCCAGGAGTGCGCGCATCTTTTCCATGGCTTCCCGGGGATCGCTTTTGCGGAGGGTTTCTATTTCGGAAAGTTCTTTGGCATATTTCGTCCGGAAATTCTCCATCTTTTCGCGTCTTGCCTCTTCGGAGAGGGGAAGCTTCACTCCGGCTTTCCCCGCAAGCGCCTGAAGTTTCTCTTCCAGTTCCTTGCGCTGTTTGACTATTTCCGTATATTCCGCCGGAAATTTCTCCTTGATTTTTGCTTCCGCTTCCGCGCGCGGATCCTGAGAGGGAGACATTCCGTTCAGGAAAGGACCGGGCATTCTCATCATCATGCCGGGTCCGTTGCCGTTCCGTTCGCCACCGCGCTGCCTGAAACGCTGGGAGGAGCGTCTTCCCTGATTTTCCGTGTTGTTGTCCGCAGGATTGTCCTGTGCGATGACGGCTCCCGCAGTCAGGCAGACTGCAAGCAGCAATGCAAAAGTCTGTTTCATAAGAGGGGATTCTCCACTACTGGTTGAAAGATGATTCCTGTTTTTTACGGTGCCTGTAACACTTCTCTAACGTCTTTTCCAGTCCGTTTATTGTAAAAAATGCAAAAAAAGAAAAAATTTTTCCGGATCTTCCTTCCCGGAAGGATTCCGGAGGAAATGCCGGAGAAGTCCTCTCTGGCGGGGATCCTGAATTTTCATGTGTCGGTGGAATCCTTTCCGCCGGCAGGCTGTGCGGCGCAATGTCTGACACGAAATCACGCGCTCTTTTTTTCCCCTTCTCCTAGCGCTTTTCATCCCCCCGCTGCAGGGAAACTGCAGAAGAACAGCCTGAGAGGGAGGGGGAACTGCTTCCTTTTTCAGAATCAAAATTCAAAGGAAATCACTTTCCAGGCGTTTGCATCGGAGTTTTCCAGGGGTATTGTTCCTCCGGAACGGAATCCAGGATTGTATTTCCATTTTATTTTATTAAAATTAGCGAATTTGCGGCATCTGCGGCATCGCCTGAGCGAACGACGGCGGGGAGAGAAGGGATGTGCCGCCGCGGCAGCAGGCGGAACAGAAGTGTTGAATCGAATCGGGGAAAGGCGTTTCCATGAGTTTTTCATTGACGGCGGTCCTGTGGAGCGGAGTGTTTTTCCCTGTAGCCATTCTGGCGCTGTACTGGCTCAGGCGGAGATACCGCAGAAAGGAAGTGAGCGCGCTCTTTCTCTGGCGTTCGCCCGGAATATCGGCAGGGGAAGGGAGGCGCTTTTCCCGTCTGGAAAACAATCTTCTTCTGTTGCTGGAACTGCTTGCCGCCTCCTGTCTGGTCTGCGCAGCGGCGGGACCGGGCTGTTCGGATGCGGGAAGAGCGGAAAAAATCGTGATCATTCTGGACAGTTCCGCCTCGATGGGCAGGGAATCCGTGAAGGAAGCCGTCAGGAAAGAGTTCCTTGCCATGGCGAAGGCGGGGAAACAGGATGGAATTGTGCTGATTTTCACAGGTCCGCATCCCGTTGCTGCCAATCTTGTCCCGATCTCCTGGGAAGAGGCCGTCTCCCGGATCGAGAGCTGGACTCCCCGGCACGGAGCCCACGACTTCAGGAAAAGTTTCGCCCTGGCTTCCCTGATTGCTTCCGGCAAAGGAAGAATCCTCTTTTTCAGTGATTTCATGCCGGAACGGGTCAGAAAGGATTCCTCCCTGATGAATGGAGGGGAGGAAGAAAAAGAAGAAGGGGGGGATGGGGGGAATGGAAGCAGATGGAAGAAGCCGCCGGAAGTGGACTGGCGGGCCGTCGGTGGATATGAACCGAATTATGGAATTGTCAATGCCTCCAGACGGCGTGATTATGAGAATTTCCAGGAGGAGTTCTTTGTGGAAGCGGTCAATTTCTCCGATTCCCCCGTCCGTTTGAAACTCTCTTTTTTCGAGGGACAGGATGCGGGGTCCTTTTCCGGGCTTCCTGTGGCGGAGCAGGAACTTTCCGCTGAAGCACGGGAAAGGGTGCATGCCGTCTTCCGTTTTCCGCGCATGACGTCGGCTCCTTTCCTCGTAAGGCTGAGTCCTGGAGGCGCTCTGGCCGGCGATGATTCCGTCATCCTCCTTTCAGACGCCCGTCCGCCGCTGAGGATCGGACTTGATTTCCGGAAGAATTCCCCTCTGGAATCTCTTGCGGAAAAGACTCTCCGCGCCCTCGAACCGGAGGCTCTGCGTTCCTCCCCGGACAAGGCGCATCTGATTCTGACGGACAATCCCGCAGGCATTCCGATCCCCGGCGCATGGAAAATGCTTTTCCTTTCCGGAGATCCGGGAAAAGCTGAAATCTTTCATGGTCCCTATATTCCGGAGAAGGGACATCCGCTTCTGAAGGATCTTTCCTTCCGGGATTTTTTCCGCTGGGCGGTTGTTCCCGGGATTTTTTCTCCGGAGAGTTCACGGAAGGCTGTTCCGCTGCTCTCCTGCGGCGGGGTGCCTCTTCTGGGGGAAATTCTCCTGCCCGGAGCCCCGAAGGCTTTCCTGATGAATTACATTCCGGAACGGTCGAATCTCCACAGGACGGCGCTCTGGCCGCTTCTCATGAGGAATCTCATGGAGCTTCGGAAAAAGGACATGGAGGGCTTTGCGGCAAGGAATCTCAGACAGGGTGAAATTGTCGAATGCTGTTTTCCGGGGAGAGAGGTCCTGGAAATCCGTCCCGCGGCATTCTCTGCCGTCGGCGGAAGCGGAAGAAACGGGAATCCGGCAATGGAAAAGCGGGGAAAGAATCCGCCGAAAGAAGCGGAAGGAAAGACGGAAGAAGGAACAAATGAAGAGGAAGATGCGTTGTTTCCCGCGGATGATGAGGGGAGAAGCGCGCACGTGCCTCTCCGGGAGGGAAAAGGGAAATTTCTGGCGGATGCGCCCGGCTTGTACCGAGTCTCCGACGGGAAAACGGGAAAAGACCTGGGAATGCTTTCCGTTCTGCGCGTTTCTCCGGAGGAATCCGATCTTTCCGGATCGGTTTCCGGAAGAGCGGAAGCCGAAATCGCTCCGGGAGGCGGAGCGCTTGCGGATTCCATCGGAGCACGGCTTCTGCGCAGGGACGACGCCTGGATGTTCCTCCTGGCGGCTCTGGCGCTTCTGGCACTGCGCGCGGGACTGATCCTCCGGTCCGGGGGGAAGGGAAAAGAGAAGGAGAAACTCCATCATGCATCTTGAATTTCTCTCCTCCTTCTGGCTGATACTGCTGCTCCCGGTGATTCCGGGGTGGTATTTCTTTCTGCGGACCCGGGAAAAGATTCCGGATCTTTTGCGTTTTGCTGGGATGATCCTGGTCATTCTGGCGCTGGCGGAGCCGAGGCTCTGCCTGGAGCGTCCGGGAGGGACTCTTCTCGTGCTGGCGGACCGTTCTTTGTCCCTGTCTCCGGAAGCGGGGGAACATCAGAAGGAACTGATCGGGATTCTGGAGAAAACCCGTTCTCCGCAGGACCGCCTTGTACTGTTTTCCTTTTCCGGGGAAAGCGCATTGGAGAAATCTGCGGAAGACAGCGCATTTGAAAATTTCAGAGCCTGGCATTCGGGAACTTCCTCCAATCTGGCGGACGCGCTGGAAAAAGCTCTGGCCTTCACAGGGGGAGGAGCGGAAGCGCCGGGATGGAGAGCAGCAGGCGGGGGGAGGATTCTCATTCTGAGCGACGGACTCTGGAACGGGGTTCCGCCTTTCGACGCGGCCGCCCTGGCCGCGGGACGCGGAATTCCGATCGACTACCGTCTCATGGATTCCGCCTCTTCCGGGAACGACATGGCGGTGCTTTCACTGGACGCGCCTCTGGAAAGCGCGCCCGGAGAGGCCTTCCAGTTTTCAGCTTCGGTCATTCTGCCTGCGGACGGGATTCTGGAATATCAGCTGACGCGCGATACGGAAACCGTTGTCGCCTCCGGGAAGATTCCCCTGAAAGCGGGAACACACCGCCTGTCTTTCCAGGACAGGATCGAGCGTGCGGGGAACGCCGTCTACCGTTTACAGATCGGCCCGGCTGCGGGGGATCCGCATCCGGAAAACAATGTTGCACGGGCGGTGACCCGGGTGGACGGGCCGAAACCGGTTTTGATCGTCGGGGCCGGGCAGTCGCGCTTCCCGGAGCTGGCCCGGGAGGGAGGTCTCAGCGTTCTGGCCATCCCGCCGGAAAAAATGGAATGGACTTCCGCCGTCCTCTCCCGTTTCAGCGCGGTGGTGCTTGAGAACGTCCCCGCGGACAAAATCGGATTCCGCGGACAGACCGCCTTGAAGCACTTTGTGGAGGACGCCGGTGGAGCGCTGATGATGACCGGAGGACGTACAAGTTTCGGAACCGGAGGGTATTTTGCCTCTCCTCTGGAGTCCGTGCTGCCGGTGAGCATGGAGCTGCGGAAGGAGCATCGCCGTCTGAAGACCTCGGTGATCGTGGCTCTCGACCGGAGCGGAAGCATGTCCGCGGGAACTCCGGACGGCCGGACGAAAATGGACCTTGCCAATCACGGAACGGCCTCTCTTCTGGAGCTGCTCTCCGATGGAGACAGGATTGGAGTCCTGGCGGTTGACTCCAAAGCTCACGTTGTTCTGCCTCTCGTCGCGGTCAGGGAAGACGAAAAGCCCTCCCTGGCAGGCAGAATCCGCCAGATCCAGGCAATGGGCGGAGGAATCTACGTCTTTGAAGCCCTGAGCCGGGCGGCCGCCATGCTCCTGACGGAGGAATCGGGCACACGGCACATCATTCTTTTTGCAGACGCCTCGGATTCAGAGGAGCCGGGCGAATACAGAAAACTCATCGGGCACCTCCGCTCCAACGGCATCACCCTGAGCGTCATCGGGCTCGGGACCCCTTTGGACTCGGACGCCCAGCTCCTGAGTGAAATCGCCGAACTCGGCGGCGGCAATCTCCATTTCGCGGAAACACCCATGGAACTGCCGCGCCTCTTCTCCCAGGAGGCGATCAGCATCTTCCGCAACGCGTTTCAGACGGATCGGACACCTGTCCTGAAATCGGAAGATCTCCTCCTCCTCCTGCCTCCACCTCCCGGAGATCCTCCGGATATCGGCGGATTCAATCTCACCTATCTCAAGCCCGGCGCATCCGCCGGACTCATTACGGGCGATTCCTTCCGGGCTCCGGTCATGGCATTCTGGCAGCGGGGATGCGGGCGCGTGGCCGTCTTCACAAATGAAGTCGACGGCGAATTTTCCGGCCCCTTTGCCGCCTGGAAGGGAAGTTCGGAAATCTACCTTTCCGTTCTCCGCTGGCTCGCAGGAAAAGCGGAAGACCTCCCCGGAGACGCGTTCTTCGTTCGTTCCGAATCCCTGAACGGCTCTGCGCTCATCACGCTGGAACTCGATCCGGACCGGAAGCGGGACCCTTTCATCTCCCTGCCTGAACTCCGCACAATTCATGAAGATGCGGAAACAACGGAAAGCAGGTCTTTCCCCTTTGAATGGAGCACCAAAGATACTTTGCGTTGTCAGATCCCCCTCCCCGAATCGGGAATTCTTTCCTGCTTTGTGGAAACACGATTCAGAGAGGAAAAATCTGCGCCGGATGCGTCCTCGTCTTTCTCCTCGTCCCTCTCTTCGCCACTTTCCGGTTCCCATGCCGTTCCTGCGGGCGTGTTCACCCGGATTTATCCGGAGGAGTTCCGCCCTGAAACCGATCCCGCACGCGGCAGGAAAACGCTCGAACGCATCGCGGAAACCACCGGCGGGAAGGAACGTCTGGACATGGAGGGAATCTTCCGGGATATCCGCCCGCAGCAAAGAAGCCTTCCACTTCATCATCTTGCGGCGTTTCTGGCGGCGCTGTTTCTGTTGCTGGAAATCGCCTGGCTCCGTCTCGGACTGGGAAGGCTCCCGATCCTCCGGCAGATAAAAGAAGCCATTGCAACGAATGCGGATGCAGGGGAAAGAAAAGAAAGAAAAAAAACGGACGGAACAGAAAAAGGCAGACGCAATTTCTGGCCGCTCCGGCTCCCGCGTCTCCGGAAACGTCAGGGGAAGCCCCTCTCCGATCCCGAAGAAGAAAAGGGGGCGGAAAGCGGAAACGGAGGGAAGGAGTCCGCTCATCCTCCCGCCCTGACTCCGGGCTCCGGGATTCCCGGAGGAAGCGGAGATGGGAAAAGCTCCGGATCCCCTGGAGAAAACCGCCTATCTCAGGAAAAACGTTCTCTCTCCTCCGCCCTCGCCCGGGCAAAGGAAAAAGGAAGAAAGAGGTTCTGAATCTCTGAAAGAGCGTCTTCCTGAAACTGTCTGTTCCGACCCGTCGGATCCATCTTCCGCACGGTTCTCTTTCCCGGGGGAGGGGAAGCTCTTCTTCCGCTTCGGCCTATTTTCCCAGCAGCGGAAAGCGCGCCCCCGGACGCGGGGAATGGAGGAGGAGGAGACAAGCGCCCGGGGAAAGGTGAAAGTTCAGGAGGAGGCGATTCTGACGAGATGGTATTGTTTCTTCCCGACTCCTCCTGCCGCGGCGCTGTCGATGACCCGGGTTCCTTTCCGGGAGTCCACCCGCTCAAGAAAATGATCGCGCCCGGGATCGTTTGAGTTGCGGATCAGATCCATGCATGCCTGATCGAGCGCGACGGGGTCGGCAGAGGAAAGGATTCCGATATCCTTCATGCAGGGATTTTCCGCCACGGCACAGCAGTCGCAGTCGACTGAAAGATTGCAGAGCATATTGACAAAGGCGATTCTGCCCTTGAAATAATCGACGATTGTCCCCGCCGCTTCCGCCATGGCATCTCCGAACACCTCAGGAGAAGCCATGTGATTCCAGCATTCCACCTGGTCTCCGGATACTCCGCCCGAATGGATCAGCGCTTTCCCCCGGGTCGAAGCGCAGCCGATGGAAAGCTGTTTCAGCGCTCCGCCGTACCCCGCAACCGGATGCCCCTTGAAATGCGAGAGCACCAGCATGGAGTTGTAGTTCGCCATATTCTTCCCGACGTAATTGCGTTTCAGGATCTTTCCCCCGGAAACGGGCAGTTCCATATCGGGTCCTTCAGCATCCATCAGATCGACATGGAAGAGCTTCGTCCATCCATGCTCCTCCAGGAGTTTCCGGTGTTTCCCTGTGGAATTCCGCTCTCCCTCGTACGCGGTGTTGCACTCCACGACCGTCCCCCTGACCGCTTCCACCATCGGACGCAGAAATTCCGGACGAAGATAATTCTGATTCCCTTTTTCCCCGGAATGCACCTTCACCGCCACCTTCCCCGGCAGCGGAAGCCCCAGAACCCCGTACATGCGGATCACGGATTCCGGAGAGATTTCCGAAGTGAAATACACCTTCGGGATCCCCTCCTTTCCCGGGGCTGCGCCCGCGCTTGCGCCGGTGCCTGCGGAGGCGGAAGTCCCTGCTGCGGTTCCCGCCAGAAGTCGGGAGATCGGGAAAAGAGCGGAAAACGTCAAAATGCTTTTCAGGAATTCACGTCTGTTCATACGCGTGTTTCCTCCTCCTTGCAATAACTGGTTTTCTGAGAGAGAAAGATTCTTCCGTGACCGGATGAAATCCCACCCGTTCACTGCCGGATGCTTTTCCCAAGCCGATACGCCTGTTCCGGATACTTTGTATGATGGACCGCGCCTGCCTGCCAGACGCCCGGGGCGATTACCTGCCCCGCATCACTCCAGCCCAGATAGCCCAGAAGCGTTTGATAATGCGACAGAATCGCTTCCGCTTTCCGGGCGCCTGTGTCGGCATAGGTCATCAGGAGCGCGGCTTTTTTCGGGACATGGATCGAGCCGTTGATCGCATAGAAACGGTCGATCACCGCTTTGATCTGTGCGGAAATGCCGAAGTAATACATCGGGGTGGCGAACACAAGCATCCCGGCATCAACGATGTGTTTCCGGACAAATTCAAAATCGTCCTTGAACACACATTCTCCGTTCATGCCGCATTTGTTGCAGGCGATACAGGGATGCACCTCCTTGAACGCGGCATCGAAACGGACGACTTCGTGTCCGGCCTCTTCCGCTCCCCGGATGAAGTGTTCCGCAAGCGTGCTGGAATTCCCGTTCTTCCGGGGACTGCCGGTGATTACCAGTATTTTCATCTTTCCACCTTTCCTGTTTGTGGTTGCATGTGTCAGAGTGCCTCCGAGAACAGCACTCCCGGCGAGAGCTGCCGTTGCCGCCAGTGTCATTTTCAGAAATTCGCGTCTGTCCATGGCATCACTTCATCCTCATTTCCGGGACGAGCGGATTCTGATCGAGCAGATCCAGCTGCCTGACCATTTTCAGCGTTGTTTGCTTGTACTTCTGAAAATGCGGCGTCTGAACATGATGCTCATAGGCGGCCCGGTCCGCGTAAATCTCCAGAATCGTGATCCGTTCCGGATGCGCTTTCTCCTGCATCGAATACATCATATAGACGCCCGGCTCCTTCACCATGGATTCGCGTCCGCATTCGGTCACCAGCGCAAGATATTCCGGAAGCTGCGCGGGGTCGACTTCGATCCGCGAGATCCGCACGATGCTCTCCGGCGTAATGCAGTTTTTCATTTGAGCCTCCTTTTTTTTCAGGAATTCCGCTGCGAGACGCACACCTTTCTGATACGCGTTTCCCATGCCCGGATAGGTCAGGAACGCATGAATCGTCCCCGGAAGCGTCCGATGTGTCACCGGGATGCCGTTCGTTTTCAGAAGTTCCGCAAACGCCTTGCCCTGATCGTGCAACACATCGCACTCCGCCGCGACGATCAGCGTCTCCGGATAGAGGGAGAACTCCTTTGCCAGCAGGGGAGAGACCACCGGATCGTCCGCGAGAACGCCCGGCGCATACGATTCGTTGAACGCCTCCATCAGGCTTCCGTCCAGTCCGAATCCCTTTCCGTATTTCCTCCATGATTCCGAACGGTCGTTTTTCGCGAGCACGACCGGATAATAAAGGATTACGCCCGCAATACCCGAACGCTCTTTCCATGCGGCGCTGGCGGCGAGATTGCCGCCAGCACTGTCGCCGGCAAGATAAATCCGCCGGTATCCGCGCTCCCGGAGCATCCGGATTGCCGCAAGCACGTCCTCCAGCGCCGCGGGAGCGCGATGTTCCGGAGCCAGTCGGTAGTCGAGCGTCGCCACGTCCAGCCCGGAGACCTTTGCCAGATCGCCGCAGAACCGGGCGCTCCCCTCCAATCCTCCGAGAGTCCAGCCGCCGCCGTGAAGATAAAGCACGATCGCCTTTCCCGGTACGCTTCCGGGAAAATAGAAGCGGATTCTCCGATTGGCAACATGGGTGTTCTCCAGTCTGATCCCGGCGGGCGCTTCCGTGTCCTGAAGCATCCCGGTGCGAATTTTATTCAATGCTTCGGGATTGCCGTCAAGAGCATTGCGTACTGCCTGCGCGCTCTGTTCCTGTACCCCGGCAGGACGTGCGGAAAGGAATGTCATGGACTCCTTTGAAAAATCTTCAGAATCTTCCGCGGCAAGGGGAAGAATGCCAAGCAGCGTCAGGAGAAGCAGGGAGATTTTGCCTGAGACTCTCGCCATGGTGGTGGGAATCCTCCCGATTATTTGCGGATTTTCACGACTTCATCGACCCACTTGCGCAAAGCATCTCCCGCATTCCGGATGCTTCCGCCGGAGAACGCGCCGCCCTTTCCGAAAAATGCCGCCTTCGGACAGGCTTTCTGCATATCGCGCTCGCAGCGGGCCATCCCGCCGCTGCCGTGGGTGACGAAGGGAATCACGGTCTTGCCGCTGAAGTCATAGCTGGAGAGGAAGCTCCGAACCGGAGGCGCCATCGTGCTCCACCAGTTCGGCGTGCCGACGAAGATGACATCGTATTTCGCAAAATCCGCGACTTTCGTTGCCAGTTCCGGTTTGAACTCGTCACGGCACTCCTGTTTCGCCTGATCGACGCACGCGCTGTAGTCGGACGGATACGCCTTCGCTGGTTTGATTTCAAAAATCGTCCCCCCGGTCATCTTCTGAATCTGTTCCGCCGCGTAACGGGTATTGCCGCTCCACGAGTAATAGGCGATCAGGATTTTGCCCGGCTCCGTTTCCGCCTTCTGCATTTTCACGTTTTCCGCCGAGGATCCGGCCGCGCCGAAAAATGCGGCTGCCATCATCAGTGCCATTGTTTTCTTTTTCATTGTTTCCTCCTTGTGAGAATGGTGCTTTCCTGTCTCAGATGAAAGACAAGATAATCCAGACAATCAATCTTTTCCTGTGCCGCATGCATTTTTTTCAGAAGAATGACGCGCTGTGCCGCCAGAAGACGCATCTCTTCCCGGATTTTGCCGTCTTCATGCAGGGCAAGGATTTTCTCAATCAGAAGCGGTCCGCATCCGGCATCTCTGAGATTGCGGAGCAGAGAGAAATCTTTCTCTCCTTGCATGTGTTCCGAATCCATCTTCATTTGCCTGAAGTCGCCTTGCTGTAATCGGCGTCGGAAACCGGTTCGAGCCAGGTGTTTTTGTTGCTTTCCGGATTGCATTCGACCGCGAGGTGCGAAAACCAGCTCTCGGGAGCCGCGCCGTGCCAGTGATCGACGTCCGGCGGAATTTCGACGATGTCGCCGGGCAGAAGTTTCCGGGCTTCTTTCCCGCGTTCCTGATAGAAGCCGATTCCTCCGACCGCGATCAGAAGCTGTCCGCCCGTATGCCGGTGCCAGTTGTTGCGGCAGGATGGCTCGAAGGTCACGTTGGAAAGCGGAACATTCAGACGGTTGTCTTTCGTCAGGCGAGCAAGGTAGGATTTGCCGCTGAAGTATTTTGCATACGCCGTGTTCGCTCCGCCGCGCGGGAACGCGCTCAGGGAATTCCCTTTTATAAATTTGAGAATCCAGCTGATCTGGGCTTCGGTTACGCCATTATGTTTGCCGATTGCAATATGCGAGGCAAGCTGGCTTTCGACCCCCTCCATTGCGGCGAGTGCGGCGATGGTGGCAAGTTCCCGGGTCCGCCAGTCGAGATTGTCCCGGCTGAAGATGTCGCCGAAGAGATGCGCCTTCAAATACTCGTCGATCGCCGGAGCAAACTCAAAGAGTGCGCCTTTGACCGGCGCGCCGCAAAGTTTTGTCTGATTTGCGGTTCCGAAGTCAATGCTCTTTCCCTCCGGGAGCGGCCCGGGGAGTTTTCCCGCGGCATCCCGGATTCCCTTCGCCTCGCGCTCGTTCAGCAGCGCCATGAAGTTCCCGAGCGCATTCAGACTGCGCGGGAAGCCGCAATACGCATAAAGCTGAACAAGAACTTCTTTGATCTCATTCACGCTCAGTCCGGCATCGAGTCCGGCGGCCAGAGCCTTTTTGAGTTCCGGCATGTTTCCGCGTGCCGTGTACATCGAGATTTCGATCAGTTTTTCTTCCTTTTCCTTCAACGGTTTCATATCATCCTCCGCCTCCAGCTGATTGACAAAATGAAAGAGAGAAAACAGCATTCCGATGAAAAACAGTTTCCGCATTCTTCCCCTCGTTTTTTTATGGGTTTTCCGTTTGAATCACCGATATGAGATCCGATCTTCGACTTTTCCTGATCCACCTCCGTTTCTGGTTCTCGTTATTTATTATATTCGATTTTCAATCAATAACAAATACTTATTTATTATACTCATCTATGCTTGACGGGCATGGATTGGGATGCTATTCTTTTTGAAAGTGAAACTCAAGGAGGTGTTCGGTGGAAATCAGAGTGTTGCGTTATTTTCTCGCGGTTGCAAGAGAGGGAACGATCGTCGGCGCGGCGAAATTTCTTCATGTGACGCAGCCGACCTTGTCGCGCCAGCTTCAGGATCTGGAGGAGGAACTTGGTCAACAGCTTTTCCTGCGGAGCAACCGCACCATCACGCTGACGCCCGAAGGCCATTTCCTGCGGAAACGCGCGGAAGAGATTCTGGAGATCGTCAACCGGACCGAAGGTGATTTCAACGCAATGGGTGAAAACATCGGCGGCAGCGTCCATATCGGCGGCGGCGAATCCAAAGCCATGCGCCTGATCGCCGAAACAATCGGAGAACTCCGGAAGGAATACCCCGATATCCGTTACAACCTATACAGCGGCAATGCCGAAGACGTTGTGGAACGGCTCGACAAGGGGATTCTTGATTTCGGCATTCTGATCCAGCCGGTGGATATTTCAAAATACGATTCCGTTGCGCTTCCGGTTCGCGATGTCTGGGGAATCGTCATGCGGAAGGATTCTCCGCTTGCGGAAAAAAAGAGCGTGACACTCCGCGACCTTCAGAATCTCCCGCTGATCTGCTCCCGGATCAACATCCGGCAGAGCACGGTGAAAAACGCGTATGCCGAATGGTTCGGGAGAAGTTTTGAAAAACTCAATATCGTCGCCACCTACAATCTCATTTACAACGCCGCGCTGATGGTCGAATCGGGGATCGGATACGCGCTCGCGCTCGACGGACTGATCGACGCCGTCGGCAACCGCGCACTCTGCTTTTGTCCGCTGGAGCCGAGACTGGAGTCCGGCCTGAACATCGTCTGGGAAAAATATCAGGTCTTTTCCAGAGCTGCGGAGCTCTTCCGGGATCGGCTCCTGGATCGCTTTTCCGGGGAAGAGGAAAACTGACAACTTTTCCTCCCCAAGGCCCATTCTCCGGCATCCCGCCTCCCGGAGGAAATCAGGAATTTCTGAAAAACATCATGGGACAACAAAGCCGGATCAGGAAAAGAGGGTATTCCCGGTGAAGTGAAATGGAAAATGAGATGCGGATGATTTGAGTTCCCGAAATCAACCGGGGGAAAGGAAATGCAAAAAAATGCTTCCTCTTCCCCCCCCTTCCTTCTGCGCGGGTGAAAGAGGAGAGGCGGAACAGAAGAAAGATGATAAGGACCCCCCCTCTCTCGAATGATTTGAAGACGGGCGCCTCACATTTCTCAGACATGGCGCCGCTGGTACTGCACTGCAGTGCAGCCGTGCTGTGTTTCAATCATCAGGAATCATCGTCCAGAGATCTGTATAGAGATATAACAAATAAATGGATTTTTCAGGGAAGTAAGGGGTCTCTCCTGATGAGAATGGCTCCGGGGATCTTATCCCCCCCTGAATAAAACAGAAAATAAGTCTCTTTCAATCCCTTATTTTCAACAATCAATTGAGAAAAATTTGAGAATCCGAAAAAGAAGGCAAATGAATATGATTCGTTTCCCTTACATTAAAAATGAGAAAGGCAGCGCCCTCTTCAGACGAGACCGCATCGGGTCCCCACCAGCATGCCTGAAAACGATTGAAAAAAAGATGTTTTCCCAGGGAATCACATTCTTTCGCAATGACAATCAGATAAAAAAACAAAAAATGTAAAAATGTAGAAAAACATAAAAAACGAAAAGCCCGGGGCTTCGGAGCTCCGGGCTTGAATTTCTGTCACGGCATCTCATCTGCCTTTTCTTTTGCAGAAGGGAAACGAAATACGGGGAACAGAGCAGTTCCTTATTTTCCGTCCATTTCCTCCAGGGCGGCCTTTCTGCTGAGGCGGATTTTGCCGCTGCGGTCAATGTCAATGACCTTAACCGTAATGTAATCGCCTTCCTTGCAGATATCGGAAACCTGGTTGACACGATAATTTGCCATTTCGGAAATATGCAGCAGTCCGTCCTGCCCGGGAAGGATTTCGACAAAGGCGCCGAAATCGCGTACGGTCTTGACGAGTCCGCGGTAGATTTTTCCGATTTCAGCCTCGGCAGTATAGAAGTCGATCTTGCGTTTGACCTCATCCAGGATCTGCTTGTTCTGGGCGAGGATGCTGACAGAACCGTCATCTTCGATATTGACCTGGGCTCCGGTGGATTCGGTGATTTCCTTGATATTTTTTCCGCCGGTTCCGATGAGAGCTCCGATCTTGTCCGGGTTGATGTGGACGACTTCCATCTGAGGAGCATTCGGGCTGAGTTCCTTTCGCGGAGTCGCAATGCAGTCCGTGACCACCTTGCGTATTCTGGTGCGTGCATCGCGGTTCTGGTACATGGCTTTCGTGAGGAGGTCGATGGAGATTCCTGGGAGCTTCAGGTCGAGCTGGAACCCGGTGATGCCGCTTTCGGTACCGCAGACTTTGAAATCCATGTCTCCGAAATGATCTTCGGCTCCGATGATGTCCGTGAGGATCAGCTCTCTGCCGTTTTCATCCGTGACGAGTCCGCAGGAGATTCCAACAACGGGCGCCTTGATGGGCACTCCCGCATCCATCAGAGAAAGGGTGGCTCCGCAAACGCTTGCCATGGAGGTCGATCCGTTGGAGGACATGATCTCGGAGACACAGCGGATGGTGTACGGGAAATCCTCCGGAATCACCTGCGCCACGGAACGCTCTGCCAGATTTCCGTGCCCGATTTCCCGTCTTCCGGGACCGGTGATTCTGCCGACTTCCCCGACGCTGTAGTTCGGGAAATTGTAATGCAGATAAAACTTCTTTTTCGTGGGAATACCCGTGATGTTGTCGCTTTCCTGCATATCCTGGGGCCCGCCGAGGGTGGTGATGACGAGAGCCTGCGTTTCCCCGCGCGAAAACAGGGCAGATCCATGCACAACAGGAAGAACCGCCACTTCCGCGGACAAGGGACGGATATCCGTCACGCCGCGCCCGTCGGGACGGTATCCCTTTTCCAGAATGGCAGTCCGGATGGTTTTCCGGACCAGAGAATCAAAGCCCTGTCTGAGATAAATCATGAAATCCTCTTCCCCGAGGGTTTCGACAAAGGATTCCTTCAATGTCTCCTCCGCGAGTTTCTGGAGTTCGTCAAGCGCCTTGAGCCTGGCTTCCTTCCCCGGAACGAGGCAGGCGCTTTCCAGCTTCTCCCCGCAGACGGATACAATGCCTTTCATCAGTTCTTCCGGCGGCAGATGAAGTTCCGGAGTCCGTTTTTCCCTTCCGGCCTTCTCCATGAGTTCGAGCTGTGCGGCACACTGTTTCTTGACGATTTCATTGGCAAAACGCATGGCGTTTTCAAGAACTTCCTCGCTGCACTCCTTGGCTTCGCCCTCAATCATGATGACCTTGTCCGGAAGTCCGGCATAGACAAGTTCCAGTGTGCTCTTCTCCATTTCCTGGATGGTGGGATTCGCGATGAACTCACCGTCGATGCACCCGACTCTCACGGCTCCGACAGGTCCCTGGAAGGGAAGGTCGGAAAGACAGAGACTCACAGAGGCCCCGAGCATGGAAAGCACATCCCCGTCATTTTTCCCGTCTGCACTCAGGAGAAGTCCGTAGACCTGGACTTCGTCAAAAAATCCTTCCGGGAAGAGCGGACGCAGCGGACGGTCCGTCATGCGCATGATGAGGATTTCCTTGTCGGAGGGACGCCCTTCACGTTTGATGTATCCGCCGGGGAAGCGGCCGGCCGCGGAATATTTTTCACGGTAGTCGACCTGGAGCGGGAAGAAATCCTGTCCTTTTTTCGCAGCCCCGGAGCAGGCGGCAGACAGAACCACCGTATCCCCCTGCCGGACTGTGCAGGATCCGTTTGCAAGCTGGGCGAGTTTCCCCGCGGAAATCTCAATGTCTTTCCCGGGGCCGATGTTGATCAGAACTTTTGTTTCAGGCATGGGCAATGCCTCCCTTGTTGTTTGATTGCCATGGTCTTGCCATGTATGTGTGAAGTGTCTGCCGCAATGCAGGAAAGAATCTTCGCTGCGGCGGCCTGCTGCAAGGGGCATGCCGAAAATGTCGGAAGGATGAAAAAAAAACGGATTGTTTGCTCCGCGGAATCGCGGTATCAGACTCTGATCCCGTCCTGCGGTGCCAGGGGCTGATAGCGACCGAATTCCACCAAGAAAACAGTTCCCCCCTTTTTTCATGATCCCGGACAATTCCGGCAATGAACCTTAATTTACTACAATACAATGGAATCCGTGAGATGTCAAACTTCTCCCTCAAAAAACCGGCAAAAAAGAGAGTTCCCTTAAGCTTTTTTGTTCCTTTCGCGGGGGGCACCTTTACGGATTTGTGTTTCCGCAAAGTTCCGCCCGTTCCTTTGTCCGGAGCTCCGGACAAAGGAACAGAGAAAGAAAAATGAGGGATGAGAAATCAGGCTGTTGAATATCCCGGAGCAGATGCTATTATGAGAGAAAGGCCTCGGGATTCCAGTTTGCCGTACAGATTCAAGTGTGAAGAGATTTCCGCATCTTCCATCAAACAAAGAGAAAAATCCTTTCAGGGGGGAAAAAATCCGGAATTGGAAATCCCCTGCGGGATAGGGAAAAATGAGGAATCAAAAAATGAACGGTCCCCGTCTGCCCCTCTCACTGCTCTGTTTTGCCGCTGCTGGAATTGCGGCATTCTCCTTATTGATGTTTTCCGGTTGGGAAAGGAAGTATTATTTTGAATATCCCTCCCTCCTGATGCGGAAGGAAATCCGTCTGTGGGGAATCAGGCTTCTGACGCTCAGACAGGAAACAGATCTCTCAGCCTATTTGAAAGAAAACAGGATCAGGATAGAGGATCCGGGACCGGCTTCCTATCTGATTTCCGGACACCGGGTTTTTATTCCATGGATTGCGGAAGAGTGCGAAAGGGGCTCTGTGGGAGCCGATCTTTTGAAACTGAATACTGTGCTTACTCGGAGGGGAAAGGAAATCGAACCGGGAGAGATCTCGGCAATCCTGGAGTTGCTTCACCCCTCTGCTTCTCCGGAAAGCCCGGCGCAGCGGGCAGAGCGGGAAAAAGAATTTATACGGAGAGTCTGGAATCTCTATTATTTTTCGGAATGAGGAAACTGGACGGCACGGAAGAGAACAGGAAGGAGAGGATCCGGGAAAAAGGGGGGAGAAAAGGAAAAAGGGAAAAGGAAGGGGAGTTCTCTCCCCCCCCGCTCCTGCAGAGAGCGGAATCCGTTTTCCTGGGGCCGCAGGCTTGCGGAAAAAAATCTTCCATGCTATATTAAGCTCTGAAACTTTTCTTTTTCTTGAAAAGACCATGGCGTTTCCGGGTCCCGCGCACTCCGTCGGCTGAATTGTTCCGCAGCTTCCGGGGAAGGAGGGAAAAAGTTCTTTCAACTTCAGCAGAGGTTTTTATGGGCGGTTTTTTTGGCGTTGTTTCAAATGGAAGCTGTGTTGCGGATCTGTTTTACGGGACCGATTACCATTCCCATCTCGGGACGCGGCGCGGAGGGCTCGCCGTCACCAACACACGCGGAGTCATCACCCGGTTCATTCACGACATCACCAATTCCCAGTTCCGCTCGAAATTCGATTCGGATCTGGAGCATCTGGAAGGGAATTGCGGGATCGGCGTCATCAGTGATCTTGAGGATCAGCCGCTGGTCATCGGTTCCCATCTGGGAGTCTACGCCATTGTGACCGTCGGGAAACTCAACAATATCGAGGAACTTGCGAGGAAGGGGATCTGTGCCCACGGCGCCCATTTTTCAGAGCTGAGCATGGGTGAATACAACCCCACCGAAGTGGTGGCCTCCCTGATCAATACAAAACATTCCCTTGAGGAGGGAATCGCCTACGCCATGGAAATGGTGAACGGCTCCTGCTCCATGCTGATCATGAAGGACGGCGAAATCTATGCCGCCAGAGACAAATACGGGCGGACGCCGCTCATTGTGGGAGCCAAACCCGGTTCCTTCGCGCTTGCCATGGAAAGCACCTCTCTGCCGAATCTGGACTATGAATTTGTCCGGGAGCTTGGTCCGGCGGAAATCATCCGGGTTTGTCCGGACCGGATTGAGCAGCTCAAGGAACCGGAGGAATGTATGCAGATGTGTTCGTTCTTCTGGGTCTATTTCGGTTATCCCTCTTCGGATTATGAAGGGCGGAACACCGAAACGGTCCGTTACAGGAACGGCGCCCTGATGGCGGAAAATGACAATGCCGACATTGATTCCGTTTGCGGAATCCCCGATTCGGGAGTCGCCCATGCCATCGGCTATGCCAACGCAGCGAAGAAACCCTACATGCGCGCCCTGGTGAAATATACGCCGACATGGCCCAGAAGTTTCATGCCTCAGAACCAGGCCATGCGCAGTCTGGTCGCCAAAATGAAACTTCTGCCCATCGACGAGCAGATCGCGGGGAGAAAACTGCTTTTCTGTGATGATTCCATTGTGCGCGGAACTCAGTTCAAACACATTGCCTCGCGTCTGTATGAGCGTGGAGCGGCGGAAGTGCACATGCGTTCCGCTTCGCCTCCGCTGGCGTATCCGTGTCTCTTTCTGAATTTTTCCCGGTCCAAATCCATTCTTGACCTTGTCGCACGGCGGGTCATCAATACGCTGGAGGGAGAGGAGCCGAAGGAAGAGGTCCTGAAGGAATACACCGCCGCTGGAACGGACAAGTACAACAGAATGGTGGAAGAAATCCGGAAGATTCTCGGATTGACCTCCCTGAAGTATCAAAGCATCGAAAAACTGGTCGAAGCCATCGGGCTGCCGAAGTCCAAAATCTGCACCTATTGTTTCGACGGCTGCGACCCGACGCACTGCCTCGCCAGACAGACCACGTTTGACGAAGACTGCTGACCCAAGGCAACCTTCCTTCCGCATCAGAAGACCCCACAGGAAAAGTTTCTTCTTCTCCACCAGCACCTCCTCCCGTGAAACTGCTGCCGGCGGGACCGGCGCTTTTTGTCCGGGAGCGTAGGTCCGCATACACACGGGGAGGGCATGGAGCTTTCCGGGAGATCCCGGGAAGGCTTTTTCTCTCCCCTTCCCTTTCTCTCGTCTTCCCCCCGGGGGGGGGAGGGGCAGGATAAGGATTTTCCTGAAACGGGAAACCTCTATTCCTTGCATTGGTGTTTTGAAGATGATAGATTATTCCGGCAGAACGGAAAGAAGAGTCTTCTCTTCCGCCCCCCCGCGCGCTGTTTTCCGGCGATTCCTGAAACGACAGCAGAAAGAGAAAACAGGAATACCGTTCATCATCACGCGGGGAGAACAATCCGTTCCGGGCAGGACAAGGCCAGAAGAATGAATGAAAATAAAAAAAGCGCCCCCGAACGCAGGAGGGAAAAACTCCGGATCCGCGTGGGGGTCCAGAGGGAAAAAAAGGATTTCCGGGAAAAATGAACAGTAGGAAACTGAAAGTGGCAGTCATCGGGCTGGGAGGACGTTCCGAAGCCCATCTCGCAGGCACAAAAGCGGCCGGAGGAACCGTTCTTTCCGCCATTTGCGACAAAAGTCAGGAGCGGATCAGCTGGGCACTTGAAATCTGTGCGAAGAACAAAATCCGCAAGCCGAAGATTTTTACGGACCACCAGGAGATTCTGGCGGATCCATCCATTGACGCGGTCATCGTGTCGACGATGTGGAATGCGCATATCCCGATTGCTCTGGAGGCCATGAATGCTGGGAAATACGTGGGCCTCGAAGTGGGCGGTGCGACAAGCATTGAACAGCTCTGGGAACTGGTCCGCACCTCCGAACGCACGGGGATCCCCTGCATGATGCTCGAGAACTGCTGTTACGACCGCAATGAAATGATGGTTCTGAACATGGTCCGGCAGGGAGTTTTCGGAGAAATCGTGCATTGTGAATGCGGGTATGAGCACAATCTTTCCGGCATGGCCGCATCTGTCGAAAAGGGGCGGGAACGCATTCTGCACAATCTCCGTCGGAACGGAGACCTCTACCCCACTCACGGAGTGGGCCCGATGGCAAAGATTCTGAACATCAACCGGGGGAACCGTTTTCTGGCACTGACCTCCACGGCATCGAAGGCCCGGGGCTTTGCCGCCTGGGAGGAAAAGCACGGGCAGACACCTCAGGGAAAAGGGAAACCACGCTGCTACAATGCGGGCGATGTTGTCACGACAGTCATCAAATGCGCGAATGGAGAAACACTGGTTGTCCGTCACTGCGTCTCTCTCCCGCGCCCATATTCACGGAACGGCATGGTCCAGGGGACCTGCGGCTTGTGGAGCGAAACTCACGGCGCCATCTTCATCGAGGATGAAACAAAGAAATCCGAGACCTGGTCTCCGGTCAAGGAATTTTATGAAAAATATGATCATCCCCTCTGGAAACAGTACACGGGAAATTCCTCCATCGGGCACGGCAACATGGATGTGATGGTCCTGCAGGCCTTCTTCGACGCAGTGCGGCATCGTTCGCAGACTCCCATTGACGTTTACGATACCGCGGCCTGGATGGCTGTCACCTGTCTTTCGGAAGATTCCATTGCCATGGGCAGCGCCCCGGTTCCTTTCCCGGATTTCACCAACGGCAGATGGGTCAACCGCGAACCGGAGCATCCCTCTCCCTTCGCTCTGGGCGATGTTTATGAAAATTCCCCCTGCTGAAAATCATGTCTCTGAAAAAGCATTTTCCAGGGGCGGCCACGCCTTCTCCTCAGGAAATTCCGATGGGGAAAATCCGGGAGAACATGACTGAAACTGAAAAAACGAAAAAAAGGAAGGCGCAGCATGCGGATTCCTGATACAGACAACTCCATTTTCTGCATTGTGGATATGCAGGAAAAATTTCTTCCCGCCATTTCTGAAATGCCCGCCGCACTGGGAAGGACGGAAATTCTGCTCCGTGCGATGAATGAACTGAAGGTGCCGCTGCTCGTGACGGAGCAGTACCCGCGTGGACTGGGGCCGACGCTCCCCAGTTTGAAAATGCTTCTTCCCGAGGGGACGCCCGTCATTGAAAAGACCTCGTTCTCCTGTTTTGCCGACAAGATCTTCCGGGAGGAACTGGAAAAATCATCTCGCAAGGTTCTGCTTCTCGCCGGAGTGGAGACCCATGTCTGCCTCTTCCAGACGGCTCTGGAGGCAGCGGCAGCGGGGTATGAAGTCTACCTGGCTGAAGATGCCGTCGCCTCCCGAAGGCCTTCGGACAAGGAATCGGCATTGAGGATGATGCGTCATGCCGGGATCAATGTTATTCCGAGTGAGAGCTGGATTTTCCTTCTCTTGAAGGATGCCGCGCACCCTGCTTTCAAAGCCATTTCCAAACTGATTCGCTGAGCGCAGTCTTTTTCCGCTCCCTTCTTCTCCACGGAAAGAGGGGAAAGGGATAGCGGGAAAGAGGAAGCGGAACTTTGCGCGTCCGGGGAGAGAGGGAGGGAGAAAAAACTCAGGGAATCTTGTCCCCTCAATTCAGGGCGGAGGCTTCCGGAGGGAAAAACAGTCCTGAGAAAACAGAGACTTGGAAAACCGGGAAGATATGAATATGAACCCCACAGTTCAGTCCGCTTCCTGCAGAAAAGCAGCATAGCAGAACAGCATAGCAGCACATATTCATTTGCAAAGGGATCATTTCTCATGAACGTCAAAGAACGGATGAAAAACGGCAAACTTTATTTCTGCACGGATGAGGGTTTGTTTCAGGAGCAGCTTCAGTGTCTTGAAAAGCTGTACGACTTCAATCAGACGCGTCCGTCGGAACTTCCCCGGCGCCGGGAAATTCTGGAAACTCTGCTGGGGTCTATGGGAACGAACTGTTACATAGAGCCCCCGCTTCATGCCAACTGGGGCTGCCATACACATGTCGGAAACAATTTTTACGCAAACTTCAATCTGACTCTGGTGGACGATACGGATATTTTTATCGGCGACAGCGTCATGATTGGGCCGAATGTCACAATTGCAACGGCCGGGCATCCCGTGGATCCCGAACTCCGCCGTAAGGTGGCGCAGTTCAATGTGCCTGTCCGGATCGGGAACAACGTCTGGATCGGGGCGGGGAGCATTCTGCTCCCGGGGGTTTCCGTTGGCGACGATTCCGTCATCGGAGCAGGAAGTGTTGTGACAAAAGACATTCCGCCCGGCGTTGTGGCAGTGGGCAATCCCTGCCGCGTTCTCCGGCCCATCGGAGAAAGGGACAGAAAATTTTACTTCAAAGACTGGGAAGTGGATCTCCCCTGAGCACTTCCCCTTTCTTCTCGGCCCTTTATGATACCTGATTTTTCTTCTCTTCCCCAGTGTTTTCCGCCTCTCTCCAGATTTTCCGGCGGAAAAAGAAAGCATGCAAAACAGGATTCCAAGACAGAATTAAAGAATAGCAAGGAAAAAGAAGGAAAGGGCCAGAAAAGAAATCTTGAATTTTTCCTGGGAAACGGGTTGATTTTTCCTGAAAAGCATATATTGTATAGACTTCGGCCACTCAAGTCCCTATCGTCTAGAGGCCTAGGACACCAGGTTTTCATCCTGGTAACACGGGTTCGAATCCCGTTGGGGATGCCAGCTTTCCGGGCGGTTATCATCCGGATTTCCCTCAATTAGGGCCTCTCCTGATTCGACTGCAGTTCAGCTGTTCTCGGAGCGCTTGTTCTATCTGCCGTTCTTGATAGAAATCAAGCTCTTCCGCATAAGTACTTCTCCGGAGGGGATGCCGCAGCAAAAAGGGGGCATCTCCGCCAGTTGTCTGTCTGCCTGAGATCACATCCTTCCGGGAACGGCTTGAAAGGGGAAAGGAATCCGCTTATAGTAATACAGGCGGACCAGAAAAAGCGGAAGAAGAAAACGAAGGAGAGAGCCCGTGAAAATGGAAAGGAAACTTCTGACTGCCGTATTTGTTTTTTCCATGCTATGCATGGGTTCCACATTGCTGAGCGCAGACCGACAGACGTTCCGTGACCAGTCGGGGCGGATCGTCGGGACTTCGACTCAGAACGGGAATTCCACCACTTACCGGGACAGCGTTGGCAGAACGTTGGGAACATCGACTCAAAACGGAAATTTCACGATCTACCGCGATACCCGGGGCCGCATCCTTGGAACTGCCATTCAGAACGGCGGTACGACCATTTACCGCGATGCCCGGGGCCGGACCACAGCCACAGCTACGCAGACGGGGAAGAATTCCACTACATACCGTGATGCGCATGGACATACTGCCGGGACGGCAACTCATCAGGAAAACAGCGGCATGACTATTTACCGTGATGCCCAGGGCCGCACTCTTGGTTCAAAACGCTGATAAATGCGTCTTCTCTCCTATTTTTCAGCAAGTCAAAAAAATAAAAAAATACGGCAGGCGGATGCCTGCCGGGTGCAGGAGATGCAATCCTGCCGGGGAGTATGAGGGCGAGGAGCCCTCATGCTTTTCAAAAAAAAATAAAGAGAAAATAAAAAAAATACGGCAGGCGACGCCTGCCGGGTGCAGGAGATGCAATCCTGCCGGGGAGTATGAGGGCGAGGAGCCCTCATGTTTTTATTTTTATTTTATTTTTTTTTGCCTCCGGCGGCCAGCGTTTCGCCGCTGGACCCCGACAAGGTCACGGACCTTGACCGCGAGAAAAATGCTCAACGCATTTTTCCGTATTTTGTTGCTTCGCAATATTCTTTTGCGGCTTTGCAAAGTCTGCGCTTCTTTTTCTGAATTCAATAAGTTTTCCCGAATACAAACATATTTTCTTTTGCGGTGATCACTCTGGTTTTGCTGGCCGTCCAATGCCGTCCCGCCTCGGTACCGCTGAGAGATTCCGCATGACCATCGGCAAAAACATAGTTGTTATTGCCATGACGACCTTCCCAGAACTCATTCCAGGCATTCAGGAATCCATTTGGATTCAACTGGGTCCCGCTCATGCCGGCTTGAGACATGACCTGATCCGCAGCCGTTTTGTCCAGTCCCCCGCCGGGCAGATATTCATTGAACCAGATTGCACCCCCGCCATAGCCCCAGGCACGCGATCCGGTTCCTCCGCCCCAGTCTGAAAAAAACACTTTCTCAGCAGGTGAATTGGAGATTTCTTTTGCCTTTTTCCCGGCGAATGAACTGTTGTACCCAATAAACGGCGTCGCCTTCTTCCCCGAGGCCTGACAGCGAACAAGTTTTTGAACTTGAGAACGTTTTGCCGTTGCTATTCCCCTCCATGGATATCCCATTTCATCGGCGAGAAGAGTCTGCCAGACTGCATTCACGTCATAGGCATAAGCCGCGGATCCCAGACCGGCAACAAAATAGGTCGGATACGTTTCATTCCAGGAACTCAGATAGGAAGACACCGCCAGCCCGAGTCCGCGAATGCTTCCCATGCAGGATGCCTGTCTTGCATAATCGCGGGCCCTGTTCAGCGCCGGCATCAGCATCGAAGCAAGAATCGCAATGATCGCAATGACCACCAGGAGTTCAATCAGCGTAAACCTTTCCTTCCTGTACAGAGACAGAGTCATTTCATCTTCCCCTTTTTTTCTGCTTTGTGTTTATGTCTTTTCAAATCCCGTATTCGCCTTTATTTCCGCAATTGCACTTTTCTCCGATTCCGATGGAGTTGTTCTCTCTTCTTCCAGCATCCGCAGAATGGAATCCACAGAGGAATAAGCAATTCTTTTGCAGGTGTCCAGACTCACGAAATGGTCGACGGCAGGAGTCACTCCGTGCGGGAAGTCTATTTTCCCGATGCCGATCACATAAGGCCGCGGAAGTTCCGGCTCCTCCTGGAACAGACGCGCCGCAGCCACCAGGAAAATCCCGATGGAAATGAAAACATCGGGTTTTTCCTTCTTCAGAAGATTCCGGATTACTCCGAATCCGTTGCCGTCGGCATGACGGAGAGAGGAGGCGTTTGCGAGAGCTCCGCTCCTCTGAATCGCGGTGCGGATCGTTTCCATGACGGCACGGTCGGATGGCGAGCTCCGATCTCCCAGGACACAGGCCACATGTTTCCCGCGGAACGGTTTCAAAGACTCCGTCAAAGAGTCTTCCAGCATCTGCTCATATCCGCCGTCCTCGCAGGGATGCTTCTCCGCCAGATGCGGATACACTCCCATCAGAAGATACGGTTTTCTCCAGCCGGAAAGCGCCTTCAGTGCGCCTTCCGTCATGAATCCATGGAGCAGAAGAGCATCTATTTCGGGATTGTCTTTCAGAAACTTCTTGAGAGTTCCCCCCTTTTTTTCGCAGTCGGAACCATACACCATGCTGTATCCGCGGAGCATCAGCGCATGGTAAATATGCGAAAGAATCTCTCCGCACACATAGGGCTGGAGTCCAAAAGAAAACACCCCGATCCGGTATCTCCTCCCCGGCTGGATCTCTTCCGAAACATAATATCCGCTCCTTGCCTTGCAACGGACAATCCCCTTCATTGCAAGAAGGTCCAGCGCAGAACACGCAACGCGACGCCCTACACCGTACTGCATGGCAATCGCTCTGGCCCCCGGGAGTTTCTCACCGGGCTGAAACGCTCCGCCATGAATTTCTCTGGAAAGAATTGTCGCCAGTGCGGCATATCCGTGGACATCCCCGGAATTTTCCTGCCTCTGTCCTTTCCATTTCGGATTGTTTTGTATCTTTGTCATAATTATGTGCCAGTTTTATTGCTATTTTTATGCCAGATTGGAAGAACTCTAATCCCCGTTTTCTGAAAAAGCAAGTCCCTTTCCCGGAAATAGGAGAATTTTTCCCGGTGCCTTGCAAAGCAAAGCCACGGGGAAAGGAGAAGAGGAAAAAGGGAAAATAAATCCTGCCGAGGAGGGGAAATCTTCAGAACAGCCTCTCCGCCGAAGATGGGGTCCCATGGGATCCCAGGGGAAAGGGGAAACAGCAGTTGACAATCTTTTTCTGCGGTGCTATTCTTCTTTCATGTCCGCATGTCGTCTGTCCAGAGGGGAAAAAACGGAGGGAGCCTTTTGAAAATGAAATCGGAAAAACTCAAACGCATCCGGAATGTCGCCGTGTACTGTTCTTCGCAGATGCCTGTTCTCCCTGTGTATGCGGAGGCGGCGGAGAACTTCGGGCGTTATCTCGCCGGACAGAGCATGACACTGATTTATGGCGGAAGCAATATCGGGCTCATGAAAGTCCTGGCGGATACCGTTCTCGCGAACGGGGGATCCGTCTACGGAGTTTTTCCTTCCACATTTCCCGAATCCCTGCGTCATCCAGGTCTGAGCGGATATACAGTGGTGGGAACACTGGCGGAACGGAAAGCGGAAATGCTCCGCCTGGCGGATGCCGTTGTGGCTCTCCCGGGCGGATTCGGAACCTGGGATGAACTCTTTGACGCTCTCGCTCTGCGCAAGGCAAAACTGGGCCACCGCCATCCAGTCGGCATCCTCAATGTCAACGGGTATTTCGACCCGCTGCTGGAATGGATGGAACGAAGCATTCGGGAAGGATTCAACTCCCCCAGGCATAGACATCTGCTGAAGAAGGGAAAAACTCCCGAACTCCTCTTCAAACAACTGGCAGGACCCGGCTGATTCCCCACCTGTTTCCTTTTTCGTCTTTTTCCTTTTTTCACATCCGCCATCCGGGAAAAGAAAAACAGCAAGAGGAAAAAAAGAAGGGAAAAAACTTTTCCGCCCCTTCCTCCCCGCCGCATGATGTATCATGATTGAGGAGAGGGAAGGAAAAAAGAGAACGGTATTTTTCCGGGAGATCCCCCAGAGTCCGCTTATTCCCGGGGTTCTTCCCCGTCTGGAACGACATCCGGCAGATGGGGACAGGATTTTTCAAATTCCTCCGGCTCGCTCAGAAGTTTTGCCGTGACCAGAAGGGCGGCTCCGACGGCATCGCATTCATCATCCATATCCCTTCTGACGAAGGTCAGATTCTTCTCCGCAAACGGGAAGAGCAGATTCCGCACGGACATTTCCAGCAAATCAAAAAACTTGTCTCCCAGTTCGGAAAGTTCCCCGGAGAAGATCAGACGATCCGGAGCCAGATTGTTCAGCAGATTCGCCAGAGTCACGGAGAGGAAGCGGACCGCGTCCTCGACAATTTCCTTTGTCCCCGGCTCCTGATTCCGGTAAGCATCGGCGAATTCGCGGAAAGTCAGTCCTGGTCTGCGGAAGAGTTCTCTTGCCTTTCTGAGGATCGCCTGCGAAGAACAGCGTGTTTCAAGACATCCTCTGCGCCCGCAGGCGCAGGGGAGTCCGTCCGGTTCGCAGATATTATGCCCCAGTTCACCTCCGTGGCGTTCTCTGCTGAACACGATTTTTCCATCAATGGCGGCCGCCATTCCGATGCCGTTCCCCGCGGAAAGAAACAGGACGCTTCCGCTGCGGCTTTCTCTGTGCCGGATGAGTTCATAATACATGCGGCAGATCATCATATCTGAAAATTCGGGCCGGAGCCGGAAGTTTTCCAGAAAGAAATCCTGAAGACGGAGCCCGTTCAGCTCCGGAAAATTGGCGGTGTTGTTCGGCATGACCCCCATGCCGGCCCCGAAGGTGGACACGCCGACTCCCGCCAGACGGCCGAGTGCGGATTGAAGAAGACGCGAAGTGATGCTTCCCAGCGTTTCCAGAAAAAGCTCCCGGGTGCGCTGCGGCGGGAAAAAGACTTGTTCGCGGACTTTGACTCTTCCGCGGAGATCGGTCACGGTTCCGGTGATGCCGTCAGGTGCAAGGGCGATGCCGATGATGTATCGTCCGTCCGGGTTCAGGGACAGCTGTTCGCGCGGACGGCCGTGGCGGAGTTCCGTTCTTCCGCTGGAAACGAGGAGGCCGCGCCCGAGGAGATCGCGCACGACACGGGTCACCGTGGCGTTGTCGCAATTCATTTTACGTGCGAGTTCGATTCTCGAGAGGGATTCGTGTTCGAGCAGTAGTCCGAGCAGAGCCAGCATGTTGCGCGTTTTGATGTCGTTGAGTTTCAGTATTTTTTCCGATCTCATGCGCGTCCTCCGCCTTTCTTCAGTGGCATTTGCTTTCATCGGGTAAGATACTGCTTTTTCCGAAATTGTCAAAAAAAGGAGGAAAACGGATTGACAAAATATTTCTTTCGATATATAATAGACAAGAGAAAATAAATCATGGTTCTCAACAGAAGGAGGAATCCATCCATGGATGAAGTTCAGCGGAAACAATGCCGGGATCTGGCGAAAAAGATCCGTCTTCACTGTCTGCGCATGGTATATCGCGGGAAGAGCGGACACATCGGGAGCATGCTGTCCACGGCGGATATTTACGCAGTTCTTTACAATCAGGTATTAAATGTCAGTGCGGAGGCTCCGAAGGCAGCGGATCGGGACCGTTTCATCCTCAGCAAGGGGCATGGCGGCGCTGCGCTGCTGGCGGCACTTGCGGAAAAAGGGTTTTTCCCGAAGGACTGGCTGGAGACTTATTATCAGGACAACGGCAAATTGAGCGGGCACATCTCCCATCATGTTCCCGGGGTTGAATTTTCGACGGGTTCGCTGGGACACGGACTGCCTGTCGCATGCGGGATGGCCATGGCGGCGAAACAGGCGGGCCACAAACACCGCATCTTCTGCCTGGTCAGCGACGGGGATCTCAATGAGGGCTCCTCCTGGGAAGCCGTCATGCTTGCAGGCCAGCACTCCTGGGACAACCTCACCATGCTTGTGGACTACAACCGCCTTCAGGCCCTGGGTGCTTCTAAGGATATCATCAATCTTGATCCGCTTGCGCCGAAACTGGAAATGTTCGGCTGGAAGGCCCTCACGGTGGATGGGCACGACATGGACGCGATCGGAGACGCCTTCTCCCGTCTGCCTCTGGAAACGGGGAAACCTTCCGCACTCGTTTTCCGGACCGTGAAAGGTAAGGGCGTCAGCTTCATGGAAAACGACTACAAATGGCACTACGGCGGACTCAACGAAACACTTTTTGAACAGGCGCTCAGAGAATTGGAGGAAGCAGAATAATGAGAAGAGCATTCAATCAGGAGCTTTTGAAAATCGCTCAGCGTGATCCCCGCGTCTTCATGGTTCTTGCGGATATCGGCTTCGGGGAAATCGAAGGGTTTGCCAATGCGTTTCCGGACCGCTTCATCAACTGCGGCGTCGCGGAGCAGAATATGACGGGTGTGGCCTGTGGTGTCGCCATGGAAGGGAACATCGCGGTTACGTATTCCATTGCGAATTTCCCGACTCTGCGCTGTCTGGAGCAGATCCGGAACGACGTCTGCTATCATCATGCGAATGTCAAGATCGTCATCATCGGAGGCGGGGTCGCCTACGGGCCTCTCGGAATTTCCCATCATTCGACGGAGGACATCGCCATCATGCGTGCTCTCCCCGGCATGGTCGTCCTTGTCCCCTGCGATATTGCCGAAGCGCGGGCCGCCGTCCATGCCATGATGGCGTATGACGGACCCGTATACTACCGCTGCGGATACAAGAACGAGCCCGATATTCATGAGGGGCCGCTTGATGATTTCAGAATCGGAGGCTCGGCCACTGTGAGGGAAGGCGATGATGCGACGGTCTTTTTTGCCGGAACCGTCGGAATTCATGCCAAACGTGCGGTCGAGGAGCTTGAAAAAGAGGGAATCCATTGCCGTCTGGTGAGTCTGTATTCGATCAAGCCGATTGACCGTGCGGCGATTGTCCGCGCGGCGAAGGAGACGGGGGGAATCGTGGTCTTGGAGGAGCACAACCTTTCCGGCGGCGTGGGCAGCGCGGTCGCGGAAGTGCTCATGGACGAGGGCTGCGGGAACGTTCCCTTCCGGAGACTGGCATTCCCGGATGTGAACATCAAGGAAGTCGGTTCCCAGGCATGGCTTCTGGATCATTACGGACTCGGAGTGCAGCCGGTCATGAACGCAGTAAAAGCCGTTTTATCATAAATCTTCCGGAGCATTTTCATTTTCAGAAGAATGAGGGGGTGAAAACGCTCCGCGTATCAGGAAGAGGGAAGAGAAAGAGAGAAAAAAGGGGGGAAGAGGAGGGAAGCATGAGGGCGGAAAGCCCTCATGCTTTTTTTTTATTTATTTCCGCCTCCGGCGGCCAGCGTCTCGCCGCTGGATCGCGACAAGGTCACGGACCTTGACCTCGAGAAAAATGCTGTTTGCATTTTTCCGTATTTTGTTGCTTTGCAGATTTTATTTGTTTTTATTCGGTCTTTAGCGGATGTGTCTGCCGCCGCGTAAGGATCTGGCGGTAGAGTTCAAGATACTGATCCGCCATTTCCGCCCGGGTCGAAATGATTTTCGGAGCGATTCTCTTTTTCCCCGCCGCAGCCGCAATCAGCGATGCCGTCTCCCCGCGTTTTTCCGGAGATGCAAAATCTGCGACAGAAGCATTATCATAAAGATCCGCCAGTTCCGGAAGAGAATCCACGGATGCAACCACCGCCGGCACTCCCGTACTCATCGCCTCCGCAAAGGCCAGCCCGTAACCCTCATAGCGAGACGGCATGACAAACACATCGAAAACCCATGCCGCACGCGCCGCTTCCGGAGCAAACCCCGGAAAGCTCAGACGCAGATTCCCCGGAAGATTCCTTAGATTCCTTCTTCCCGTTTCCTCCAGGGATTCACGCTCCCGCCCTTCCCCGAGAATCACAACCCCCCAGGTCTCTCCCTTCGGAATCCGTTCCGATATTTCCGGGAGAAGCCGCAGGAAATTGTCAAACCCCTTCTGCGGATCCAGACGTCCGAAAGATCCGATGATCCTGGAACACGATTCCATTCCCCAGAGTTTTCTGTATCGGATCCGTTCCTCCTCAGGAAGCGGCTCCACCGGATCCACTCCGTTGTAAATGACCCGGAGCGTGCCCGGATTCAGACCGAGCGCATGCTCATGAAATCCTGCCGCGGAATGCGAAACCGCCGTGCAGACGGAACACAGCGGAAAAGTCAGCCGATCCAAAAGAAAAAACGGTCTTGCGCTTTTCCTGCGTTCACAGATATGCACGGTATTCACCAGAGGCACTGAAAGCCCCGCCGCGGCAATCCGTGCCAGCAGATTCGGGTGCATCAGATGAGAGTGAATCAGATCCGGATGCTCCCTCCGGATGATTCGACGCAGAGAAAAAAGTTTTCCGGCATCAGTCAATCCTCTCATGTTCAGATAGACCGGGGAAATTCCCATTGCAGGGAACGCATCGGCAAGAGCCCTGTTCTCCGGAGGCGCTTTCAGTGAGACCAGTGAGACTTTGTGCCCTGCCCGCAGCAGATGCTCCGAAAGCTCCCGCACAACTTTTTCCGCTCCGCCGGGGCCGAGTTCCGTTACGACAGTCAGAATTTTCACGAAGGTGTTTCCCCGTATTGTTTGGATTTCATCCCTGTTTCCAATGATTCAGGATCACCCCCGGATCCCACGCATCCCCCGGAAAGCCGCAGATGCCGCAGCTCCGGAGAGATTCTGTAATATGCCCCGGATTGCGAAAGATGCAAACCGGAGCTTGCTATCCTGAAAAGCGGTGCTACATTGATACGATGTCATTTTTTTTACCGCATGAAGCCTTGAAAACAAAACGGCATGAATATGAAAAACCAGATGAAATTCCTGATCCTCAGCGGCATGCTTCTCATCGCCTCCGTACTCGCCGTTCCCGCAACGTATGGCGACGATGCCCGGGCAAACGAGGCGTTTGCTGAAGCCCGCACGGCTGAAAAGGCCGGGGATTTTTCCGGGGCGGCAAAAAGCTTCAAGGCGGCGCAGATCTATGCGGATGATCCCGTACTCAAGGCGAACGCCCTTCTGGGGGCATCCCGCGCCTACCGGAAGGAGAAACTCTACGGAGAGGAGTTCGATTGTCTGGAACGGCTGGCAAAAGAACATATCAGCCGTGTGAATTTCACCCAGGTGGTGGACCGCCAGTATGAAATTGCGGACGCGTATTTCGCCGGACATCGGGATTCCGCGTTTTCCTGGCTCCCCTTTCTGAAAAAGGAAAACCGCTGCATCGAAATTTATGAAGCGGCGCTGAAGAATGCGCCCTGTTCGGAAAAGGCTCCGGATGCGCGTCTGCGTCTGGGGCGTCTGTATCTGGAGGATCAGCGTGCGGCGGAAGCGATCGAGCAGTTCAAGGAGACGGTCAAGCTCTATCCCGGGACGGAAGCGGCTCGCTGCGCTTCGCTGGAGCTTGCCAATACCTATCTCCAGCTTTCCCGGAAGGGTGACGGCGACGGCTCGTATGCCCGTCTTGCCCTGGATGCTCTCACCGATTTCCTGAACCGTTATCCGAAAGATCCCGAAGCCCCGTGGGCCCGGCGTTCCCGCGAGGAGGTCCATTCCCTTCTCGCCAAACGTCTCTACGGACTCGGTCTTTACTACCACCGTATGGGAAAGGATGAAATCGCGGAGCGTTATCTGGCGAAAGTCGTGCGCGACTATGCGAATTCCGTGGATTCCGCCGATTCGGAAAAGCTTCTGGCAAAAATCGACAAAACGTACGAGCCCCCTTCCGGCGACGTGCCGCGCAGGGAGCATGAGACCCCCGTTTATCAACGCTCTCCGATTCCCCCGGAGCAATCCCGGATCATGGTGGTTCCTGAAAACAGCGGCGGAAAATGGCTCCTGCCGGTGCGCGACCTGAGGTCCGATCTGCGGAGAGATTCCCGTGAGCCGCTTCCGGAAAGGCCTTTCGATGATGACGCCATCTGAAAAAAAATTCTCCGTCATGCTCTTTTCGCTTCTTTCGCTCGTCTTGACTTGTTTCCTGACGACGTCCTGCGGATATCAGGTGGGATCCATGATGCACCCCCAGATCCAGAGCATCGCCGTGGCCGATGTGAAAAATGATACGAAAGAGCCGTATGTGTCTTCCGTCATGCGCGGAAATCTCGCCGAACAGTTTCAGGTGGACGGCTCCCTGAAGCTGACTTCCCTCGGGAAAGCCGACTGCATCGTATACTGCCGGGTGCTCCGTGTGGAAACTTCGGCCGTCCGCTGGGACAGCCAGGATGATGATCAGACGTACCGCCCCTCCGAATTCGCCATCAATGTCACCGTGGAATTCACGGTCCTCATTCCCGGCAGAAGCGAGCCGCTCATCCGGACGCGCCAGATTACCGGATCCGCAAACTATCAGTATACCGCGGATCCGAATGTCGGGAAGATTTACGGGCTCCGTCAGGCCTGTTACAATGCGGCACGCAGAATCGTGCAGTATACCACCGAAGCATGGTAAGCCTTTCCCCCTTTCTTCTGCTCACGTCTTCTTCCCCTTCGCGGACTTCCCCGGGCTGATGAGACAGGGAAGTCGGCAGTGTGTGTGTCTCCCTCCCTCGCAATCCCTCCGGGACATCCAGGAGCAATGTACGGGAAACGGAAAGAGCTGAGCCCGGAAGACCTGTCTTGCAATTTCCGGAAAACTGTGTTATAGTATTTGTTCAGCAAGAAAACGGAACCCATAAACAATTTGTCTGGAGAAAACATGTACAGCGCCGCGGATCTGAAAAAAGGACTCAAGATTGAAATCGACGGGGAACCCTACGCCATCACGGAATTTGAATTCTGCAAACCAGGGAAGGGAACCGCGCTGTACCGCTGCAAACTCAAGAGCATGGTGACCGGAAGTACGATGGACCGCACCTTCCGTCCCGTGGACAAGGTCGGGAAACCCAATCTCGAAGAGCGCGAGATGTATTATTCCTATCATGACGGGCAGATGTACATTTTCAGCGATGCGGAATCCTATGAGGAGATTCCGATCAGTGCGGATCATCTCGGGGACAAGGTTTATTTTCTGATCGAAAACTCGCTCTGCCAGGGGCTCTTCTTCAACGGAAAACTCATTGACATTACGCTCCCGACCTTTATTGAGAAGGTGATTGTCGAAACCGAGCCCGGCGCGCGCGGCGACACCGCCTCCTCCAATGTGATGAAACCCGCGAAGATCGACAACGGCTATGAGATCATGGTCCCGCTCTTCATCAATGAGGGCGACACGGTCCGGATCGATACCCGCACCGGCCAGTATGCGGAACGCGTCAGCAAAGGCTGACGACGGACGCCTGATCAATTTTTTTCCCCTGTCCTTTCTCCTTCTTCTGCGATTGATGATGTAGAAGGGGGGAGAAGCTGGGGAAAGAGAAAGAATTTTCACAATTGTCCACCGGCAGCATGCGGACGACTCCCTTTTCAGACCTGCAGCGCGTTGCGGAGAGACTGTCTTTCCGCGCACGGGTGCTGCGTGCCGTCCGCGCCTTTTTTGACTCCCACGGATATCTTGAGGTGGAGACTCCGGTCGGAGTTCTGGCTCCCGCGGCGGAAGAGTACATTGACTGTCCGAGTGCGGAGGATTTCTTTCTGCGCGGATCGCCTGAACTGCAGATGAAACGCCTTCTCTGCGCCGGCATGGAACGGATTTATCAGATCGGCCCCTGCTTCCGGGCGGGAGAGGACGGCAGACTGCATCGGCATGAATTCACGATGCTGGAATGGTATCAAGCCTCTTCGGACTATCTGGGGCTTCTGGATTTCACGCGGGAACTTCTGCGTGCAACGGCGCACGCGTGCAACGGGCACGGAGTGGTGGAATATCGCGGGAAACGTACGGATCTGGATGCGGAATGGGCAGTCATCTCCGTCCGCGACGCCTTCCGGCGTTTTGCAGACTGCGATGCGGACATCCTTGCGGAGGAGGGGGAAGAAGGAAGTTTTGAACTCGTCCTGACGGAAAAGGTGGAACCTGCGCTGCCTTCCGGCCGTCCCTGCGTCCTCCTGGACTACCCGATGCGTTTCGGCGCCTTTGCAAGGGCGAAGGCGGAAGATCCTTCTCTTGCCGAACGCTGGGAAATCTACATCGGAGGCGTGGAACTGGCGAACGCTTACGGGGAACTCACCGATCCGATGGTGCAGAGAGAGCGCTTTGAACGATTCGCTCAAACCCGGAAACGTCAGGGGCTCCCCGATTATCCGAAGCCGGAGGCGTTTCTGGAAGCGATGGATCACGGGATGCCGGAATCCGCCGGATGCGCTCTGGGCTTTGACCGTCTCGTCATGCTTCTGAGCGGGGCGGAGAAGATATCTGAAGTGGCCTTTCCCCTGGATTCCTGAATCGGAAATGGAAATGGAGACAAATCCGGGAAAGGAATCAGAAACGGCGGATCCGGATTGTGTTTCCCGGATCCCGGAAGATTTGCCTTCCGGACGCTGAAAAAAGTTTTTTTAAAAGAGATTTTTCCTTTCCCGGCAGAGGAAAAAAGGTGTGAATTTCATCTTTCCGCTTTTCCGCACTTCCTGAAATTCTCCTTCCGGCATACAGATAGATCCCGTATCTTCCATGCTTTCTGAGGCTTCCCTTCCCCCCCTGCGTTCTCAAAAGGCACAGATCAGTCCGAAAGATCTCAGCAGGCTCTCCCCTTCTCTCCGCTCAAAGTGCCTGAGGCCCGGAAAAAAACAAAAAAATTTCAGAGAAGACTTGATTTTATAATAAATAACTGTTAAATTTATTTAGAAATTAAAATTAAATAAGAATGGTTTTTATTATATGGAAAATTTTAGGGACTGCGTTTTTGTGGATCTCTGCCGGAAGCAGAAGTGGAAATGTACTCCGCAGCGTCAGGCGGTGTATGATTTTCTGAAGGGGAATCCCGGCCATCCGGATGTGGATGAAGTCTGGCGAGAGGCGAGGAAGAAAGTGCCGACAGTCACGCGGGAAAGCGTCTACCGGATTCTGAACGAGTTTTCGGAGAAGGGGATCATCCGGCGTCTGGACCGCATTGACAATGCCCGATACGATTCGCGTACGGAACCGCACGGCCATTTCCTTTGTGAAAAATGTGGGAGAATGACGGATTTCCCGTGGCCGGAGGGCCCCGTGATTCCGCAGGAACTGCGCAGGAAAAGCTTTGTGCATATGGAAATCCGTCTGGTCGGGATCTGTGACCGCTGCATGGGACGGGAAAAGGGGACGAGTCCGGAGGAGGGGAAGCAGGAGGAAAGGATTCCCCCTCTTGTCATTCTGAAGTAAACTTGCCAAAGCGGCAAGCTGGGAAGAAGAAAAAGGAAAGAAAAAGAGAAGAAAGGAAAAGATCTCTGTCCGCCGCCGGTTGCTCCGTGTCCGCTTCCGGATTTTAAGGAAGGAAGAAGAGGAGGGAAAACGGGGATTCCGGCGGATCCGCCTCTGCCAGAAACGAAAAGAAAAACCAAGCAATGCCTTGTGCAAAAAGGAGAAGACACATGAGAAGCATCACGAAAATCGAACTGCAGTACGCGCACCGGTTCTACAAGTTCCAGGGAGAAGCCCAGTATCTGCACGGTCATACCGGCGTCCTGACACTGGAAGTGGAAGACTCCATTGAACCCGGGGTCAACATGGTTTATCCCTGCAACGAAATTCAGAAGACGGCCTGGGAGGTGCTGAAAAACTTTGATCACGCCCTGATTCTCAGAGAGGACGATCCGCTTCTCCCGGCCATTCTCGGAGTCTATGAGAAACAGGGAATCAAAGACGGAACGCCTTCCAATAAAATGAAGGGGGAAGCCTTCCGCTGCGAACTGGCGACAGCGTATCCCGAGGCAAGACTTGTCGTCACAAAGGAGACCATGACGGTCGAGGGCATGATCCGGATGGTGTACGAACTCCTGAAGGACAAGCTCAAGATCGCCAGAATCACCTTCACCAGCGGAGTCAATGCCGCGACACAGGAATACACCCCGGAGGGAACGGTGGACCGCTGTCCTCTCTGCGGCGTTGCTCTGAAGGATGGCGTCTGCCCGAAGTGCGGATACCGGAAACACTGATTCCGGTCCACGGGAATGCCGTTTCATACCGCTTTTTTCTCCGTCGTGAGCGCGTGCCTTTTCTCATGCCGCCCGTTTTGCGGGAAGAAAGGGAAGAGGAGGACGCATCGAAAGGATTCTTCTTTCCCGGTCTTCTGCCCGTCTGATGAAGAGGGGAAAGGAAAAGGAAAGGGAAACGGATTCTTTTGAATGGCATTGCAATGGAGAATGGACCGCCGCCGGGAGGGGAAGAGGAGGAGAAGAAGAAAGATTTTTCCTCATTTTCCCCTCCCGCTTTGTTTTTTCTGTTCTCAGGATGGATGTTCCGGAGTCTCTGTTTCTGAGAAGGAAAGAAGAGCTTCTCCCGCAGTATGTTCAGGAGGCGCTGCGGGGAGAAGGAGAGCCGTCCGCGATACGGAAGCGCATCAGGGAAACGCCCAGAGGAGCGAGTTTCCGATGTGCCAGCAGAGAAGGGAATCCTTCTGCGGGCCGGTTTTCCAGAGAAAGAGTTTCCCTGCGCCAGCGGCCGTCCTTGCCGAGACGTTCTGCGGATCCGGGATCCACACCGGGAGCGATGAAGCGGAGTTCCGGATACACGTCATGCGTGGGATTCAGGAGCGCGAGAAGCACTCGGGAGGAATTTCCGCAGCGGATCCGGTATGTCTGAAGCGGCCGGTCGCATCCCAGGAGCAGCTTCCGCATTCCGAAGTGTTTCAGGAGGATATCGTGCAGGAAGATTCTTCTGAAATTGTTGAAGAACCCCATGTTGAACTGGCTTTTTTCCAGAGGGTAGGCGATGGAAAGGATTCTGCCTCCGGAAGGATCCCGGTGAAAGACGGCGCCCGGATAGAGGGGAGAACGGTCGTATCGGCGGATCAGACTCAGGACCCGGGTTTCCTTCCGGTCTCGGGGGACGGAAGCCGGGGATTCCGGCTGCATCGCGAGGAGGGAGGGCGAACATCGGGATGCCGTCATGCGCGGGGAGGAGAGTCCGTAAAGCGATTCGGGCGCATCGGCGATTTCCTCATAGGCGTAACCGTCGTCGTCGAGGGCATGCCAGCGGGCGGACCGGATTCCGATCCTGGAGCCGAATCCCCTTTCCAGAAGGATGGCGACGGATGGTGCATCCAGAATCACTCCGGAGGAGAGGAGTTGCTCAATCTGTTTCCGTGAATACGCCCGAAGCGTCTGTCCTGAGACCGCGGAGACTTCCTCAGAGGACCCGGGGAGCGACCGGACCGGAACGTGCGAAATCCCGAGCTTGTAAAAGACACTGCTCCAGGAGACGGAAGGCTGAATCAGTTCCGACATGGATTCCCCCCTTTCCGTCTGAATCACTTCCGCGATGTGTGGAGAATACAGCACTTGCGCCCCTTCGGAATTTACATCCGAGATCTCCAGCGCGCTGACGGAGGAGAGCATTTTTTTTGCCCGGGCAAGGAAATCCGGGAAATCGGGATCCAGCGCCAGGCCGTTTCCCATCATGTCATAATGGTTGATGGTGATTCCGGAGGATCCGAAGAGAGCGCTGTGAAAACATTCAAAGATGCTGAAGGAACCGCTTTTGGAATATTTGCCGCAGCGGGGGGAATTTTCGAGTTCCGGATAAATTTCGAGAGGAGAGTCGTATTCGGAAACGGTCTGGCGCGAGACGGCGGGACTGACGTCCAGTGCATAAGTTTCCGTATAGGGCGGCAGATGCGGGCGCAGAAGCAAGGGAGTCCCCGGAGAGAAGGCTTTCCCGAGAAGATTCCAGTCCCGTCCCTCTGCGCTGTGCGCATCAGGCAGAGAACTCATCAGCCCGAGCCGGACCTCCGGATTGGCCTCCTGCACCTTTTTCTGCAGGAACCTTGCCGGTTCCAGGAGGGAATCTCTGCATACTTTGAGCCATGCCTTTCTCCAGGGATGCGCTTCTCCCGGCGCCAGGATGTTCGAAAGAATTTCCTCCCGGGAGCTCCGGATTCCGGTTTCCTCTTCGAAACGGGCCAGATGAAGAGGACAGAAGCAACCGCCGTATTTCATGGAAGCTTCGTGGTTGTGCAGTCTCCAGTCATCCTCCACCCAGATGGCGCAGGGTGCGATTTCACGGGCGATCCTGGCGAAAAAGGATCCCAGGAACTCCTGCCAGGAAGGATCCAGCGGACAGGCCGTGATCGGAGAGACCGCCCCGGTTTCTCCGACCATCGGCTGGAAAGAACGCTGAGCCTCCGAAAATTTCCGTCCCCGGCTCACATGGACGGTGGTGGTCCATGGATTCACGCTCATGTCCACAGCTGCGGCGGAAAGCGCGGATCTGACCCGTCCGGCAAGCGAAAACCACGCATCGACTTCCTTGCGCGGCGGATAGCCCTGGAACAGTTCCTCGGGATTGTAGAAGAGCATGACTTCCTCAATGCGTCCCTGCCGGCAGATCCGAAGCAGTTCGGCGATCCGTTCCTCCTCCTGGAATCCCGGGTCGATGTAATAGCGCAGAACGTAGCGGAACATGCGGGGATCTTCATTCTTCTGATTTCTTTTCATGAGAGCCTCATTCGTTTTTACCTGGCTTTTTTCAGACGGAAGATACAAAACAGAAAGCAGCAACACAAAGAGAAAAAAAAGGTGCGCCGCCGCGGAAAGACGCCGCAGATAGGAAAAGATTACTTTTTCCCTTTCCCCGGGAAGGTTTTCCCGAATTCCTTCATCACCATCTGCAGATCCTGCCAGACGGGGGCCTTGGCGGGGGGATTGCGGAGCAGATAGGCGGGATGAAATGTGGGCATGACTTTGATCCCGCGGTATTCAAGCCAGCGGCCGCGCAGTTTGGTGATGCCGGTCAGCCCGGTGATGTATTTGACGGGCGTTGCGCCGAGAAGCACCATGACTCTGGGTTTCACCAGTTCGATCTGCCGCTCCAGGTAGGGCATGCAGAGCGCGGCTTCGGATTCCTCCGGGACACGATTGTTCGGAGGACGGCATTTGACAATATTCGCAATGTAAACATCTTCCCGGTTGAACTGCATGGCATGAATCATTTTTGTCAGGAGTTCGCCGGCTCTTCCGACAAAGGGGCGTCCCTGTCTGTCCTCGTCCGCGCCGGGTCCTTCGCCGATGAACATCAGGTCGGCCTCCGGATTTCCCTCTCCGAAGACCACATGAGTTCTTGCCCCATGGAGGGGGCATTTTCTGCAGGAGGAGACTTCCTGAAGAAGTTTTTCCCATCCGGAAGGCGCCGGCCGGTCGGATTCCGGATGACGCGGCTCCGCGGCGGCGGGGGAAGATTTCCTTTCCGGGAGCACGGAAAGCCTGGAAACACCGGGATCCCTGTCCGCGCGGGAAACGCCGGAGACGGATTCCTGCCGGAAAGCGTCAGAACCGGGAGAGACGTTTTTCTTTCCATTTCCGCCCTGTTTTCCACATCGGGGGAGGAGGGAGGAGTCCAGTGGGCCAAAAAGATCGTCCAGAATCTCCGGAGAGACGGAAGCGGAGGGAGAAAATACCCCCGTGTCGCGGAGACATTGAATGATTTCATCAAAAATATCGGGTTTTCGCATGAGATTCCAGCTCCTTTGCCTTTCTCTGTTGACTAGATTCTGTTTCTTCCGCCCGGCTGGAATGGTTCTTCCTCTGCCTTGTCCGGAAGGCTTTACTTCAGGGGGTGACGCCTCCCTTTTCCTATCCCCCGTTTCTGCTTCCGCCGGACCGGAGATCACGCCGGCGGAGAGGAATGGCGGAGAATAGAAACAGTCAGGGAGAGAAGAACATTTTTTTTGTGATCTCCTCAATCCGTTTTTTTGCTTCTTCCGTCTTTCTTCCGGGGGAGAAGAGCTTTCCGGGTATTATACAACGGTTTTTCCTGGACGCAAAACGGCATCGGCTTCTTCCTTCCGGAAAAAATGCGTTCGGTCCGACGAGAGCGAATGCGGATCAGGATTCATTATTCCGCGTGTTTCCAGAGCCATTCTCCCGGTTCATTTGAGAGACGAATCCGGACTTTCATCCGGAGATGGATCAGGATTCATTACAGGAGAGAGTCGAGCGCATCCTGCGTGGAGAAAAAGAAAAGAGCATGAAAGGGAATAATGGCGCTCCAGAAGAAGAACGGAACAGGGTGGTCCAGGAAGCAACCGAAGAGTCTGCATCTGAGAGGAAGAGGGAAGATCCGCTGCAAAGAATTAAAGAAGACTTTTTCCTTTCCGTGAAATTGGAAAAACACAGGAATCGTGTTATAGTACCCCCATTATGAAGATACTGGTGATGAACGGACCCAACCTGCAGCTGCTCGGGCGCAGGAAGGCGGAATATTACGGGACAGTCACACTTCCTGAGATCGAAAAGAGACTCAGGACGCTGGCCTGCGAGCTTGGAGTCGACCTGGATTTCATGCAGAGCAACAGCGAAGGCGTCCTTGTGGACAAAATAGCGGAAGCCATGGATACGGGAGTGGACGGGATTGTCATCAATCCTGCGGCATATACCCATACGAGTGTGGCGATCCGGGATGCGCTGGAAGCGGCGAAACTGCCTGCGGTGGAAGTGCATCTGAGCAATGTGAACGCCCGGGACGAATTCCGGAAAATATCGCTGACAGCTCCGGTTTGCACGGGGCAGATAGTCGGGCTGGGAGCCGACGGATACGAATGGGCATTGCGCGCAGTCGTCCGGCGGGTCCGGCAGTTGCAAACAATGAAAAACGATTAAAACAAGGCTTCCATGATGAAGATCGAAGAAATCAAAACCATTGTCAAGCTCATGTCGGAGAATGATCTTACCGAGTTCAAAATCGAATCCGAGGATATGCATCTGTGTCTCCGTCGCGGGAGCCAGCCGGTGCCTCCGGTGGTGACGCAGGCGATCATGCCGGCGATGAATGCGGCAGCGGCTCCGATTGTGGCACCGGCCGCGCCTGCGGGAGTGCCGGCCACTTCTTCCGCACCTGCTCCTGCGCCGGCAGCGTCCGTTGCGGCACCTGCGGCCTCCGCTGAGGTGGTGGACAAGAACCGGATCATCGAATCTCCGATTGTAGGGACCTTCTACCGCTCCAGTTCGCCCGGAGCCGATCCGTTTGTGAAGGTGGGGTCGAAAGTGGAGCCTGACACGGCCGTATGCATTGTGGAGGCAATGAAGGTCATGAATGAGATCAAGGCGGAGAAATCCGGAGTCATCAAGGAACTTCTTGTGGAAAACGGTCAGCCTGTGGAATACGGGCAGCCGCTCTTCATTCTGGAATGAAGACAGGGAAGAAGACTCCGTTCAGCAGATTAACCAGGAACAGCCCGGAATCGGAATATGTTTAACAAGATACTTATTGCAAACAGGGGCGAAATCGCCCTGCGGGTGATCAGAGCCTGCAAGGAAATGGGGATCAAAAGCGTAGTGGTCTATTCGCAGGCGGATGAAGACAGTCTTCCTGTGCGACTAGCCGATCAGGCGGTCTGCATCGGTCCTGCGCCGAGTTCCGAGAGTTATTTGCTGATAGAACGGATCATCAGCGTGGCCGAGATCTGCGATGTGGACGCGATCCATCCCGGATATGGATTTCTTGCGGAGAATGCCCATTTTGCGGAAGTATGCCGCAGCTGCAACATCACCTTTATCGGTCCTTCTCCGGAGCAGATGCGCGCGATGGGTGACAAGGCCGTGGCGCGGGAAACCATGCGCAAGGCCGGAGTTCCCATCACGCCCGGGAGCGACGGAGTCATAGAGACGGAAGAGGAGGCGCTGAAAGTGGCGCACCGTCTGAAATACCCTGTCATCATCAAGGCGTCCGCCGGTGGAGGAGGCAGGGGGATGAGGATTGCGCACAATGATCCGAGTCTGATCCAGGGATTTCATGCGGCGAAGACCGAAGCGGAACGGGCGTTCGGGAACGGGGAAGTATATATTGAAAAGTTCATTGTGAATCCGAAGCATGTGGAAGTGCAGATTCTGGCGGACGCATACGGGAATGTGCTGTTTCTGGGAGAACGAGACTGCAGCATGCAGCGGCGTCATCAGAAACTGATAGAGGAATCTCCGTCTCCGTCCATATCCCCCGGGCTCCGGAAAAAGATGGGCGAGGCGGCCGTGAAGGCGGCGAAGGCGGTCGGTTACGTGAACGCCGGGACCATCGAGTTTCTTCTCGGTCCGAACGAGGAATTCTATTTCATGGAGATGAACACCCGCGTACAGGTGGAACACACGGTTTCGGAAATGGTGACGGGGATCGACATCATCCGCGAACAGATTCGCATTGCGGCCGGCGAACGACTCGGGATCCAGCAGAAGAACATTGTGTTCAACGGTCATGCGATTGAATGCCGGATCAATGCGGAGAATCCGTACCGGAATTTTGCGCCGTGTCCGGGGAAGATCACGTTTTACAGTCCTCCCGGAGGGCTGGGTGTGCGTGTGGACTCCCACGTGTACAACGGCTACCGCATACCGCCGTACTATGACAGCATGATCGGGAAGCTGATTGTGCACGGAGCGAACCGTAAGGAAGCGCTTGCGCGCTGCCGGAGGGCGCTGGAGGAATATATGATTGAAGGGATTCAGACCTCCATTCCTTTTGAACAGTTTCTTCTCGACACCAAGGAGTTTATCGAAGGGAACTATGATACGGGTCTGATCGAACGCCTGGTCAAGGGCGGTTTTTTTGAACAGCAGAAGCCGTCCGGTAACGAATAACACCACAACGTTTATGCTTCAGGGAGTTTGAAAAGGATGAAAACTGCGGCGAAAAAGATATCGGACGGGTTTTCGCAGATGCCCGGGCTGGTGACAGGGGACGGAGTCCTTGCCGGATATGTGAAAATTTATGAGGGGGCGGTTGCCTCGATTGTAAAACATGCGGTCGGGACAGTGGAAGGCGTGACGCGTCTGAGCGGGAGTTCGTTTGTGGACAATCTTGCGGAGATCGTCGGGAGCCGGAAGATCAAGGACCGTTCGATACAGATACAGATTGCGGAAGATACGGTTTCTGTGGAAGTGTCTGTGAACGTGGCGTACGGGGTGCATCTGCCGACGGTCTGTGCGGAAGTGCAACACAGCGTTTCGGATGAGATTCGGCGTCTGACGGGGCTGAAGGTCGGGAAAGTGAATGTGGTTGTCCGCGAAATGGAGGAGCTGCAGGACGAGAAGTCCGGCAGCTGAAAAGGATCCGGGCGGACGGAATAATCTTGAGGAGTTGTTTCCATGCTGAAAGAAAAAGTATCAGACAAGGCGCAGCAGTCCGGATCGGAGGACGCCGCGGTCGAGGAGGCCGCCCTGATTGTGGGCGGAGGAGCGGCGGACTGCGGCGGCGTGGTGAAGGTGCATGAAAGCGTCCTGGCATCCATTGTGAGAAAAGCGACCTGTTCGGTGGAGGGAGTGACGCGCCTGAGCGGGAGTTCGTTTGTGGACAACATCGCGGAGATCGTCGGAAGCCGGAAGATGCTGGACCGTTCCATCGTGGTGGAAATGGGGGAGACTTCCGTCCAGGTGGAGGTCCGGATTGTAGCGGCCTACGGCGCTTACCTGCCTTCCGTGGCGATGCAGGTGCAGGAGTCGATCATCGGGGAAGTCACCCGGATCACGGGGATGCATGTGGGGCGGGTGAACGTCCTGGTCATGGATCTTGACGACGTTTCCCAGCAGGAAAATGCCTGAAGACGCATTCCGTGTCGTTTTCTGTGGGGCATGAGACAGGGGAAGAATCCGGAGGAAGGGAAAAACGGCCATCATGATGAAGGAAAGAATCTGCGGTTTTCTGGGGGATGTTCTTGAGGGAGTCGGGAACGATGGTTTCGTCTGCGGCTATGTGACAGGCTTTGCGCTGCTGCTGGTCCTGGCGCTGGCGCTTTTCCTGCTCTATTGTCTGAAACTGCGTTCCAGACGGGTGTCTTCCATTCTCATTCCCATGCGCCGCGGAGCTTTGGAAATTTCCGCCGGAGCTGTGGCGGATCTCATCAAGAGACTGGAACCGCAATTCCGCGGAATTGAAATCTGCCGAGTCGGGCTGTTCCGCCGCCGGGGGGCTGTCCGCCTGGAGATTGTGCTGAATTTTCTTTCCGAGACGGAGTCCATGCCTGAGATTGCCGCTGAAATCCAGCAGAAGGTTTTTGAGGCGCTGAAGAATTCCTTCGGAATCGAGACGGTGGAATCCGTTCTGATCCGAGTGAAACGGGCACCCGCGGCATTGTCTTCCTTCTGATATGGGAGACACTCTGCCGATGGGCGTGTGTGTATGCCCGGCTCTCTCTTCCGCCGCTGCATCCTATCCATGCGGACGGGTGGTGGTGAGGAAGAGGGGGGGAGGAGAGAAGAAAGAAAAAGTGCCGGGGGGGGGAAATGGGAAAAGGGAAAAACAGGAAGGGATCCTTCCTGTTTTTTTTATTATATTGCTTAAGCGCAAAAAAACTACCGGCTGCGCCGGTATGTAGCCGAATAGCTTCAGCTTAAAGGCGAGAGA
>CAKUDG010000016.1 GCA_934644965.1 uncultured Victivallales bacterium | reverse complement strand
CGCTTGGCAACGCCTCTCAATGTCGGGCTGGGTATCTGGAATTTATTGATATAGAAATTTATGCAACGATGCTTAGTCATATTTCTCCATCAGCGAGAAAATCTTCCGGCGGGTTTTCTCATTCACCTTCTGAGGCTGATGAAGAGCATTGAAAATCGTCACAATGCTCACTCCGGCAATTTCCGCAAGCTGTTTCTGAGTCATTCGCATCATTGTATTTTATAACGTACTAAACCTTTCCTGAGACAGTATAGTCAAAAAAAATTCATTATCAAGCTTCCGTCTGAAGATCTGTTTGAAAAAAATATTTTCACGTCCCGGACATTGCCCCGGGAAGGAGTCTTTCTTTTCCTCTTCCAGTTTTCATCCGGGAGGAGACAAGCTTCTGTAAAAGAATATGTCGTACATGCACCGGGCAGAGGAAATGTCGCTGTCAGCCGGAAGCAACAATACAGGTACTTCTGAAATTCCTTTTTCAATCAGCACGCATTGAAAAAAGCGGGGCTCCTCCACACCTTCTCCCTGCGGATGGGGAAAGGAAACGATGCTTTGTGAAAATTGGAAGGAAAAGGGTGGGATCAGGGGAAAGCTCCTCCCCACAATGACAGAGCAGAAATGAAAACGCCCTTCTGAAGCCGGAGCAATTTCGTATCAGAAAGTCCGCGAACACTTGCTAGAAAGCAAAGTTGATGTATATTCCCGATATTTTCAGTTTCAAATCCCATATTCCCCCAATCCGCTTATTTCAGGAATGGAATACTGTAATGACCGCTGATAAATATCAGATCGACATGTGCCACGGTCCTTTGTTCGGGAAAATCGTGCTTTTTTCCCTGCCTCTGATGTTCACTTATATTCTCCAGCTGCTCTTCAACGCCGTAGACCTGGTCGTCATCGGGCACTACGCTCCGCATCAGGCCATGGCGGCAGTGGGAGCGACGATGAATCTGAATTCACTGATCATCAACATTTTCATCGGTATTTCCATTGGTGCAAACGTTCTCGCGGCCCGCTATTTCGGTGCACAGGACGCGAAATCCATGAGCCGCACTCTGCATACGTCCATTACAGTGGCTGTGGTGGGAGGAATCATTCTGATGTTTCTCGGGCTGGCCGTTGCCAAGCCGCTGCTGATCCTGATGGAAACGCCGGAAGACATTCTGCCGCTGTCCTGCACCTATATCTGGATCTGCTTCTGCGCCATTCCGTTCATCATGCTCTACAATTTCGGCTGCTCCATACTCCGGGCGGTGGGAGACACCAGAAGGCCGCTTTATTTCCTGATCATTGCAGGAGTGGTCAATGTGCTTCTGAATCTTTTTTTCGTCATTGTCTGCGGGATGGATGTGGGCGGTGTTGCGCTCGCAACAGCCTTTTCGCACGCCATCTCCGCCCTGCTGATTCTGCGGACTCTTCTGACTGCGAAAGGAATGTGCCGTCTTGAAATTCGGAAGATGGCGGTGGATTTCAAGATCTTGAAGACAATGCTGAAAATCGGTATCCCCGCCGGATTTCAAAGCTCCAGTTTTGCGATTTCGAACATGATCATTCAGTCCTCAATCAACGCCTTCGGATCGCTGGCAATTGCCGGGACCACTGCGGCACTGGGATTGGAAGGAATCGTCTACGTCGGCTCATACGCGTTTCATCAGACCGCCATCTCCTTCGTGGCACAGAACCTGGGGGGACAAAAATTCAAACGAATTGTGAAAAGTCTTTACGGCTGCTTCTTCTGTTCGGCCAGTTCCTGTCTGATCATGGGGTTGGCGTTTTATTTTGCCGGAGAATTTCTCCTGGCGATCTTCAATCCGGATCCACAGGTAATCGCCTGGGGCATGGTACGAATGAAAATTTTGTTCACAACCTACGCACTCTGCGGCTTTATGGATGTAGCCAGCGGAGGCTTGCGCGGACTGGGGTATTCGCTGCTTGCGGCTGTCATTTCCTTTGTAGGGGTATGCGCGTTCCGAGTCTGGTGGGTCTGGTTTGTTTTCCCCCGTTACCGGAGCATGGAAAATCTCATGCTTTCCTATCCGTTGTCGTGGCTGCTGGCAGCCATGATCAGCGGGGGGTTGCTCATCTGGCTCTGTCGCCGGATGATCCGAAACCACTGTGCCAGCCGCACCGTCGCCTGGAGCAAGCTGGGCCCCGGTGTGCCCCGTGGATTCCGCTATCTGGGGGGGCCGAAATAACTTCCGGAAATGGAGAATTCCGCCACCAGAGACCGGGATAGCAGAAATGAGAGAGAGAGCGCGCGCGGGGAGGGTGCGGAGACAAGAAACCCTTCCCGCACGCCCCTGCGGATCAGAATTCCGGAGGGGAAAACCTTTTGACAGGATGCGGAAAATCACTTATCCGGAAGCGGACGATTCTCACAAATGTGCCTGCGCTTCGGAAGAGAACAAAAGGATCAGGATCTTTTCTTCAGTCTTCATCGGCCAGACAATCCTGGAAAAGCAGGAGGGATTTCTTCAACTGCTGGTCTTCAATTTTTCCGGAAAGCGCAAGATTCAAATTTTTTCTGGCCTCTGGAGCATCAAGGAGCGTAAAGGCCTGGTATTTTGCGAGTTCTATCAGGATTAACGCCTTATGATCATCTGTCTGGCAGAAGTCAAGTTTTCTTTTCTGGAAAACGGGGATGCGGTCTTCATAATGGCCGCTGGCTCCTGAGAGCGAACAGAGCAGAATGGCGTGGTTCAATACCTGAAAGATGCTTTTTGCATCTCTGTCAGACAGAGAGAGGAGTTCTTCTACGGTTTCCAGTCCTGTTCCGATTGCCTCCGGGGTGTTGACAGCCGCGGCATATCCCATCAGGGCGATTCCGGAATCAAAGCGCGCCTGAGCCTTTTTCGCCTCCGCAAAGGCCTTCCTTCCGAACTGAAAGGCTTCCTGATTGGCCTGTTCGGAAATTTTCAGAAGCTCCGGATCGTTTCCCCCGCCCGGCAATGTGCTGCGAATGGAGGCTCTGTGCCCGATATAGGCACTGTTGGCGGCTTTCTCGGCATTGCCGATGCCGGGGATTTCATTGATTTTATACAGGATGCGAATCATGTCGGCATATTTTTCTTTCTTTTCATGTTCTGCGGCCATGAAACGAAGGAGGCGGATTTTTTCCTCAATGCTGTCATAAGACTGCAGGATGAAGTCTTCCACATTTCCATCGTCCTTTTCAAATGCAGGCGATACGGTGTTGTCCCTGAAGATTTCCAGGAACTCTTCCGTTGAATCATTTAAAACGGCATCCTCCGCTTGGGAAAAAAGCGGACCGCTCAGGGACAACAGCAGAAACATGCTCCATATTTTGATTTTCGGAATCATTGAACAGCTCCTTTCGGAAAGGGTAGAAGCGGGGTTTCCTGGAAACGCAGACGGCGGTATGTCGTGACATCGTTCGGTTTGCCTCCGAACCAGGTCCGGTCACAGGAGGGGAGATAAAACATTGCAAACACGGACCCGTCCGGCGCATATTCGAGATCCTCCAGGGGAATGCTAATGAGAGCGCTCCAGTGCTGAGTGAGAATATACGGACGGACGGCGGTCTTGACACTCCAGAGGCTATTCCAGGATTCATCATTGCCTCGTGCATCGTACAGATTGGCTTCATCGTCAAAGATGAAATGAAAAGGCTGCGTATTTTCTTTTCTGTCCGGAGAGAAGAAAATCTCTCCTGTGGACCCGGAGGGGATGGCGTCTCTCTGACGTTTGCCCCTGTACAGGGGGGGTTCCTCAAAAATCCATCCGATGTACAGGTTTTTCCCGTCGTGCATCAGACGGATTTCCGAACGGAAATTCTCCGGCGCTCTTTCCATGCTGTTTCTCCCCTGCCGGTTCCCTGCAAAACGCGTCAGGTCGATGAGAGCGGCGCCGGTCCAGTCAGGCCCATTGACCTGCGGGTTTTCCGGCGGAGTCTCCACTTTCGGCACCAGCAGACCCGTATCCAGGTCTTTGGAAACCTGATCCGGCAGGAGGTCGACAAAGCGGTTCCGCAAACGGGTGATCTGTTCCCGCGATGCCGGATGCCGCGCCTCTTCTTCGGCTTTGTCCAGAAAGCCCAGAGCAGAGTCGAGCGATCCGCTCTTGATCACATATAAGTCCAGCGTCGCATTCGGATGGTCCCGCCAGGATCCGCCGGGGACGGAACGGGCATAATAATTCTTCTGGATCAAGGAATAAAATGAATACATGGAGTCTGCCGCCTCACGGTAAGCCCTGCGGCAGAATTCCCGTCTGAGAGCATCCACAGAAAGAGAGGGATCCCACATCAGGCGCGAAATCACATAATATTCCATGGCGGACATGTCAAACGCATATTCCGAGGCGCTCTGGTGTCCGTCTACGGCCGCCGTGTCAAGATAGAATCCCCGGATCCCGTGTTTCTGGTAGTACAGAAGATCCTTCCGGACAATTTCCGACACCGGATGATAAAACTGAGGCGTGGTCGAACACAGAAAATATTCATAGACATGTGGAATGCCGTTGAGAGAAGCCCATGCTTCGGCACGGTCGCGCCATATTGCATTCTCAGGGGCGTAAATCGGGAATTTCATTTTTCTGTCGGGATAGGGGCAAAGACAGAGCGCCGTGTTGGGTTCCGGCCGGACTCCGGGCGCATCTGCCGTAAACAGATACCCTCCTCCCCCGAGCGTAATTTCAGGATGGGTTTCCGCAAGTAGTTTCGCCACCCGGTTCACGAAAATGGCGTACTGCGTGGAGTAGAAGTTCGGAGCTCCGGGCGGGATTGTCACGCCGTCCGGACCTTGGATCGGAGCGCTGCAGAGCTCACAGCGGCAGACAATTCCATGATCTCCGTGTCCGAATCCGGAAATCTGAACCTTTGCGGGAAGTCCTTCCGCATACAGGGCAATTTGTTTTGCCGCCTCGGCCGGGAGATCCGGGTTCATGAAGCAGAGGTTGTAATCCTTCCCCGCTTCCCGCTTCCCATTGATCAGGGGAAAGAATTCAGGATGCGTTTCCCAATATTTCGCTTTCGGGATCAGTGTGCCGAGCCCGACGGGAAAAATCCATTTCACGCCCATGGATGCGCATTCGGAATAGACTTTGAGATCTTTTGCTTTCATGAAAGTCACAGGCGTCAGATTGCAGTTCCGGTTCTGCCAGCGGAGCGACTCCGGATGATTGTTGTGCGAGTAATAGCGATGATCCTTCAGCGCAGGCACTTCCAGACGCAAATGTTGCTTCCCGGAAAGATACTCCAGTGTCTCGCGGGAGCCATAGACGGTCCCGGAGCCGTTTTCCGAACGGGCCGGCCGTACGAAAATCAGGTCGGTCACCTCCTCCAGAAAGCGGTAAGCTCCGTTCAGAACCCCTTTGGGGGAGGCGCCGACAATATAGATGGCAGAAGCTTCCTGATAAATCAGGAAACCGTCGCTGCCATCCAGTTTGCGCATTTCCTCCGGGAAGCGTTTTGCAAGTTCCGAAGCCAGAGGAGAACTTGCGGGAGTCCCCAGAATGATCTGAACGGACCCGTCCGATTCCGCCGCCCCGGATACCGGAATGACGGAACCGCTGACCTTTCCGAGCCAGAGCGCCAGTTCCACGGCGGCTCCGGATATCGCCCGCGGTTTCTCGCCGGATTCGTTGACTATCCGGCAGAGTGCCTTTCCGTTCCGGGTCAATGTCAGCTTCTCCCCTCCGCCGGATTCCATACAGAAAAGCCAGAGGAGCAGAAAAGAACAGCACAGTTTCAACAGACGTTTCATTTTCATCTTACTGCCATTCCTTTCCGGTAAAGGGATTCACCGATTCCCGCGGAATCAGGGTGTATTTCACATGTATGAGTTCGGGGGGAATTTCTTCCTTTGTCCGGAGACGAAGGAGAATGCGTTCGGTGATTTTTCGGCTCAGGGTATCTTCAGAACCTTCTCCGAATGTGCTGATTGCAGGGACCGTCGCCCGGCCGAGCAGACTGTTCCCGGAAGAGACGATACTGATGTTTCCCGGGGAATGAAATCCTCTTCTGGCCAGAGCGCGGATCAGATACGCTCCTTTGGTGTCCTCATCCAGAATGATGGCCGTCGGACGGATTTCCGCAGGGAAGGAAAGCAGCCATTCGGCAATCTTTTCTCCGACGAGGTCTGGATGCTTCTGATTTTCAGGAAGATGCTGGATCAGACTGTTGCTGTAGGCGGTCGAAAGGCCGCGGCGTTTCATTTCGGAAAGGAAGAAATCTGCCGCATCAGAGTAATCATCGCACTCGTCGCCGGAATGTCTTCTTTGCAGCGCGGGTGCGGCGATGCGGGTGTGCCCCAGAGCGGTCAGGTAGTTCATGGAATCCAGCCAGATCGCCTTACGGTCCAAGGTGATGCAGTCAAAACGGGGATCCCGGTTGAAAAGCGTCACGACGGGGATGTCCAGCGGATCCTTCAAATGCTGCGGTTCCACCGTCACAACGGCTTCCGGCATCCGGGAAAGAATGCTTTCCGCCGCCATACGCTGTTCGTCCTTCGTCTGCCAGAAGGCAAACGAAGCGAAATATCCGTTTTCAAAAAAGGAGGTCTCCAGCTCATTGACAATGCGCGTGTATCCGTTGTCGTTCGGAACGGGAAGCAGGATCCCCACCATGGAGGTCCGTCCTTTCCGGAAACTCCGGGCAATGGAATTCGGGATGTAATTCATTTGTTTTGCGATTTCACGGATCCGCTGTTCCGTCTCTCTGGAAATCCGGCGTTTCCGGGCCAGTCCGGAAAAGACTGCGGATACGGTCGCGACGGAAACTCCGGCGGCTTTTGCAATATCTTCTCCGCTTGTTTTCATTTTTCCGTCTTTTCCTCCTCTGCAAACAGTTTGTCTTCCAGCCAGCGGCGGCGTTTTTCGGCGATGCGGTACTGGATTTCATTCCATTCCGGGACCGCCTTGCTCCAGAGAAATTCGACAGTTTCGTTTTTCATGTCTCCGGCAAAGTCCGCCATTTTCACATAGGAATCCAGAGTTTCCTCATACTTTCTGAGTTCCTTCTCATAAAATTCGGGATCCCCCAGCACCGGATCCTGCCATAGGACAAGCGCTCCATTCATATCCAGTTCCTTGCTCTTCTGATAATTCCGGAGGGCTTTGGCAATCTGCCTGATCCGGATCTTCCGCAGTCCTTCCGGCGGGATCTGAAAACTCAGTTTCCCCCAAGTGGACCGGGAATGAATGGATTCCAGAGCATTCCAGGAATAACCGCCCCGGCGGCTCCAATGAACGAAATCCGCTTTCCAGAACTGGTCTTCCGTTTCGGGGATCTTGTCATAGAAACTGTCCCAGGCGATGAAGAAATAATGTGTGAACCCGTCCGGATGAAGGATTTGCTCTCTTTTCTGAATGCTGCTGATCCGGCGGGATTTTTCATTCGGATAGGTGGTATACCACAGGGATCCGTCCATTTCCGCGCCGATAGACGGAAGATAACAATGCTCCGGCTCATTTTCTCCTGGAGCAAGATAAATTTCATAAGCGCCGCCACTGAGTGTCCCCGCCTGGATTTCCGCAGCGCGATCGTCATGGGAGCGGAGAATGAAATGAATCCCGTTTTCATCGCACACGATGTAAAGTTCCGTATATTTCATGCTGGCCGGGCTGGAGTTTTCGGATCCGATTCCTGTCCCTCTGTTCCCGGTGGAGACATCCGTTGTCAGGAAATCCATTCCGCCGCCGTATTTCCATTTCAGGAGACCAGGTTCCGCTTTCTGTTTCAGATGGACCCAGTCCGCATATCCGTGAAGCGGAACGGGGGAATACGGGACCCGATAAACATTGTCCGGTCTCGGTACGAAAAGACTTTTGTACAGACGGAAGGCTTCGTCTGCGAGATGGTCCAGTCCTCCTGCCGTCAGCATCTGGCCGAGAGAGACCAGTTCGGGGGCGATCTGTTCCGCTGTCAGTTTGTGTCCGTTTTCCTTTCCTGCGGAAGCCGCCTCCGCTGATGCCCGCTCCAGTCCGTCCTTCAACTTTTCCGGGGAAAATCCCGCTTCGAGTGCTTCCGAAATCAGGCGGAAACGCAGTTTCTCAGGCGGAGTCAGTTTCGGACATTCTTCCAGACTCTGTTCTGCAAGTTTCTTTGCCTCTTCCACACGCCCCAGTGCCAGAAGGCTGTTGAGTCTCATGCAGCGGACCGTCACATTTTCCCTGTAGACAGGATGCTGCAGAAGAAGATCTGAAATTTCCAGCGCATAGGCCCAGGCGCCGCTTTTCATCGCGGGACGGAGCTGGCGCCAGAATAAAAACCCCGTGTCCAGTTTCCGGCAAAGATCGGGATATTTTTTCCGGATCTCACGCGCTTTTTCGTCCGGGAGAATGAAATACTTTTCTGGACTCATGAAAAAGCGCATGGCTTCAACGCGGTCCCGCTCCGGCGCATCCGGATTTTCAAGAACGCGTCCGGCAACGGCCTGCGCTTCGGAAAAGCGCTCCAGTTTCACCAGGCATTCCGCTTCCTTCAGGGGCTTGCAGGCATCGCGCCAGACCCGGAGAGCTTTTTCAGACTCCTTGAAATAGAGATACTCATCCGCCATCAGAGTGTTCATTTTCAGCAGGGCAGAGGGGGAGGAATCCTTTTCCTGAATTTTCCGGTAGGCGGCAATGGCGTCCGGGAGTTCCCCTCGCATGGAATAGACATGCCCGAGATTGCCGTATGCGTTGTACAGATCCTGGCCGGAGAGGCCGGGAGTCCTGAGCGCGCTTTCCGCCGCCTTAAGTGCCTCGTCCCGCCGCTGAAGGTCCATCAGTGCTTCCGTCTGCTCCCTGACGGCGTCATTTTTCCTTGCGGCACTGGTTTTTCCCGAGCGGATCACAAGATCGGCTGCAGCCAGGCGTTTTTCATGGTCTTCGACATTTTTTGCGGCTTTCCAGAGCGTCTGCTGAATTTGAAAGATCTCATTTCCTGTCAAGTCCGGATGTCTCATCAGCAGATCGGCCAGGCGGTACAGCGTATCAACCGGCTGATGCGCCTGATAGCGGTTTCCCGCAAGAGAATCCGCATAATTCCGGAAAACCTTGATCCTCTCCTGAAGTGTTGTTCCCGGACTTTCCTGTTCTATGATCCGGATCTGCTGTTTCTGCTTTTCTTCAGCGCTCTGCCCTTTCAAGGTGCATGGCAGAACACTGCCGAGGAGGAGGCAGAGAAAAAGGAAACATGGAAACGGTGCTTTTTTCATGACTGTTTTTCCTTTCCGAGAAGAGTACGGAGTTTCAGAATGTGATGAATCATCTCCATCCTTGCGGCGTCCTGGTCGACGCTTTCCGGATTCAGGGAGGCAAGATAATAAAGTGAGATGCGTCCGGCATAAGCGGTGTCGATGTTTCCGGAACGGGAGGCTTCCAGGGCCAGTTGCCTGAGAAGCGTGGCATAACGGATGTCATCAATCCCTTCCCGGAAGCCTTCCCATGCCAGAGTGTCGATCACGCCGTCATAACATCCGTACATGATGGTCATATTCCGGTAGGTGTGCGAACGGTCGTTCCATGGTCCGAGAGCATGCGCATAGTTGCAGAGCGCGCTGAAATTGTTCAGATAGGGAGCCAGTCCGTTCTGTCTCCTGCTGAAGGAGGGATTTTCCACTCCCTCATGATGAGTGGCATACCACGCGACATTGGCATGACCGATTTCATTCCATCGCCGGACGCGGTCTCTCTGCTGTTCCGGAGCCCCGGCGGAGTTGACCCAGTCATAAAGATAGCCCGCCTTGTGGAAGAGCGAATCCCATCCTGCCATGAGGAAGCGGAATCCCTCCTTCTGGTAGGCATGATGCACTTTTCTGGCATTCATCAGCCATTGTCCGTTCGGTTCATCGCCATAGCCCAGGTAAACGTTGACATGCCCGAAATGATCAAGCGCATATTTTTTTGCGGACGCCACATCCTGTTTCAGCATCCACTCCGGACCGTTCCGGGGGGAGGAGCCGAAGATGATGTCTGTCCTCATACCGGCCTCTTTCATGGCTTCGTACTGATCGCGGAGTTCTCTGGAGTAGAAGTCCCCTCGGAGCCAGTATACGTCCTGATTATGCGCGGCCAGGTTTTTCAGGATGCTTTTCAGCTGTCTGACGGCGAGATCATAATCTCCCCCGTTCCACCTCATGATGCTGTTATAGTCAAAATAAGAATAGGAAGACACGATGAAATTGCGGTCGGGAGCGAAATAGGTTTTCGGTTTCGGAAGGACAAACGGCAGAATCTTCAGTTCCAATGGGATGTCCGCGAGAAGCGAACCGTCTTTCTCAACATGGACAGTTCCCCGGTAAATCCCGGGGACGGCATCTTCAGAGATCTGCACGGTCAGGAAAAACTGTTTGAATTCTCCTGATTTCAAAGTGACGGGCTGCAAGACAGGCGCATCCTGGAAATTTTCCTTCATCGGACGGAATACGGGTGCATCGGATCCCCGGCGCGGCTGGTCCATCATGACGGAATCAAGGATCATCGGAGGAGTGATGCAGCGGTATGAAACGCTGCCGTCTTTTTCCGTCAGACGCGCATAATTGTTTTCTGTGACGGTATCGACCTTGATCAAGTCTTCGTCATTCAGCAGCAGCTCCGGAACGAGTTTCAGCTCCTGGTCGCCGAAATAGCTGTACCAGGCATTCTTGTCCTGATACCAGACCTTGACCACTTTCAGATCCGCTTTCGCCACGGGGAAAACCACGCCGTCCGCCGTTTTCAAAGGGGAAAGCTTCAGCTCCACGCGTCCCAGATCCGAAAAAGGATACAGGATGAAAGAGCCCGGTTCATATTCTCCCCGTGCGGCGATAATCCGCACGGGCGCCATCGGACGGCCGTTATACGGATAGGCGTCCGGCAGATACTGGGCGTCCGAAAGAGCCGGAACGGCATAATGAATCAGCGGACGTGTTCCAACTCCGTTTTCCATGGAATCCAGGGCGACACGAAGCGCATTCACCCGTTTCCCTCGCTGCTGCTCTGCAGAGAGTTTTTTCAAATGTCCGGCAAGAGGCCCCTTCGCCTTCCCGGCAAGCTCCGGCAGCATCGCTTCATAACGTTTCAACTCCGATTCCGGCACTGTCTCCACTTGTGCCGTCAGAATCGGCGACAATGCCGTCAATATGGCAAAAATCCACAGCTGAATTTGTTGTTTTTCCCTCATTCTGTCTTCCTCTGCGTGTTAAGCAATCAATCATTCAAGCCGAGTTTCCCATCGGATCAGGATCGTCCGCGGAAACAGGCAGGGTGCGGATAAACCTTCTTTTTCCGTCTTAGCCCTCAGCCTGGGGGACGGGAAAAGAAAGATTCCGCCCGAAACGTCTGGACCAGGACGGATTATCCGGTCCCGGAATCAGATCCGGGCGGGGGTTCAATTCTTGAGTTTCAGGATCTTTCTGTTTTTTCTCCTTTTCTGATTGAAGGGAAGATTTCTTGCAGAAATCATAGAGCCCAGGGCATCCTCATCCTATTGTCACCTCACCGCTTTTCCGGTAAGGACGTGCCCGGCTTGTTTCTGTCAAAATCAGCTTCCCCGGCATCTTGAACGGGGACTTCTTTTTTTCTTTTTATTTTTTTGTTTCGTTTTGTTTTCTTCAGACGGGCTGTTTTTTCCGCTTTTGAACGTTCCTTCTCTTCCCGGGAGGGGAAAAGAAAAACTGTCAACGAATTCTTTGTTTAACGGCAGAGGGCGATTCTTTCCGCACTGGAGGGGAAGATCTGTCCTTTGTAGTAAATATTTTCCTGTCTCTTTGCCCATCCTTCGGAATATTCCTTCCATTTTTCACTGCTGCTCATGGAGGCTGCGGATCCATCCATGTACAAATTGTTTGTCTGGGAGTTATGGCGTCCGTCGTTTTTGTCTTCCAGGAAAACTCCTGTTCAATAAGTTCCTCCGGAACGGTTGACTCCGGGGAAGGATTCCACATACAGAGTCGTGTCATAGTCGGAGCCTTCCGACACCAGGAGGTATCTTCTGGTGCGCATGGCCGGCAAACGGCTCCTTTTGGCCTGGGAGAGAGGACCGTTCATTTTATAAGTGGGGCCGTAATAGAAACTCCTTCTGTTCGGAGGAATCCCCGGTGCGCTGTATTTTTCTATGATGCTGTCGGAGGGAAGACTGCTGCAGTGCACGATGGATGAACGGCTCCAGAAATGCTGGTTTTCCAGAATCGTCTGACTCGTCAAACTCCAGGATCTGATGTCCAGATGCGTTCCCAGATATTCCGCGATGATTTCCTGCCATGCAAAATCCGTACCGCTTATGACTTCTCTCGCCCCCTTGCTGAAATCGCATGTGGCGTATGATGAGCCTCCTCCCGGAGGAAAATATTCCTGATTGTCCGAAACATAACATTCAAATCCGAAATAGATTTGCCTCAGGTTCCCAAGGCAGGTGATCTGTTTCACCGACTCGCGGGCTGTCCTCAGAGCAGGAAGAAGAAGTGACGCCAGAATTGCAATCACAGCAAGGACTACGAGCAGTTCAATCAATGTAAATGAGCAAAACAAATAATCCGTTCTTCCTCTTTTGCACCTGTCTCCTGTCCCGGACATATCTAAAACCTTCCTTTTTCATTGTCCCCCTGACTGAAGCACGGAAATTTCAGAGGGAAACATGTCATATTTGCACAATCGTTATAGCACATTCCCTGAATTATATCTGATTTCTGCAATTTGTCAAGGTTAGGGAAGCAAAAAAGCGGCAGTTTTTCTGTGTTTCAGGAGGAAATTCTTCAAAGAAAACACGGATGAAGAGGGGAGTTCTTGCGGAGGCAAGTCTTCCTTCAAGGCTTGTTTTTCCCCGGGAGAAAACGGATCCGGATGAAGATGAGGAAGCGTCTCCAGAGAAAAGAATGCGGGGAAAGACCAGATCTAAAACAGCGGAACTCCCTGGTGCGGCGGCTTCTGATAGGCGCCTCCGGTGGATTCCCGGTTGAAAAAGGTCATGTCAAAGCGTTTGTGAAGAGGAATATACTCTTCCGCAAGCAGAAGTTTTGTCATTTCATAGAAACCGCCCGGGACATTGTGCTCCAGCGCGCTGATCTGAGGACGGTATTGCAGATTCTGCGGCGTGTCGAAAAAGGAGATGATCCGGACATGTTCCGGAATACCGAGGTTTCGGTTCAAAGAAAAACGCGGATCAAATGAATAATCGCAGTTTTCAAAAAAGAGCCCGTCAAAATGCATCTGATTCCAGCTTTCAGAAATTCTGGTCCGCAGCAGGGACTCGCAACAGCAGTCCTCCGATGAAATGTCGATGTTCAATCCGCCTTCCGGCATTCCCGCCATTCCGGCAAGCGCACGCTGATATCCGATGGTCTTGTTGTTGTATCGGTCCAGGACGTATCTCCCGGCATTGGCGATTCTCCTGCAGCCCAGCGAACGAAGCTTTTTGACTGCAAGGCAGCTTGAATCCAGGGAATCATAAAAGAAATCAATCCAGTTTGCAAAGATGCCCTGATAACGTTCCAGGTCAAAATCCCGCATACGGATCAACGCGACTTTCACATGCCTCTCGGCAAGAAATTCAAACGCTTTCTCATACCAGAGACTGGAGATAATCACCCTGCTTTCCGAAGTCAATCTTTTCAAGGCCTTCCAGTCCACATCATCTGGGGAATTGCTCGGGGAGAATTCAATGGTCTCGATCCGGCAGGCACACTCCCGGGCGGCGCGCAGGATGGCGGTCCAGTACTGCTGTTCGCGTCTTCTCTGGTACAGATCGGAAACGGTCAGATAATCCGCGCAGGGGACAAGAATGCTGAGGACCTTTCCCGGATCCCGGCGTTTCCCATGGACTGGATTCCGAACAAAAGTCCCCTGCCCCCGGATCCGTTCCAGAAACCCCTCTTCCTCCAGCATCTGCAAGGCGTTCCGCAAGGTTCCGCGGGCAACGGAACATTCCTGCGCCAGATCCCGTTCCATAGGCAGACGGAGCCCCGCCGGATAAAAACCCGACACAATCCGCTCTCGCAGCCATTCAAAAATCACATCCCGCTTCATGCGCTGTAAGGCACTCATTGACTCCATCTCCGCAGGTCTATCGCAAGCATACCGGGGTACTATAGCTTCAGCATGCAATATCTCAAGCATTCAACTTTGTTTTTCTGAAAGGAATATGCAAAAAAAACAAAAAAAAGGGGTTGACAAATTCTGAGGCATCATTTATTATACCTGCAATGTACCAGGCAAGCGATGAAAAAAGCAATCCGGAGTATGTTCCCATGCGAAGAAGACTTTCCATCCTGTTTTTTTGTCTGTCCCTGCTGCTTTCCGCTGCAGGAAAGGTCCCCGTTTCAAACGATCCCCTTTTCCATCCCGCACTGCTCCCGGTCAGCGTGCAGGAGGCGGAATCCCATCCGGATCTGGAACTCGTCAGGAACGGTGAACTATCCTTTGCCGTGATGATCAGCCTGAAAGGAGGACCGGAAGCCAGAAAAGCCGCGAATGTATTGAGAGATGCGTTTTTCCGATGCACTGGGAAAATTCCGAAACTCTTCGTGGAAAACCATTCGTCCCCCAATGAGACCGGATATTTCAAAACCATGATCTATGTCGGCAAAACGGATGCCGCAGAGAGGAAACAGCTGAAGGGCGAATTGCTGCCCAGGGGCGGATTTCTCGTCCACACGTCAGGGAACGCGGTCTATCTGCTGGGCTTTGACTCCAGCCATGTGCCCGGATTTCATGAAAACGGGAAGAACCGGAAAATACAGATTGCCGGGACAGTGCATGCGGCTTACGATTTCATCGAACGGTTTCTGGGGGTCAGGATCTATCTGCCGGGAGAATTCGGGAGCATCTGGCCGCAGATCCGGAACCTGACACTCCGCCCGATGTCCTATTCGGATTATCCCCGGATCCAGAATGTCAATCAGGGCTATTTCCTATCCACCGGTTTCACGGAAACTCAGCGCTGGAACGCTCTCTTCCAGACCGAAAACCTCGGAGGTCCTCTGCCCACCGGCAAAGGAATCCCCCCATTTCCGAAACAGAACGGATGGCGGGATCCTGGCGCTTCCGGATTCAGGTGCCGTACCGGGCACTCCACATGCCTGCGCCGAAAAATGTGGCGGAGGCATATCCAGAACGGATGAAGGAATTCTTTTTCCGGTCGGCGGAAGGAAAGCTTTACTACAACGGAAGTTCCACAGGAAGTTATTTCGATGTCACAAATCCGCTGCTGGCGGACATGCTTGTTGCGGAATACAAAAAATTCCTCCATGGAGAAAAATCCGTTTTCGAGGACGGAGACATCGTCCCCAGCAGAGAATACCTCCCCTTCGGGCAATGCGATTCGGATGTGAGGACTGAAGACATGCGCGCTGACCCCACCGTGCAGAAACTCGGGCTTCTGGATCATGACAACGGATTCGGTGAAATCTATGGACGCTTCACAATCCTGCTGGCCGAACGTCTGAAGAAAGAATGCCCGGATTCGCGTCTTTCCGTGATTGCCTACGCCAATTACAAGCGTCCTCCCGCAAGCAAAGAGTTCCGCCGCTTTCCGGACAACGTGGATGTGCAGATCTGCCCCGGAAACCTGCCGGGACTGATCCGTCATACACCCACCCGGGAAAGCTGGCAGAAACTCTTCCGCGACTGGCAGGAAGTCCTCGGAGGCCGGAGCGCCGCGGGAATCTGGCTCTACAATGAAGCGCTGAATCCCTTTGCGAGGGCCGTGGTCCCCTCCCTGACCGGAGAGACTCTTCGGCAGCTCGGTGGAGCGGGCAGTCTCGAAGTCTTCTTCGATTACTACGGTTCGCTGGAATGGTGTTACTACTACGCATTTTATGTCATGTACCGGAGTCTCTGGAATCCGGACTTCAATGTTCAGGCGGCACTTGACGAGCACTGGGAGCTCTTCTACGGACCGGAGGCGGGAGCACTCCTCAAGGAATTCCACAAGGTCCTGACGGAGAGTTATGACAAGTACATCTCCGCATCCGGCAATCAGAGGGCGCCTTTCCCGCCCGAGGTGCTGGATCGTCTGGAAGCTCTTCTGAAAAAAGCCGGAAGCATTCTCGGAGACAACAGCAGTACCGCTGCTGCTGGAAAAACACCGCCCTCTCAGGCCGGAAAACAGGAACCGGGAATCGACGCTCTGGATCTCCTCTCCGAACCAGAATCCATCGGCGAGGACACTTCTCTCCTCTCCGAAGAAATGGAAAAGGAACAGGATAACACCCCCATGGAGCTGAAACGCTTCCGCGTCTTTGCCGAACCCTGGTCAAAAGCCATTGCCGCACAGCGGAACCTTCACCGGAAAAACTCCCCCGAGCGCCCCCCTCTCCCGGCACCGCCCCGGGAAGACGGCGGCAAGTAAAATCACAGCTGCAGAAAAAAAGGAAATCGGATACCAGCAACACTACAACACCAACAACACGGAAGCAGGAACAGCTCCTTTTTGATTTTCAGCATAATCGCACACACTCTCCCCGGAAGGAAAGAACAGAGCAACGACAAGAAAAAAACGGAAAAAAAGAACAACGCCGAGGGGGGCAGCATGCAAAAAAACATCATGGATCAGCATGAGCATGCCGGCTTTTTCAGGCAGAGACAGTCCCATCAACAGAAAGGAAGGCAGGAAACATGCAACGGAACTTTTTCTTCAGCAGTTCTCTCTTCGACGATAATCTACTGTTATGCAGAAGGATGCGAAGGAAATTCACGCTGATCGAACTGCTGGTTGTGATTGCCATAATCGCGATTCTCGCCTCCCTTCTGTTTCCTTCGCTCTCCAAGGCGGCGGGTGCAAGCCGCGGCATTCACTGCATGAACAATGTGAAAACGCTTGCGCTGTTCACTCTCCAGTATGCCAATGACTTTGACGACAGTTTCCCGCTTGCCATAGATGACAACGGACTATTCAAAGCGCTTTCCCCATGGGAGTTTTTTGTCAGTCTTCCCGGGATACCGGGAGCTTATGCCAGTTATACGCGTTACTGCCGGAAGGAGATCAAACTACTCCAGTGTCCGGACCATCCGCTGAAGCTCTTTTCCTGGGCCAACCATTCCTATACGTTGAACCATCAGGGCATGGCAAAAACCGACAAACCGAAAGTCTATTCCAGGATTTCCGTCCTGAAAAACCGCAGCAGATAACGATCTGTGCTGAAAACTGGGGTCATCTGAATGAATACGTTTTAAGGAACTCGCAGAATGTCTGCCATCTGATTCGGACGGAAGATTTGCTGGCAAACAGGCCGCTCAGCAACAGCGTCGGATACCGTCACAACAATTTCTCCGCCAATTTTGCATTTGGGGACGGACATTGCGAACTGATTCCCGCTTTCAAACTGCCGGACAGACAAGTCGGCCAGGATGTGGAGGCCGTAACCCGCACCTATTTCCTCGGCGGCAACAAAGCCATTGCCCCACCTGGAACGGATTGTAACAGAGACCTTGCCTTACCTCATAAAAAAATATCAGAGAAAACCATGAAAATGAAAAGAATGATCGACTCAAGGCACAGCCTGTTCACGCTGATCGAGCTTCTGGTTGTGATCGTCATAATCGCGATTCTCGCCTCTCTTCTGTTTCCCGCCCTGGGCAAGGCCCGCGCGACCGCGATCGCACTCTCCTGCAAAAACCAGATCCGGAACATCGGTCTGGAATTCCACATGTACGCCAACGGCTATGACGACTGTTTCCCGCATTACGGATACTCGACAAACGGCATCGACAATACCATTTTCTGGATGATATATTTCCTGCGGGACGTGAAACTCGAAAAAATCAGGCTCTGCCCGAGCATGAAGAAATTCCGGGATCCGCGCCTGGGATACGGATACAATCAGGTCGGCATCTGCACGGGGGAAAATATGTACGACCAGCCGTGGCAGAAACAGAAATATGTCAAAAAACGGCACGCCTTTTCCCGGCCGGGAAACACGTTTCTTCTGGCGGAGCACAAGGGGGATGAAATCAATTCCGTCAATTTTTTTTCAAACAGCAATGTGATTTTCGGGAAGGGGGAAACGCTGCTGTCGGAATACTGTCCTGCTCCGGCCTTCCGTCATGATTTCAGCTGCAACATCTTCTTTATGGACGGGCATGCGGAGCTGCGTCCTCTGCCGACTCTGCCGACTTCCGCCTATGACCCCAATTTCAACACCTGGAATTACTGGACATGGTTTGTCTGGGGCTGCCCCAATCCCTCCATTCAGGGCGGACGCGTCATCACGGAACAATACCCCGGCTTCTGAGAGAAGAAAACGGATCCGGGATCATGAAACGAGCGAAAGGAGCAAGATGAAAATTCAAGTGCTCGGCACAGCCGCAGCGGAACGTTATCCCGCCATCTGGTGCGAATGCGCATATTGCAGAACCGCACGGAAAAACAGGGAAATCCGCCGGACCGCCGCCTATCTCATCGACGATGACACCCTGGTGGATTTCGGCCCTGACATCCACTGGCAGATCACCGAATTCGGAATTGACCTTTCCCGCATCCGCCAGGTGATTCTGACTCATCCCCACGGAGATCATCTGAGCCCTCTTGAATTCCTCTGGAGAAAGGAATGGTTCAGCAAAGTCCCGCATCCGGTCTCCCTGTACGGTGCGCCGCCGTCCTTTGCGGAGATTCTTTCCTTCTGCGCAAGGGATTCCGCACTTCTGAGCCTGGAAGAGGATTTGAAGCTGATCCCGCACCCGATGGGACACAATCGGCGCTGTGAAACGGAAAACAAGCTGGAGATCTTCGCACTGGACGCGCAGCACGCGGCAGGCAGACAGGCGCTCCTGTACCTGCTTTCCCGGAATGGGAAAAGCGTCCTGATCGGAAACGACAGCGGATGGTTCCCGGAACAGACATGGCGGGCGCTGGAAGGGAAGTCCATCGATCTTGCGATTCTGGACTGCACCTGCGGACTGGTCTATCCCGACGCACGTTCCGGGCACATGGGCGCAAAGGCCGTCGCAGAGACATGGGAAAAACTGCGGGGCATGGGCTGCCTGAATCCGGGAAGCCGCTGTCTGGCAACCCATTTTTCCCACAACGGAGGCGGGACTCAGGCTGAGTTCAACGCCTTTTTCAAGCCCTTCGGAATCGAGGCCGCATACGACGGCCTTGTCATTGAACTCTAAGATCCAGAAAAGGATGCAAATGTTTATGAAATCTACTCTGACGGTCTTTTGTCTTCTGCTCCTCTCCGTTTTTGTTCTCCATGCTTCGGAAGGGGCTGTCACCCCGCTGAAGAATCCGGCTCTGAATCCGGTCCGGGTTCTGGAAGCGGATCCTCATCCCCCGCTCACTCTCGTGAAGGACGGAGAACTGCAATTTGCGGTGTATTTTGATCCGAAAGCTCCGGAAGCCCCCCGTTACCGCAGGGCGGCGGAAGTCCTGCGCGAAGCCTTCTGGCGCTGTACGGGAAAGATCCCCGCCCTTCTGAGCACAGCGGAGGAAGTCGCCTCAAACAGGGAAAAGAAGATGATTTTTCTGGGCGATTCCGAATACGCCCGCACTGAGGGGATCAACATGAAACAGATCCCGGTACAGGGGTTTGAACTGAAAACCTTCCCCGGAGGAGTGGTCATTGCGGGAAAAAGCACGGGGACCGTCTTCGGAGTCTACGACTTTATCGAACGCTATCTGGGCTGCCGCTTCTTCATGCCGACTGAAATCGGTTCCGTCTGGCCCGCCTGCCGGGACCTGAGCATCTCGCCCGCCCGTTACAGGGACGAACCCTATGTCATCAACCGCGAACAGGGCTGGTTCATTGCCACGGCGTTCGGATACGACAACAAGGTGCGCTGGGAAAAGTATTTCGGCAAGGACTACCAGAAACCCATCGCCGGACTCCCCGAAGAGATCGGAAAGGCGATCCCCGAACCAAACCGCATGCACGAAGTCTTCCGGACCGGCACAGCCCTGCGCTACCGCGCCGTCCACAACCCGCATGCTCCCATGCTCATCAAGGCCTTTCCGGACAAAGTCCGGGAATTCTTCTACAAGGCTCCGAACGGGACGCTCTACGCTCCCGCCGAAGTCGGAGGAAACGGAATCCCGCTCATGGACATCACCAATCTGGAACTTGCCGACGCCATTGTGGAAGAATGGGTTCAGCTCCTCCAGAACGGGAAGAGCAAGCTCTGGGGAAACCGTCAGACCCGGGAGACGAATGCGGATTTTGTCACCTTCGGCCAGTGCGATGCCGAAATCCCGATCACGGATCTGCGCGACCACAGCGTATTCAAAGAAGTCGGAAGCAGTTATCCCAATCTCTATGCAAGATTTCACAAGCATCTTGCGCAGAAGCTGAAGGAAAAACTTCCCGGAACGCGTCTGAGCCTGATGGCCTATGCCTCCTACTCCACCCCCCCGACTCTCGAACGCTACCGCAACTGGCCGGACAACGTGGAACTCCAGATCTGCACCGGAGACATCCCCGGCATGATCCGCAACCCCAAAGTCCGTGAAGGCTGGCAGAAACGGATCCAGGCCTGGGAGGAAGTCCTGGGCCATCCCGTGGGCAGCGCCTGGTTTTACGGAATTCCGAACAACGTCTTCGCACGCGCCGTGGCCCCGGAATACACGGCCGAAGCCATCCGCTCGCTCGGATTCGGGCGGACGGAAGTCTTCTATGATTTCTACGGACATTTTGAATGGTGCTATTATTTTTCCGCATACACCATGTACCGCGGATTGTGGAATCCAAACTTCAACGCAAAGGCGGCCATCGACGAACACTGGAACCTCTTTTACGGCCCCGAGGCCGGACCGCTCCTGAAGGAGTTCCATGACGAACTGATCCGCTGTTTTGAACAATATGTGGTCGCCACTGAGAACCGGGATGCTCTCTATCCGCTCGAATCGCTGGAGAAAATACAGAAACTCCTCCATGAGGCGGAAAAGAAACTTGCTCCGGATTCCGTGGAAATGAAACGTTTCCGGGTGCTGGCCGAACCCTGGAACAAGGCCATTTACGGACAGATGGCACGAATCCGCTTCCAACGCCCGGACTACCCCGTCGCAAAGGTCGGGGACGGGGAAATGACTATCGACGGAAAACTTTCGAAAAAGGTCTGGTCCTCCACGCCGGACATGCCGGTCTTTCACCCGAACGGCTATCCGATTGAGGAGGATCCCCGTCTGAGCATGAAGATGCTCTACGGAAAGAAAGGTCTCTACCTGGCCTTCCGGATGGGATACGCCCCTGTGATCAAGACCGAAGGCGACATCTGGGAAAATGACACGGTGGAAGTCTTCCTTGCCCCGGGAAAAGAAATCACGCGCTATCACCAGTATGCCGTCGACACCAGAAACGAACAGTGGTTCGGCAGCCGGACGGTGGCGCCCATCGGGACTCCGTACATGAAACAGGTGGCGGATTTCCAGTCCGCGGTTTTTGTCGGGAAGGATTTCTGGAGTCTTGAAATGTTCATCCCGTACGAATCGCTGAAGGTGGATCCTCCTTCCGCGGGCGATGTCTGGCACGGCAATTTTGTCCGAAGCCGGATCACTTCTCTGCCGAACCAGTATCATGGATCGACCATGTCGATCGGGAACAATCACAATTATACGCAGTTCGGGACACTGACTTTCCGCTGAGCCCGCAAAGGAATTCTCCACCTCCCCGCTCCCTCCTTTTTTCCCCTCGGACCCCCTGCGGAGGAGAAGAAAGGAGGAAACAGGATGGCGGCGGAAACCCGAGAAAGACATCTCTCTGAGAAATGCACCCGGGAGGGAAATCATGAATGAACAGATTGCAGCGCGCCAGGAAAAGATTCTGAACTATGCCAGGGAGGCAAGAACCCTTCGTCTGGAGGAGCTGCCTGAATATCAGGCGGGGATTGTCGAAGGGGAGAAAGCGCTCATCGTCACGGGGAATCGTCTTCAGGGGTATGTTCTGGAACGCGGTTTATGGCGCAGGAAGGCGGAAGCGGATCTCGGGAATGTTTCCGCCGTCCACAGGAGCGGCGGGGGGATTCAGATCGTCCGGGATTCGGGCGGGGAAAGGATTCATCCGGCCTTTGACGCGGAGGAAAACGAACTCTATTTCGTCCGCGACATTCATTACCGTCACGGCGGCGATGCACAGTTCCGCACCCGCTATTTCAACGAAGGCCCTGTTGCAGACTTCACCTACGTCTCCTACAAATGGATTTCGCGCAAAATGAATCAGGGCGCCTATCCGTTTCAGAAGGACTGGAGCGATTATCTGGCGAGGGCGGCAAACAACCGGATTTTCTTCACCTGCTCCGGACATCTCTATTTCGGGGAGGCGTACTTTGAAACGGATCTCGACCGGATTTCCGAAACGGAACGGGAGGATACGGATCTGGCGCATGTGTTCCGCCTGCGCGAGGCAGTGGACGGACCGCTTGATCTGCGTTTCTTCTGGTTTTTCGGCAAAGGGGGAGAGGAACATGCGGGACATCTCTCGAATGTGCTCTGGCGTCTTGATCCCTCACCGGTTCACACGCCGCAGACCGATATGGAGGATTTTTCGACCAAAGTCACCACGATCTGGAAACGTTCGGAACTCCGGGGCGAGAAGGAGGCCGATCATTACGCCGCGCATTACTTCTCCGACTTTTTCGGACAGTTCAACACCGGATTCCGTCCCGAAGACCAGTTCGGCTGTTCCTGGCTGGAATACGACCTCCTGAAGGCGGGGGAATTCTACCGGCGCCATCGGCTGACAGGAAACCAAGAAGACCGCGACCGTGCGGAAAGACTGATTCATTTCTATCTGTACCATCATTTCGCCGGCAGTTCCAGACTGACCTATCCCTTCCATACGGGAAGCTTCATGAAAGACATCATCCCCTTCTGCGAGAAAACGGGCTGGGGCGCTCCCTTTGAACCCGATGCGCTGGACAGTCTGGCGCTCCCGGAAATGATCTGCGACGCCATGGATCTCTATTTTCAGGACGCAACCCTGTTCAAAACTCCTTATCCGTTCGACATTCTGGAAGACGTCCTGAAGCTCCAGCAGCCGGACGGTCATTTCCGGCGCCTGTATCATTCCGATCTGAGCCCGAAGGAAAAGCCCGGCTGGATCAGCCAGTATTCCGAAACGCAGGCATGGATCCCGGCGCTGATCAGACTGTATCAGGCCACCGGGGATGAACGTCTGCGCAACGCCTATCTCAAAACCGCCGGGCGCTGTCTCCTGGATCTGGAGGAGCAGGGCCTCTTTTCCATGGGCGGATGTGAAACCGACTACCCGGACTTCTGGGACGTGGACGGCTACCGAACTATGCTCCGGGCATTTCTGGATCTTTATGATCAGGAGAAAGATTCCCGCTGGCTGGAAGCGGCGGAAAAGGTCCAGCTGTTCGGGAACATCATGCAGATGGGCTACAACGTGCCGAATCTTCCCGGATCCTTTTATGATTCCGTTCACTGGAAATCGCGGGGAATGATGGCCACAAGCTACTATCCCTGGCCGGACTACGCCCGGACCCAGTGCACGGCAACGGGAAATCAATCCGTCGCCTGGGTGGGCTATCTGCTGATGCGTCTTTACAGGGCCACTGGCAAAGCCGTGTATGCCGAACGCGGAATCGCCGCCTTCCGACAGACCATGGTGTTCCGCGATGAAAAAAGTCTCGAAGGCAACCCCCACCGCAACGAAATCCTGTACAGCATCTTTGAAAACAATCCCCAGATGGACGATGAATCCGGTCTTTACAAACACAGTCACGCCGAAAACAGTTATTCCCTCTTCATCGATCTCTATTTGTATCTGGGGCGCATCCTGCGGGAATTCGGGGGAGTCGCCGTCAACACGCATCTCCGCCATGCCTTCGGGCTGGACTGCGTCAGAATTCTTTCCGCCGACTGGCAAAAGGGCGAGATCCGCATCGAAAACGAGCTGGATCGCAAGCACTCCACGACGGTCTTTGTCAACGGCAGAAAAGCCGGAGATCTCGTCTTGAAGGCGCGGGAGTCCCGGATCTGGAAACTGCTGCCGGAACGTGAATGAACCGGAACAGCATGTGGATGAACTGAAATCATACGACGCCGGGGTTCTTCCTTCATCGGAAGGCGGCATAAAAGAAAGAAAGGAAGAAGTTCCGCCTCTGTAATTTCATCAAGAGGTGTCGTCACCCTTCCTCTCCCCGCATCCCGCCTTCCTCGCGTCGGAAACGGAAAATGAGAAGTTGGGGGAAGCTGGGGGAAAAGAAGAAGGCGCGGAAGACTTCCCGCCTTCCTTCTTTCCTGTGTCTCCCTTCTTTCCTTTCCCGCCGCGGAAACTTATTTTCCTCCTTCTCCTGCAGGAGTCACCGCTTTGATCGGAGCAGTTGAAGAAGGCAGAGGTGCAGAAAGAGGCTCCATGACATCTCCCACGAAATTCTGCGGCAGAACACTTTCCGCAAGCCGGGCAATCTTTTTCAGGAGTTCCTCCGGAAAGTTCACCCGGATCTGAATGAGGTTTTCTTTCCCGAAAATGCTGACCGCCGATAAAAGCTGAGTGGAGAGTTCCTGACTTTCCGGATCCTGCCCAAGAGCCATCATGAGAATGAGGAAACTCTGCTGAAGCATTGCAACGGAACGGGCGGCGGTTTCGCTGTCTCCTGCGACAAAGACCAGGTTTCCTTCAAATCCCGAGAGATCCTCCCCCGTAAGATTCCCCCAGAAGAAAAGTGCTTTGATTCCTCCCGCAAGGGAAGCGCCATTGGAAGAAGCTGTCCCGCCGCTGCCGCCTCCCGCCATTCCGGGATCCAGTTTCCTCCCATAGACCGCCAGCTTTTCTGAAACAATCACCCCGTAGATCATGGAATCCATATCCAGAATGCCCAGCGCCTCCCCCAGTTTACCGGGGCTGCCTTTCGGGGACTGGAGAATCGCGGGAAGATGAGCTTTGTCCGTCAGAAGGATCTGTCCGTTCTCCATGGGTGTGATGGACAGGCTGTCCGGAGAAGCAGGGGGAAGCACAGCGCCCGTATTCAGACCGTTCTTCAATGCAGCCGGATTCAGGACAAAGGTCTTCCTGCCTTCCACGGAAAGGACCTGAAAGGAAGCGGAAGGTTCGCCGATAAGATGATTGTCCCTCAGGAATTTTTCAATCTGTCCGGCGGTTACGGAAGATTCCAGAAGGACGCCTCCGCCCGTCGTATCGGACAACAGATCCTCGGCAAAAAGAATGATTCTGCCGGGATTGACGGAAATCCCTGCATTCTGGAGTTTTTCCACATACTGTTCCAGCACCTTCTTCGTTTCCTCCGGCATGGAGGCGCGGATCTGTTCAAAGAATCGGGACTCTTTCAGCTTTCCGTAGTCAACTACAAGCAGTGACCCCGAATCCCCCGGCACATTGGACAGAATCTGACGGGACTGCCCCGCTGCTGCAAGGAGCGGAAACATCATCATGCTGGAAAAGATAAGGCAGAACGCCGCAAAAACGGAAATGCGTGCTCTCCGGACAACAACAGTAAAGCTTGTCTTCATAAACCAGTTCCTTTCCCGGTTTCCCGACCGGCATTGGGTGTTCTTTCCGCGGATACAAGAAACGGATTGCCTTCCGGATCCCGGAAGCGGAGCAGTGAAAAGCCGAAACTGTCGCACGCCTTCGATTCCGCGGCATATCCATAGGCGGCGATCCGGTTGGCGAAATCCTCCAGATCCTTCACCATGAGAATCCAGGAAATGCCGGAGGAGGAAGAAGAAGATTCCCCTCCCTGATCTTCTTTGGGAGCGGACTCGTCCTCCCACTCGATTTTTTCCAGGCAGAGACGCGACGAGCCCAGACGGAATTCCACCCAGAAATTGCTGTCCAGCAGAGGCGTCCCCAAATCAAGGACGTCCCTGTAAAACGCTCTGCAAAGTTCCAGGTTGCGGACCCTGACAACCACTCCGAATATTTTTGTATCCATAAAATGAAATCCGAACCTTTTGAATAGATTTTTGACTCCGGAGCAAATAGAATATGAAATTCAGGAATTTCAACTCCCTTCAAAAGAAAAAAATCCGGAATCTCCGCTCTTGTTCTCTTTCCCTTTTTACCTTCTTCACCTCCACCTTTCCCCGCATTCCCATCTGGGAAAGCGGGGAAAGAACACAAAAAAGCGCAATAGAGCGCTGCATATGGTTTTCTGACAAAAGTTGTTCAGAAGCAGAGGACATCGTCCTCTATCCGGACGCGGGCACCGCAGAGAAAGGAAAGACTCGGGAGCGAATGACCGAAGGGAACGCCGCTGTAGACGGGAACAGAAATCCGGGACGCCGTCCTCCGGATAATCCGTTCGAGTTCTTCGCCTGTTCCGCAGTTTCTGTAGTCTCCGAAAATCAAAGCGGAGACCTCCGAAAGAATTCCCGAAAGCAGGAGCTGGGTCAGGTGCCTGTCGAGGATCCTGGTTTTTTCCCCGATGTCTTCCAGCAGCAGCACCGCATTGCGGAAAGAGGGAAGCCAGGGCGTTCCGCAGAGGGAGGCCAGAATCGAGAGATTGGCCGGAAGAATCCAGCCTTCGGCATTTCCCCGTACGCAGGGAGTCATGACAGTTGTCCGGCGCAGGGAAGAAGGGAGCAGTGATACGTCCTCTTTTCCGCCGGCGGGAAGAGTCCCGCCGCGCTCCCTCAGGAAAAGAGCCTGCCCCAGAGCCAGGCGCATGGAGTTCATGGTAAAGCTGTCGGCGGAGCTTTCCCGCAGCCTCGCCCCCATCTGGCAGGCAACGGGGATGCCGGCTCCGGAGGCCAGCATCCCCAGATGCAGTGCTGTGATGTCGCTGAATCCCAGTACTGGCAGACGCCTTTCCCGGAGCGTGTCCCAGTCCAGCAGCGGCAGGATCTGCGCCGATCCGTATCCTCCTCTTGAGCAGAGAATCAGATCCACCTCCGGATCCGAGATCATCCGGTTCATGTCTTCTGCGCGCGCTTCCCGGTCGGCAGCGAAGTACTCCTCCTCCCCGCGGGTGAAGAGGTCCTGTCCCGGCAGCACTTCGATTCCCCAGGAGCGGATGAGGGTCATGGATTCCTCCAGATTCCCGCGTGGGGGAATCCCGGCGGGAGACAGCACGGCAATTTTCCGGACGGTGTCGGGAAAAGGATTGATATTCATCGGCGGGGGAGGGTCCTTTCTCTGTTGTTCTTAAGTAAAATAAGTTTTCGAGTTCCCGTTCTGCCGTGTTTCCATGTGTCAGAGAGACGCTTTCTTTGCGGCATCCTGCATGGCGAATTTCAGGGCGGCGGCACTTTTGAACTTGAGTTCCCTGCGGTCTTCAAGGGCGGCGTGAAGGGTCTGGGCAATGGGAAGAGGAATATCCGGATTCAGCGCCCGGACGGGAATCGGGTGTTCTTCAAAAAGTTTGGCAATATCCTCTTTGGGAGAGAATCTGCGCGGAGGCTTTCCCGTCAGCATGTAGAAGAACGTGGCCGCGGCGGCCCAGACGTCGACTTCGGGTTTGACGTATTTAAAATTCAGGAACTGCTGTTTCGGGATGAAGCCGAGCGTGCCGGAAAAGTCTCCTGTACGCGTCCAGCCGCTGATTCCGGCAAGATCGTAGGCTTTGGAAATGCCGAAATCGGCGATTTTCGCGGAGATGCCGCCGTAGCCTTCCCAGATGAAGATGTTTTCCGGTTTGATGTCACGGTGGACGAGTCCGGAAACTTCCATGGGTTCGACGTCCATCATGGAGAACTGGGTCAGACGCGTATGGTGCGCATAGTCGAGCGCATCCAGAATCTGGTACAGCAGATTCAGCGCCATAGGCAGATTGAAAACCTTCCCCTGCCGATTCAGATATTCCCGCAGCGTGCCGCCGGAACAATATTCCAGAACCAGGTACAGGGCGCCTCCGCTGCTGCTGCACTGTTTGAGTTCAATGATATTGGGATGCCTGAGCTGTTTCAGGTTTTCGGCCTCGCGGATGAAATCGTCGCGGCAGCTCTCGTGAACGGCAACGTCAGGAAGAAGGACTTTGACAGCCACTTTTTCCAGCGTCTCGCGAGACTGCGCCAGATATACCGCTCCCATCCCTCCGCGTCCGATCTGGCGGAGCACCTTGTATCCGGGAATATGCAGCAGCGTATCCGGTGCTTCCGCGTTTTCCGGCATCTTCCATGTGGAAAAGGCGTCGGGAACGCGTTTCCGGCAGTCCTGACAGAGGCTTTCCCCGGTATTCCTGAGCGTCGTGAACTCCACTCCGCAGATACGGCAGTTCCGGATCCGAAGTGTTTCCGCGGCGGCAGAAACAGGAGTTTTCAGCCCTGCCGCACGGCATTGCGGACAAAGGAGACCTTCGGGATCCTCTTTCCCCGCTTGCACTTCCGCTTCTCCATCCGGCAGAACCTTGTGGCAGATACGGCATTTCAGGGCGGGAAACAGTTCGATCCGGAAGACATTCCTCCCTATCTGGAAAACGTCTCCGGAAGCAAGGGAGTGGGTCTCCAGTGTACTGTTGTCCTGATTGCGTTCGGTTTTCCCGATGTTGACGCCGTTCAGAAGCGTGCCGTTCCGGCTGGCGAGATCCCGGATGAAGGCCGAAGGCGGCTGCAGATCCAGCAGGCAGTGATGACGGGAAACCCCTTCCCCGGCTTCTCCGGTCAGCTGGAGCGTACAGCTCCCCGCCCGGCCGATCAGGCAGAGCATGCGCTCATCGAAGCGGTAGCGGGTTCCCTGAATGGGGCCTCCGATCATGGTGAGGAGGATTTTTGCAGGCATCTGTCAGAATCTCCTCTTTCCAGGACTGCCGTTCCCTGCGCCGGCGTCGGGCAGCCGCCCGCCCCCCTCCGGGAGGGAGGATGCCGTCATGCAGGAAAAGGAGGACTCCGCCTTCGCCGCCAGTTCGGACAGCAGACTCAGATTCCATTCCCCGGAAAACGCCTCCGCAGAACGCAGACTGTCACGCAGATAGCGCAGACACGGCTCCACATAGGACAGATATCTCCTCTTCTTCCGGACCAGGGAGAGAAATCCGTAAGCTCCGAGACACTGCATGTTTCTCTGCAGCGCCACAACCGTGCAGTCCTTTCTGTACTGTTCCAGGCCGATCCGCATCCCGAGAAGCTCCAACGCCTGCCGATGATACTGTTCCAGACGGCTCCTGAGAGCGTCCTCCAAAATAAAATAGGGGTCTTTCAGCAGCGACATGATGTCATAGGCGTACGGACCGATCCGTGCGCCCTGATAGTCCACAAAGCGAACCTGCCCCTGATGAAACAGAATGTTCTGGGACTGAAAATCCCGGTGCATCAGCAGATGCGGCATGGACTCCGCCTCCGCCGCAATGGTGTGGAATTCCTTTTTCAGAGCAGCGCGGTCGGCTTCCGTCAGCCGGATTCCGCAGAGGGCTTCCAGAAAAAACTTCAGGAAGTAGTCTGACTCCCAGCGGAGATAGGCATAGTCGAAACGGCGCAGGGGGAAGGAGTGTTCCTGGACCAGGGTGTTTCCCCTGATCTGGAAGTCGGCGGAAGCATCAATGACATGCCGGTAGAGATCTTCCAGACGGGAAGATTTGTCCGCATGCCGGGTGGCGAGACTGTGGAGGGTGTCATCGCCGAGGTCCTCCATCAGGACCGCGAAACGGGCAGAGTCGAAGCAATGGATCCGTGGAGTCTGGGAAAGACCGTGTTCGGAGAAAAAGAGCCCGATGTCAATAAAACGCTGGAAATCCGCGTCTTCCGCCGAGGACAGCATCAGCACCCTGCTCTCTTCCGGCGCCGATGTTTTTCGGAGACGGTAGAAACGGCGGCTCGACCCCTGTTCCGCAAAGGACGCAACCTGAAGATCCGGAAGAAATCCCGAAACCATGTCCAGTGCGCTGATTTCCCGGTAGTCGCGGTGAACGGAAAAGCCCGGGCCGATGACTTCACGGACGTGTTTCGCCCCGGGGCGGATGCCGGTCCCCGGAAGCAGAATGCAGTCGGACAGGACGGCTCCATCTCCGATTTCGCAGCCATCCCCTGCGGACACAAATCCCGACATCCGGACATTCTCCCCAATCCGGCAGTCCTTCCCGAAGCGGAACGGATCCTTTTCCAGCGCCCTGCGGTGTATTTCAAAATATTGTCCAAAGGATCCGATGTCCGTCCACTCAAACGGCCGGGGCGGAAGATAGGCGCCGATCCGGCCGGGATTGGCTTTCAGGGCATTCAGAATACCGTCGATGAGACTGCAGAAAATGGGTTCCTCCGGGAGATAGTCGAAAATTTCAGGGGAAAAAGCCGCCACGCAGCCGTAGGTGAGAAGACGCGCCGAGGAGGACAATGCCTCCGGAGGGGAAAGCGACAGCTTCCCGAGAATGTCATACACTTTTCCCCCCGCGCAGAGGACACGGTTTTCCGGTCCGTCAATCAATGCCATGGTCGCAATATTGGATTCAGCCACATGCTGAGCTATGAGGGCGGATACATCAAAATCGCAGACAACGTCGGCATTCTGAAGCAGAATCAGATCCGCCTCTCTGAGCAGACTTTTCGCATGAACAAACGGCCCCCCTGTCCCGAGGATCTCCTTTTCCGGGAAAATCCGGAGCCTCCCCGCATACGGAAGAGCGGAAAGATGCTCCTCCAGCCGGGACCCGAGATGATGGGTGTTGACCACGCAGAGTTCCGCTCCTCCGGAAAAGAGCAGTCTTTCCAGCGTAAGGTCAATAATGGATTTGCCGCAGAAGGGCAGCAGAGGTTTCGGTATATGAGCTGTCAGAGGGAGAAGGCGTTTGCCGTATCCCGCCGCAAGAGAAATTCCGTAGATCTTCATGGTTTCTGTTTCATGGCCCCTGTGAAATGCTATGAGGGTAAATATTGACCTGTTCTTGAAAACTTCAAGCGTTTTCCTGTTGACAGAAGGTTTTTTCGGGAATAAATTCAATCTCGGAGGAATCCGCTGGAGACGGGACCTTTCATAGGGAAAAAGGAAAGCTTCCCCCACCCCCCCATTCCCCTTCCCGGAACATGCGGGAACGAGGAAAAGAATACGGCAGAAAAAATGGCAGAGATGAGGAAGAAACAGAAAGACGGATATGAATACGGACGTACTGCGGAGCGTCTTCTGCGTCTCTGCCGGCGGACGGTCTGGCTGGACGTCTTCAGCCGCTGCCTTGCCATCCTGGCCTGCCCGGGCGGCGCAATCGTCCTGACGCTGCGCTATTTAGATACGGGGGATGCGTTTCTGCTTCCCTCGATCTTCTTTCTGCCGCTGCTCGCGGCGATTCCCGCGGGGGCGGCGCTGGCTAGGATGAAGTTTGACTCTCTGGATGCCGCCGCATACTGCGACCGCATATCAGAGTCCGGCGGGCTTTTCATGGCTGCATGTGAAGGCGTTCCGCTGGGGAACTGGAAATCCTCCCCCCCCGCCGCCGCACACGGGAAACTGCATTTTCATACGGACTGCAGGAAACCCATTCTCCTCTGCCTGGGAGCGCTCTTGTTCACGGGGCTGTGCCTGTGGATCCCCATGCCGGAGAGAAGAGACCTCCAGCGCCATTCGGCTGCTGGAAGCGAAGCCCTCCTGAACGTCGGGTCCCTGACACGGGAAATTGCCGGAAATGTGGAAATTCTGAAAGAAACGGGTTCCGTGGATCCGCAACGCGCGGAGACGCTGGATCAACTGCTCGAAAATCTGGAACACAACGCCGCAGCCTACGAACCGGCAAGAATTTTTGAAACCCTGGACAGTGTCAGCGCAGCTGTGCAGAATCTTTCCGACAGCGCCGCCCGGCGCATGCTGGAAACCGGGCGTCTTCTGAGAAACGCCCGGTTTTCCTCCGCAGCGTTCGAAATTGCTCCTTCCGACACTGCAAATGCGGATCTGCGCAGAAGGGCGGCGGAACTTTCCAAAGCCCTGTCCCGGAATTCCTCCGGCACTCCGTTTTTTTCCGGCCTCGCTGCGGAATTCTCCTCCGGACAGAATGAGGGGGAGGCTCTTTCCTCCTCCGCCTCCGGTTCCGCCGCCGGAGGATGGGAACAATGGAATGATCCGCAGGAACTCGCCAAAGCTCTGAAGTCGTCCGGGAAGAAACTGGAAGAGGCCATGAAAAAACTTTCCTCTTCCGGAGCGCTTTCCCGGGAACGGGCGGAGGAGTTGCGGAATTTTCTGAAAGAATTCTCCTCCGCTCTCGATCACCCGGAGGAATTCCTGGAGGAAGGAAAATTTCTGACCCGGGAGGAACTGGAACAGCTTTACGGGAACATCTGCCGCTGCACTCAGCCAGGTTGCCCCGGGGGGCCGGACTGCCCTGCCTTCCCCGCCGCAGGCAGAAATACAGGTTCCGGATCCCCCTCCCACGGACCCGGGGACGCGCCTTTGATTTACACCCCTTCAGACACTCAGGTCACAGAGGGGGGCATCCGCGAAAAACTCCGCAGCGAATCGCTCCGGAGGATTCCCGGTGAACAGCTCGGACTTTCCTTCAGTGCTCCTGAAGTCTTTCGCCCGGAAGACAATTCCTATGGATCCGCAGGGGGTTCGCTCCTCAGAGAACCCGGCTCCGCCGTTCCCGGAGGCGAAAACAGGGGAATGCGCCTCTCCCCCAGAGACCGCAGAACGGTGGGGAAATTTTTCAGGGATGCAGTGGAGTGATTCTTTAAGGGAACCCGCGCCGCCGCCCGTCTTTCTCCGAAAACTCGGGGATGGAGTTCTTCCGTGCATGAAAAAGTCAGTTTTCCCCGCCCCCTGCTGCTGCTCACAAGGAGGAAGCTGCTGCGGAACTGGAGGATTCGCCGCCGCGGAGGAATTTCCTCATTTCCACAATGGAACAGCTGGATTTGCGGGGATAGAAGGGGAATTCCCCGGTTTCCCGGAGGATCTGCCCGTATTTCCGATTGAAGGTATTCCTGGCATTGATGAACTGCCCCCAGAATCCGTAATGCCACTGGATATTGCGGTTTTCCGCTTCCATGCGCTCATGCCATTCCTGCGGGAAGAGAGCCAGCCAGCGGGGATGGGAATTCAGCCATGAACTGGTGGCGATGCGTCTGGCGCCGAGGGTGTGTTCCGTCTGGTTCATGAGCTCGAAGAAACAGTTTTTCAGGTAGTCAGGATCGGAAAAGATCGACTGCGGTGCCACGGCGTTGGCAATATGGAAGTTCACGGTCTCGCCGTCCGGCTGGAGAGAGGTTTCATAGCGCAGACTCCCGCACTGGTAGGCGGACAGAGAGGATTCATCCAGGTAATCGCGTTCACAGCGGGCGTCAAGTGATTTCCGGAAGACTTCAAAGGCATGGTTCTCAAATGCGCTGCCGTCGTCCGGGAAGCGGCGGAAGAGGGCTTCGGCTTCGTCTTCCATGGATTTCCATGCGGGAGCGTCGAAGAAGCAGACGCTGGGAGTCATGGGACCGGGATTCGCATCGGTTTTCCGGTAGATGTCCACACGGTTCCGGATCGCGTCGCGGAAACTTTCCTCCGGATGCGCCGTAAGCCAGCGGTGAAGAAAGAAGAGCTGAAGCCGGACAATCTGATGCAGATAATCGCGGTGTTCCTCCAGTGTATGGGCTTGGGGGGCTGGCATGATCTGGTCAATCTCCTTGTATTTCTGCATTTCCCTGAGCTCCGTGCCTCCGTCTCCGGGACATGGAAGACGGGAAAAAAAACACGCACGGAAAGGGGGAAAACGTTTGCTTTCAAATCAGACAGAATCAGTGTATTGCGTCAGAGAAGGCAGGGGGAGGCTTCTTCTGCAGTTCGACTTTGGCGAGAAGTTCGCAGCTGTTCATGTCATGCATGCCGTAGAGGGAAAGGGTGTCCAAAATGAATTCTCCGCGGGGGGCATTCAGAAAAAAAAGATCGAAAAGTTCCTGTTCCGTGGGCTTGCTCCGCAGTTTCAGCGTGCAGTGGGGCTTGTACGGGTAGGGATTGGGCTCAAACTCAATGGCGGATTCCGCAAACGCGCGGTTGAGCTCAATAAAGTATCCGGGGTCGCGGACGGTCAGAAAATAAATGTCCGTGTTCTGAAAACGTTCAACATGATCGAACGCCGTTGCAAAAGGCGGGAAACGGGAGGCGATTTTCTGCATTTCCTCCACCACGCTCCGGATAGTCTGGCCCTGACGGATCAGCCCCACCCCGCAGGATCCGGTCAGCGTGATTTCCGCGGGAAGCGAGGCACGGACGGCATCAAAACGGGAACGAAGTCTCCGGATTTCCTCCGCCATGGGAGACGGAATGTCCAGAACAATGTAGCTGGGAAATAAAATCTGTTCTTCCATGAAAGAGAAACTCCTTCTTTTTTTTCTGATCTCCGAACTCGCCCCTCCGAAAAGAAGGAGGAAGGGGGGGGACAAAAGTTCATTTGTTCAGCGCCTGAAGAGCCTTCCGGATGATATTCTCGCTGGATCTCTGTTCCTCGGGAATGGCGGAAGAGATTTCGGTGACAAGTTTCTGGATTTTTGCCCGCTGGAATCCGAGCTGTTCCAAAGCCAGGAGGGCATCGTCCAGTTCCTTGCAGCTTCCTGCGGCGGAGCTGCCGTTCCGCTCTCCGGAAACTGCGGTGGAGAATTCAGGCATGATGCTTTCAATTTTGTCCCTGAGCTCCACAATCATGCGTTCCGCCGATTTCGGACCGACTCCGTTGATCTTTTTCAGCGAACGCACATCTCCCGCCGCCACCGCTGAACAGAAGGAGGGAATGTTCAAACTGCTCAGAATGTTCAGTGCCGTTTTCGCACCGATCCCGTTGACCGTGATCAGCAGTTCAAAAATGAGCAGCTCCTGGCGGGTGGAAAAACCGAAGAGCTGAATGGCGTCTTCCCGGACATGCATATGAGTCAGGAGAAGGGCTTCCCCGCCCTCTCTGGGAAGAGCATCGTAAGTGCTGACGGGAATGAAGACACGGTAGCCGACTCCGTTGACATCAAGAACCACTTCCGTCAAACTCGCCGAAACGATTTTCCCTCTGAGCTGTGCAATCATGCGTCGCCTGTCCTTTTTTTCTTTGTCTGCGATGCCGCGGCGGAGCCGCCGCCGTGGACTTCTATCCGGCGGGGGAAGAAGCGCCGCTCCGCTTCTTTTTGTGAAATCACGTCTTCTTCAATGTGGAACATGATGTGGAGGAAATATAAAAGCTTCTGCTGAAAAAACAAGGGGAGAAGGGGCTTCCGATTCTTTCCAAGCGGTCTTTCTCCCGTTTCTGCCCGGGGGGCTTTCCCTCTGGGGGAGGGACTTTTTTTTCGCCGTCCTCCCGGAGTCTTCGCCCTTCTGCGGTCCCGCAGAAGGTCAGGAAAGCACGATATCCATGGAAATGTCCGCAGACTTGACCGAATGGGTGAGAGCACCGGAGGAAATGAAATCAACTCCGGTCTCAGCAATGGCTCCGACCCGGGCAAGGGTGACATTTCCGCTGGCTTCCAGTCTGGAACGGTGCGCGGTGAGATCGACTGCTTTCTTCATGTCTCCGCAGCTCATGTTGTCCAGCAGGATGTATTCCGCGCCACTTTCCAGGGCTTCCGCAAGTTCATCCAGGGAATCGACCTCGACCTCCACTTCAAATCCGGGGAAGCGTTTCCGTGCGCGTTCGACGGAGCGGAGGATTCCTCCGGTTCCTTCGAGTCCGGCCAGTTCCCGGTGGTTGTCCTTGATCATCACCCGGTCGAAGAGTCCGATTCTGTGGTTGTGTGCGCCTCCGACGGAAACGGCGTATTTTTCCAGGTTTCTCCATCCCGGAGTCGTTTTTCTCGTATCCAGGATCTGCGCCTTTTCTCCCGCCAGCTCCTGATAGCGGTGCGAGGCGGTGGCAATTCCGCAGAGACGCTGAAGAAAATTCAGAGCCGTCCGCTCCCCGGTCAGAAGCGCCCTTGCGGGGCCCTTCATTTCGGCAAGGACGCTCCCTTTCGGACAGAAAGCTCCCTCCTCCGCCTTTCCCGTGAAAACAATTTCCGGGGAAAGACGATGAAAGAGCCGTTCCGCCACCGGAAGACCGGCGCAGACCAGATCCTCCTTGCAGAGAAACACGGCCTTCGCGGAAAGGTCTTCGGGAATGACGGAATCGGTGGTGATGTCGCCGTTTTCTCCGAGATCCTCCTCCAGAGCCAGGTCAATGAGAAGATCGATTCTTTTCCAGTCAAGCGGGTGAACAGGCATGGTATTTACTCCTCCTCCGTGGGATGATGAAATTCGGAAAGGGGCCGGATGGCGACGGCCTTTCCTGTGTTGAGTTCATAGGAAATGACAGCGGCGTCCAGACGGATGTTCTTCTCCGTCACATTCAGACGCACAGGCATGCCGGTCCGGAATTTCCGGAGCACATCTGACACATCCCGCCCCAGAATGGAATCCTGTCCCCCGACCATTCCGACATCGGTCAGCATGGCCGTTCCTTCCGGCAGAATCCTTCCATCCGCCGTCTGTACATGGGTATGGGTCCCGATCACGGCGGTCACGCGGCCGTTCAGAAACCATGCCATCGCCAGTTTTTCGCTGGTCGCTTCCGCATGAAAATCGACAATGATGCACTTGACCGTACATGGAATCTGTTTCAGGATCTCTTCGGCCGTTTCAAAAGGGCAGTACGCACTGTCCCGCATAAACACCTTCCCCATCAGATTGATGACCGCCACCGATCCCCCGGCCGGATTCTGGAACACCCCCCAGCCCTTCCCCGGCTGAAGACGGCTCATGTTCGCAGGACGGAGCACGTTCTTCAGATCCCGGATTTCGCTTTCAAAGCTTTTCTGATCCCAGACATGGTCGCCTGAGGTATACACTTCCGCCGCAGCACCCATGTCCCGGATTGTGGAACTGTTCAGGCCCGAGCCGTTCGCAGAATTCTCCGCATTCACAATGCAGAAGGAACAGTTGTACTTCCTTCTCAGCTCCGGCACCAGCTCCCTGACCGCGGCACGCCCGCCTTTCCCGACAACGTCTCCCACAAACAGCAGATTCAGTACAGGTCCGTTTGAACCCATCTCCTTTTCCCTCCGTAATCGCCTCCGCCTCTCACTCAAAAAACCATCGGCGCAGAATCCAGTCCGCTGGAAATCAATCTGCCTCCGTGCAAATTCAAATTTCCCTCTCTCTCCATAAAAAAGGCAGGAGCTTCATGGGGAAAAAGAACGGTCTGCCCTTTTTCCCCGTCCTCCCGTTCCTTCCTGTCCAGCGGAAAAATCCTTTCCCGGGGAAGAAGAATATACAATCCACGTGCAATGAGTACAAATGTTTTTCCATGGAAAGTTGCGGAATATCTGATCCTCAGCAATCAGCCGCAGGAACAGCGTTTCTCTCTGCCGTCCGCCCATACGGGCCTTTTTCCCGCTTTTCTCTCTTTCCTCCCTTGTTGTTCATGGGAAAAAGGAAGAAGAACTGAAGGAAAACAACAAGAGGAAACAGTGTTCTTTTTTCTCTCTCTGCCAAGAAAGCGGAAGGGGAGAGGAAAGAGAAGGAAGAAAAAGATGATGGGAAAGAGTAAAAAACCTTTCCCGTCATTTCAAACTTCGCGGAAACTTTCCAGAAGCTCCTCTACGGTGGGGGTGGCGGTACCGGCCTTTCCCACAACAATGCCCGCCGCATGATTTGAAATGTCCGCCGCTTCCGCGGTAGAGGCGCCGGAAGCCATGCAGAGGGTGAAACTGGCAATCACCGTATCCCCTGCGCCGGAGACATCGAACACTTCCCGCGCAATGGTGGGAATGACAAGCGGCGTATCCGGACTGTTCCGTTCAAAGAGCGCCATTCCCTGATGTCCCAGAGTAATCAGCAGGGATTCCGGGTGCCAGGTCTCCGCAATGCGTTGCGCGACCTGTTTCAAATGGAGATCATCCTCAACCTTCAGCGCGGGATCGAAAGGATACACCCCCGCGAGTCCGAAGGCCTCCGCCCTGTTGGGAGTCATCAGGGAGAGGGAATGCACTTCCATCGCATGCCCGGGATGGGGATCCAGCGATGTATAGACTCCGTATTCGGAGGCCAGATCCACGATTTCCTGAAGCATATCCTTTTCAAGCAGCCCCTTGGCATAATCCTCGAAAATGACGGCGTCGAGCTCCCCGTTCCGGATTTTGCTTTTCAGTGCATCGGAGATTTGCTCGCGGACGCTACCGGAAACAGGCCAGGTGTCTTCAAAATCCATGCGCACCACCTGCTGGCTGCCCGCAATGACACGCTGCTTTTCCGTGGTCCTGCGTTCCGGATCAATGACGACATAAGCGGGATCAATGCCGCTTTTTCCGAGAAGATCCTTCAGATAAGTTCCGCCCTCATCCCGCCCCGCCACGCCGAAAGCCGTGATGGAGCAGTCCGACAGAGCCGAGAGGTTGCGCATGACATTCGCAGCCCCTCCCAGACGGATGTCCCTGCGCTTGACATGAAGCACGGGCACCGGCGCCTCCTGAGACAATCTGCTGGCCGTCCCCCAGAGATACACGTCCAGCATAAGGTCTCCGAGGACCGCGATCCGCTTCGCCGCGCTTTCGCGAAGAATATTTTTCAGTTTTTCGACCGACACTGACATATGAATTTCTGAATCCTGTCTTTTTTTCTTTTCTTCTTCTTCTGTGTTCAATTCTGTTTTTCTGATGGAGCAATGCTGTTTCTCTTTTCGATTTCCCGGAGGAAATACGGGAGTGCGACGCTCTCTTTGACGATATGGAATTTTCCATTCGTCCAGTCCCTGTAGATCAGCTCATAGCGGGTAAGAGTCTGTGTGACCTGACGGATCTGGGTGCTTGTCATGACATCCTGGTTTTCACGCAGGTAAAGGGCAATGATGTCCAATGCATTCTTCACCAGAACCTTTTCCCCCGACTGAAGGTTGTTTGACGTGGACACTCCACGCACCCTGCTCCGGAGCGAATCAAACAGAGAAAGCATCTCCTCCTTCGCCACATGTTTCTCCAGCGCTCCCCGGTTTTTCAGCTGAATGGGTACCAGCAGAATCAAATACAGTTCAAACAGAACCGTGCAGACAAAGAGCGCCACCGCCGTGAATGTGATGAAATCGGTCTTCCTTTTGCAGGAATACAAGGCCTTGACACTGGCATTCGGCATATTCTGACACCTTCTTCCTTTTCTCTTCTCCGTTCTTCCGGCGGCGGTGATTCCTGCGGCGCGGCTCCGGGAAAGATACTCCTCAAAGCGGATTTTTCAAACCTTCTGTTTCCACGGAAGCATCCAGTCTCCGCGTTCATACAGGAAGTTGAGCGCAACGGCCACGCCGGAATATTCCCCGATGCTTCCGCCCAATGCGCTCGCCCGGATTTCACAGGCGGAAAACATCTGCGGCCAGCTGTAGCGGGGAACCCGTTCCAGAAGCGGTTTCATGAAGAGTTCCCCCGTATGAACCGCAATGGTCCCAAGTGCAATCACGGCGGGGTTGAAAATGTTCAGAAGCATCCCGATGGCCTGCGCATTGCGTTCGATCATTTCGTCCCAGACGCCGCACGCATAAGGATCATTTTCCCGGACGGCGATTTCAAGCGCCTTCATATCCACGTTCTCAAGTTTTCCCCCTGCGGCTTTCAGCACGGCGGAATCCGGTTTGTCCGCAAGTTCCTTCTGCATTCTCTGGGCGATGGCGCGGCCGCCGCAGAAAGCCTCGTAGCATCCGGTGAGTCCGCAGTTGCATTTGGGACCATGGATGTCGATGATCATATGCCCGACTTCTCCGCCGTAATGGGTATGTCCCCGGAGAAGATGGCCGCCAGCCACGATTCCGGCACCGATTCCGGTGCTCATGGTCAGATACAGCATATCCTCACAGCCTTTGCCTGCGCCGAAAATCCATTCGGCGGCGCCTGCTCCGTTGGCGTCGTTGTCGAAGAAGGCTTCCACGCCGAATTCTCTGGAAAGGTAATCCCGGATGGGCACTTCGTCCCAGCCCGTCATGTTGAAGGGGGAGAGAATGACGCCTTTTTCAAAGTCCATCGGAGAAGGCGACCCGATTCCGATGGCACGGAGTTCCCCTCCGTCCAGTCCGGCGTCCGCAAGGAGTTTCTTCCCCGCAAGAACCAGCTCCGGAAGCACTTCGGACGACCTCCTGTCCTTGCTGTTGACGCGTGAAGACGCCAGGATGCGCCCGTCGCTCATCGCGAGGCAGATCGCAATTTTCGTTCCCCCGATATCGAATCCCATGACCGGAAACGGACTGTTCATACTTTCCAGTTCTCCTGTAAAGATGGATTGTTAGTTTCACAACATTAGTTTCACAACATTAGTTTCACAATAAATGTGGAATATATATTGAAAAATACGGGAAGGCAAAGTAAATTCCGCGAGCAACGGATACTTTTCGCTTTTTTTTTGTCTTTCAAGCTGAATTTTATTTTACCGGGGAACGTTTCTGATGATGCTGCCAGATTTTGTCGCGAACCCGCTTCTTGCGCAGAGCGGAATTTACTACGCTTTCAGCCACAGTGATCTGATGGGGCAGGGAATCTGCGTGCTGCTGATGATTTTTTCGGTCGTCACGTGGACGGTCATGCTGGAAAAGGGAATCAGCCTGAAGAAGGCGAAGAAGGACTCCGTGGAATTCATCCGCCTTTTCAACGAAAAAAGGAATCCCCTTGCGCTGAAGGAACGCGCCGCGGGGAATCCCTCCCCCGCGGCAAAGGTCTATACGGCGGCCTGCGACCGGATTGAAAATCTGCATCTTGAAGTGCCCGGAGGAGGAAGACGGGCCTTGAACGATGTGGAACTGGAAGTGGTCCGGGCATCCATGGAACAGGCCGTGGCAGACCAGATTCTGCTTCTGGAATCGAAAATGATGTTTCTCGCCACGGCGGTGAGCGCGTCTCCCTTCCTCGGACTTTTCGGAACCGTGTGGGGAATCACGCTTTCTTTCACTCAGCTCGCCATCCAGGGGAAGGCGGAAATCGGAACGCTCGCCCCGGGAGTCAGCGGTGCGCTGCTGACAACGGTGGTGGCTCTGCTGGTCGCCATTCCCTCACTCGTGGGATACAACATCATCACGATTCTGATCAAACGGATTACCGTGCATCTGGACAATTTCACGGAAGAAGTCGTGGTCCGTCTCAGAATTGAACAGCTTGACAGTGTCAACTGAACGTTCACGGAAAGCGCACGGACATGGCAAGACGCAGATTTCCATCCGTCTCCTTTGATCAGATCAACGTCACCCCGCTGATCGACACGCTCTTCTTCCTGCTCATCATTTTCATGATTACGGCGCCGATTCTCGAATACAGCATCGACGTTTCCCCTCCGCAGATGAAGGCTTCCGAAATGAAGCCGGATGAAAAGTCCAAAGTCATCAACATCAACCGCAAGGGCGAAATCATTTTTGAACACAGAACGCTGACTCTCCAGCAGCTGATTCTCCGTCTTGAGGAAATGAAAAGTTCGCTTTTTTCGAAAAATTCCAAAATTTATCTGCGCGGAGACAAAGATTTGCGTTACGGACTCGTCATAGATGTGATGCGGGCGGTGAAAAAGGCCGGTTTCAATGACATCCTGCTGGTCACCGAGGATGAAAAATAGCGCTGATGCAGCCGCCCTTCCTCCGGGATCGTTTCTCAGGAGAAAGATGAAAAAAAGCCCCTTCTCTTTCTTTCATCCCTGATGCGGAGAAGGGGAAAACAAGGGCACGCTATTTGCGGCGGGGAAACTCGTATTAACCGTATTGAAATGTCCGGATTCAGAAAACGGAAAACAACGGAAAAACAACGGAGCGGATGAAAAATCCATGTTCAGGACGGATCCCGGAGGAAACAATGCCGATTCCTATCTCGGACGGCGGACAAAATGCCTGATTGCAGGCGGGGTCTTTGCCCTGCACTGTGCTCTGGTCTTCTGTCCGCTGCTTTTTCTGGCGCTGTGGGAATATTTTGATCCGCCTGTGGCGGTGATGAAGGTCTCGCTGGTGGACAGTCCTCCGAATGAATTTGATTCACCGTCCTATCATCCGTCGGCGGACAATCCTGTCCCCAATCCGGATCCCGAGCCTCTTTCGGAGATTCCCTCCGTTCCCGATTTGCCGACGGAGATTCCTGATGTGCCGGATCTGCCCGTTCCCCCTCCGCCCGAACCGGAACCCGAACCGGAACCCGAACCGGAGCCTGAGCCGACGAAAAAAGCGCAGGCCGTTCCTCCTCCGCCCCCTGCGAAACAGCCGGAAAAGACAACTCAGCCCAGAAAAACGGAAAAGCCAAAAAGGCGGATGCTTCGGCCTGAAGACATCACCATCAGCAGAAAACGGGTTGTTTCCAATCGATCCGCAGTCAATTCTTCCGCGGCAAGGGAAACGGCACGGAGAAACCGGGAATATGCCGATATGCTCCGCAATCTGGGAAGGAACTCTCTCCCCGCCGGCGGCGGGGGCGGCCCCAGGGGGGACGTGACCATCAGTGATTTGGAAAAATATTACAAAAAAGTTCAGGATTTTCTTCATCCTCAATGGAATCAGCCTTCTTCCAGACTGCTTGAAGGCAGAACGGATCTTGCGGTCGATGTTGTCTTCCAGATTACGGCGGACGGCAGGATTCAGTCCGCCCAGATTCGGGAAAAGTCCGGTATTCCCGCCATGGATGCTTCTGTTGAGGAATTGATCCGCAAAGTCAAGGTGCTTCCCGCACCGCCCAAAGCAATGACTCTGACGATTACTCTCAGGGTAAAATAATTTCAGCGACCTTGTCGCAGTCCAGCGGCGAAACGCTGGCCCCGGAGGTAAAAAAATAAAATAAATAAAAATAAAAAACATGAGGGCTCCTCGCCCTCATACTCCCCGGCAGGATTGCATCTCCTGCACCCGGCAGGCAAGCCTGCCGTTTTTTTATTTATTTCTGAATGACACCAGCAGAAACACTCTCCCTCACGATCAGACGATAGGGAAGAACCGTTTCCCTCAAAACAACATCCTTCCGGTTGTCGAGGAGATTTTCAATCAGTGAACAGACCGCATCCGCAAGACCGGGATAGTCCTGAGTAATCGTTGTCTGCGGAGGAACCGCGAATCGGGAATAAAAAGTCTGTTCGGAAGCGATCAGGGAAATGTCCTCTGGAATTTTCCGGTTGTAAAGCGAGAGAGCATAAGGCAGAACGATCCCCGCATTTCCTCCGGGACAAAAAAAGGCGTCCACTCCGTAACGCAACATCTTTCCCGTCAGTTCCACATAGGCATCAGAGCCGGTCCCGGTAAAACAGACCAGACGCTCCTCCGCAGGAAACGCATATTGATTCAACGCCTCCAGGATCGCCTTTCTGCGGATGGCGGCATTTCCACAGTCGTCCGTTCCATGAATCAGGCAGCCGATTTTCCGGCAGCCGCAGTCGCGGAGATGCGCAACGGCCGTTTCCATTCCCTGTTTTTCATCCGAATGGACAAAAAAAACATTTTCCTGCGCCTTCCCCGGACTCCTGTCCAGAATGAGCAGCGGAGCGGCAAAGTGTTCCGCCCACTCCGGGAAATCCCTCTGCTCCACCCCGATTGCAGCGGCAGCACAGAACTGAATGTTGTTCAGACGTTCCAGATTGTTTACCGGAAGGATTTCCACCCGGAATCCGCGCAGGGGAAGAGCCTGAGTCAATGCCATGAGCAGCATGTCCACACAGCTCTGCACCGGATAGACAGAGTTGTATGGGGTCACAATGACCACATTGCGCTGCTTGCCAGTCAGACGGGGATGATAACCGTGCGCCCTCGCCAGCGCAAAAACACGTTCCCGGACTTCGCCGCTTACATTCCGATGATTGGAAAAGACCCTCGACACCGTCGACGGAGAAACCCCCGCCAGTTTTGCCATCTCCTGAATTTTCATCGCCAGATCTCCCTTGTTCATGACACGTTTTCAATATAAAATTCTTTTTTATGAAAACAAGTCTTCATTTGCCTGCATCTTTTCATAAAAAGGAATTTTAAGCTCTTGAAGGGAGCGGCGTTTCCCCTTATTGTTCTCCGGAAATCCGAAACAGGAACTACTGAGAAACTGGGAACTGCAATGAGGAAACGCCGCATCAGAATCGTACAGATCGGGATGTCTCATGAACACGCTGCGGGGAAAATGGAAACGCTGCGTCTTCTGGAGGATGTCTATGACATTGCCGGAGTGGTCGACGACACGGCAAGCAGCTCCCCCAAATTCCCCGGATGGATGGACCCCTTCAAGGGACTCCCGCGCCTGACCATGGACGATCTCCTTCAGGATCCCTCCATCGAAGGCGTTCTGATCGAAACCCCGAACAACGATCTCGTTCCCGCCGCCCTGCTCTGCACGGAGCGGAATCTTCCGATGCATCTGGACAAACCCCCCGGAGAGGATCTGGAAGCCTTCCGAACTCTACTGTCCGCTTGCAGAACAAAAAATCTTCCTCTTCAGATGGGATATATGTTCCGTGGGAATCCGGCATTCGCTTTCTGCCGGGAAACGCTCCGGAAAGGCTGGCTTGGAAACGTCTTCGAAATCGAGGCGGACATGAGCCATGACTACGGAGGAGATCCCTACCAGCTTTATCTGGGACAGCTTCCGGGCGGCATCATGTTCAATCTGGGATGTCATCTGATTGATTTCGCCGTATCGGTCCTGGGGGCTCCGGAACGGGTGACGCCGTTTTTGAAATCCACTTCGGGCACCTGCCCCCCCGCGCCGTGTAACAACGCGCTTGCGGTTCTGGAGTATCCCTGCGCCACGGTCGTAATCCGCTGCTGCAGCAGAGAGTACGACGGATTGAATCACCGGCGTCTCAAGATTTCCGGAACCGGAGGATGGATCGAACTATCCCCCCTCGAACGTTTTGACGGAAAGACTCTCGAAATGACTCTGGCGCTTGCCGGAGGAAACGAAGAGTACCCCTCCGGCATTCATTCCATCCACTTCCCCCCGCGCCGGAACCGTTATGAGGAACAGCTCCTGGAATTCGCTTCCCTGATCCGCGGAGAAATCTCCGCTCCATGGCCTCCGGAACAGGATCTCCTGGTCCATGAGGTGCTTCTGGCGGCCTCCGGGATCCGTCCTCTCACCGGACACGGAGCAGAGGAAGAGGGAATGAAAGAAAAAACTTTTCCGCCGGACGGGATGAAAATCCGTTCCGGATCTGCGGAAAAAGAAAAGCGGAAAAAAGAAAATACGGGCTGTAAAGGGAAAGGAGTGCCGGGAAATGTGGAAGAATGAAACAGGGATTCCGTCTTTTTCACGGAGCAGGGCGGCTGTCTTTCTGCTGACAGGCGGAGCAACTCCGGAGGAAATCATCGCGGACGCGCGCAACGCGGAATTTGACGGCGCCGACGGCATCGCCGTCGAACTCGGGAAACTCCCCCCGGAATTCCGTACGGAAGAGCAGTTCCGCCGGATGATGAATGAAGTCCGCCTTCCTTTCATGTTCATCCTCTACCGGAACGACCAGTGGCTTGGAGGAAAGGACGAGGAAAGACAGAGTTTCCTGCTCGACGCCGCCAGGGCGGGCGCGGATGTGATCGATGTGATGGGAGACTTGTATGATCCCTCGCCCTTTGAACTGACGCATGACCCCGCGGCCGTCGCGAAACAGGAGAAGCTCATTGAACAGATCCATTCGCTGGGGGCCCGGGTGGTGATGTCCTCCCACATGGGGCAGGCACGGAGCGCGGAGGAGGTGCTCGAACACCTCCGATGCCAGGAAAAACGGGGGGCCGATATCGTGAAAATCGTCACGGGAGTCAACAGCGAGGAGGAATTCCTGGAGGCGATCCGGACAACACTGCTGCTGAAGCGGGAAATGAAGACTCCCTTCATTCATCTCTGCAACGGTTCCTGGAGCCGTCAGCACCGTTTTCTGGGTGCGGTCTTCGGCTGTTCGGTGGTCTTCGGCGTGCACGAGTACAGGGCCGCCTCGCTGATGACGCAGCCGACCATCCGTTCACTGAAGACTTTTATGAACCATCTCCCCTGCTGAGGCCATTCCTTCCTGGATAAGTCCTCCTTTGCGCAGACCGGAAGCGCATCGCGGAAAAGAAGCCCGGAATAAAGAAAAAAACGCATGCGTATGATGAAAAAAGAAAGCAGAGCACAAGAGAAGGAGGAATCAGGACCGGAATCCGGAAGAAAAAAACGGAAACGGGACTCCATTCAATCCAATCCTGCAAACAACGGAAAGGACATGCAGAAACGATGAACAGAGCGCTTGAAAATGCCGTCCGTGAAGCCTGGAAGCAGATGGAAGAGGGACTGGTTCAGGGAATGGTGTTCGGGACGGCGGGGGGAGAAATCACCGCAGTGGGGAAGCAGCGCGTCAGCGGATCCGAATGTCCGATGACGGCGGAATCGCGTTTTGACATCGCTTCCGTCGGGAAAGTCTTTACCGCCGCATGCTGTTCCATGCTCGCGGCGGAGGGCAGGCTGGATCCCGATGCGCCGTTCACGGAATATCTCCCGGAACACATTCTGGGGAAGAACTGTGCTGTCACCGTGCGCGATCTGGCCGTCCATGCGTCCGGGTTCGACAACAGCAAGCCGTATCTATCCGGTGATCCTGCCGTGTTTGATGAAAAACTCTTCCGGAAACTCCCGGTCCGTCCGCGCGGGGAAGCGTTTGAATACGCCTGTTCCAACTACATTCTTCTCGGGAAAATCGCCGAACGCCTCTCCGGAACGGACCTGGGGACTCTGGCGCGGGAACGGATCTGGAAGCCGCTCGGGATGCTCAGCAGCACCTGGGATCCGCCCGGAGACGGCCCGCATGAGGTGGAACACTGGGAACCGAACCGCCCGCCGGGACAGCATAACGATGAAGTCTGTTTCCGCTACAAGAGGCCGCTCGGGAGCGGGAGCTGTTTTTCCACCGCGGCGGATCTGCTCCTGTTTGCAGGAGACCTCCTCCGCCGGGAATGTTTCCCGCCGGAATACTATCGGCTCATGCTCACGTGTTCCTTTGAAAAAAACGGAGCGAGACGCAGTTTCGGATGGGACATGTCCGCAGAGCATCGGCCCCGGGGACTTTCCACTCAAACGGTCTACCACTCCGGATTCACGGGGCAGAGTCTCTGCGTGGATCCGGAAAACGGCTTCGCCGCCGTGGTGCTCAGTTCCCGGACCGGGGACTGGAATCTCGCGTATGACGGACGTGTCCGGATTCTCGGACACCTCTGCCGGGGATTCCCGGAAGACCGGAAGGAAGGAATTTTCACCGCCTCTCCCTGAGGCTCCTCGAAACAGGCGGAAGGAAAAGAGCCAAGGCAAAGAGTGCGGAAACCGGGAAAAAAACAATGCCTCCCGACAATCAGGAAAAAAACTCCGCCCATTCCGGCGGCAAAGAAAGGAACACAAGTCCAGATGATGAAACAGAAGCAGAAGACATCCCGTTGCAGGAAAGTGCTGGTTCTCGGAGCGACAGGCGCCATGGGGCGTTATCTGGTCCCGCTTCTGGCGGAGCGCGAATACCGGGTCGACGCCGTCGCCATGGATGAGCCGGACAATCCCGAGCTCCCGAACGTGAAATTCCATCGGCTCGACGCCAAAAACCCGGAACATCTGACCCGTCTGCTCGAAAATGCGTATGACGGAATCATCGACTTTCTGATCTACCCGACTTCCCAGATCACATACTTTCTCCCCCTGCTCTCCGCACATACGGATCATTATCTCTACCTCTCCAGCTACAGAGTCTACGGGGACGCGGAACATCCGGTGAAGGAAAGTTCCCCGCGCCTGATCGACTGGTCCGACAACCCCATGCTGCGCAATTCCGACGACTACTGCATCTACAAGGCCCGCGGTGAAAACATTCTTCACAGTCTTCCCCGGAAGAACTGGAGCATTCTTCGCCCCGCAGTCACATATTCCTTTCTCCGCTATCAGCTTGTGACGCTGGAAGCGCCCGACACAGTCGGGCGCGCCTTTGCCGGGAAAGCCGTCCCTCTCCCCGAACAGGCCAGGAACGTCCCTGCGACGATGAGCTGGGCGGGCGATGTCGCCCGGATGATCGCCTCCCTTCTCTTTCAGGAAAGCGCCTGCGGGGAAAGCTATACCGTCTCCACCGCGGAACACCACACCTGGGGGGAAATCGCCGATTACTACAAGGACATCTGTCAGCTGAAAAGCGTCTGGATCGACAAGGAGGACTATCTGCGCCTTCTCAATCCCGATCCCTTTGCCCTCCATGCACGATGGCAGCTGGAATACGACCGTCTCTTCGCGCGGATCATGGACAACTCCAAAATTCTGGCCGCCGCCAACATGAGTCAGGAAGATCTCACTCCGCTTTACGAGGGACTGAAAAAAGAAATCACCCGCTGCTCCGGAAACCGCCAGTGGCCCGTCAACAAACGGATGGACGAGTTCCTCCGCTCAGGAACGATCCCCCGCTGATGATGACAGAGGGGGAAAAAACGCCCTCCCCTCAAATAATCTCCGGCGCCGCAGCGATGATCTGAAAACGGGATGGAAAATCCACAGAGAAAGCACTCTGTATCCCGCTCCGAAACACCCCGACAGGGGAAAAAACAGAAAAATGGAAAAACGGAAATCAAAAACAGGAGAATGCATTCATGATTGCAGTGGTCATTGACAAGGAGAAAAATCTGGTTCCGTGCGAGGTGCCGGATCCGGTACGGAAAAATGACGAAATCATCATCCGGGTCGCAGCAGCGGGACTCAACCGTGCGGATCTGATGCAGAGGGAGGGGAATTATCCTCCTCCGGACGGCTGGCCGGAATGGCCGGGACTGGAAGTCGCGGGAGTCGTGGAAGAAAGTTTTGAGGGCTCGAAATGGCAGAAGGGAGACCGTGTCTGCGCCCTGCTGGGGGGAGGAGGATATGCGGAGAAAACAGCCGTCCCGCAGGATCTGGTTCTCCCCGTTCCGGAGGGGCTTTCCATGGCGGAGGCCGCGGCAATCCCGGAGGTGTTCGCCACCGCTTATCTGAATTTTTTCATGGAGGCGAAAGTCCGGAAATCGGAAACCGTGCTGATCCAGGCGGGCGCCGGCGGACTCGGATCGGCGGCCATTCAGATGATGAAGAAATTCGGATGCAGAGTGATCACCATGGTGGGGAGTCCGGAAAAAGCGGAATTCGTCAGGTCCCTCGGGGCGGACATCGCGGTCAACCGCAAGACGGAGGATCTGGGGCGGGTCCTGGAGGAGAATCCCATTGATGTGGCCCTCGACTGCGTCGGGGGACCGGATCTCGGAAAACATCTCGCAAAAATGAATCCCTGGGGTCGATGGATTCTGATCGCCGCCCTCGGCGGAGCCAAGGCGGAAATCCCCGTGGACATTATTTTCAGAAACAGAATCCGCCTGATCGGAAGCACCTTGCGCAGCCGTCCGGATGCGGTGAAGGCGGAAATTCTCCGTTCCATGAAGGATTTCCTGTGGGAGGATCTCTCCTCCGGCAGAATCCGGGTCATGATCGACCGCAGCTTTCCGCTCGAACGCGCTTCGGAAGCTCAGAGAAGGCTTGAGGAATGCCGGAACCTCGGGAAAGTGGTTCTCCTGACAGAAAGCGCCGCCTGCTGAACGTTTTTCCTCACCCGGCCTCTTCCGAAGTTCCCCGCAGATCGGCACCGGCACTCAAATCCATGACGGCACGGAGTCCCGACACAGCAGCGTACGGAACAATCCGGGACCCCATGCTCCACCCTCCATCCGGAAATCAGGCGGACCTGACAGACCTGACAGATCTGAGGATCATCAGTGGGATCAGGGTGTATCCAAACCGTCAAAGCAGACGGGATTTTCCAGAACGGCATTTCCCCCTGCGGCATAAAACGCGACGGCGCATCCTCCTTCTCCTCCTGCTCCACCAGTCCGGAAATCGCATCCCGGCAGAGCCACGGTCCTTCTTCCGTCGATTTCCACATCGATCAGTTCATGGGTGCGGAGCAGACGGAAGCGAAGGACTCCGGAAGACAGGTCCACCTGACGGATCGAATGGATCCGGTCCAGCTCCACGATTCCGGCATGCGGATCAAATTCCACGAAACGCCTGTATTCCCCTTCCGCATCCATGACGACAATCCCGAAGCGGGAAATCTTTTCCGGAGAAAAACGGATTGTCCCGTCGAGCCGGAAGGAATCGGGCAGCATTCCGAGCCCCTTCCATTCGCAGCCGACGGAAGCCCCCGCTTCCACGGACTCCAGGGCCCGCCGGTTTTTGACAGGAAGCATTTCCGGGACAAACGCCGTCCCGAGGGAACCGTCTTTTTCCTGAACCAGTTCGCGGAAGAGAGTCCGCCCGCCGAAGAGGAAGCGCCCGCCGCCCTTTTCCGGAGTGGCCGACCAGCCGACTCCGATTCTTCTGCCGTCCTTCCACGGAGCCGTCTTCATGACCCTGCACTGCCCGCAGGCGGGGACGTCAAGACGCGGTGTTTCCCAGGGGCCGGAAGGCTGTTCCGAGACACAGCAGCGGGTTTCATTCAGGTTCCCATAGAGAAGATAGCTGCGTCCTTTCCAGCGGAAACAGTCGGAGCATTCGGGGACCGCCCAGGAATGAAGAACGGATTCCTCCTGACGGTAATGAATCAGGTCCGGCGTTGAATAATGGAGCAGTTCGCCGGTATGGGAATGGATGGACCCGTCGCTGCGGATCCGGGCGCCGGAAAGGAAAACATGCACCAGCGCGTCTTCGCCCAGAAACGCTTCGGGATCCCGGAAGTCGCCCGTTCTTCCCGGCGGAGGAGTCTTCAGGAGCGGTTCCTCCCATTTCCGGAAGCTGTTTCCCCCGTCCCGGCTGATTGCGACCCGGAACTGCTCCCCCTTGAATTTCCGGGAACGCAATGCGTAAAACGCATAGATCTTCCCGTCCTTTTCCAGGAGCGAACCGGTGCAGTTGCTGCATTCCCCCTCTTCAAAATCAAGCGGAAGCGCCAGAGCCCGGTGTTCCCAGTGCACCAGATCACGGCTCACCGCATGCGCCCACTGGTGCCCACCGAGATGCCCGACAAGCGGATGATTGTGATGCCCCTGATCCAGAAGATAAAACAAATGAAACTCTTCTCCGATCCGGAACGGCATGCAGTCCCCTACGAAGAATTCCCCCTCCGGTTTCCAGTGATTCAGATTTCGGACCATTCGCTGTTTTCCTTCCGTTTTCACGTTGTATACTACTTTGTCCCTTTGTCCTTTGTATATTGATTCCGGCAGAACTTTTCATTCTTTTCTCCCGTTCATAACTCATGTCTGAGGGAAGACGACACAGGGAAGGGAAACATGCCTCCCTCTCCCTCCTCCTTCCCCATTGCGGGAAAATTTCCTGGAAAAGTCGCTTTCATCCTGAAACGGGGGTGATATTCGGAGCCTGATTCCCCGGGAATCAGGCTCTTCCCCCGCCTCCGCGGGAAGATGTGCCGGGGTCATGAATTCACAGACGGACTCAAGATAACCCTGTCAGGGCGGAGAATCAAGTTCCACGAACAAGATTTTCATGGGGATCCTCCCGGGAAAGCGCATTCCCGGGAGGATGGAGGAAAAAAAGACGAATCCTTTTCACTCAAACTCCTCCTTTTCCCTTTTGCTCCTTCCCCGTTCTCTTTCCTTCGCTCTCCCGGGACAAGGGTCTCCCACGACTCAACAGCAGTGGCGATATTCAGAGACGTCAAGAAAAAACCCTCCCCCGCTCCACAACGACCGCCCACGGCAGGATACCCTTCGGAACAACAGCGATTTTCCCGGGGGGAAACGTTGAATTTTCAAGGGAAAGAGAATATATTAAGGAGAATTGCAGAAAAAACGGAAAACATGACAGACAGCCGTTCGCATCGGCTGTTCTTCAGAACAGATTCAGAAGATTTCAGAACAGGAGCAGAATATCATGTCGCTGACGGCCAGAAACTGGATTGAACGCTGCCATAAGTACACATTTATCGACGGGGACAGCGGTTTTCAGGTGAACTTCGCAGGAATGCAGTTCAAGGAATCCAGCCTGGACGAACTGGAAAAACGTTTTCCGGCAGTCCATGCTGAAATGCAGAAAATCGAACGCGGCGAAATCAAGAATCCCGACGAAAACAGGAAAGTCACGCATTTCACAGACCGCTCCGTCTATACCGGTTCTGAAGAATTCACCGCCGTGGAAAATTTCGTGGAAGACATCCGCAGCGGCAGGATCCGCAGCTCCACAGGCGAACTTTTCGACTCCGCGATCATCAACGGAATCGGCGGTTCCGCACTCGGTCCCCAGCTGCTTCAGATGGCCGTCAACGGCCCGTACTGGAACGAGCTTTCCCGGGAAAAACGCCGCAATTATCTCAAGATCTATTTTCTGGACAACACCGACACCGCGGGGGTGACCGATCTGATGAATGTCTGCCCCCTGGAGAGCGCCCTGATCGTGAACATTTCCAAGTCGGGGGGAACCCAGGAAACGAAGAACAATATGCTGGTCTGCCGCGACGCCTATGCGAAAGCCGGACTGGATTTCACCGGACACGCCTGCGCCATCACGATGGCAGGCAGTGAACTCGATCAGCTTGCCCGCTCGGAGAACTGGCTGAGAGTCTTTGAAATGGCCGATTCCATCGGAGGCAGAACCAGTGAAACGAGCATTGTAGGGCATCTTCCGGCCGCGCTCGCCGGAATCCGTTTCCGCACCTTCCTGGAAGGGGCGTGCCACATGGACACGCTGACGCGTCAGCCCCGTCTGCTGCACAACCCCGCCTATATGCTTTCGGCAATGTGGCACATCGCGGGAAACGGGAAGGGGGACAGAAACATGGTGATCGTGCCCTATTCGGACCGTCTGATTCTGATGTCCCGCTATCTGCAGCAACTGGTGATGGAAAGTCTCGGGAAGGAAAAGGATCTGGACGGGAAAACGGTTCATCAGGGCTTGAATGTCTTCGGGAACAAGGGCGGAACGGACGCCCATGCATTCATCCAGCAGCTCAATGACGGACGCAACGACTTTTTTGTCACCTTCATCGAAGTCCTGGAAGACAGTGCAAAGGATCCCATAAGTCCCGGCATCTGCATGGGCGATTACCTGCACGGGTTTCTGGTGGGGCTTTCCAACGCGCTCCGCCAGAAGGACCGTTCCGTGATCGAAATGCGCCTTCAAAAGGTCGATGAATACAATCTCGGCATGCTCATTGCCCTGTATGAACGGGCTGTCGCCGCATACGCGGAACTGATCCACATCAATGCCTTCCACCAGCCGGGCGTTCAAGCGTACAAACTGGCGAGCAAAGGCGTAATCCAGCTGTTGCTGGACCTGGAGAAAAAGCTCTCGGATCTGGGAACCTTTTCGGGAACCGTTTCCGAATTCGCATTGAAACTCGGACTCGAAGACCGGGAGTACGAGCTTGACGGTATCCTCGCAAAGCTTTCCGCCAACACGGACAAGAGAGATCTTCACTTCAAACTTTCCCGCGAATGGAACAAAGACAAGGGCTGGGTCTATCACTGCATCGGGAAAGCTTGATTCGGTCGGCTTGCCCGGGAAATGGACGGGGCGTAAACACTTCTTTTTTTCCCCCTCTCTTTCCCGGACAACCCCCGCCCTCTCATTCTCCTTTCAGCATGCGGAGAAAAAACAGCGGAGGGAAAACAGCGGAGAGAAAACAGCGGCCGGAACAGACAAAAAAAGCCGCAGATAGCGGAGAATTGTTTGACGCCATGGATACAGACGAGCTGGGAAAGCATATTTCCGCCCTCGGGAATGTAACGGATGCATATCCGGCAAAAATCTCGGGACACTGCCGGGATCTTCTGAAGAGCCCCGGGGATCCCCTCTGGCGTCAGTTTGTCCCCTCTCCGGAAGAGCTTTCCCTGGAATGTGGACTGGAGGACGACGGTCTCGGAGAAAAGGCACAGAGCCCGTGCCCCGGCCTGATTCACCGCTATCCGGACCGCGTTCTGGTTCTTGCCGCCTCGGACTGTTTCAGCTACTGCCGTTTCTGCTTCCGTAAAAGGATCTGGAAAAGGGGATCTTCGCGCAAGGACCTGACGGGGAAGGAACTTTCAGACATCTCCTCCTATCTGGAATCCCATCCTGAAGTGAAAGATGTGCTCGTATCCGGCGGGGACCCGCTGACGCTTCCGGATGAACGGCTGCTTGAAATTCTGCAGACCCTTTCGGCCTCCGGGAAAACGGAGACTCTCCGGCTCTGCACCCGGGCGCCGCTCTCCTGCCCCGAGAGGATCACCGACGCCCTGACCGATGCTCTCGGGAAAATCAGAGGACTCTGGTTTGTGACGCATTTCAATCATCCGGACGAACTGGATGAACGGAGTCTGTCCGCCTGCCGCCGAATCCGCCTGAGGGGGATTCCCGTGCTGAATCAGACGGTTCTGCTGGCGGGAGTCAATGACGACGCAGAGACATTGAAGCGTCTTTTCCGAAAACTGGTTTCGGAAAGAATCAAACCGCATTATCTGTTCAGCGCCGACCCGATCCGCGGGACGGCGCATTTTGCCGTGCCTGTCACTCGCGGACTGGAAATATTGAGGAGTCTGCGCGCAGGACTCTCCTCCATCGCCACTCCGACGTATGCGATTGATCTTCCCTCCGGCGGAGGGAAAGTCCCGCTGCAGCCGGATTACAGCTGCGGGGAAGACGGCGTTTATGAAGGTATCGACGGACGGCGGATTTTCCATCCGCTTGCCCGGAAACATGGAATCCCGGGAGTCTGCCGCCATGGATGAAAGCAACAGCCGTACCGAACAAGCCTTAAACCTTTCCCCGCTGTCGACGGAAGAACAGACAGCACGGTCCCTCGCCATGCCAGTGCCGGGCAAGGAAAGCCTTTCCGGCACCTTTGAAGGAAAAGCGGCGGGAATCTCCGGAGGAGGAGCAGCAGCAGGAGGAAAAGGCAGCGAGGAATCATCCCTCTCCGACAAAACCGTTCTGGATGCGCTCCAGAGGCTTTCCCGCACCTCCATGGACAACAACCGCACCGTGCGCCTGGATGAGGACGAAATCGATCAGATCGCCAAACAGGTGCAAAAGCCCGCATCGGATTCCACCCGGGCGAAGATTTCGACTCTGCTGGACGATCCGTCGGCCTTTTTTGGAGAAACGGGGCGCATCACACGAACCATCTTCGACAAGCGCAAGGACGTGGACCAGCTGATCGAAGCCAATTCGCATTTGAGGACGCATATCCGCAAAGAGGTCGAAACCGGAACGGAATCCGCCTCGGAACACCTGTCCTTCATGGGCGACACCTATGATATCGTGACAAGTTTTGCGGAAGGAGGCCAGGGCACGATTTCCTCCGCGGTCGACCGCACTCTGAACCGTCTGGTCGCCATCAAAGCCCTGAAGAAGGAATTCTTCAACGACATCGCAGTCCGCAACAGCTTCATTGCCGAAGCCAAGGTGACCGCTCAGCTGGACCATCCCTCCATCGTCCCGATCTACTCCCTCGGAAAAAGCCAGGACAACGGCCTGTTTCTGGCCATGAAGCTCATCAACGGCCAGAACTTCAAGGACTACCTGGACCAGATCTGCACACATTACAAACTGGACGGGATCGGAGCCTTCGATGAACATAAATCTCTGCTGAACCGCCTGGAAATTTTTCTCCGCGTCTGTGAAGCCATGGAATATGCGCACAGCCGCAACGTGATGCACCGGGACCTGAAGCCGGAAAACATCATGATCGGTGAATATCATGAGACCTATGTCATGGACTGGGGAATCGCACGCCTGATCCGGGAACCGGGATTCGATCCGTCGAAGTGGGAACGCCCGAAACAGATTTCCGGAACGCCCCGCTTTCTCTCCCCAGAAGCCATCAACGGAGAGTACTGCGACCACCGTGCGGACATCTTCACCTTGGGACTCATCCTCTTTGAAGCGGTGACGCTCAAACCGGCCTTCTCCGGAAATACCAGCGTAGAAGTCATGTCCAATATCAAAAACAACAATATGGAGAAGATCGAGCACCGCTTCCGCTACCGGATCGACCGGGATCTGAAGGCCATCATCCAGAAGGCGACCGCCTATGACAGGGAAAAACGCTATCAGCATGTGAGCGAACTTGCCGACGATCTCCGGAAATACATCAACGGCGCCGAAGTCTCGGCAAATCCGGACAATCTTTTTTCCGCGATGCTCCGCTGGATGGTGAAACACCGGAAAAGCACTCTCCTGCTGACTTTCTTTCTGCTTTTCCTCGGTGCCTGCGGCATCGCATGGACCATGTATGAAAAAATGGGACAGGCCATAGACAACCGTCTGAGAGACGCCGCGCTCAGCGACGCTTACTCGAAATGCGTGGAGGCGTCTTTCACCCTGGACCGTCAAATCGCCCGTCTGGAACAGTCTCTCGCCTCGACGGCGTGGGAAACGGCGTTTCTCCTGAATCAGGAGGACCATCCCGCCGCAGAAGGGAAAGCAAAATCCGGGAAAGCGCATTTCCCGCCTGTGCCGCCCTATACCGTCTACACCGGAGAGGAGGCATCCTCGCGGGAAACTTTCACCTTCTCTCCCGTTTACGCCGCAAAGGTGGATTTTGATTCCCTCTGTTACCAGATCCCGACGGGAGCGGACCAGAGTCAAATGGAAAAAGAACTGCGTCTTCTGGCGCCTCTGAAACAGCGATTGACCCGTTTGATTCTGGAAAGTCCGCTCGATTCCGATCTTACCATCGGCAATATCGAAGATCTGAAGAAAGAGGCCGGCTCCAAAGGCATGCCGGTCTACTGGGCCTACCTTTCGCTCAAGGATGGACTCCAGCTCTGTTTCCCGGGCAACGGGCAGTATTCCTCCGATTATGACGCCAGAAAACGCAACTGGTACCGCTCCGCCGAAAAACAGAACGGACTGCCTGTCTGGGGAGCTCCCTACAGGGACACCGGAAGCATGAGGGAGCTTGTCATCACCTGTTCCATGGCCATCATGGATATGGAACGGGTCTTTTACGGCGTCATGGCCATCGATGTCTCCGTGAAATATTTTACAGAAATGATGAATTCCCATGGAAACCGCGGCAATTTTGTGATTGAAAAGTTCCTCCTGGACGGGAGCGGTGGAATCATCGCCCAGACAAGCGGAAGCAGCAACCCTTCCCCAAATTGGCAGTCGGCACCGCCTGATGTGGCGGAGGAAGAGGAAAATTCCGTGCGCAACTTCCCGGACCGCCTTTTGTTCCTGGATATGAGACGCAGAAAATTCGGAGTGAATCTCCGCCAGGAAGGTGCTGAGGAAGTTTTGTATGTATATTCCGGAATTTCCTCTCTGGGCTGGATTTATGTGGAAAAACTTAAGTTGCGCCCCCTGCTGGAGGAAACATTCCGCCATCAGGAGGAGGAACGCAGAAAACAGGAAATGTCTATTTGACTTTCTCTTTTCCTCGGCCGCCTGGCTGGGCGGGAGAAAAGAGAAAGAGGAAAGGGGGAGCCAGCCTTCTCTTTTCTGCCGTTCCTGTTCCCTTCCGATTCTCTCTCCCTGTGGAAACACCATTGATTTCCATGAAAAGATTCTGCATTCATCCTCCTGCCAACATCAATCCGAGGCGATGGATGGGGATCGAAATATGGAAGGAATAGGAAGTGAACATTCTGGAAAGAATCAACTTATGACATGAAAAAAACTCCCTTCTTCCAAACGGGGGACGGCAAATTGCCCATATTTCCGGAAAAATAATTGACATCCGGCGGAAACGGAGTTAAGTTCCCCCGCATGAAAAAACCGGAGCAGAAAGAAAAAGAAGAATCACAGCCATGCCAATGAAACAGATTTATATGAAAGGGACGATTGCCGTCCTGCTCATCGCGTGCATTCTGTTCGCCTTGAGTCTTGCGAAAGTCATTATGAAGCTGAAGACCTATGCCCTCCGGTCCGCGGAAAAGCAGCTTGTCATTGAAAGCAACGAAAGAAAATATGCCGAAACGCTGGCAGGCCTGGAACGGAGCATCGCGGAAATGGACGCCCGCTTCCGCATCATCAGAAAAAACGACCTTCCGGACCCGGAAGAGTCCTTTCCACAGATTTCAACCCTCCGGAGCGACCAGTTCCTGGTGGATAAATATTTCAACAGTTCCGACCGGAGCATCAGCGCCGTGCGGAAATCCTTTCAGGAAAGCATGCGCGATTCCACACCCCACGGCGGACTGAGAATCGAAACAGACCGGAATTATGTGGTCGACCGCAACGCCGCAGTGCTCGAAGGCCTTGCCAGGAAAGCCGATCTGAAGGCGGAATCCACTATTTTCTGGGATATGAAAAAATCGAAACGGTGGACGGAAACACGTCTTTCCACCAGAAATGGGGAAGCGAGTGCTTCCATTTCCATCGGAGAAAGCGGAGACCGTACCGGAGCCGTTGCCCAGAGTTCTCCGGAAACGCTGGTTTTCCCCTTCCGCTTCGATCTGATGAATTCCAGTGAATATTCTCTGCACCCGGGAATGGAACTCCCGCTCGGAGGACTGTATGTTCATTATTTCAGAGTCTTCTGCAAAGGGGACTGGCATCTGGAATACACGCTCCCGGAAGGAGTGGATCCGGAAGACTGGAATCTGCGTTCTCTTTCCCTGATTCCGAATTCCAATGTCCTGCCCCGGGCGGACGCACCGGAAGGAATCCGGCGATTTCTTGTGAAAGCACCTGAAAAGGAAGCGGCGTTCCTCATTGTGGCGGACCGTCTCTTCATCCCGGGGAAGATCACAGCGAAACTGGTCAAATGAAGCGCTGGAAAAAAGGAAAGAGCTGGAAAGGAAGAGGAAAGGAAAAGGAATATGGAACTCTGGCACAGACTCGGACCTTTTACAGTGTTTGATTTTGAAACCACAGGAATGAGTCCCGTCCGGGACCGGATCGTGGAAATCGGAGCTCTGCGCGTGGAAAAGGACGGTTCTCTTTCCCGTTTTGAGACGCTGGTGAATCCGGCCGTCCCGATTCCCTTCCAGGTTTCCCGGGTGCACGGAATCGATGATTCCATGGTGGCGGACGCTCCGTTTTTCCCGGAAGCGGGAGCCCGTTTTCTGGACTTCATCCGCGGCTCCTCCCTGGTCGCTCACAACGCGCGTTTTGACTTGTCCTTTCTCCAGGAAAGCCTTTCCCGCGCCGGGCTTCCCCTGTGGAACGGAGGGGCATACGACAGCATTGCGCTGATCCGGAAAGCCTATCCGGGACTCCCCAGCTACAGTCTGCAGTCCCTCCGAACGTCCCTGGCTCTTTCCGGAGACTATCCGGGAACGGCGCATCGCGCGGCTTTCGATGCGGAAATGACCATGGAGGCTTTTTCCATGGCTATGAAACGTCTTTATCAGCTTTTTCCCCCTTCGTCTCCTCCACCACCATCTTCTCCTCCGGGATCTCCGCCGCGGGAGGAAGAAGAAGTCTGAGCCCTCGGAAGAGAATGGGAAACGGGAAAAGCCGAAGGAACAGAAAAGAAGACAGCCTTGTTTTCCCATGATAAAAAGCTGTACAAACACAAACGAAATGGAATCTCCATGAAAAAAGAATCCAGAATGCCGCATGATCTCATCGGGGCCTGTTTCCCGTTCTTCTGCAGTGTCTGGCTTGTATCAGGCGCATTTTTTCTTCCGGGCTGCGCTTATTTCGGTTTCGAAGGGGACCTGCCGGCGCCGGACGGGAGTCTGTTCGGGGAAAACGCTTTCCCTGCGGAAGGAGAAAGGGCCTACACGAAAAAAGAAGCCGTCGACCGGATGACGACTTTTTTGATCATGGAGCTTTCCCGGCTGCATTCCGGCGGGGAGAAAACGCTCCTGCCTCTCCGGGGAACGGATCTTTCCAGCGGGATGGATGAGGAAGTCCTGTATGCGCTTCTGAGGGAAAAAATCGTGACCGGCTTTTCTCCCGCCGCCCGTTTCCGCCTCCTGTTCCGCACGGAGGAGAAGAACGGGAAGACATGGAGCGCAGAACTGCAGGATGCCAGAAGCAATGCAGTTCTCTGGAACCGGACACTGCTGTTGAAGGAGAATGATCTGTGAAACTGATTTCCTGGAATGTGAACGGAATCCGCGCGGCGGTGAAAAAGGGACTTGTGCAATGGCTCGAGTCGGAGGATCCGGATGTGCTGTGTTTTCAGGAGACGAAGGCGACCGAGGATCAGATCCCGACGGATCTCCTCTGCCCGCTTCTCCATGCAGAAGGCGAAGCGGCTTCCCGGAAAGGGTTCTGGGAGTCCGGAGTCCGGCGCGGATACAGCGGAGTGGGGACTCTGGTGAGGAAAGGCGGAGAGAAGGTCCGTCTGTATTCACGCGGACTGCCCGCCCCGTTCGGAGAGGAGCGTTTTCAATCGGAAGGACGCGTCCTGATCACGGATCACGAAGACTTCCTCCTGCTCAATATTTATTTCCCGAACGGACAGAAAGATCAGGACCGCCTGAATTACAAACTGGATTTCTATGACGCGGTCCTGGCCTGCTGCGAATTCCTGCGCAGGGAACTGAAACGTTCGCTGATTCTCTGCGGAGACTTCAATACAGCCCATCAGGAAATCGATCTCGCCAGACCGAAGGAAAATGAAAACGTCTCCGGTTTTCTGCGTGTGGAAAGGGATTGGATGGACCGTCTGGAATCCTGCGGATATGAGGATACTTTCCGCCGTCTGCATCCGGACAGCGTCGCTTATTCCTGGTGGAGCATGCGGACCCTGGCCAGGGAACGCAACCTCGGGTGGCGTCTGGATTACTTTTATGTAAGTCCGGATCTGCTGCCGCGGGTCAAACGGGCGGAAGTGCTTTCGGACGTCCAGGGATCGGATCACTGCCCGGTTCTGCTGGAACTGGATTAGGGGAGATTCAAGAGAAAAAGACCTGTTCTTCTCCTCTTTTCATTCCCGCATTTTCTCTCTGCGGCAGAAGGAACGCACATAGAGGAAGAGGGGGAAGAGAAAAAAAACAAAAGGAAGAGAACAAGGATCATGGAGGATGGAAGGAATCCGGATAGCCCGAGTTTTCACAGGGGAGTCTGGAATATCTTTTTTCCGGATATATATTAAGTGTCCGGAAATGAAATGCGGGAACAAACTTTCTGTACAGGAATGGGAATGAAAAGTTTTGCGAAATTGCTCTTGATTCTGGCGGTGACTCCGCTGCTGCTTCTGGTCTTGATGCTCCTGATACCGGTGCTTCTGCTGCTGATGTTTCTGTTTTCAGTTTTTGCGCAGAGGAGCTGGACGGGGGGATTCAACTGGCACAGCAGCAGCACACGCCCGAAACACCCGAATTTCCAGTCGTCCGCCTCCGGCTTCCGTGGAGGCCGTGCGGAGGAGGAAGAAGAGAGTGCGGGTGAAATCATAGATGTGGAAGCACGGAGCGTGGAACAGGTTCTATTGAACGGACAACCGGAAGAAGGCATGCATGGACAGACACCTTCTGCAGGGGCGGCCACAGGGGCGGAACAACCGGGCCGGAACCGCTGATCATCAGCACAGGAAGAGTTTTTATCTGAAGCTGTTTTCCTTGTTTGCAGGTCTCTGCATCTGCATTCCCGTATGTGTTTACCTGTTCCGTACCGAGCCGCTGGCTTTGGATGTGCCGGGACTGGAAGAGACCATGCGGACAACCCACCGTCCGCTGCGGCGTGAACTGCAGGCCATCTATGCGGAACAGGGCTATGAAGGACAGCGTGCCGTCTCATCCCGTCCCTCCGAGGAGAGGGAGCAGGAGCTTTCTTCTTCTCCGGACCTCTCAAAAGAATATGCCGCCCTTCAGAAACTGCTGGCTCCTGAAAAATGGAGGGTTTTCCTGGAATCGGAGGAACGGGAAAATGAAGCGTATTCCTCTTTTCTGAGTTCCTACGGGATTTACTACGACCGTTACGCGCCGCTCGATTACAATTATTATCAGCTGTTTCTGCTGAATCATCCCGGAGTGGAACTGCGTCTGGGCGCCTATGCATCGCTCCTGCGGGAGGGGGCGGCCCTGGTGGAACGGATCATCAGAAAATCCAAAGAGCCGCTGCCGCTCAGAAGGCTCTTCCCGGAACAGGAATATCCTTTCGGAACTTTCTACCGACTGCTGGAAAAGCAGATGCAGACGAATGTCGCGACGGAACAATTCAGTGCGGCGGCGGACAACGCCGTTCTGATGCTCCGGCTCTCCTCCTTGCTGACGGAGTCGGACGCCATGCAGCTGGACTATCTTCATCTGACACTCCAGACCCTTTCCGGCATTCTGGAACATTCCGGCATGGATTCGGAATCCCTGAAGAAAATTCTGCAGGAACTTGTCCGTATCCGAACCACATGCAGGATTCCGCAAAAAGGGCTGATGGAAGAATACCGGAGGATGGTCCTGAAGCGTTTTGAACAGATCCGGACAAACGGACTGAGGCTGGTTCTGGGCGACGCCATGTTCTTCACGGGGATCTACGATGCAGTCAGGGAACTGGATCCCAAAGGGGCGTGGCGGGTTGTGAAAAGCGCCGTGCGCGACTTTTTCTATGACGTCGATGCGGACGAAGTTCTGGCCCTCCGTTACTGCCGTCAGGCCATTTCCGACGAATGGATTCCCTATTTCCGTTACAAATCGCTTTCCGGGACGGCTCCGGGGTTCGAGAAATACGTGATTGCACGCAAAGTCGCCAACGAAGTGGAAGCGAACATCAAATTCCATTCGGAAATTCTGGCCCGTCTGAATGCACTGGAGGCCGGACTGCGCTGCCGTCTTGCGGATTTCGGGGCTTCCGCCTCGCAAAGCATCTCCCCCCTTTCCGGGAAGCCCATCGGGATCGGCTTTTCCCCGGACTTCATTTCCGTGGACTTCGGCGGAGAGCGGGAACTCCTCATCCGGAGACAGAAATGACAGACACGCAGACGAATGAGGAAGAATTCCTCCGGAACCTGTTCGAACAGGACTGGATTCGTTTCGGAAAAGATTCCGGCATTGTCCGGACACTCATCGCCCTGACGGCGGACCGGCTTTTCCCCGGCCGCGGATGGCATGAAAAAGCCGATTCCCACTCTTTCCGTCTTTCCGGAGAAGCGCTGTCTGCAGGATCCCCCTCTTCCGGCAGTGCCATCCTGCAGGGAAGGAAGGAAGAGGCGCCTCATTCCCCCGCCCCCTCATCATGCCCTCCGGAAACATTTCAGAAGGAGGCTCTTGACCTTTCCGGAGCCTATTTTCTACTGAGGGAATTCCCTCGTGAGGCGGAAGTGTTCCTCCTGGCGGAACGCGCGGAAAAACTCCTGGGACGGCTCTTCGGGGCGTTTGAACGGACTTTCATGAACTACACGGAAAAGGAACCGGGGCACTGGGTGGACCCGGAGGAAGGAAGCAGAAAAGGATTTCTGGACAGTCCCTGCCACGGCTCTCTGCTCTGTCTGGCCTTTGCCTCCGCAGAAATACACGCACCGGGAAAAGACCTGCGCTGCCGCCAGTATCTGCAGCAGTACCATGAGTTTCTCGGGGCGGTGTTCCCCGCTCTGACTCCGGGTGATCTGGCCTTCGCCCTGCCCGCTGCAGTGCTTGCGGCGAAGCTCTTCCCGGAGGAAACACATTTCCGGATCCTTGCGGAAGCGTTCGCGGAAAAATTCCTGAAAGAGAAGAGGAAAAAAGAGGAGAAGACGGAGAAAGGGGCAGAAAACGGGGAACCGGACCACTCCGTTTCAGCAGCAGCCGCTATTGCGATCTCCTTCCTGACCGGTAATCCGGAGACGTACCATGACTGGGAAAAACGTCTTTTCCTCCGGAACAGTTCCTCAGGGTTCGCCCCTGCCGCCGACGGCGGAAGCGAATGTACGGTGAATCCGAGCCCTTCTCTTTTCCCGGAAAGTCTTTGCGCCGCACTGGGAAGAAAGCTGTTCTCCGCAAGCGGTCCCGTTCCCCGCTGACGCATTCTCCGCAAGCGGTACTCTCCGGAACATTCTCTGTCTGAAGCACCGCCGCATTGCTCCGAGGAAAGGAAAAAGAATGAAAAGGATTGACAAGACTCCCCCCCAATGGTATTATTATAAGACAGAGACCGGAAAAAGCACCCATCACCCCCGAATCAGGATTCCGCGCCTCCTTTTCAAGAGGAAAGGAAAATCCTGAGACAGCAGGAAAACAGGGAAAAAACGAAGCCGAGAAAAAGGGAAAACGACCATGATGCGGAGACGGATATGGAATCGAGTTCGTGAACAGGCAAAATTCACGCTGATTGAGCTTCTGGTGGTCATTGCCGTCATTGCAATTCTGGCAGGACTTCTGCTGCCGGCCCTGCAGGCGGCGAAGGACACGGCATGCAGAATCAGCTGCATGACGAATCTCAAACAGTTCGGTCTGCAGGGGATCAGTTATATGATGGATGACAGTCAGGGTTTTTTGCCCTATGTCAGCTCTTATGAAGGCGTCCTTCCGAACTGTCCGGGGACGAATCTGGAATATCTGCTTCTGCGGATGAATCCGCGTCTTCCCCGTTTCAGCTATGGAGGAATTCTCTATCAGCGCACGGACAAGACAAAGACAAAAATCCACCTCAAAATGATGTGTCCCGAACAGAGACGCTACTGCAGGGACTGGAACAATTATGATTTTGCCTACGGCTACTGGCAGAATTATTTCTGGCAGTACCGTCTGATCGACATGGCCCGCAGCAGACTTCCTCTGGTCCGCCAGCCCTCGGGAAAGGTTTATATGATGGACGGGCCGTCCTCCGTCCAGGGCGGGAAGACGGGGCTGACCAACGGGAACGGTTGGATCTCCTTCACCCCGGGAATCTATATGCCGGGAGCTCTTTCCTGTTCGGGATCCTCCTTTTCCCTCAGCGACTTCACGGCGGATGAATATCAGAAAAAGGCGCTCGAAGACGCCCGTTTCGGACGGCACAAACTCCTGCTGAACACCTTGTTTTTCGACGGCCACGCGGAAAGTCTTCCTTCCTCCGCGCTTGCCGGGACAATGTACGGCAGTCCTCTGGATCCCACAGCACCTCAGAACCAGGTGGAAAACAATCTGTTTTCTCCGTTCTACTGAGAAAGAGCACACGCCTTCTCCCGGACGGAAGATTCAGAGGAAACGTCGCAGCGGAAACCATCAGAGCCGCAGCGGCGGAGGCATAACAGACTTTCAAACTCAGTTCCAGATCAGACCTGTTCTGCTGGATGAGGAATTTCCGCAGGATGGAAAAAATCCGGAAAATCATACATGTGGACATGGATGCGTTTTATGCCTCCGTGGAAATCCGTGACAATCCGGCGCTCAGAGGGAAACCGGTGGTCGTGGGTGGTCTTCCCGGAACGCGCGGCGTGGTCTGCACCTGTTCCTATGAAGCAAGACGCTTCGGAATTCATTCGGCAATGGGGATCAACACGGCCTTCCGCCTTTGTCCAGGAGCGGTGTTCCTGCAGCCGCGGCGGGAGGTGTATGCGGAAGTGTCGCGCAGAATCAGAAGGATTTTTTCCGACTACACGGATCTTGTTGAACCCATGTCTCTGGACGAAGCGTATCTTGATGTCAGCGAAAACAAGCGCGGCATTCCCTATGCAACGCGCATCGCCCGGGAAATCCGCTCAAGAATCCGGAAGGAAACCGACGGACTTACCGCCTCCGCCGGCGTCTCCTTCAACAAGTTTTTCGCAAAAATTGCTTCCGATTACAGAAAGCCGGACGGTCTCACCGTGATTCTTCCTGAAATGGCCTCCGCTTTCCTGGATACTTTGCCAATCGGAAAATTCTACGGTGTCGGAAAAGTGACGGAAAAACAGTTCCTCAAAATGGGCATCCGGAACGGTTCCGATCTGAAAAAACTCACCCGCATCACACTCCATGAACTTTTCGGAAAGAACGGCGATTTCTATTATGAAATCGCCAGAGGCATCGACCACCGGGAAGTCTGCGCAAAGTATGAAAGGAAATCTCTCGGCACGGAAGAAACGTTTGAATATGATGTGGACGATACCGTCTTCCTGTATGAAACGCTCTGCCGTCAGGCCGGAGAAGTCGCCGCCGAACTGAAGAAACGCCGCCTTTCCGGAAAAACGGTGACGCTGAAAATCAAATTCTTCGATTTCAAAACCATCACGCGGAGCAGAAGTCTCGATTTCTTCACCAACGATGCAGAACTGATTGCGGGAATCTGCGGAGAACTCCTCCAGAACAGCGAGGCGGGAAAACGGAAAGTCCGTCTCATCGGCGTAACGGTCTCCCATTTCCCGGAACAGGACCGCCGGAAGGCGGAAGGTGAATATTATCAGCCTCTTCTGAATCTTTCTCCCCTTCCCTCCTGATACGGTTCCACCTCTCCCTCTTCTCCGGAACAGGACCATCGCTGAAAAAAACACAGGCACGGGAAACAAAAGGCGCATCCCACCCCGCACAAAGGAGAAAGGACGGGGAATCAGAACCATCCCGGAACACGCCCCTCTGAAAAAGCAGCTGAAATCAGCAAAGGCTGACTTTTCTTTTGCATGCGCCGGATGTATTGTTCCGGAACCGTATGAGACTGCAAGAGGAGACGAAATTTCATGAACGGCTTGATTAAAGACCGTCCCCTGGTTTTTTTTGACCTGGAAACCACGGGAACCAATGTACTTACGGACAGAATTGTGGAATTGACTCTGGTCAAATTGTATCCGGACGGACAGCGGGAAGTGAAGACGCGCCGCCTGAATCCGGAAATGCCGATCCCTCCAGAAGCAACCGCCATTCACAAAATCAGTGATGAAGATGTGAAAGATGCCCCGACTTTCCGCCAGATCTCCAAAAATCTGTTCATCTGTCTGGAAGGCTGTGATCTGGGAGGATACAACATCGCCCGTTTCGACATCCCGGTGCTTGTCCGTGAATTTGCGCGCGCCGGGCTCTCCTTTTCTCTGGAGGGGCGGCGCATTATTGACGTCTACACGATTTTCTGCAGAATGGAACCCCGGAATCTTTCGGCCGCCTATCAGTTCTTCTGCGGTAAGAAGATGGAAGATGCACACAGCGCGGAGGCGGACACTCTTGCCACAGTGGACATCTTTGAAGCTCAGATGGAACGCTATTCCAAACTGGAAAAGTCGCAACTCCCCGAAACGGTCGAGCTTTTTCCGACCGACCTGGATTCTCTGCATGCCTTCTGCTGTCAGCAGAATCCGGATGCGGTCGACCGCGGGGGGAAGTTCAAATGGAGGAATGGAGTTGCGGTCATCGGTTTCGGAAGGAATGCGGGAATTCCTCTGGCGAAGATTGCCGTGGACAATCCGGATTTTCTGCGCTGGATCATCAAGTCGGATTTTGAAGCGGACGTGAAAAAAATTGCTGCGGATGCCTTGAAAGGAATTTTCCCAAAAAAATAAAAAAATACGGCAGGCGACGCCTGCCGGGTGCAGGAGATGCAATCCTGCCGGGGAGTATGAGGGCGAGCAGCCCTCATGCTTTTCAAAAAAAAAAAATAAAGAGAAAATAAAAAAAATACGGCAGGCGACGCCTGCCAGGTGCAGGAGATGCAATCCTGCCGGGGAGTATGAGGGCGAGCAGCCCTCATGTTTTTATTTTTATTTTATTTTTTTTGCCTCCGGCGGCCAGCGTTTCGCTCCCGGCATCTCTTCTTCTATTATGCAGCCGATTTTTTCCTGGAATTGGAAAAAATGAGTTTCCGGCGTAAAGTAAAAGCAGGAAGGAAGAAGTGTTTTTTTCCGTTGCCTCCTCCGGCAAAGGATAAAGAAAATCAAGCGCGTGAGGAATCATAAAAAGGACGCACCATGAGAGAAAAGGGATCTGAATGGATCAGAAGTTTACTGTGTTGCCTTGCAATACTGTTTTGTCCGGGACTGTTTATTGTGTCTCCTGCTTTTTCCGGGGATAGCTCTCAGGAAATGCTGACTCCGGTGGTGCCGGGGGAAGAGGAGGAATCCCCCACTTTGGAAAAAACGGAGGCCGTCAGGAAGGGAGAAGCAGACTATCCCATCTTGACTCAGGATGAAATTGAAAGGAGTCTAAGAGAAGATGTGCGCGGAGCCGGAGACTGGTTCACACGGGAAAAAGATGCGTTGATCTGCCTGATTCTGGGGAGCGGATCTGCCGCGGGAATCGGATTTCTCGCTGTCATGCTCATGCGGATTCTCGTGCGGCGCAGGATTGAGAAGGCAAGGAATGCACACAAGTCGCTTCCTCTCCGCTGGCAATTGATTTCGAGTCTGTCGCTTCCGATTATTTTCCTGTTTGTGACACTGTCTGTTTTCTTTTTTCTGCTGCCAATCCTGAATTCCCTTCCGGATGCGGTCTATCCGTTTGATCTGAAAATTTTCTTCACGATCCTGACCCTGATAGTGGTATGGGGAGTGTTCCGCGTGGTGGAAGTGTTCAACGGGATTCTGGGAGCGATTGCTTCGCGGAGCGACATCAGTTTGGATTGTCTGCTGGTCAATATCATCCGGAAGACCGTCAAAGTTCTGATCTGGGTACTGACTGTGCTTTTCATCGGACAGAGCATTTTTGAGTTGAACATTGCCACCGTTCTGACCGGCGCAGGCGCACTTGGGCTTGCCACGGCCTTCCTCGCGAAAGAAACCCTGACAAATTTTCTGGGAGCAGTGATCATCGTACTGGACAAGCCTTTCCATATCGGAGACAGAATCCGTTTCAACGGAATGGACGGAATTGTGGAAGAGGTCGGCATGCGTTCCTGTCGCCTCAGGACAGCGTCCGAAAGCGTGGTCTGCGTGCCGAACAGCATTCTCACGGATTCCTCCATTGAAAATGTCAGCGCCGCCGGACATCTCAGGATGCTCTTTACCATCGGACTTGTCTATGACAGTACGCCGGAACAGATCCGCCAGGCCATGCAAATCCTTCACGGAATCGTCGACGATTTCCACGGAGCGGATCCCGATCTCTATAAACCGATCGTCACCTTTCATGATTTCGGCGCTTCCGCACTGGACATCGAAGTCATCCTGTGGCTGAAAGCCTGCGGATTCAAGGAGGAAGACCGGATGCGGAATGAAATCAATCTGAAAATCCTGCAGGAATTCAATTCCGCCGGACTTTCCATTGCATTCCCTTCTGTGACCAATTATCTCCGCGGGGATCCCGGACATCCCCTCTTTCTCCGGGAGGAGAAAACAAAAAATCTCGATCCCAGGGAAGATGTCCCTGCGGAATAAAAAACGCCGCCGCTTCATAATGCCAAATGCCGCAAAGACAACAGAAAATGCCGGGAGAACAACAGAGTGGACAGTACGGACCGGAGGAGGGAAAAGGTTTTTGCTTCTGGAAATTTTTGCCTTTCTCTTTTTTCCATGTGTTTCAGGCGCCGCTCCGTTGCCTTCCCTTCTTCGGGAGGAGGATGCCGCAAGTGAAGGAACGCGATGAGAGCAGCAACGGAGGCTCGTCTCTTTTTTTCGGGAAATCCTCCGGGAATAATATACGCGGGGGAAACCCGACTTTTCTGAACGTGATAAGAAAAGTCCGCCTCCCGTTTTTCTTATGCGTTACGGGGTTTCTTTTTCTGTTTTCCGTTTGTCAGGGTGTCGTTCTGCCGGCTCTGGCCTGCACGGAGGAGGGGGGGATACTCTCTTCTCACTTCCCCGGAATGGAGAAGACTGGAGGGGTGGGAAAAGAGAAGACTGCCGAGAGCGCTCTTTCCTGCGGCATTCCCTCCCACATTTCAGACTCTCTTCTTTTTTCTCGCCATGCGCGCATTCTGAATACGGGAAGATTCAGGGCTTTCTCAGAGAACGGAGGCGATGGAGGAGGAAGAGCTTTTTCTTCAGCCTCTTCCTTTTGCTTTTCCCATCGGGACCATGCGGTCTCATTCTTCTGCGCCTGGTCTTCTTTCCCGGGAACGACTCTCCGTGAACGTCTTCTCACCAGGGAAAGGATTCTTTCCAGAACTCTTCCGGTCCGGGCGGGCCCGGAGAAAACGGACGGACTTTCCCCTGCCTGAACAGATTTCTTCCCCACCGGAAACCGGAGGGAAATACCGCCGGGAAGTGGAGTTTCCTCTGAAGAAACACCCCTTTTTGACAGGGCGGATGCCTCTTCAAAAAGCTTCTTCTTTCTTCCGGATGATGGGGAAGATTCTCCTCAGCCGCCTCAAGAAGCAGGACAATCCTCCATCCCTGCTAATCCATGCTTTCACACAGAGCTGGATGCGGCTTCTTCCCATTGTCTCCGGAAAACGGGAGAATAAGAAACAGGGAAGAAAATCATATCGGCTACTATGGCGAAGGAAGAACTGCCGTCCTTTTTCCCAGGAACCTGTCCGCGCGGAATTCTTTCCGCCGGCAGGAAATTCCGGGAGCGCCGGGAAGAAAAAAAGATCCGGGCTCTCCCCTCCTCTTTTTCACAACAGAATTCAAACTTTGTAAAATAAGGAACTCGATTCCGATGCCAGACTGGTTTTCCACATTTCTGACGGTTCTGGCCGTTCTGATCACAGGCGGTCTTTTGCTGCTTTTTCTGACGGCTGCTTATTATGAAATGAAAAACAAAAGGAAACAGAAACGATCCTCCGGAAAATCGCAGACGGAGAATTGAGAATGGAAAAGAAAATACGGCGAGGAAAAACAGATAGGGAAAAATATGCGCGTGCTCAGGCAGCGCGGAACAATATCCCGGATCTGAGATGAGGAGAGGAGGCATGTTGCCCTCCCCTTCTTGCAATCCGGAATCGTTTTCCCCGCCGTATGCCCATTTTCCGAAGCAAGATGACTTATTGCCCTCTACAAGTATCTGGGATGTATTCCAGTGCATCGGAGAGGGTATCCGCCTCCATGGCTTCCGGACAGGAGGAGATGTCAGGAGGCGGATTTTTTGTCCTGAGCAGAATAAGCGTGCCGCATCCAGCAGCCTTTCCAGCCTGGAGATCCGAAAGATTGTCGCCGATCATAACAGAGAAGCCGAGATCAATATTCTGTTCCTCCGCCGCCTTCAGGATCAGCCCCGGGGCGGGCTTCCGGCAGGAACAGACAACGGAATAGGCGGGAACTTTTCCGCCGGGATAATGTGGACAGTAATACCATGCGTCAATTTGGGCGTTCTCCCTGCGGAGGAGTTCGTCGATCCGTTCCTGAACGCGCTCCAGGTCCTCGAAAGTGAAGTATCCCCGGGCGATTCCGGACTGATTGGAAACAGCGATGATCTTATATCCGCAGCTGCGCATCCGGCGGAGCGCCTTTGCGGTGCCGGGAAACAGTTCCACCTGTCCGGGATCGGAGAGATAATGTTTGTCCAGGATAAGGACACCGTCCCGATCCAGGAAAAAAGCCCTGTTCATCATAATGAAGCTGAAACGTCCTTTCTTGTTTTCCCCCTCCCGCCTTTTCTTGAATTCAATGGCCGATAAGATACACCCCGATTGCGGAAAAAGAAATTGCCCGGTGCGGAAAAAGGACTATATTAATGCGTCGGAAGGAGCATCATGAATTCCCCGGAGAGGAAAAACAGGACAGAAAAAATGAAAGACTGGCAGCAGATCGACATCAGAGATTTCGGAGCCGTAGGCGACGGCACGGCCGATGATTCCGGCCCCATTCAGAAAGCCCTTGACACTGAAAAACGGATCCTCCGGATTCCCGAAGGACGCTATCGGATCACCCGGACCTTGTTCGTCCGTTCCCATACCTGCATCGACGCCGCTCCGGGAGCCCGTCTTTTCCTCTGCGGCGAAACCCCGAAACAGCGCGGCGATTTCCTGCTGACCAACGCCGATCACGAAAACGGAAATGAAGACATCCGGATCACCGGCGGAATCTGGGATGGAAACAACAGCGGCCGATTCAATACCAAGGATCCGGATCTTTTCCGCAGCGATGCATGGTCGGGAACGACTCTCGATTTCTTCCATGTCCGCGGTCTTCATCTGGAAAATATGGAGCTTGCCAATTCCGTAGTCTACAATCTCCGGATGTCCCGCCTGGATGATTTTCTCATCCGGGATCTCAGGATCTCCAGTGAAAAGCCGGCGTTCAATCAGGACGGGCTGCATTTCGGAGGCTGTGTCAGGAACGGAATTGTGGAAAATGTCCGCGTGCTCTCCAAAGGCCAGACGAATGACGATTTGATTGCACTGAATGCCGATGACAGCATGGTGCGTCTGGAAAATCTGGATCTCTGCTGTGGTCCGATTGAAAACCTCATCATCCGCAATGTCCGCGCCGAGGATTGTTACAGCGTGATCCGGATGCTCAGCGTAAGCTCTCCGATCCGGAACATCCTCTTTGAAAACATCGAGGCCGGATGCCGGCATTTTGCCCTCAACCTCGATGCGGCAAGATATTGCAGAACACCCCTTTTCCGGGAGGAGGATTTCCCTGAAGGCTGCGGATGTATTGAAAATATCCTCATTCACGGTTTCCGGACGCATCTCTCCGCAGACCGGCCTTTGCAACTGGCTCTGATCCAGTGCGAAACGCGCGTGAAAAATTTCCTCATCCGGGATTTCAAGCGGGAAACTCATCGGGAACGGATTGCCGGAGTCCCCACTTTTCTGGCGAGGAATGTGCCGGGACTCCGTATTTCGGCGTGGTCATCCTCCTCTTCTGCCGCTGCCGTCCCGGACACTCTTCCGGAAGGTCGCTTCGTCACTTCTTCTGCGCCGGAAAAGGAGTCTGCCGCGGAAGACTTTTTTTCCGCGTTTCTCCAAGGAAAAAGCGATTCCTGCGAAACGGACTTCCCCTTTTCCTGTCTCCGGATGGATTGCTGAAGGAGTTTCTCCCTTTCCCTGCCGCGTTCCGCGCCCTGCCGTTTTCTTCTCCACCGGAAAGAAGGGAAAGAAGAAAAAACCGAAAAAGAAAGAGTGTGGAAATCAAGGGAATGAGACGGAGGAGAAAAAAGGGGGAGAAATCTTTTCAGGGGGATGCCCGGATTTCATGTTTGCATATTGGCGGAGGACGTGGCATTTTATATATCGTGCTTTTTTCTCACAGGCACAGAACAAGGAGTTCAACAACATGATTTATGTGATTGCGACCTCGGAACTCAAGGAGGGGATGAGGGCAGAATTTCTGGAAATTCTGAATGCGAATGTCCCGAATGTGCGTGCCGAAAACGGCTGTCTGATGTATCAGCCTGCGGTGGATTTTCCTTCCGGGCTCTCAAAGCAGCAGCGTTGTTCTCCGGATGTGGTGACCATTCTGGAAGGCTGGGAAAGCCTGGAGGCGCTCAAGGCACATCTGGAATCGGAGCATATGCGGCGTTATCGTGAAAAAATTTGCGGAATGGTGAGGGAGTCCTCGCTCAATGTGGTGGAGCCGGCATCATGAGAACGATTCTGTATCCTGGGAGTTTTGATCCTGTCACAAACGGGCATCTGGATGTGGCGGCAAGGGCCAGCCGGATTTTCGACCGGGTCGTGATTGCGGTGGCGGCCAATGCGGAAAAGAGTCCGCTCTTCTCGGCGGAGGAAAGAATGGAAATGCTGCGGGAGGGAGCGCGTCTTCTGGGGCTGGACAATGTGGAGGTCTCGCATTTTGACGGGTTGCTGGTCAATGCGCTGGAAAAGTTCCAGGCGTCCGCTGTCATTCGCGGTCTCCGTGCGGTTTCGGATTTTGAATACGAGTTCCAGATGGCTCTGATGAACCGCGGACTGAATGAAAAATGTGAGACTCTTTTCATGATGCCGAGTCCGGAATATTCCTTTGTCAGTTCCCGTCTGATCAAGGAAATCGCCCGATGCGGGGGGGATATTTCCTCCTTTGTACCTCCGCATGTGGCGCACTGCATTCATAAAAAGCTGTCATAAGCGCGGGGGGGATAGAGAGTCTGGAGACAGGGCAGAGAAAAGCAGTCTCCCCGCTCCGGAGCTGCATTCGGATTGATGCATATGTTTTGCCCCTGCCGGGGAATGATGAAAAGAATGGAGGACAGACAAATCGTATGATCAAGATCAATACTGCACATATCACAGAAGAGGGGCTCCCCGTAGAGGGGACGGAATCCTCCGATATTCTGGAACTTCGTTCCGGAGCGGTGCCTCCGATCGAGGCATCGGGAGACATACGCTATCATTTGTATGCCGTCATGGCGGGACAGGATCTGCTTGTGACGGGGACAGCGGAAGTCCCGCTGAAAACCGAATGTGTCCGCTGTCTTGCTCCGATGGAACTGCTTTTGAAGACGGAGAAACTCTGTTTGCATTTTGAAAATGCAGTGAACAGGGAAATCATCATTACGGATGACATCCGGGAGGAGCTTCTTCTGGCCATGCCTCAGAATTTCCATTGCTCTGAAGACTGCAAGGGGATTTGTCCTCATTGCGGAGCAAATCTCAATCGGGAGGAGTGCCGATGCGCCGCGTCTGCGGGGGGAACGGCTCCTCTCACTCCGGATGATTCTCCCTGGTCGGCTCTGGATGACTTGAAAAAGTAAATATCCAGGTGATTTTTTCTCTCGGAAATACGGAAAAATGCGATGAGCATTTTTCTCGAGGTCAAGGTCTGTGACCTTGTCGCGATCCAGCGGCGAGACGCTGG
>CAKUDG010000015.1 GCA_934644965.1 uncultured Victivallales bacterium | reverse complement strand
GCTTCGGCTGCGCCAACTCATGTTTGTCATCTGTAATCGCTCAGAAACAAATGTGCGCAAAATTTCGGACACTACCACTCGATAGGCGTTGATCTGATAGTTTTTCCGTTCTTCTGAACGAATGTTCTGCCATTTACTTCCTGTAAAGGAATAATTCTCCCAAGCCGAGCCGTTCCATCGTAAATCCCCGTCCCAGACGAGGCAGGACCAGTCCAGCTCCAATCCCTGCACATCAAATTCCGAGGCGGCATCTTCCAGGAACAGGGAGGAACGGATATCGGTCACATCATCCAGAAACCAGTGGACTGTATCCGGTTTGCAGCGGACGTCAATCGCCAGGGGGCGCAGACGCTGAGCTTGTGAAGAAACCACGATGCCGTAACGTTCCGTGCCGCGTTTTTGTTTTCGCAACCATTCTTTGGCAGTCTCCAGATTCCGCGTGATAACGATGGGATACCTGTCTTTTATGGTTTCCAACAGCGTTTGTGCCTGATATGGCTTTCCCTCTAGCAAATAATGCACAAAATCAGAGAGCTGTTCCGCCCGGAAGGAACGCATGGAAACTGCCAGATGCAGATGGGAACTGCGTTTGATCCGGGTATTTGCCTGCAGTAAAACTTCGAGTTCGCCCTCGGCATATTCCTTTCCAGTCAAGTGGTCGGAAATAAAAACATTCCAGTCCGGGAAGCTGTCATTGAGTGAGCGCAGCCATTCACGGATTCCGGCTTCTCCGGTGTTGATTTCCTGTCCGCCTCCGACCAGGCAGACCACAACAGCACAGTCCTCACGCAGATTCAAAGACCAGATCAAAAATTCCGGTTCGGACATGGGGAAGTCCGAAATGCCTTTTTTCCGTCTGAGCCAGTCCGCGAGGCGTGTTCGGGTCCATGCGCGTTGAGCTTCATCAAAAATGGCTACATGTTCCACTTCAGAGTAGCCATCGTTTTTGTGTTTTTGGACTTTGGCCGGATCGATTTCCAGGACACCATTCTCAACAGGATTTCTGAGCTTTCCCAAGGTGCTGTCCCGATAGTGATGAACAATCTGAATAAAAGATTTGACATTGCGCCTGGCTTCCGTCAGAGGATAGCGGACTCCGGGATTGCGCTCTTCCTCCTGACGTTTTTTGTCCCGGGCCAAAGCTTCACTCAGAACCGATACCAAAGGCTGATTTCCAGAAAGGTAAACCGCCGGATCCTGTTTCTGGAACTGACGTACTGCGATATTCAGCCCTACCAACGTTTTTCCTGCGCCTGGAACTCCGGTCACAAAACAAATGGATTTTTCCTTGTTGGCGCGGGAATGATCGATGACATTCATCACGAATTCGCTGGTGCGCTGCAAATTTTCACCAGAGGCTTCTGTTTTGGTGATCTCGGCAACGGAGTGGTTCAGATAGAGGGCGCTGGCCGCCTGAATAATCGTGGGGGTGGGCATATAGCGGCTGAACACCCAGCGGCTCAAGTCAATTTCCTGTGCATATCCCGCGATCAATCGAGCCATTATCTGCGGCAGACGTTCAGAATTGGAGAGAATTGGCTCAAAAACAGGATCGTCATATTGGGAAAGCTTCCTGCTTTCCGAAGACCTTTCTGCATCGGTTGCGATCAGAAGCGGAACAATCGACAAATGCCTGCTGGCCTCATGAAAGTTTTTCAGATCCAGTGCATAATCCCAAACTTGCTCCAGATCCTGACGGGCATATTCCTTTGCCCCCACTTTGAATTCCAAGACAAAGACAATGCCCTTCAATAACAAAACCGCATCAATACGCCTGCCTAACCGGGGGATGGAATATTCAAAAATGATTTGTCCGGAACTTTCATTCCGGAGAAGATTTTTCAGAAAGTTGATTTCATAAAGCCAGGCATTACGCTGTAAATCTGTCAGATCGAAGGGATTGTTTCTTGTCATTGTGCCAAGGACAGTCTCTTCAGATTCGGCCAGGAAAGCAGGGATTGTGTTTTGATAAAAAAACGGTTCATCAGATTTCACCGTCAAGTTCCCTGAGCGTTTTCTTCCATTTGTTTTTCCATGCCGTTCGTCCGTTTTCAGCACCGAAGACACAAAAACCTGCGGCGGCGGAAGGACTGTTGAATACGATATCATCCATCAGGGTTCCATCTTCTGAAATTTTGCCGGAATATTCCTGCCGCATTTTTCTTACCCAGTCAGGACAACTCGGAGTTGAGTTGGAATTGAGTTTGCTTCCCTTGCAGAGAAGGAATCCATCACTTGTCAAGAAGCCTTCTGCATCTGCTCCGCGTTTTTTTAGGAAAAATCTTGATTCCCTGGATCTGGATTTATCCTGAGCGTCTTCATTGTAAGGAATGAATATTTTATGTCCTGCAATTCCCATAATGATTTTAGCATGATCAATGAATTCCTGCAATTCACTTTCTTTTTCCTCTGTGATGTTGCCTGGATTGGGATCATTGCCGTTTTTGACGGTATAACGTTTCGCCGATGCTGCCAACTGAGTGAATTGATTTTCGAGATAGCTTATTTCCGTCGGGCCGAAAGAATTATTTGTTGTGGTGATTGCCACAGCCTCAGTCCAGTAGTCTTTTTCCGGATTGCGGGCATGTTCCAGGATGCGTCCGAGCAGTCCATTTCCGTTTTTTCTGACTCCAGCCTGCCCCACATAGACCACATTTTCATTGTTTTCATCAGACTTTCCGAAAAGGAAATATACCCCGCTCTGCTGTAAATCGGCTCGTTTTTTGCAAGTTTCCAATTCGGTGCGCGGGATTTTATAAAGGACCCCGGTCCAATTCGGCAAGGTATATTTGATGACTCCGGTAACAGCGCCGTTAAGTAGATAAAGCAATACCGCGCGTCCATGTTTTTCCATAATATGCACATCCCAGGGTATTCAAGCGGTTTTTGATGATCGTATTGAGAATTTTTTTGTATTGCAGTTTGATTCATAGTATACCGTGTTGCTGGTATTTTTCAAATGAGATCGTATGAAAAAAGATTCGTCCATCTTGAGATATAAGCCTTTCAAAGGTCTTGGGTAGAAGGATCTGTAAATTTGGGGATAGATCCGGGGACAGCGCGGGCTTTGTGATCCTGATAAAAAAAAGCGAACAAAATTTCTTCAGAATACCAGGAAGTTTATATGCATGGGAGGGCAGATTTTCAGAATCCGGAGAACTCCGGGGAGATATGTTTGACTCACCAGACGCTCTTTCTGAATGAGGAAGCACTGAAAAATCTGAGCTTGTCGCGGAATCGGAACTCAAAACCGGAAAAGAAAAAAGCCGAACGGTGTATCCATCCGGCGTCAATACAAAAAATGGTGGAGGATATTTATGCGAATCAAAACTTATTCTCCATTTTTTGTAACTCTTTGATTACCAAACATTCGCATAAGACACGAGAAAGAGAATCCCGATAAATGGTTACGATTTACGCAAAAATCCCTGCCATTTATAAAAAAGAATTCTCCGATACTCAGAAACCATCTCTCCAATCATGTTACCCCCGTGTATAGTAAGAAACAGGTCAAAATCTAAAGATAATGGAGAAGGTCAGATTGTTTGCCTCTTAATCATAAGTATAATCAAAATAATAATTGCTCCTGTGTTTTGATATCTTCTACAAAACTATTATACATTTCAAGTGTTAATATGGAAACACTCCCTAATTTTTCTTCTGTTCTTTTCAGATCAGAATATGGAATTACTGCTACTAATTTTGAAAAATCGATCCTTTGTAAAATACTTTTTGTATATGGTCGTTTAGAATCTAGAAATGCTATAGCTTTCAAGAAACTTTGAGTTATACAGTCATTTAGTAGCAACATAACAACATAAGCTGTACTGAACGAATTAAAAGACAAGAAGTAACATGTGTCATCAAGCATCATTGGCTTTCCTTTGCTATGTAAAAGAGAAAATACTGGCGTTTTATAAAAACCACTCACAGCTACTTTATAAGGAGCAAAAGAATATTCTCCTATTCCAAACATTGCAAAACGTGGTCCTTTGGAGTAGATAATACTTTTTCTCTTGCTAAAATTTTTTTCATATCGTATCAAATAGTTCCATGTTAAGGGAAACTGCTTGCTAATATATTCTATACTTTCATTAACATACTTTTGCGGGAGAATGAGATATTTAGCTGATTTTTCAATGATAAAAGATTTTATCATGCTACTTTTTATCAATGGATACAGATAATGTGGCTCAATCAAAACGGACTCTTTAAAACCGTTAATGAATTTACCATTTTCAATAGTTAATTCAACAACCTTTGAACAATCGTGTTTTATGCCTTGACGCCATTCAAAACAGCAATATCCATCTAAGTCGCAGATATTCGCTTGTTCATTAGTGTAAAAACGATCATGGTCACAACTATATGTCCTTAGTATTTTATCAGGGACTTCCAATGTTGCAACCTCACAAGATGAAGCAGAAAAGGACGTATTTGATAAGCCAAGAACTAACAAGCAGGCACTTGCATTTACTCCAAAAAAATCTTTGGCATTAAATTCTAAATTTTTACAATATTTAAATGGAATTGCTTTTTTTATAATTTCACGATAGACATTTCTAGCAACCGATGTTTTGCACAACATCGCGATAGTTGTATTTGTACGTTTGCAATCTTCTATTATTTGCAATATCATATATTCACAAATGTCGAAATTACTATTTCCTGTGATAGCATCAAAACCTTTGTGTTTTTTAAAATTTGATTTTACAGGAAGATTGGATGTGGGGGAATTTGAAAGCGAAGAATTAGTTACCCATGGCGGATTACCTAATACGAGTACCTCTTCATGACCTTTAATGAAATCAGAAATAGAAAATGAAAAGAAATCATCATTGATTATTTGTATTCTTTCATCTTGAAAATGTTGCTTACAATATTGACAATATTCTTCGTTAATTTCTATTCCGTAATAGTTTTGTGCCGCAAAAGTCTGGCTTTCAAACAAGAAACTTCCTTTTCCACATGTTGGTTCAATTACAACAGATGGATGTAAGCCTATATGCTCTTTTAAATAATTACAAACTTTTGCCGCCAAAAGACGTGGTGTTTGATAATCTCCAAACTCACGCTTCCCATTCATTATTAACAATCCCTTCAACTGTATTTCTTAATGAAATAACGCGAGAATACTGCAATCTCCACTGTAATGCGTTACTTATAGTTAAATAGCCCTGCTCGGGACAAGTTCTCAGTATTGCATCCGCAATTTCGTTGTAAGTAATCGAGTCCCCTGGAATGCTACGATCTTCTAAATATGCAATGATATCTTCTTTATTTGCCCCATCTTTGAGCATTTCGCGTAGTCGCTTTGTAGTAGTATAATCAGCGGTATGTTGCTTGGGAATAAAAGTGCAATGTGTGAATTTCAAGTAACACGAATCGGCGGTATCTATTTTATCATAAACAAAAACTAGCAAATTATACCCTAACCCAAAAATCTTTTGCTTGGCATCTTTATAAGGACAACTTGATTGTGGTTGCGTAATAGAGGTAACTTTTATATCGGTCTCAATATGCTCATCAGGAAGATCAATGCCTTTTGCACTGCTACCAACTTGCATATCATATTTTTGAGATAACATTTCTTGAAAACGATGCTCTACATATGTTCCCACTGCTTTCCCATCAGTTACCCCAATAAGTGACTTGTGATTTTTTTTACTCATATCTTCGCAGAAAGCTACAGCTTCTGCTTTCAATATTTTTAATGTCAATTTTTCCATATTCTCATCCTAACAATTTAAATTTGTATCATATGTAGCGGCTTTTCCGGATTTTACCCAGTTGTCCACATCTTCTTTTTGAAATTTCCAGAAGCGACCGACTCGATGGGCGGGAAGATCGCGTTTTTCTATCCATGCGTAGATGGTTTCTTTGCCCACTCCGAGGTGGGCTGCAATTTCATCTACGGAAAGCCAACGGGTATCTGACATTTTCTCTTTCCTAACTATATTACCTCTTGTATCTTGCTTTGGGTAATATACCACAACGTGATTACATTGTCAAACCAATTTAACCGATTTTAACCGGATTTGATAGGATTTGATCATAGTCCGGTGTCACTGGTTTGGGGAGTTTAAAAATGGTTGGAGTTTTGATTGGGCGATAAATGGTCACGATTTATGGCTGAATCAAAACAAAAGTGTTTAAAAGTGTTTAAATAGAATAGTCGGGGACACAAGGATCGGAGAGTTTTGATTCAGAGAAAAATGGTCGGGGATTTATTTTTTCTCCACTTGAAAAGCGAAAAATCGGCCAATTTTGAGCATAAACGCGGTGTCCCCGCAAACGGCAAAACGGAGAATTTTGGCTGCTTTATGGCGTTCTCCCGTTCTCCTAATTCTCCAAACAGAGAATTTAAAACGAAAAAACACCCGAGTTTTTCGGGTGTTTTATATATATAAGTCGTTGTATATCAACGAGTCAAAATAAAAATGGTGGCAAGGACCAGAATCGAACTGGTGACACAAGGATTTTCAGTCCTCTGCTCTACCTACTGAGCTACCCCGCCACTTCTTTCATGATCCTTTACTATAGCATCCTTTCTGACTCTGTCAAGCCGTCAACAATGAAAAAAATGATTTTTCCAAATCATTCCCCCCTCTCCATTCCCATCACGGAAGGGAGCCCTTTGCATCTTTTGCCTTTATGTGCATGGTGCTGAGTCCTGGAATCAGAAATCTTTTCAGCTCATCCTCCTCAATGATTCCGCTCCATTTCATCGGTTTCACTTCTCGGACTGAGTCCGATTTCCAATCCCGATGCGTTCTTCCCTTCACTGAAAGAAAGAACGCATCGGAATCTTTTCCCGAAAATCGACGAACGCCGTTTCAATAGATGAAGAGCATTTCCCGGTATTTCGGGAGCGGCCAGTATTCATCCGCAACTATCTTTTCCAGCGCATCCGCCGTCTTGCGGACTTCGCCCATTGCGGCAACCGTCTCCGCCGAATCCGCGGCGGCAAGCGCGCTTTCCAGAGCCGAACAGGCTTTTTCAAGTTCGTCAAGGAGACTCCCGATTTCGGTGGATGTGTTCAGAAGCGTGCTCATCCCAGGCAGTTTCCTGCCCTGAGTCACGATTCCGGACTGAAGTTCCATGAGCTGTTTCATCACCGGCGGCATGATCACCGTCCGCGCCATCAGCAACGAGAGTTCCCCTTCAATTTTCACCTTCCGGTTGTATTCCTCCATGAAGATTTCATAGCGGGAAAGCACTTCTGCCTTGGAAAAGACCCCTGTCTTCTCAAACAGACGGATGTTCCCCGGCGTCTTGAACTGTGCAAGCGCTTCCGGAGTGTTCCGCAGATCAGGCAGTCCACGGCGATGTGCTTCTTTCACCCAGGCGTCGTCATATCCGTTCCCGTTGAAGATAATGCGTTTGTGCTCCTTTATGATCTTCTGCAGAAGTTTCTGGAGAGAGCTGTTGAAGTCCTTTTCCTTGAATTTCTCCAGCTCGCTGGCAATGTAGTCGATGGATTCCGCAACAATCGTGTTGAGCACCACATTGACCCCGGCGCAGGACTGGCCGGAGCCCGGGGCACGGAATTCAAATTTGTTGCCCGTGAAGGCAAAGGGACTGGTCCGGTTCCGGTCCGTCGCGTCTTTCGGAAGCGCAGGAAGAGTTTCCACACCCACTTTGAGAAGTTCTCCTTTCCGTGTGGATTTCACTTCCCCGGACTCAATCTGTTCAATAATGTCCGTGAGCTGTTCGCCGAGAAAGATGGAGATGATCGCAGGCGGCGCTTCGTTCGCTCCAAGACGATGATCGTTCCCCGCACTCGCCGTCCCCACGCGGAGAAGATCACTGTGAAGATCCACGGCGCGGATGATCGCGCAGAGAGTCGTCAGGAAAATCGCGTTCTGATGCGGATCGTTCCCCGGATTCAGCAGGTTGATCTTCCCGTAGGAGATGGACCAGTTGTTGTGTTTCCCCGAACCGTTCACTCCGGCAAACGGCTTCTCGTGGAGAAGACAGACCAGACCATGACGCTCCGCAGTCTGCTTGAGCACTTCCATGATCAGCATGTTGTGGTCCACCGCAAGATTGAGTTCCTCAAAAAGCGGCGCCAGTTCGAACTGCGCCGGCGCAACCTCATTGTGACGTGTCTTCGCGGGGATCCCGAGCCGCCAGAGCTGCTGATCCACTTCCGTCATGAACGCCAGAATCCGCGGGCGGATCACTCCGAAATAATGATCTTCCAGCTGCTGATGTTTCGGCGGCGGCGCTCCGAAAAGCGTCCGCCCCGTCTGAATCAGGTCCGGACGCGAATAGTAAAAATGGCGGTCTATCAGGAAATACTCCTGCTCCGGACCCAGACTGATGCTGACGTGTGCATTCGGCTCTTCCGCATGAAACGCTTTCATCATGCGCTGCACAGATTTCCCGACCGCCTGAATCGAACGCAGAAGCGGTGTCTTCTTGTCCAGGGCTTCGCCGGTATAGCTGCAGAAGGCCGTCGGGATGCAGAGCGTCGCCCCGTTCAGACCGCGGCGGATGAAGGCGGGACTCGTCGGATCCCACGCCGTATAGCCGCGCGCCTCAAAGGTCGAACGGAGACCTCCGGAGGGAAAACTCGAAGCGTCCGGTTCTCCGACAATGAGATTCTTGCCGGAAAATTTCATAATAAGTTCACTGTCTCCGTTGATTTCAAAGAACGAGTCGTGTTTCTCCGCCGTTGCACCCGTCAGCGGCTGGAACCAGTGCGTGAAATGCGTTGCGCCTTTGCTGATCGCCCACTGTTTCATCACGTTCGCGACATCCTCGGCAATGTCCGGATCCAGAGGTTCCCCGTTTTTGATGGTGGCGTGCAGTTTCTGATAGCATTGTCTCGGAAGGAGCTGTTTCATGGTCTGTTCATTGAAGACGTCGGTCCCGTACGTGCTGCGGATTTCTTCAATGCTTTTCAACGGGTAGTCCTCCCGGCAGCGGAATTCCGCTATGGCGTTGATGGCTTTTTCCCGTACCCTGTTGCTCATGGGAATCAATCCTTTCCTTGAAATATGATTTGATGTTTGAATCCCGTTCCGTGTTTTTCCGGAGTGCGGCTTCACTGTCTTTTCCCCAAGCAGAAGGCATGCCAACTTTGCAGAGGAGCGTGTTTCCCGTGCGTAAAAATTTTTTCGGTCTCCGGAAAATCAGAAAGGTAACATAGCATGACTATGCAAAAATTGTAATAAAAAAGAGAGCTGTTTTACAAAAATGTATCACTCGGAAATGTACCCGATCTCTTTTTGAGTCTGTTTTGACAAAAATGGAAAGATTGGCATGAAACATGCTGCTCCACATCCTGAACTTTTTCGGCAGCATCAGTCCGGAAAACTCTGACAAAAGACAAGACATCATTACAGATGCAATAGAAAACAGAAAGGAGATCAGTCATGGATATGCAGGACCAGGATGCGCAGAGACGGCCTCAGCGCCGGCCGGCGCAGTACCGCAGCATGGAGGACCTTCCCGCTTCCCCCGGAGGAAGTGGAAGAAGCGGGTTCCCCGAGGACAGAGGGCTTTACCGCTCGGAAAACGAGCACGACGCATGCGGCGTCGGACTCATTGCGGACATGTCCGGAAATGAAACCCACCGGACTGTGGAAGACGGTATCCATATCCTGAAATCCCTCATGCACCGCGGCGCCGCTGGATGCGATCCCGATACGGGCGACGGCGCGGGGATCCTCGTCCGCATCCCCGATGAATTTTTCCGGTCCGGAACTGCGTCTCTTACGGGACTGCCGCCCGAAGGACGCTATGCTGTCGCCCACTGTTTTCTCCCGCGCGATCCTGTCCGAAGAAAAGTCTGCTGCGAGAGCATGGAAAGAATCGTCCGGGAAGAGGGCGCGGAACCGCTTTTCTGGCGAGAAACTCCTGTGGATGATTCCCGAATCGGGAAACTGGCAAGGGAGAGCCGTCCGGCCATCTGTCAGTTTTTTGTCGGCGCACCGGAGGGCCTGAGGGATCAGGCGGCTTTTGAACGCAGACTCTATGTTATGCGCCGTCTGATGGAAAAAAACTGCGGCCCTGAAAGCGGGGCGGCGGACGGAGGGGTGTACATCTGCAGCTTCTCCAGCCGGACCATCGTCTATAAAGGACTTCTGCTCGCCTCACAGATGGAAAATTTCTATCCGGACCTGAAGGATCCTCTCTTCAAAACCTCCTTTGCCATCGTGCATCAGCGTTACAGCACGAACACCTTCCCCACCTGGCCGCTGGCCCATCCGTTCCGCTGTCTGGCGCACAACGGGGAGATCAACACGATCCGGGGAAATCTCAATCAGATGCGTGCGCGCGAATCGCATTTCCAGTCTCCCCTCTTCGGAGAGGACATAGCCAAACTCCTCCCCGTGATTCCGGACGGACAGAGCGATTCCGCCTGTTTGGACAACACCCTTGAACTCCTGCTCGCCGCCGGACGATCCCTTCCGCACGCCATGCTCATGCTCCTCCCCCAGACCTGGGGCGCCGAATATCACATGGGGCGGGACATCCGCGGATTCTTTGAATACCATTCCGGACTGATGGAACCTTGGGACGGCCCCGCCGCCGTGGCCTTCACCGACGGAATCAATCTCGGCGCCATGCTCGACCGCAACGGACTGCGTCCCGCAAGGTATACTCTGAGTTCCGACGGCTTCTTCGTCCTCGCCTCCGAAAGCGGCGTTCTGGACATTCCTCCGGAAAAGGTTCTGGAAAAAGGCCGTCTCGGCCCCGGCCAGATTCTCTTCCTCGATATGGAAAAGAAACGGGTGCTGTATGATCAGGAAGTCAAGTCAACCGTCGCCCGGCGTCAGCCCTACCGCCGCTGGGTGGAGGAAAACCGCATCAGTCTGCACGGGCTTTTCGATTCCGTCACGGCGCCTCCTCCCGGGGAAAAACTTCTGGAACGCCAGAAGATCTTCGGATACACCCGCGAGGATCTCAACATTCTTCTTCCCGCCATGGCCGCCGGCGGACAGGAGGCCACCGGATCCATGGGGAACGATGCCGCTCTCGCCGTGCTCTCCGACAAGCCGCAGCTCCTTTACAATTACTTCAAACAGCTCTTCGCCCAGGTGACGAATCCCCCCATAGATCCGATCCGCGAATCCCTGGTCATGAGCATCATGACCTATATCGGGAATCAGGGGAATATCCTTGATGAGTCGCCGCGTCACGCGCATCTGCTGAAACTCCGTTATCCGGTGCTGACTCCGGAGGATCTCGGGCGCCTCCGCGCCGCGCGGCTCCCGACCTTCCGGGCGGCAACTCTGAAAATGGCGTTTCCTGAAAAAAATCATCCCGAGGAAGGCAATTCCGGAAATCCGGGAAATGCCAGATGCAGTGGCAGGACTCTCGCAGAAGCCGTTTCGGAACTCTGTGACCGCGCGGAAAACGCAATCCGCTCCGGATGCAGCGTGCTGATTCTCTCCGACCGGGATCTGGAAGAGGGGGAAATCCCGATCCCCGCCCTGCTGGCGACGGCGGCGGTCAACAAGAGACTGGTCGACTGCCGGATGCGCACCAGCGGCGGGATTGTCGTGGAAAGCGGAGAAGTGCGCGAAGTCATGCATCTGGCGCTTCTTCTCGGTTACGGTGCCACAGCGGTCTGTCCGTATCTGGCTCTGGAAAGCGTCTCGGCGCTCTGCCTGGAAGGAAAGCTGGGGAACATCGACTGCGCCGGAGCGGCGGAAAATTACATCCGGGCACTCTGCAAGGGGATCCTGAAAATCATGTCCAAACTCGGGATTTCGACTCTGCGCAGCTTCCGCGGCGCGCAGACCTTCGAGGCCGTGGGCTTGAACCGCTCTCTGATCGATGCCTACTTCACCGGGACCGCATCCCGGGTGGGGGGAATCGGAATCGGGGAAATTGAATCCGAAACGCGGGCTCGCTACGCCAGTGCGGTCCGGCCGCCTCACGGGGGAGTCTCCCTCCTGGATGTGGGAGGAGCCTACCGCTTCCGGAAGGACGGGGAGCATCATCTCTGGACTCCGGAGGCGATTGCGGCGTTTCAGCGCGCAGTGCGGGAAAACGACCGTGCGGAATATCAGCGTTACGCAGCCATGATCAATGATCAGAGCCGGCATCTCTGCACCTTGCGCGGACTCTTCCGCTTCAGGAACCCGACGGGGAGGAAAGTTCCTCTTGAAGAAGTGGAGAACGTCGAGTCGATTCTGCGGCGCTTCGTCACCGGGGCGATGAGTTTCGGCTCGATCAGCCCCGAGGCTCACGAAGCCATTGCCCTTGCCATGAACAGGATCGGCGGGAAAAGCAATTCCGGGGAAGGGGGAGAGGATCCTGCGCGCTATGTGAAGCGTCCCGGTGAAATCAGCCGCTGCAGTGCCATCAAGCAGGTTGCCAGCGGCCGTTTCGGAGTGACTGCGGAATATCTGGCGAACGCCAGGGAGATCCAGATCAAGATCGCCCAGGGAGCCAAGCCGGGAGAGGGCGGACAGCTGCCCGGACACAAAGTCAATGAAATCATCGCGAAAGTCCGTCATTCCACCCCGGGCGTGACGCTGATTTCACCGCCGCCGCATCATGACATCTATTCCATCGAGGATCTTGCGGAACTCATATATGATCTGCATAATGCCAATCCGGATGCGCGTGTGTCCGTCAAACTGGTTTCGGAAGTGGGGATCGGGACGATTGCCGCGGGAGTGGCCAAAGGTCATGCGGACATGGTGCTTGTCAGCGGACACGACGGCGGCACAGGGGCTTCGCCGCTCTCCAGCATCAAGTATGCCGGACTCCCCTGGGAACTGGGACTTGCGGAAGTGCAGCAGACCCTCTGTCTGAACAAACTGCGCGACCGGATCCGGGTCCAGACCGACGGCCAGCTCAAAACCGGGCGCGACGTCATGATCGCCGCGCTCCTCGGCGCCGAGGAATTCGGATTCGCCACCACCATTCTGGTCTGTCTCGGCTGCGTCATGATGCGCAAATGCCATGAGAACAGCTGTCCGGTGGGGGTGGCCACGCAGAATCCGGAGCTCCGGAAGTTCTTCCGCGGCAAACCGGAATATATCGAAAACTTCCTGCGTTTTGTTGCAGAGGAAGTCCGCGGATACCTTTCCGAACTCGGGCTGCATTCGATCGACGAGGCCGTCGGAAGAACCGAGTTCCTGGAACGGAACGATGCCATTGATTTCTGGAAGGCGCGCGGACTGGATTTCTCCGCCGTTTTCGCCGGCGTTGCGGATCCCTCCCTCCCGAGAAAATGCACGCGGACGGAACATCACAGAGAGCACAGCTACGACTCCGGACATCTGATCGGACACTTTGAAAAAACGCTCAGGGAAAAGCCCCCCAAGCCTGCTCCGGAACTGGAACTGCCCATCCGGAACACGGATCGCGCGGTCGGAGCGACTCTGAGTTACCGCATCGCTTCGGAATACGGCCATGCCGGACTGCCCGAGGATACCTTGAAAGTGCATTTCCGCGGCTGTGCGGGACAGAGTTTCGGAGCGTTCCTCGCCGCGGGAATCACCTTTGTTCTGGAAGGAGAGGCCAATGACTTCGTCGGGAAGAGCCTTTCCGGAGGGAAGATCGTGATTCGTCCGCCCGCGGAAGCGAAGTTCCTGCCGGAGAAAAACGTGATCGCCGGGAACGTGATCGGATACGGAGCCTGTGCGGGGAAAATCTTCATTAACGGAATGGCGGGGGAACGCTTCGCCATCCGCAACAGCGGGATGTCCGCGGTGGTGGAGGCCGTCGGGGATCACGGATGCGAATACATGACCGGCGGACGGGTTGTCGTGCTCGGAAAAACCGGAATGAATTTCGCGGCGGGAATGACCGGTGGCATCGCGTATGTCTATGATGAAAACGGAGACTTCGATTTACACTGCAATGTTTCGACCGTCGACCTGGAAAACATCGAGCCGGGCTCCCCGGACGCACTCGAACTCCGGAGCCTTCTGGAGGAATATCTGGAAGCCACGTCCAGCTCCAGAGCCGGACGGATCCTGAAGGATTTTGAACAGCATCTCCCGCTTTTTGTGAAGGTGCTTCCCGTGGAATACCGCCTTGCAACCGGGAAAATGAGCCCCGCAGACGCTGTTGCGGTCGCACGGAAGACGGACAGTGTCTGAGTGGGGGACCCCGCAGCCTTTGTGACGACGGAACCCTTTTTTGTGACAGCGCCGTCACAAAGACGCAGACAGGCAAACAGACAGAATGACAGTCAGGCAAACAGACAGGAAAGAGGAGAACGGCATCATGGTCAATACAGCTGGAGGGAAATTGAATTTTCTGAATATACCGAGGCGGAAGAATCTCTACCGTCCCGTCGGGGAACGCATCCGCGATTTCCGCTGTGTGGAGATTTTTCCGGAGAAGGATGAACTGCAATGTCAGGCGAGCCGTTGCATGGACTGCGGCATTCCGTTCTGCCATGCATACGGATGTCCGCTGGGAAACGTCATTCCGGAAATGAATTCGGCGGTGGCGGAGGGGGATTTTGAAACGGCGTGGGATCTTCTGCGGAGCACGAGCAATTTCCCGGAGTTCACATCCCGGATCTGCCCCGCACTCTGCGAATACGCCTGCACGGCGGGGCATGTGCTGGATCCGGTGGCGGTCCGTCATACGGAATATCTGGTGGCGGAGGAGGCGTTCCGGTGCGGATGGGTTCGTCCGCGTGCGGTGCCGGACCGGAACGGACTCCGGGCGGCGGTGATCGGGTCCGGACCCGCGGGACTGGCCGTTGCGGATGAACTGAATCAGTACGGTTTTCAGGTCACCGTGTATGAAAGGAATCTGTCCCCCGGAGGACTGCTGCGATACGGAATCCCCGATTTCAAACTGGAAAAAACGGTGATTGACCGGAGAATCCGGATCCTGGAACAGGAGGGAATTCACTTTGAATGCGGGACGGAAGCGGGGAAGGACCTCTCCGGAGCGTATCTGAAGAAACGTCATGACGTGATCGTCCTTGCCATGGGGACTCCGGAAGCGCGGGATCTGAAGATCCCCGGACGGGATCTTCGCGGAATTCATTTTGCCCTGGACTTCCTGAGCGGGGAAAACCGCTGCGTCTCCGCTGAACTGCCGGAACTGCCGATTTCGGCGAAGGGGAAAAAGGTTCTGGTGATCGGGGGAGGGGATACGGGATCGGACTGCATCGGCACCGCGCGGCGCCAGGGGGCGGAATCCATCCTCCAGATTGAACTCATGCCGGAGCCCCCGGCTGAACGCTCGCCTTCGACGCCGTGGCCGGAATTTCCGTATATGAGAAGGGATTCATCCAGCCATGCCGAAGGCGTGGAGCGGCTCTGGTCGGTGAACAGCAGCGCGTTTGAGGGGCGTGACGGCGCCGTGACGGCGCTCCAGGCATGCCGCATCCAATGGAGTCTGAATGAAAAAGGCCGTCCTCAGACCTTCCGGGCACTCGAAGACGGCGCCTTCCGGATTGAAACGGATCTGGTTCTGCTGGCCATGGGCTTTACCGGAGTCCGTGCGGATGAGGGCATCGTGAAGGAATTCTCCCTGTCCGTGGAAAAAGGCCGGATCGTGACAGATCCGGACATGCGCAGTTCGGATCCCCGCGTGTTCGTTGCCGGCGACTCCGCTTCCGGAGCCTCCCTGGTGGTCCGGGCGATTGCGTCCGGAAGACGCTGCGCCGCTTCGGTGAACCGGATTCTCCAGAAGGGAGGGCTTGCAGGAAAATGATCCGAGGAGGAAAATATTCCTGCGATTCCGCTCTTGCACTCCGGAATCGCGCCTTGTGCTCCGGATGGCGCGGATCGCTCCGCAGCGCCCGGATGATGATAGCCGGGAATTCCCTCTCCGCACGGACCCGCGCACTGCAGGAAGTGAAAAAAAACTTCCTCCTGCGTGAATACCGCGGTTTGTCCTTTCCGAAAAATGTGGTATATTTCAGAAATCCAAACGAAAGAGACGCCGGACGGATGAACGAAGGAAAGAATATCGAGATCGCCATTCTGCATCAGATCAGCCGCGCGGTCCTGCATGAGCGGAATGTGTCGCTGCTCCTGAAAAACGTTCTTGACATTCTTTACCGGGAAATGGGCTTTGTACGGGGGACGTTCACTCTGAGAAGGGACGACATGCTCGTCATCGAAGCCTCCCAGGGACTCAGCGAAGATGAAATCCGGAGGGGAAAATATCATCTGGGCGAAGGAATCACGGGACGCGTTGCAGAAACCGGCGTGCCCGTCATCATTCCGGACATTTCCAGAGACCCGAATTTCCTGAACCGGACAAAGACGCGGAATTCCCCGGAAAACATTGCCTTTCTCTGTGTCCCTGTTCTGCATCTGGAAAAGGTCATCGGGACGCTCTCGATCGACCGGACTTCCCCCCCGGGGCCGGAAGCGGAAGCGGCGCTGAACGAGGATCTCAAACTGCTGGAAACGGTGGCGAATATTACGGCGGAAGTGGTCTGTGCCCGTCTGGAAGAGCATGAGGAACGGGAAAAGCTTCTTGCGGAAAACCGTCGTCTCCGTGACGAACTGGATAAAAAAAGCGTTCCGGCGAGCATTGTTGGAAACTGCAGCAGCATGCGCCGCGTCTACAGTATGGTGGAACAGGTTGCGGATACCAATGCGACGGTTCTGATCCGAGGCGCTTCCGGCACCGGAAAGGAACTGATCGCCCGTGCGATTCAGGAGAAGAGCTCCCGGAAAGACAAGCCCTTCATCATCGTGAACTGCGCCGCAATGCCAGAGACTCTGATCGAAAGCGAGCTTTTCGGACACGAAAAAGGTTCCTTCACCGGAGCCTTCGCCAGACGCATCGGAAGGGCGGAGGCGGCGGACGGAGGGACTCTTTTCCTGGATGAAATCGGAGACCTGACATTGCCCGTCCAGGTAAAACTCCTGCGCTTTCTGCAGGAACGCACCTTTTTCCGCGTGGGTGGAAACGAGGAGCTGAAGATGGATGTCCGGATCCTTGCCGCCACGAGCCGGGATCTGGAAAAACTTATGGCCGAGGGAAAGTTCCGGGAGGACCTCTACTACCGTCTGAACGTCTTTCCGATCCATCTGCCCGAACTGAGAAACCGCAGGAGCGACATTATGCTTCTCGCGGAGCACTTTCTCGAAAAATTCAGCCGCATGTACGGGAAGAATATCAAGCGCATATCGACTCCGGCGATCAATATGATGATGAGCTATCACTGGCCCGGAAACGTGAGAGAGCTGGAAAACTGCATCGAACGCGCCGTCCTGACAACTACCGACGACGTCATTTCCGGATACAATCTTCCGCCTTCTCTCCAGACCGGGGAAGCCTCCTCCACCAACAGAACCGCCCCGGACGGGACGGCCGATTTTGAAACGCTCGTCAATTCCTTTGAGCGGGAACTGATTGTGGAGTCCCTGAAGGCGAACCGCGGGAATGTCTCCGCCTCGGCCCGTGCGCTCGGCATCTCCAACCGGATCATTCATTACAAGATCCAGAAACTGAATATTACTCCAGACTGGTACCGGAACAACAAAGAGTAACCGGGAATGAAACACGTTCGGCGGAAAGACGGGAAAGGATCTTTTTTCTGCGGAACAATGTTTTTCAGTTTTTCATTGTCGATTTTCCGTTTCCTGTTGCCCGTTGCCGCGGCGGGGTCTTGTTCCCCCCCCCGTTGTGTTGTCCAAGGCAGTTCTTCCCGGGTTTTCTCTTTCTTCCGTGCGGAAAGACGCGTTTCGGAGACCCGGGAGGGGAGGGGAAGCAGTCCGGAACACCGGAACTTCTGAATCATCATCAAGTGAACAGCAACCCAATCAAATCGAAGGATCATCCATACAATGCCCAGGCGCAAAGACATCAGAAAGATCATGCTGATCGGCTCCGGCCCCATCGTGATCGGACAGGCCTGCGAGTTTGACTACTCAGGCGTGCAGGCGTGCAAAGCCCTCAAGGAAGACGGCTATGAGGTCGTCCTCGTGAACAGCAACCCGGCGACGGTCATGACGGATCCGGATTTTGCGGACCGGACCTACATCGAACCGCTGACCCGGGATATTCTCCATGAAATCATCCGCCGGGAACGCCCCGATGCGCTTCTTCCGACTCTCGGCGGGCAGACCGCACTCAATCTTGCAATGCGTCTTCACGAATCCGGCATTCTGAAACGCTATCAGGTGGAAATGATCGGGGCGGATGCCGAGGTGATCCGCCGCGCGGAGGACCGCGATCAGTTCAAGCATGCCATGATGGAACTGGGGCTCGAACTGCCGCTTTCCGGTTCGGCGCATTCCATGCAGGAAGCGAAGATGATTGCGAAAATGATCGGCCGCTGGCCGCTGGTGATCCGTCCGGGATTCACGCTCGGGGGGACGGGCGGAGGCATTGCACACGACCCGGAGGAGTTTGAACGCATCGTTGCCAGAGGCCTGGAAGCGAGCATGACTTCCGAAGTGCTGATCGAGGAATCTCTGCTGGGATGGAAGGAATTTGAACTGGAAGTCATGCGTGACCGGAAGGACAATGCGGTGATAGTCTGTTCGATTGAGAACCTGGATCCGATGGGGGTGCATACCGGAGACAGCATCACGGTGGCGCCGGCACAGACACTCAGCGACAGGGAATATCAGAGGATGAGAGACGCATCGCTGGCAGTCATGCGCAAGATCGGAGTCGAGACCGGCGGATCCAACGTGCAGTGGGCGCTGAATCCGGAGGACGGACGCATGATCATCATAGAGATGAATCCGCGCGTGTCGCGCTCTTCTGCGCTGGCGTCGAAGGCGACGGGATTCCCGATTGCGAGAATCGCCGCCAAACTGGCCGTCGGCTACACGCTTGACGAACTCCGGAACGACATCACGCGTGAGACTCCCGCCTGTTTTGAACCCGCGATCGACTATGTTGTCACCAAGGTTCCGCGTTTCACCTTTGAAAAATTTCCGGCGGCGGACAGTACGCTCGGCACGCAGATGAAATCGGTCGGGGAAGCCATGAGCATCGGGAAGACGTTCAAGGAGTCGTTCCAGAAGGCGCTCCGCTCCCTGGAGACCGGATACGCAGGATTCGGCGCTTCCGGGAAGGAGGAGAAATTCCGGATGATGGAAGACAGTCTTCTCTCCGCCGAAATCTCCCGCCCGAATCCGGAACGGATCTATGTGATTCACGAGGCGTTCCGCCGGGGCTGGGATGTGGAACGGGTCCATTCTCTCTGCCGGATCGACCGCTACTTCCTGCGTCATCTGCACGAACTGGCTTCTTTTGAGGACGAAATCACCGCGGCGAAGACTCTGAAGAAATTTTCCGCAGACAAAGCCCTTTTCCGCCAGGCAAAGGAATTCGGTTATTCCGACCGCCAGATTGCATATCTGCTGAAATGTCCAGAAGAGGCAGTCTTCCAAGCCAGGCGTTCCGCCGGGATTCTGCCTGTATACTCGCTTGTGGATACCTGTGCCGGCGAATTCCGCGCAGTCACGCCCTATTACTATTCGACCTATGGGGCGACAAGGGATGAAGTCAAACCCGATCCCTCCCGTAAAACGATCATGATTCTCGGCGGCGGCCCCAACCGGATCGGCCAGGGAATCGAATTCGACTACTGCTGCGTCCATGCCTCCTTTGCGCTCCGGGAAGCAGGGTACGAAACCCTGATGGTGAACAGCAATCCCGAAACGGTCAGCACCGATTACGATACGAGCGACAAACTCTACTTTGAACCGCTTACTTTCGAGGATGTGATCCATATTTACGAACGGGAAAACTGCCTGGGAGTTATTGTCCAGTTCGGCGGCCAGACCCCACTGAATCTGGCGCGGCGTCTGGAAGATGCCGGAGTCCGGATTCTGGGCACCGCCCCGCGCGACATCGAGTCTGCGGAGGATCGCGACTACTTCAAGCAGCTTGCCGACAAACTCGGACTCCGTCAGCCTCCGAACGGCATGGCCGCCAATGTGGAAGAGGCCCTGGAAGTTGCAGAACGGATCGGGTATCCGGTTCTGATGCGTCCCTCCTTTGTCCTCGGGGGGAGGGCGATGGTGATTGTGTACAAGGAAAAGTATCTTCGGAAGTACATGGACGAAGCGGTCCATGTTTCCGAGGAACGCCCGGTACTGATCGACCGTTTTCTGGAGGAGGCGATCGAGCTGGATGTGGACTGCCTTTCCGATGGGGAAACACACGTCATCGGCGCGATCATGGAACATGTGGAGCTGGCGGGGATCCATTCGGGCGATTCGGCCTGCAAGATTCCCGCATCCAGTCTTTCGGCGGAGACCATCCGGGAAATTCATGAACAGACCTTCGCTCTGGCAAAGGAGCTGCATATCCGCGGCTTGATGAACATCCAGTTCGCGGTGAAGGATGGGGAGGTGTATATTCTGGAAGTGAATCCCCGTGCGTCGCGGACGGTGCCGTTTGTGAGCAAGTCGATCGGAGTGCCGCTTGCGAAGATCGCCGCGCTCTGCATGGCCGGGAAACCGCTTCGGGAGCTGGGATTTGTGGAAGAGGTTCTTCCCCCGTATACAACGGTGAAGGAAGCGGTGTTTCCCTTTGTGAAATTCCCCGGTGTGGATATTGTCCTGAGTCCGGAAATGAAATCGACTGGGGAGGTCATGGGGATTGATCTTTCACCGGGGATGGCGTATTTGAAGTCTCAGACCGCTTCGGGGACGAGTCTCCCGACGGAAGGCAATGTATTTGTTTCTCTCCGCGATGCGGACAAGGAGGAATCGATTCCGCTGGTTCGGGAACTGGTGGAGCTGGGTTTTCAGATCTATGCCACGTGCGGGACCTCGACCATGCTGCGGAACAACGGGATCCGTTCCCAGGCGATTTTCCGTGTCTCCCAGGGCAGGCCGAACATTGTGGACATGATTGCCGAACACAACGTCCAGTGGGTCATCAACACGCCGGAAAACGGGGCCGCTGCCATGGTGGATGAAATCCGCATGAGGACTTCGGCCGTCGCACACGGGGTCCCGATCACGACGACGCTCTGCGGAGTCCGTGCCGCGCTCGAAGGGATCCGCGCCCTCCGGGAAATGGGCCGCATGGAAATCTGCAGTCTTCAGGAATTTCACCGCCGCTGCGCCGAAAAAAAACAAGCCGCTGTTTCAGAATGAGAACACAGGAAGGATGGCCGGAAATATCATGAAAGAATTATACAGCTGGAAACTTCAAAGAGAGAAGAACGCCTTCCTGGCTCTGGAGAACGGGACGGTGCTGCGTGGATATTCCGTGGGGGCGGATGTCGATGCGGTGGGGGAAGTGGTGTTCAATACGGGAATGACGGGGTATGAGGAAATTGTCACGGATCCCTCGTATGCGGGGCAGTTTGTGGCGATGACCTGTCCTGAAATCGGGAATTACGGTTTTGTGCGGGAGGATATGGAATCGCGCCGACTTTTCCTGAACGGACTGATCGTACGGGAGATGAATCCGGCAAGCAACTGGCGAGCCGATTCGGAATTTTCCGCCGTCCTGAAAAGGAACGGAGTCCCGGCCATTGCGGGGATCGACACCAGGCTCCTGACGTTGCTCATCCGGGAAAACGGGACTCTCAAGGCTTATCTGCATTGTTCCGACAGGAAAATTTCCGAGAAATACGGCATTGCTCAGGCCATGGAATGGGACGGGCTGGACAATGAGGACTATGCCTCCAGAGTCAGCTGCCGCAAAACGTATGAATGGGATCCGGACTCGCTTCTCAGCCGTTCTTGGGACGGATCTTCTGAACTGCCAGCAACGGATCTGCATGTGGTGGCTTATGATTTCGGAATCAAGTGGAACATTCTCCGTTGTCTGAGAAGGCACGGGATGAAAGTGACGGTGGTCCCGGCCAAGACTGCCGCGGAGAAGGTTCTGAAGATGAAGCCGGACGGAGTCTTCCTTTCCAACGGGCCTGCCGATCCTGCGGCGGTGACGTATGCCGTGGAGGCGGCGCGGTATTTGATCGGGAAAGTTCCTCTCATGGGAATTTGCCTGGGACATCAGATCCTGGGGATTGCCTGCGGGGGGGAGCGTTACCGTCTGAAATTCGGGCATCACGGATGCAATCATCCGGTGAAGAATCTTCTGAGCGGATCGGTTGAGATCACCTCCCAGAATCACAACTTCGCCTTGAAGGCGGATTCTCTTCCCGGGAAACTGGAATTGACTCATGTCAATCTCAATGACAATACGGTGGAAGGATTCCGCCATAGGACGGAACCGATGTTTTCCGTACAGTATCATCCGGAGGCTGCGCCGGGCCCGTGTGATCCGCTTTATCTCTTTCAGGAGTTCCGCAGACTGATGGGACGATGAGGTCCCCAGGCAGGGAACAGTAAAAATCAAAACTTGCGAAGCAGCAGGAAAAATATTGCGAAGCAACAAACTACGGAAAAATGCGCTGAGCATTTTTCTCGAGGTCAAGGTCCGTGACCTTGTCGCGGTCCAGCGGCGAGACGCTGGCCGCCGGAGGCGAAAAAAATAAAATAAATAAAAAAAACATGAGGGCTCCTCGCCCTCATACACCTCGGCAGGGCTGCATTCCCTGCACCCGGCAGGCGTCGCCTGCCGTATTTTTTTTATTTATTTTTTTGAATCCCAGGCAGGAAACAATCATCTGCGGAGAAGGAGAAAGAATACCGAAAAAAAGATAGGTGGTGGCTGCTGCCGGACTTGAACCAGCGACCAATGGATTATGATTCCAGTGCTCTACCGACTGAGCTAAGCAGCCATTCCCGAAGAAATGCCCATACTATAACCGGAAAATTCCCGCAGTCAAGCCTAAAAAGATAGAAAAAGACCATTTTTTTCAGATCCCTGTTTTAAAAAAAACTTTTCAATACGACTTGAAAAATACCGAAAAAACGTGATATTATACAAGTTTTGTCTTGTGGATTAAAGCATTTTCCGGAACAGAATCGGAATGACTCCGCACAGGGAGACAGATGCCCCTCCTGCGGAAAAAACCAGTGAAAAAATCAGGAATTGGAGAGTTTTTATGGCAAAGCGCAGCGACATCAAAAAGATTCTGATTATCGGATCCGGTCCGATCATCATCGGCCAGGCATGTGAATTCGATTATTCTGGAACCCAGGCATGCAAGGCTCTGCGCGAACAGGGATATGAAGTCGTTCTGGTCAATTCCAATCCTGCAACGATCATGACGGATCCGGGGATGGCCGATCATACGTATATCGAACCGCTGACCATTGAAAGTCTCGAAAAAATCATCATCCGCGAACGTCCGGACGCACTTCTTCCGAACCTCGGGGGACAGACCGCACTGAACCTTTCCTCCAGTCTTGCGGAAAACGGAATTCTCAGTAAATACAATGTGAAAGTCATCGGGGTAGACCTGGATGCCATCAAACGCGGAGAAGACCGGATCGAGTTCAAGGCGACCATGACCCGTCTTGGGATTCCCGTGGCTCATTCAGAACCGGCTCATTCCGTGGAGGAAGGCGAAAAAATAGCGGCGCAGCTTTCTTATCCTGTTGTGCTTCGTCCGGCGTATACGATGGGTGGGACAGGGAGCGGAATCGTCTACAATGTGGAGGAACTGCGCGAGGTGATGGCGCGCGGACTTGCCGCAAGTCTGATCGGTCAGGTGCTGGTGGAGGAATGCGTTCTCGGATGGGAAGAGCTGGAACTGGAAGTCGTGCGCGATGAAAAAGGACAGAAAATCACGGTCTGCTTCATCGAGAACGTGGATCCGATGGGCGTGCATACGGGCGACAGTTTCTGTGTTGCGCCGATGCTGACCGTGCCGGAATCCCTCCAGAAACGTCTTCAGGACTATGCTTACCGGATCATCGATGCCATCGGAGTCACCGGCGGGACGAATGTCCAGTTCGCACACAACCGGAAGGATGACCGCGTGGTGGTGATTGAAATCAATCCCCGGACATCGCGTTCCTCCGCCCTTGCATCGAAGGCCACCGGTTTTCCGATTGCACACGTTTCCACGATGCTTGCAGCAGGCGTCACTCTGGACGAGATTCCTTACTGGAGGAAGGGAACACTGGAAAAATATGAACCCTGGGGCGATTATGTAGTTGTCAAATTTGCCCGCTGGGCATTTGAAAAGTTTCCGAAGGCGAAGGATCATCTGGGCACGCAGATGAAGGCGGTCGGGGAAGTGATGTCCATCGGCAAGAACTTCAAGGAGGCCTTCCAGAAAGCGGTGCGTTCGCTGGAAATCGGACGTTCCGGTCTGGGACTGGATAAAAAGATCTCCTCCATGAGCGATGAACAGCTCCGGGAAAAAATCCGCATTCCGAACAGCATCCGCTATTTTGCGCTTTATGAGGCCTTCCGCCGGGGACTGAGTGTGGAAGAGGCCTTCACCATGACTTCCATCACGCCGTATTTTCTGGAGCAGACAAAAGAACTGGCTGATTTTGAACTTGCTCTTCAGAAATACGCCTTTCCTTCCCTGCCGGACCAAATGCTGATCGAGGCGAAACGCATGGGCTTTGCGGATAAATATCTGGCAAAACTCTTCAATGTGCCCGAACGTCTTGTCCGGGAACGGCGCATGAAGCTGGGCGTGGTGGCGCATTACCAGGCGGTTCCTGTCAGCGGGGTGGAGAATGCGGCTTATTATTATTCGACTTACGCGGATGGCGTGAAAGATGAAGTGCCCGTTGTTCCCGGGAAGAAGATCATGATTCTCGGGGGCGGTCCCAACCGCATCGGTCAGGGGATCGAATTTGACTACACCTGCGTCCATGCCGCATTTGCGCTCCGGGACAACGGATACGGTTCCATCATGGTCAACTGCAATCCCGAAACGGTCAGCACCGATTACGATACGAGCGACAGACTCTATTTCGAGCCCCTCACTCTGGAAGATGTCCTGACCATCTATGAAAAGGAAAAACCCGAAGGCGTGATTGTGCAGTTCGGCGGACAGACGCCCCTGAATATTGCCCAGGAGCTCAAAGACAACGGAGTGAACATCCTCGGGACCCAGCCGGAAGGGATTCGTCTGGCGGAGGACCGCGAATATTTCCGCGAACGTATGATTGCGCTGAATATTCCTCAGCCGGAAAGTGCCACGAGCCGTTCTCTGGAGGAAGCCGTTGCGATTGCCACGAGGATCGGCTATCCCGTGATGGTGCGGCCCTCCTTTGTGCTCGGCGGACGCGGCATGGAAGTCATTTATGACGAAGCGACGCTCCGGAAATATGCGGTGGAATCACTTCAGGTCAGTCCGGAATATCCGATGCTGATCGACCGTTTCCTCGACAACGCCACCGAATGTGAAGTGGATGCCGTTTCGGACGGGACGGAAACGTATGTTGCCTCCATCATGGAGCATATTGAACTTGCCGGAATTCACTCGGGCGATTCCGCCTGCTCGATTCCGCCCGTGACCATCCCGGAGAAACACCGCCGGACGATCCAGGAATATACGGCCGCGATCGCAAAGGATTTCAAGGTGGACGGAATCATGAATGTCCAGTACGCGATCTGCAATGACAAAGTGTACATTATTGAAGCGAATCCGCGCGCCTCGCGCACGGTGCCGATCGTCTCGAAAGTGAGCGGTGTGCCTCTGGCGCGCATCGCCACGGAGTTGATGCTCGGGAAAAAGCTTTCCGATCTGAAGTCGTCTTTCCGCGAAACGCCGAAATTCGTGGCGGTAAAGGAAGCGGTCTTCCCCTTCAATATGTTCCCTGAGGTCGATCCTGTCCTCGGCCCGGAAATGCGGGCCACCGGAGAGGTCATGGGCATAGCGGACAATTTCGGAACAGCGTTCTTCAAGGCGGAGGAAGCCGCGGAATGCAAGCTGCCGACTTCCGGCAGTGTCCTGATCACCGTGCGCAAGAGCGACCGCAAGTATCTCCTGCCCATTGCGGAGAAAATCAAAGAATGCGGATTCAAGATTTTCGCCACGCAGGGGACTTCCGCCTTCCTTGCGGAAAACGGCATAGAGAATACACCTGTCCTGAAACTTCTGGAAGGCCGTCCCAATATCGGCGACATGATCAAGAACGGTTCCATTCAGCTCATCATCAACACCCCTGTCGGGCGCGAAGGCAAAACGGATGACAGCTATATCCGCACCATGGCCATCCAGTACAAGATTCCGTACATGACCACCATGGCCGCGGCAAATGCCACTGCCATCGGAATTCAGGCGGTTCTGGAGAATCCGTCTCATCTTCCGAAATCGCTTCAGGAATATCATCGTTCTGCCGCTGCGGAGTGAGGGTGCTGAAGGCCCGGGCATGAAAGAAGAAAAGCCGGGCTGCTGAATGAGAGACGGCGGTGAGACCGCCGGAAGAGCGCGCTCTCACCTGCTGCGGAGACTTTTCCTCACGCATCTGAAAGCGGGGAGGGGGAAACGGGGAGTTTCCCTTTCCCCGTTCTGCTTTTCCCCTTTCCTGTTTTCCTTGACTTCGATTTCATTTTCCCGGAAGGAGAGGAACAGAGAGAGTGTGTGTTGTGCATGGGGGAAGAGAGAAAAGGCGGCGGAGAAAAGAAGTCTGCGGGGTTTGAAAAGCATTCCATTCAGCGGTATTTTACCGCCTGAATCTGAAAAAATATTCCGGAAAAAGTGGAGAGAGAGGATCCATGGGTTTTGCATGCGGTTTTGTGGGATTGCCCAATGTGGGGAAATCAACCTTGTTCAACGCGCTTTCACACGGGGGGGCGGCGTCGGCGAACTTTCCTTTCTGTACGATTGAACCGAATACGGGGATTGTGCCTGTGCCGGACAAGCGTCTGGACAAGCTTGCGGAGATCGAGAAGTCTGCGAAAATCGTTCCTGCGACGATGAAATTCATTGACATTGCCGGACTGGTGGAAGGAGCCAGTCAGGGACAGGGGCTTGGGAATCAGTTTCTGGGTCATATCCGCGGAGTGGACGCCGTTGCGCACGTGGTGCGGCTGTTTTCGGATCCGGACGTGGTGCATGTGGGAGGCGGAGTGAATCCCGCACGGGACCTGGAACTGATCCTGACGGAACTGATGCTGGCGGACCTGGATTTTCTGCAGCGTCGGCTTGAGAAATCACGCAAGATGCTCCGGAGCGGAGATCCGGAAGTGAAGGCGGAGCTGGAACTGGCGGAAAAATTCATTGCAAAGCTGGAAAACGGGCAGATGCCGGAATACGACAAAAAGGATCCCAGGGAATCGAAACTTGCCGCATCGCTGCAGATGCTGACGACCATGCCGGCTTTTGTCTGTGCCAATGTGGACGAGGAGGCCTTCCGGAATTTCGGGAAGGAGGAACTGTCCATGAAACTGATTGAGACGGCGTCGCGCCACGGGATGGAAGTGATTCCCGTCTGCGCGAAGCTGGAGGAGGAACTGGCGGAACTGTCGCCCGAGGACGCGCAGGCGTTTCTGGCGGATATCGGAGTGGAGGAAAGCGGTCTTCAGCGCGTGATTCACACGGGATACCGTCTTCTGGACTATGTGACGTTCTTCACCGCGGGTCCGACCGAGGCCCGGGCCTGGACGATCACGCGCGGGACTCCCGCTCCGGAAGCGGCCGGGAAAATCCACACGGACATGCTTCGCGGCTTCATCCGCATGGAGGTGGTTTCCTATGACGAAATCGTTCGCTACGGCGGCTGGAACGCCGCGAAGAACGCCGGAAAACTGCGGATTGAAGGGAAGGAATATATTGTTCAGGACGGGGATTCGGTCTTTGTCCGCTTTTCCGTCTGAAACGAGATCGCGTCTTCCGGAGCGCCCCGCCGTTCCGGGACGCAACGGGGAAAACAAAACGCCATGACGATCCGTACAACGCCGTCCCCTGCATCATCCACCGGCAGGAAGCATCCTGCGGGAGGGAATCAGATTCTGCAGCGGAGTTCCCGGAATCTGGCGCTTTCCACCTTTGTGAGCCGTTTCCTCGGTTTTTTCCGCGAGATCCTGACCGCGGACATCATAGGCGGAGGCTTGCTGATGTCCGCCTGGGTCCTGGCTTCGACTTTTGCCAACATGTGCCGCCGCATTCTGGGGGAGGGCGCGCTGGGCACGGCTCTGGTGCCGATTCTTGCCCAGTCCCTGGAAACCGAAGGTGGAAAACGCGCGGAGGAACGCTTTTCGACCGTGTTCATCTGGCTGACCTTCCTCCTCGCGGCGATTACGCTTCTGGTGGCGCTTCCTGCCTGTCTTCTGGCACCGCATGTGAGTTCGCCTATGTGGAATCTGGCTTTGCGCCTGACTCCGATTGTGATGCCGTATACGATTTTCATCTGCATGGTGGGAATCATGGGATCATTTGCGAATGCGCTGAGGGAGTTCTTCCTGCCTTCCCTGACGGCGATTCTTCAGAATGCGGTGATCATTGCGGCATTGTTTTTCTGCTGTCCGCTTTTTGCGGAGGGGAAGGACAAACTTTCCGTCCTTGCCTGCGCGGTTCTGATTGCCGGCGTGCTGGAATTCCTCCTGATGTACGCGGTTCTCCGCTGGAAAAAGATGAGAATCCGCCTGGAATGGAAGGTTTTTTCCGATTTTTCCATGCTCCGGGAGACATGGAAACTGGCTTTTTACGGCATTGTGGGCGCCTCGGCTCTTCAGGCCAGTCTGCTGGTGGACCGGACCATTGCGTCTTTTCTGGGGGAATACGCGCCTGCGGCGCTGTACAACAGCGACCGCCTGGTGTATCTTCCCATCGGGATCTTCGCCATGGCGTTCGGGACGGTTTCTCTGCCTGAGATGTCCCGCGCCGCCGCGCGTGGAGATCACTCCCGGATGCTCGGCATGATGTTTTTCTCTCTGCGCAATCTTCTTTTCATCACCATTCCTCTTGCCGTGTTCATGTTTGTTTTCGGGGAGGCGCTGATCCGTCTCTTTTTCTACCGCGGCGCCTTCGGGGATGCCGCTTTGCAGGCCACAACGTATGCTTTTTCCTTTTATGTGCTCGGCATTCCCTCCTTCGCGGCCATGAAGATCACGCTGATGGGCTTTTATGCCAGAAAGGACATGAGGACTCCTCTGCAGGTTTCGCTTTTCTGCATTGTGCTGAATGTGATTCTGAACCTGATTCTGATGTGGCCTCTGAAGCAGGGGGGGATTGCACTTGCCACGGTCCTGAGTTCCCTTCTGAACAATCTGATTCTTCTGTGGATCCTGAAGAAAATATTCCGGCAGATCCCTTTCCGGAGCACAGGGCTGCTCTGCGGAAAACTGGCGGCCTTTTCCATTCTGGGGGTGCTGCCGGCATATTTCTGCTTTGAATGGATGACGGGGCTTCTGGAAAAAACCTTCCCATCTCCCGCCTCCGCGGCGGAGACGGAACTGCTAAAAAAGCTGATTGATTTCGGAATCCATTTGATTCCGCTTTTCTGCGCGGGTATAGTGTTCGGAGCCGTTTTCCTGGCGGCCGGACTTCTCTTCCGCCTGCCGGAGACGGGGAATTTTCTTGCCCATCTCCCGCTTCCCCGAAGAAAAAAAGCGAAAGCCTTCCCGGAGGAGAAGGAGGAAGAATATGGAGAAAGAACACAGAATCCGATGCCGGACAAGCGGCAGTCAAATCGTGAAGATGTGAGTGAAGAACCAGGAATGAAGAACCAGGAATGAAGAAGTTCCGGAACAGAAAAACAGAAAGGGGAACATGTCCATGGAATTTTACGATGTTCTGAAGAATCGCAAAAGCATTCGTGCCTATCAGCCGGATCCTGTGCCGGAAGAAGCGCTTCTGAGAATCGCCGAAGCGGTGAATCTGGCGCCGACAGCGTGCAACCGCCAGCCGTTCCGGCTGCTTCTGGTGAAGAATGCGGAACTGCGTGCGGAGATTGCATCGGTGTATCCGCAGAAATGGCTGAAGGAGGCGCCGATGATTGCCGTGATGCTTTCAGATTCGTCGCAGGCATGGAAACGTCTGGAAGGGGACACGATTGCGGATGTGGATGCTGCGATTGCGATGGAGCACTTTATCCTCGCCGCCGCAGCGGAAGGACTGGGAAGCTGCTGGATCTGTGCGTTCCAGCGAGAAGTGATGGCCCGCGTGCTGAAACTTTCCGCACCGTGGCGCGTATTTGCGCTGTCTCCGCTGGGATATGCTGCGGAAGGAGGCCGGGAGAGAGTCCGCAAAGACCTGAACGAAGTTTGCAGAATGGTGGACTGACATGTCGGAGTTTCATGCTGAAAAAAACGGAGAAAGACTTTCCGTCGTTTCCTCAGACTGGAGTTTCCTTTCGGACGATCCGGCACCGGGACTCTTTTCCCTGAAAATAAAAGACGCAATCTCCATTGAAAGCCTTCCCGCGGAACTGGGAGAATCTCCGGAAACAGTCGCTCTTCCGGAGAGACGGCGGCTGCATCGTCTTTCCGGAGGAAAGGAGATCGCGCTGGAATGCACCGGGACGATTCCCTTCGGAACTTCCCCCGAAATCCGCAGGAAATACCGCTTTTTTGAAAATGAAATGATTGTGGTTTCCGACTTCCTCTTACGCCATTCCTTCCCGATGAAACAGATCTCGGCGGGAGGACTGAAGTTTTCTGGTCCCTTCCGCCGTTTCGGAATCCTGAGCGCACCGCAGAGCGGATCCGCTCTTCTCCCTCCTGTCCAATGGACTTCTCTTCTTCCTTCTGATGTTTCCGCGCCGCAGACGGAGGAAGCCGGGAGGCCGGAGCCCTGCTGCTGCAGGACGAAAAAAACGGAAACGTCCGAGAAGCCCCAAAAGTCGGCACAAGCACGGGAATCAAAGAAACAAAACATGACGGAAGAGAAGACTCCGAAGGAGAAGGTGGAAAAAACGCTCCTCCTTTACCGCTCGTCTGCGCCTCCTCTTTCCTTCCTGCTGGAATGTGAAGGGGAAAAAAGCGTCCTCCGTTTCCGGATCGGAGAGGATTGCTGGCGCTGGATTCATGCGGCCCGTTTGAACGGGGAATCTGTTTTTTCCATTTTCAGAACCGGAGAGGGGGAGATCCTTTTCACCTGGAATCTCCTGGAATGGAAGGGAAAGACGGAGGATGAGAAACCGCCTCCAGGACGCAACTGGCGTCTCAGCTGGTCTCTGGACTGGACTTTCCCGGAACGGCGGCGGAAGAAGGCGCAACAAGAAGTCAGACCCGTGGCGCCGGGAGCCGAAGCTGCCGGAGGTGAACCCGTTGGGGACAATGCCTCTCCCGCGTCCGGAATGTACCGGAGCGTATTCGACATGGAGTCCTTCCCGTGGAAAGCCGATGCCCTCTGCAGGGATGCGGAAGGAAAAATTCCGGAATGCCGCTGCGCCTGCGCAAGTTCCGCTTCCGTTCTGAATGCCTTGAAACGCTGGCTCCGCTCCTGTCTCGGCACCGCTTCCGAAAGAGATGTGTTCGCCGTGGTGAATGCCCAGACGCATTTCTGTTTTTCAGCAGCGCATATGGAACGCCCGAAACTCCAATCCCTTCCGCACTGGGATGCAGCTCCGCTGGAGGAATTCCGCCGCTGGGCGAACCGCCAGCTGGCGCCATCCGGAGCAGAACTGCTGATCCTGGGAAAAACTCCCGGACTGGAAAAAAAGGGGGTGGGGAAAAAGGCCGGAAAGAAAATGGAAGACTGACTTCTGACGCACAGAAATGAAAGAGAAAAAGGAATTTTCCTCTCTTTCATTTCCTCTCTTCCATATTCTCTCTTCCAGAAAGGAATGGTTCTCTTTTGTCCGCAACCCTCTCTTTCTCGTTATTTCCTCCTCTCCAGCTTTTTCTCTCTCCCGCGCACAGGCTTTTCCTTCCAGTAGTCTTTCCGGCCTTTCCGCCGGAGCCGGGGAAGAGGGAGGGGGAAAAAAGGAGAAGTGAAGACGGAAGAAGAAAGTGGGCAGGAGAAGAGAAATGAAAGGAAAAAAGAAAGGAGAAAAACGTTTCCTTCTTTTCTTTTTTTGAGAGGCGGATAGATGTCAGGGATCAATCATTCCTGCGCAGGGGGCTGCTGCTGAGCTTTTCCTCAGTTTCGTTCCGGTCTCCGGGGGAGATTCTGGCGATGTGGGGAAGATTGCGGAAGCGCTCGGCGGAGTCCAGACCGAAACCGACGACATAGTGGTTCGGAATCCGGAATCCGAACCAGTCGCAGGAAGCGAGTTTTTCTTTTCCTTCGGGGAGGATTTTGTCCAGGAGGACGCAGACCCTGACGGATGCGGCGCCGGTCTGTTTGAGGAGTTGAATGGTTTTTTCCAGAGTCAGGCCTGTATCGAGAATGTCGTCGATCAGAAGGACGTGCCTTCCCGCCGGGTTGAGTTTCAGCGGGGAGCGGATGGACAGTTTTCCGGAACTCTGATCATTTTCATAAGAGGAGACCGCCAGAGTGTCCAGCTGAAGAGGCAGCCGGATGCCTCTTAGAAGATCGGCCGCGAAAAAAAGGCCTCCATTGAGCAGAACGACGGCGGTCAGTTTCTTCCCCCGGTAGAATTCCGTGATTTCTTCCGCGAGTTCAGCGGTTCTGCTGCGGATTTGTTCGGCATTGAAAAGGGTTTCCATGAAGCTTAAGACTCCTCATAGAGCAATTTCCATTGATCGACATCGACCAGACCCTGATCGCTCAGCTTCAAATGCGGGATGACCGTCAGCGGCAGGAAAGAGAGCTGCTGAAAGAGATCGGGCGCATCATCGGCCGCCCGCAGGGAGCGGAGCGCCTGGCGGATGCGGCGGAGTTCTTCTGCGAGGCGCATGAAGGGCAGTCCGGTCATCAGCCCGCCGACGGGCAGGGGAAGCGAAGAGAGAATCCTGCCATGTGCAGCCACGGCGAATCCGCCCTGCATTTCAATGACGCAGTTGAGAGCGAGCGCCATGTCTTCATCGTCAACTCCGCAGACGCAGAGATTATGCGAGTCATGCCCGATGCTGGAGGCGACGGCGCCACTTTTCAGTCCCGTCCCCCTGACGAATCCCAGAGCATGATGATTTCTCCCCCCGTGCCTTTCCACAACGGCCGCCTTTGCAAGATCCTGATCCGGATCGGCCGTTTTCTCCCCGGACCCGGAGCGCGGCAGATCCATTTGCAGATGTTCCGTGATCAGGGATCCGGGAAGGAGTCCGATGACATGGGTGCGTGCAGTCTTTGAAAGGATCCGGAAGTCTGCCGGGGAGAAGAGCCGCGAATGGACACTGTGATGGAAATGTGACGCATCCGGTTCGGCAGTCCGTCCGGAGAAGAGGGATTCTTCCACCGGCCGCCCGTTTTTGAACACGTGCCGGACGTCGCATTTATCCAGATAACTCAGCAGCACGATATCCGCCTTGTATCCCGGTGCGATCAGACCCCTTCCGCTGAGTCCGCAGAGACGCCCCGCGGAGAAGGAGGCCGCCCGGTAGACTGCCAGCGGATCCGCGCCCAGGGCGATGGCTCGGCGGATCATGTAGTCGATATGTCCTTTTTCCAGGATGTCCTGAAGGCTCCGGTCATCAGTGCAGAACGCGAGAAAGGGGGAGTTTTCGATGGTGATCAGCGGGGCGAGCGTGTCGAGATTCCGTCCTGCGCTGCCTTCCCGGATCAGAATGCCCATGCCTTTGCGGAGTTTTTCAAAGGCTTCGTCGAGGGAATCGGTTTCATGGCAGGTGCTGATGCCGGAGGAAAGATACGCGTTCAGATCTTTGCCGGAAAGCATCGGGCAGTGGCCGTCTATGATGGATCCGGAAAAGGCGGAGAGCTTGTCCAGCAGGTCCTCCTTACATGCCAGCACCCCCGGAAAATCCATGACTTCCGCCAGCCCTTCCAGATGAGGCAGCCCCGCTGCGCTCCGGAGCGACTCCGCAGAAAGACGCGCTCCCGGACTTTCCCACGGACTTGCCGGAACGCAGGAACTGAACCGTATGCGCAGATCCATGATCATGCCCGAGGCACAGTCGGAAAAGTATTTCAGTGCTTCCGCTCCCGCCACATTGGCCAGTTCGTGAGGATCGCAGACCGCGGAGGTCACACCGTGGGGAAGAACCGCACGTTCATATTCCCAGGGGGTCAGACAGGTGGATTCAATATGGACATGGGAATCGATGAAGCCGGGGACGGCGGTCAGGCCCGAAGCGTCGAATTCGATTTTCCCGTGATAGGAATCGTCCACTCCGACAATGGTGTCTCCGCAGACGGCGATGTCCCCCCTCCGCAGTTCTCCGCTGGAAAGATAGAACACCGCAGCTTTTTTGATGACCAGATCCGCTTCCTCTTCTCCGCGCGCCTGACGGATCCGTCTGGATATGATTTCCTCAGGGTTCATTTTTTTTTGATCCGTTTGCTGAGAAATTCCACCCGTTCCAGAAGGGGTATTTCGAGGGGATGTTCCGCAACAGGGAGAAATTTTGCCCCGTCGATCCAGCCCAGATATTTCAGTTTGTCCTGGATTTTCCAGGAAGTAATGTCAAGAACTCTTGGCGCAGGTGGCTTCGGCGCCGTCCCCCGGACACTGCCGCCGGAGGAGGCGGAGCCCGGAGCACCGGAGGGCTGTTTCGGGTTCACGATGATCTCCTGATCCTGATTTTCGGCAAGGTAAAGGCGTTTGCCCGGAAGAAACAGATCCCGAAAGGGGAGGTCGGGATGTTCCTTTTCGTCACGCTTGGAAAGCATACGGAAGCTTTTCCCCTCCTTCAGATGGTAGACGCTGTTACCGCTCCTTTCATGAAAGATCAGGAGAGGGGAAAGATTTTTCCCGTCCCCGGGATAATAATAGACGTTGACCACAGTCCGACCCCGCTCGCTTGCATGGAGCGGAAGAAGTATTTCCTCCCCTTCCGCTTTCTCCGGATTCACTGCAGGCGGATTCCCCTGCTTCCCCTGTTTTCCCTGCTTCCCCGTCTCATTCCAGCCGGCTTTCCTGCGGACTTTCAGCTGATACAGTTTCTCGGCAAGGAAGGGACAGGTCTGTTTCTGACGGAACAGAATCTGCGTATGGCCGGGAAAATCCGCACCGCTGATTTCCGTTTCTTCCCAGAGGAAGGAATCGCTTCCGCAGACTGCAGGAAGAATCTCTCCGATGAGGATTCCCGCCAGGCACAGATACAGCAGCGTCAGCAGGGTATAGCAGCGGGAAATCCGGCGCTGAAGCTCTCTGAGTCCGGGTTCGCAGGGAGGAAGAGGGACTTCTCCGCTGAGGATTTCATTTTTATTTTCATTCTTATTTTCATTTTCGGATCCGGATTCCGTCTCTGATCCGTTTTCCATATCGCTGTTTCCTGCTTCTGATCCCGCTGCGGTCACCGCCTCCTTTTCTGATTCCGAGGGGACTGCTTCGGATTCCGATGCAAGTGTTTCCTGTGATAGGGCTGGATGCGCGGCTCTGGAGCCATTCCTCTCCGGAACGTTTTCCCCCGGGGACGGAAGCACGGGTGAACCGGAGGATTCCGGGGGGCATTCCTGAGCCTCGGAATCTTTCCCTGTTTCAAATGGTCCGGAAGGATGCCCCGCCGGATACAACAGCTTTTCCGCCGCCTTTTTCATGATCTGTTTTGCCAGGGAAACAATAAAAAAGGCAATGGGAATCAGGAGAAGGATCCATTCGATTTTCCAATCCCGGCTTTCCAGAATCCAGTATGTCCCCTGCAGCAGCAGAAGAAAAATCAGCATGCTTCCGGCGCAGCCGAGAGGGGCGATTTTCCAGGCCAGCACGCGGGGGGAATCCGCATGGCGTGTCCGGGGAAGGAGAAACAGAATCCCGGAAAGCAGGCAGAGAAACAGAAAATAAAGCAGGTCCAGATTCCTCATTTGATACTCGATATTCCGAATTGTTTTTTTCTGCTGGGGGGGTGTCGTTCAGGCCCTTTTCCCTTCTTTTTGATCCTGACGCTTTGAAATCTAATGCAGGAATGCGCGAATGCAAAGATTTTTTCTTTTCCCGAAGTGTTTTTTTCCAGCCTGGAGTCAGTCTGGACTTCCCCGACAGGAAGATGAATCAGGTAAAAGGCAATATGATATGACAAATCTCCATGATACAAGGGAAGGATGAAAGATCATGTCAGAGGCGGGAAGCGGGGAGAAAAGCGGGATGGGGAAAGATTCCCCTGCACACCCCGTCTGACAATATGTCTCTTCCGGTCCGGATCGGGCAGTCAGAAGGAAGCTGTTGATGAGAAGCTGGTTGCGGCGTGTCCTGTATGGAATTATTTTTTTCTTTCCGGCAGAAGGAAGCGTTTCGGAAGACGAGAATAAATTTCCTCCAGACCGCTGAGGGGGTCATAGACCTTTGCTTTGGAGAGAGCAGTCTTGTTTTCCCAGAAGTCATGCCAGTCCTTGTTGAACTGTTCCTTGTCGATGCCCTTCCATGCGATTTCGTTCGCCAGTTCCGGATTACCGGTCTGGAGCATGGCGAGGAAGTACTTGTAGGGGATTTCCGCATAGGAGACTTTTTTCTGGACGGGAGCGCCGAAGTACAGATAATACATCAGGGCTTTGGATGCGGAAAGAGCTTTTCCTTTTCTGTCCCAGAAATTTCTGTATTTTGTGGAAATCAGAGTGCGGACGTCCCCGTACTCTGAGGAAATGGCGTGCTTCCCCCAGGAATCCATCCTGGCAGCTGGGGGATTGACGGAAACCTTTCCTCCGCTCCGGATGTCCAGTCCCGTGAAAACACCGATGGACCCTTCCTGGAACCAGGGCATGGCATTTTTCAGACGGAAGGACAGCGCCAGGTATTGACGGGTCATGTTTCCGTGCAGATCGCTGAAGAACTGTTCCGTGCGTTTCCCCGAATCGAAGAAGGAGAGGGGGGAGGAATCGATTTCTTTCCGGGAGGAATTCCAGATCATGCGTCCATCCCGTTCCGGTCCCACGTAACGGAGATACTCGGCGCGGGAGTCGAAAAGACGGATCAGGAGTGGGAACTCCAGAGCTTCGTCGGAACGGAAGATTTGTTTGAGAACTGCGAAAGTTTTGTCGGCCTCGTCCCGAACTGAGCTGATGTCTCTGCGTTTTTTGGAATCCGAGAGAAGCAGAATGTTTCTGCCCTCAAGAGACCACCAGGAGGGGAGTTTTTCAATGGTGCGCAGTGCGTGAATCCGGCCGAGTTCGGCGGCGGATGTTGCCGGGACTGATGAGGACGCCGTCGGAGTCTGGGGTGCCTGTGAATCTGCATCCCGTCCTGCTCCGGTCCCGGTGCCGGGTTCCGGCCGGGGAATGGCATTTTTGTCCAGAGGATAGGTCTGAAGGGTGTTCAGAAGGCTCTGGATGCCTTTTCCCGCATCGGCGATGTCCCCTGTATGGAAAAGAATCACCACCCGGAAGGAATTGTCCCGGCGGGTGAAGACATAGAATGCCAGGCGGCCGCTTTCCTCCGGGTCTTCCACCTTGTGGCGCTTCAGTTCAAAAAATTGCGTGCTCCTGACCGTCTCCCCTTCTTCCGAAACGCTGATCCCGAACATGTGGCGTGCCCATCTCGGCAGGGGGGAGGGTTCCTGTTTTTCCCTCAGAACGGAATTTTTCCATTCCCGGTAGGCTTCCCATGTCTGGTATTTTCCTCCGCCGATCAGCACGGGATCGTCCTGCACGGGCAGTGTCGGCGTTGCAATATGGATTTCCATTCCGTTCCCGGCCCATTGCGCGGCGATCTGATCGAAGCGCCAGAGATCGTCCGGGAAAAATCCGGGGAGGCGTTTCCCTGTTTCCGGATCGGTGAAGAAATGAATCCGGGGCGCTTCCGGAGGCAGAAGATAGCCGTTGACAAAAGGACGGAACTTCAAGCCGGCTGAGGGAATGACCAGATCACGCGCATCCAGTTTCACATCTGCTCTGAGAGAAGCGAAATAGCGGTCCTTTTCCTCCGTCCGGAAAACGAATCCTGCGCGGAGAAACGGAAGCACCGTGAGGAAGAAACACAGAAAAAGCATGAAAACGCTCAGATACGCGGGGCGCCCGGGGATCAGCATGGATAGTTTCCCTTGAATGAATTTATTGTCTGCATCATCATTGTAGGGGAACAGGCGGAAAAAAGAACTGCTCCCACCCTATTATATATACGCCGCATTTTCCGAAAAACAAATGTTCTGCCGTGGAATGGATGAAAAAAGGGGGAAAACTCTCCTGCTACAGCTCCCATTCGGCTTGTTTTCAAAAGCGGGATGTGCTATCTTATGTATTCAGTCAGTCCAAGATTCAATCCTTTCCCCCGGGGACCGTTCTCCTCGCGGAACCGAATCGACGGGAAGCCGGACCGTTCCGGAAACAGAATATGAAGCAGTACGGATAGTAGTGCGGACAGTAGTACGGAGGTGATGTCACCATGCTTATCAAATGCCAGGTCTGCAATCATGAGAATCAGCTGGGGTCTATTTTCTGCCGCAATTGCGGGGTGAAGCTGGACCTGAACAAAATGTCTCCGGACCAGTTCAAGGAGAAGAAGCCTGTGGACAAAGGGGCTGTCACCAGGAAAGTAGTCGGAGTCGTTCTTCTTCTGATCGTGCTCGGTCTTCTGGGAGCCATTTTCATTCCGGCAGGCTATCCAAGCATTCCCGAGCCCTCGGAGGAAGCGAAGAAGTCCGGGCCGGACAAGCTTGATACGCTGGAACGCATGATTGAAATCGGCGCGCGCGGTCAGAAAAGTTCCTTTACTGCGGAAGAACTCACGGCCATTCTGAACGCCTCCATCGCAGGAGGTTCTTCTTCGGGAGAATCGTCCTATTCGATCGAAAAAGTTTTTGTGGAGGAGGCGCCTGGCGGAGGTTTTCATCTGACTCTGAATACCAAGCTTGCGGGAACCCTTGATGTGGTGTTTTCCATGACCGGGGAGCCGGAAATTGTGGACGGGGTTCCGGTTTTCACGGTCCGCGAGGCGAAAGCGGGGCATCTTCCCATGTTCGGGAGTTTCTTCCAGAAGCTAGTGTCGGACAAATTCAAACCTGTTGTCTCCAAAGCGGTGAAGAGTGTTGCGGGCAATGCGGCGGCGTTGTCTTCAGAAGGCGGGACTCTGACCGTCACGCTGAAGGATTCACGCGAAGAAAAAAAGGAGTGACTCTTCAGGATCCATGAGTACGGGACGCGAAGCGGAGATGGAAAATCTGAAGAAACTGTTTCCCTTTGAATCGAAGTTTTTTGAGATCGGCAAGCATAAACTTCATTACATTGACGAGGGAACGGGGAATCTTCTTGTCCTTTTCCACGCCTGTCCCATGTGGTCCTTCTTCTTCCGGGACATCATCCGGGAGTTTTCAAGCCGTTACCGGGTGATCGCCGTCGATCAGATGGGATTCGGACTTTCCGACAAGCCCGCGGACTACGATTACCGCATCGAAAACCATATCGACAATTTCGAGCGTTTCGCCGACGCCCTCGGACTCAGGGACATGACTCTGATCATGCATGGACGGGGTACGACGATCGGCATGGGATACGCCGTCAAACACCCCGCCAACATCCGGGCGTTCATGACGCTCAATTCCAGGGCCTTTTCGGACTACGCCCTCCCGTGGCGGCTCCAGATCTGCCGCATCCGCTGGCTGGGCGCGAAGATCATCATGGGCCTGCGTCTTTTCCAGCTCGACGCCCGGAAACTCCCGAAGGAAATCCAGGCTGCCTACGACTATCCTTTTCCTGACGACGCCAGCAGAATCGCCATGCTCCGCTTCATAGAAGACATTCCCTGTGTTCCGGAGGATGCATCGGCACAGAGCATGTTTGAAATCGAGTCCGGCCTCTGGCTTCTCCGCGACCGGCCCGCCTCCATTGTCTGGGCGATGAAGGACTGGCTTTACCGGACAAAAAACCTTGCCAAATGGTGTCAGTATTTCCCGGAGGCCGAACTGCACATGATCGAACGCGCCGGGCGCTACGTCGCGGAAGACGCCCCCGCGGAACTCTCCCATCACATCCAATCTTTTCTGACAAGGAACCGGATCTGAATCATGGCGGACGAAAACTGCATCCAGCTTGAAATGAATTTCAACGGCAGCGAAGGCAACCGGATGAAGGAACACCTTGACGAAGGGACCTTCCAGGTCTTCGTCGAACTGAACACGCCTTCCGCCGACACGAAGGTGGAAGACGCGGCAGCCCGTTTCCAGGAAATGGAGTACATGACGCTCGCCAGGCGCGACCTGGCCTGCGCTCTCGCTTTCACCGATGCCGGAAGACGGAAAACGCCTTCCATGGATCTTGTGCGTTTCGCCACCTCGCTCTGCAAAAGCTCCCGGGACGTGCATCTGCTCTATCTCAGCGGACGGGACAAGACTCTGGAAGATCTTTTCGCCGTCCTTTCCCACGCATCCTCCGAAGGATTCAAAAATATCTGCGCCGTTTCCGGTGCGACGGTTCCCGGGGAGGGGGCCGCGGAAACTTCCCGCCGTCTTTTCACCGAGAGCGTCGGAATCCTGAAGTTCATCAAGGAGCGTTTCCCGGGAAAATTCTGCACAGGCGCAGTCGTGAATCCCTTCAAATACACTCCGGCGGATGACTTCGTCCAGTATTTCAAACTGGTGAAGAAGATCAATTTCGGCGCTTCGTTTGCGGTGACGCAGTACGGATGGGACATGCTCAAACTTCAGGAAATGCGCTGGAATCTCGCCCGGCGCGCCCTGTACATTCCTTCCATTGCAAGGCTTCTGATGCTGACTCCGGAGAAGGCGGAGGAAATCTGTTCCGGACACTATCCCGGCGTGCATATTTCTCCTGATTTTCAGATTGCCCTCCGCCGGGAGACCATGCATTCGCTCGCTCAGTTTGAAGCCGCCCAGCTGAGACGGCTCCAGATTCATGCCGCAGGAGCAAAGTTCATGGGATTCAGCGGGATTCAGATTTCCGGAGTGGAGACTCCCTCCCTCCTTTCCACCGTGCTCAACCGCATCGCGGAGGCTTTGAACGAATTCCATTCCTTTGAGGAGTGGAGAGATGTCTACCGGGAGTATTACGCCCGCATGGACATGGCACCTTATCCGAACCGCTTCTACATGTTTGACAATCTCTTTGCCTCGGCCAATCCCGAGGAATCCCCCCGTCTCCATGAAGCGAGGCTTGCGCCGTGTTCTTCCAGCGAGAAATTCAAATACCGTCTTGCCCGGGCTCTGTTCGCGCATGCTTCGGAGCTCCCTTCCTCGGAGAAGCGCCTGACGAAAAAACTGCTTTTCTCCTGTCGTTCCTGCCAGCACTGCCGTCTCCCGCAGACCCAGTATCTCTGCCCGGAGCTTTGCCCGAAAGGCATGGCAAATGGTCCCTGCGGCTGTTCCAAGGCAAATGGAGACTGCGAATTTTCCGAGGAAGAGTGCATTTTCGCGAAACGGATGCGTCTGGCGGGCGAGTTCCATGATTACGCTTCTCTTGAGGAAATCTGTGTGGAACCCCTTTCCGAACGTCCGCAGTGATTCTGCCGTTTTTTCTCTTCTTCCTGACTTCTTCTTCCCGGTTCTTGTCCGCCGACAGGGAGGAAAGAGGAGAAGAAGAACGCCTGGCGGTTATTTCCCGCGCTTCCTCTCTACTATAAGGAAACAGGATTCCGGGGGAGGACTGGAATGAAGGGAAAAATCCGTGCGGAAGAGGAATCCTTTTCCCCGTCTTCCCTTCACGGAGCACGACAGCACGAAACGGAAAACAGAGCGCAGAGGGCTCCATAAAAACACAAGGCAACAGGAACGGGCCGAAAGGAAATTCCCATGATCAATCCCGCTTTTCTGAAAACGCTTCCTCACTCTTCCGGCAGGATTTCCGCCCGCCGGATTGCCATCCGCGTGAAACGCAAGGCGCTTCCCCGCCTGAGGGAGGGGCATCCTTGGGTTTTTGAGGATTCGATTGCCAGACAGTCCTTTGATGGCGCGCCCGGCGATGTGGCGGTGGTTTTTGATCCTTCCGGGAAAACGGTTCTCGGCGCCGGGCTTTACGATCCGCACTCTCCTGTGCGGGTGCGCCTGTTTTCCCGTGGCGGCGCGGCTGCGCCGATAGGGGTGGATCTGTTCCGGGAACTGTATCTCCGAGCACAGGCCCTGCGCGCGCCGCATCTGCCTCCGGAGACCGACGCATGGCGCTTGATTCACGGGGATTCGGATTCCTTTCCCGGACTGGCTGCCGACCGCTATGCGGATGTGCTGACGTTCAAAGTCTATTCCGCCGCACTTCTCCCATGGATCGGGGATCTGGCAGAAGCGCTGTTCTCCCTTGAACCGGAGCTGAAACGATTCTGTCTGCGTCTTTCGAGGGAACTGCAGAGACTGCCTTCCGGCGATCGCTGCGGACTGGAGGACGGCCTGCTTTCGGAAGATTCCTCCGTCTGGGACGGATATCTCCGCTTTCGGGAAAACGGCCTTCTCTTTTCCGCCGATACAAAACGCGGACAGAAAACCGGGTTCTTCCTCGATCAACGGGACAACCGTTCCTTTACCGGGACTCTCTGCCGCGGGAAACGGGTCCTCAATCTGTTTTCTTATTCCGGCGGATTTTCTCTTTATGCGGCCCGCGGCGGAGCTTCGGAAATCGTCAGCGTGGATTTCAACAAACACGCGGTGGAGGCCTGCGCGGAGAATTTCGCCCTGAACTCCGGCATCGCTTCCGTGGCGGCGGCGCGGCATTTGGAAATTGCGGGAGATGCGTTTGAGGTGATGGAGAAATTCCGGAGGGAAGGTCGGCGTTTTGACGTTGTGATTGTCGATCCCCCCTCTTTTGCCAAATCTTCGGCGGAGACGGAAAATGCCCTCCGCTCTTATTCCCGTCTGGCCCGTGCCGCCACGGCTCTGATGAATGCCGGGGGAATTCTCGTTTTCGCCTCCTGTTCCAGCCGGGTTGCTGCCGATCCTCTGTTCGAGCGGATCAAGCAAAGCGCGGAAGAGGCGGGGCATCCGCTGAAGGAATTCAAACGGAGTTTTCATTCCTTCGATCATCCTGCGAAGTGGGAGGAATCGTCCTATCTGAAATGCCTGTACGGCACGCTTCTGAAATAAAAACAGGCGCTTCCTTCCGCATGCTTGTGATTTTCCCACTTCCGGAGAAAAGTTAACTTGGGGAAAACCGGGATGTCCGGGGAAAACACAGGGAAAACACAGTGGAGGGAAAAAAGGAAGACGTGCTGTCAAGGGAAAATCAGAACTCTTTGCATCTCAGGAAAAGGGCGGATGTTTTTGACGCCATTCCTATCATTTCCATAGTCCAGCAGACTCCGACATTCTCCGGAAAACTGTTCGGAACAGAGAAAAATCCGAATTTTCTCCTGCATCCCCTCTTGTAATTTCTTTCAGCCTAAGGTAGAATTGATGAAGAGGATTCTGTCTTGTTTGCGTGTTCCACTGTAATTGACTGAAAAGGATGTGAGAAGACCATGCTTAAACACACTTTCTTTGTGATTCCGGGGTTGATTTTCTGCTTTCTCTCCGCAGGGGCAGCACCAGATGATGCGGGAAATTCGTTTTCTGTGGAGCCGGATACGCTTTACAGCTTGAGTTTTGTCCCGAAAAATGGAGAAGGGGAAAAGAACACTCGGCCTGAAGTCCGGGAAAGTTGGGAAATTGTCATCCGAAATGCGGACGGGTCCGTATCCGGCGTGTATGGTCTTCTGAATGCTCCGTGGCAGGAAATTCCGTCTTCCTCTGTTTCAGGGGGGAAGGATTCCGCTTCCGCAGCTCCTGTGCGGCATCGTTTCCGGACTTCGCCGGAAGCGGTTTCGGCGGAAGTCCGTTTTCTCAGGAACGGGAAGGAGTCCGCATCTGCGGGAATGGTCCGGGATCTGAAGCTGGAAAAAGTGGCGGACGAGAATCTGGCGGAGTCTGGCGCTTCCTTCGCGGGGCCGGGTGATTTCTGCGGATTTGATGAGACCAGTCAGGCGGAAATCGTCCTGAAGGACGGCAAATATGTTCTGAAAACCGCTCCTCGCGGCTACGCCCTGAGCAATTTCATTCCCGTCGTTCCCGGGGAGACCTACAGACTCGGACCTGAAAAACGATCCCATACCAGGCCCTTCCTTTATGACGCGGATTACCGTTTTCTGAAGGTCGGTTCCATGGGAGCGACGTTTACCGCTCCGGAAAAAGTCGCCTTCGTCCGTTTCTTTTTTGGAGGAAATGCGGAAGTGTCCGGGCTGACGATGACTCGGAGCGGGAAGAAAAAAGATCCTGCACAGACGACTCAGGGAACCGTCTCCCCCAAGGCCGCTCCCGCAGGCAGCGCCACTGCTTCCGTTCCAGAGAAAAACTTGAATGCCGGGACCGTGAAGGATGCTGGAGTTGCGGAAGTTGCGGAGGGGAAGAAGAAGGGAAGGGGGACCCCTGCACCTGATGCTGCTGAAAAAGTTGCAAAGGGTGGAACGGGTGGTGACACCCCGCTTTACCTGGTCCGGAATTCTCTTCCCGCGGCGGAAATCATTGCAGGCGGTTCGGCCGCGGATCCGAGAGAACTTTTTGCCGCCTGTGAACTTCGTTACTGGTTAGGAGTCGTCGGGAACGGGGCGAAGCTGCCCGTTCTTTCGGAAGCTTCCAGGGGGAAGAAGACCCGAATTTTCATTGGGAAGTCCTTTGCGGAAAAACTGTTCCCGGAAGACCTGAAAAAACTGAAGGGAACGGAAGGATTCGCTTTCCGGCGGAAAGGGAATGATATCTACTTGTTCGGGGATTCCCCGAAAGGGACCCTTTTCGGGACCTGGCGCTTTCTGGAAAACAATACCGATCTGATCTGGTCGCGCCCCCATGAGGAATACGGAGCGGTCTATGAGATTCAGCCGGACATTGCCGTATCGGACTGCGACAGACTGGATATTCCCGTTTTCAAACTCCGTTCCTGGTCGATGCCGGGCGGAGTCGACGACGGCGAAATCACCAATCTCTACTACGCGCGGAACGGCGCGAATCCGATGCTGACCGTGAATGGATTTGCGCCGATGCATTATCTCGGGAAACTCTACTGCCGTTCGCTTCGGGTCGGTGGAGGCTTCATGTACGGATATCTCGGGAAATACAAGGATACGCATCCGGAATTTTTTCCGCTGACCGACGGGCGGCGCAAACTTTCCAATCACGCCCAGCCCTGTTTTACGAATCCGGAAGCGGTGAAGGCCGTCATCCGGGAGGCGCGGATCCATCTTGCCCAGGCACCTGATGAGACCTTATATCTGGACTGCGGGAACGAGGATACCTGGACCTGCTGCGAATGTGAGTCGTGCCTTGCTCCGATCCGTCTGGAGGACGGGACCCTTCTCAAGCCGAAATCCAAGTTCAGCGACAAGGATCCGCTGTTCCGTTCGACCCAGCTCTATCAGTTTCTGAACCAGGTCGCCGAGGCTCTGGAAAAGGATTATCCCGATACGAAAATAGTGACACTGGCCTATATTTTCTCCGCCGAACCCCCTGCCGTGAAAGTTCATCACAACATTCTTTCCCTCTACGCTCCTTATCCGACGCACAATGCCCGTTTCCCGCTCCGCGATTCCCATTCCCGCGGCACCGCGAATTCCTCCACCTGGGCGGAACGCTTCAAAAAGTGGGGCGAAAGCGGCAGTCCCCTGGCCTTCTACGAGTATCTCGGGAACGCCTATTTCAATGCCGCGGCCGACGCTACTGCCGAAAACCTGCGCGACCTGAAGAAATACGGCGGATGGGGCATGAATTCCGAGGCCCTGCAGGAATTCGACAAGAATCTTTACGGCATCGGAAACTTCAAACAGATGTGGGATGTCAACAGCCTGAACATGTGGGTGATTACGCGCCTCATGTGGGATCCGGATCAGGATGTGAATCAGCTGCGGAGGGAATTCATCCGCCGGAGCTATCGCGGGGCGGCGCCGTGGATGGAGAAGTTTTATGACATCATCATCCGGAACTGGAACAATCCGGCGGTCCGTTCGGTGGAGAACTGTCACAGCGGGCGTTCGGGGGTGTTCAAACGCTACATTGTCGATCCCGGCAACGAGAAGGAGGCGCGCGCTCTGCTTGTCGAAGCGGAAAAGAATGCGGACAATCCACATTCACGCCTTCTGATCCGCGACATTCTGAAGTCTTTTGATGAATGGGCTTCTTCACTCGGAAGAATTCGTGCGCCGTTTGTTTCGGAATCTTCGGAGGAGGCCTTCGACTTTACATCGCCCCACTGGGAAAAGGCCCAGGTCCTGCAGGACTTTTTCCTGCCGCGTCAGTACGGAGTCAAGGCCGAAGACCGTGTCCGCGCTTCCGATCCCTCGGAACTGAGAATCATGAGAGACGGGGAAAATCTGTACTTCAAATTCCGCGCCTTCTTCCCGGAGAAGGAGGGGATCCGCCTGACGGAGAAGAGTGATTCCGAAATCTTCCCTTATGGTGAACATGCCGAAATCCAGCTCCGAGTGAAGGGCGCTCTGTATTTGTTCGCCTTCGACGCGAACGGAAATGTTTACGATGCGAAAAACTGGGACCGCTCCTGGAACAGTTCGGGAAGGAAAATCAAAGCAAGAAAAGATGGAAATTCCTGGGAAGCAGTTCTTTCGGTTCCGTTGAAGGATCTTGGTTTTGACTTGAAGAAGGATGCGGCACGTCCTCCTGAACTGGTGCTTTCAAGGATTCGTGCAGGAAAACAGTCCGGGAAGCAGGAGGAAAGCACCTACAAGGGCGTGGCGCCGAACGGTGAGCATATCTGGTCCCCTCTGATGATGATGGATTGAACCGTCATTGTTGTGTTTTCTCTTCCCTCGCTCCTTTCTCTCCACGATGGAGAAAAAGGCATGCTGCGGGGAAAAAAGGCAGACACCTGCTTTTTTTCTCCCGGAAGGGAAGGAGGATGGACTGGAAAAAACTGCCGAAGCGGCGTACTACGATGCCTGAAGGAGAAAAAAAGATTTTTCACTGTATATCATTCATACGGGAACATGGGAAAAATCGGGGAAGGAAGATGAGAAAAAGTTTCAGAGAGAGGGAATTTTTGCCGGAAAGTTCCGAAGTCTTTGAGAGGAAACAGTTTTTCCCGTTATCATCACGGGGAGGAGCACTTCTCCCCGCAGAGAGTGGGAAAATTCGATTCCTTTCTTCTTTCTCCGGAGCGGATGGAGAGCGTACCGGAAGGAGATTCACGCTGATTGAACTTCTGGTGGTGATCGCGATCATAGCGATTCTGGCGGCGCTTCTGCTGCCCGCCTTGAAGAATGCGAGAGAAAGTGTCAAACGCATAAGCTGCGCTTCAAACCAGAAACAGCTCTATCTTCCGACCATGGCGTACTTGCAGGATTACGGCGTTTATATTCCGAATTCTGTCAAATATTATTACTACTGGTATCTGCTGATGGGGGAGTATCTGAAACTGGAGATCAGCTATGCTGATGCCGCGATTCCCTATACGAATTTGAGTACGAAGACGCCGTCGAAACTCTTCATGTGTCCCTCAGGCTACAATCATAACGGCACGCGCTTGAGTTTCTGGTATCAGGCGGATCACTACAACGTGCTGCACTCCATCACGCATCCTTCGGAAACGTATCCGCGCGGATTGAACTGGCTTACCATATCGAATGTGCGTTCGCCATCACGCAAGATTTATCTGATGGACTCGGGGAATCAACTGGTGATTCCCGGTGCGGGGGTGGATCCGAACAGGTCTTTGTCCCCCTCTCTTCCTACGGTCGGAAGAGATTTGATTATCAGAGACTTCTACTACGGGCGGCATAACAGGATCGATAATTCTCTCTTTTTCGATGGGCATGTGGAGCCTATCCCATCCCAGACGCTGGTGAATCACTACTGGAATGCTTCCGGAAGCGGAATCAGCAACAGCGCCAATTACTTTAAACCAAGAGACTGATCAGAAGACTAAAAAGTATTTCGGATTTTGACTCCTTCTTATTCGGATAAAATGCTTTTGACGTTGACTCCAGCATAAGGGTGAAAGATGGAAAAATGTGAAAAGAGAAAAGATATTTCTGTTTTCCGTCTCTGCAGACATTGCCTTTCCCCCCGCCTTCCCCGCAGCGGGAGAATGGGGCAGAATTCCACGGGAAATGGAAAGAAAAGAGAAGCTCCGCCAAATCCTTCTTTACGGATGATCGACTGCGAGGATCGGAGGATCTTCACGCTGATCGAACTTCTGGTGGTGATTGCGATCATCGCGATTCTGGCGGCGCTTCTGCTGCCCGCCTTGAAGAATGCGAGGGAAAGTGTCAAACGCATAAGTTGCGCTTCGAATCAGAGACAGCTTTTCATCCCCGTGATGAGCTATGTGGACATCTACGGAGCGTACATTCCTCTTTACGGTGTGAGCAGTCTGAAGTCGAACCGGCTGGAATACTGGTATATGACAATCGGGAAAATATTGAAATTGAACGTGGTGGAATCGGATACGATGGAAGTGCCGTATACGAGTCTGGATCCGAAGACGCCGTCGAAACTCTTTCTCTGCCCTTCGGGATTCAACCGCTTCAAGCAGCAGGGAAAAGACCGCCTGAGTTTTTTCTATCAGGCGAATCATTATCATATGTTTCCCGCTCTCACCTTCAACGGGACCGTCCCGGAGGGGAAGAAATGGGTGAATCTGAAAAACCTGCGCTCCCCTTCGCGCAAAATCCAGCTGATGGATTTCGCCAATGACAACAATGGAATTCCCGGTTCCGGCGCACATCCCTTGAGAACTCCTCCCACAGGGGACTCCGCCACCACTCAGATGATGAACGATTTTCTGTACGGGCGTCATCAGAGAATTGTCAATTCCCTCTTTTACGACGGGCATGTGGAATCCTTGCCTTCTCTGACCCTGGTGAATCATTACTGGTATTCCTTGCAGAACGGGATCAGCAACAGCGCCAATTACTTTCAGCCCATGTTCTGATGGGCTGTTTCCCCAGCAGCGACAAAAAAAACAGGAAAAAACTTGATACCGCATAATCAAAACTATAAATATAAATCAGATTTCAGATGATTGATGAATGAAAGGAGATATTGAGCCATGTGGAAAAAATGGGAAACACCTCTTCTTGTCCTGTCTTTTGTTTTTTCGGCGTTGATGCTTTCCGGTGCGCAGCTGTCCTTGCCGGTGAGTCTGACTTTTTCTGAAGGGCAGCAGGCCTCGGACATTGTTTCCATTCCTGCCGCCGGGAAGGCGGAACTGCGGAAGGACGACGTGAAAGGGGAAAACGTCAATCACATCGCTCTCTTCCTCAGCGGAGATAACGCTGCCTTTCCCCTGACCAGGAATTTCCCCGTGGAGGGAAAAAAGAAATACCTTCTGGAGATGACTGCGCATGTGGATGGCGTGGACGTTGTGGAAAAAAACTCCCGCATCCCTGAAATCCAGGTGATGAGCGGCGCATCGCTTCTTCCCGGCTGGAGCATGGAATTCCGCGATCCCTCCGGAAAGCTCCTTGGCTCACGCGCGTTCAACGGAATGACTTTCATTTCTGAAAAACGGCAGACTTACACCGATGTCTTTTATGCTCCTCCCGGAGCCGTCTCGATGCGTCTCTCTTTCCGAATGGGCAAAAATTCTCCCGAGCATCTTGTCATCTCCTCCATCCGTTTCCAGGAATCCCCGGATGAAGGCGCTCTGAACTGCAATCCCGAATTCCGTGCCGGATATTCCGGGTGGAATTATTTTTTGCGCGGCGCCCTCCTGATGCACAGAGAAGATGGGAAAGCCGTCTTCGACACCGCCTACGGCAGCGGCGGGGAACTCTTCCCCCTGGACGGAAGCGGCACCTACCGCCTGTTTGGGAAGGGTTCGGCCCACGGCGGGTACAGAGTCATCAATTTTGAACAGCGGGATCAGAACGGGAAAGTCATCAAGGTGATTTCCCTTACCGCCACGCCTCAGGGAAATTCCGTCGATTTCATCCTGGAAAAGGATGCCGTCATGGGCAGACTCAACTCCTACAACCACCTTCTGGAGGAGGTGCGGGTCATCCGCATGGGGGACGAGTCCGAACTGGCAAAACTGGATGCCGCCCGCCGGAAAAAGAAATAACGCTTTTCTTCCGCTCCTTTCCGCCGCCGCATCTTCCCTCTGGTACGCTTTTTTCCTGTCTCTTCGGCGTCTCTTCGGCGTCTGTGCAGTAGTGGTGGCAGGAGTTTTTTTCCCCCGTCTGGTTGTTGTGCTGCCGGGGCGGGGTTTGCTGCTCCTTCTCTGGGGACGGCGTTTCTCTGGGAGAGGGGTGTTGTGTGCTGTCGTGTGGCGGCAGCTTTTCTCTGTTTCCTCTCTTTTTTCCAGACGGAAGAGAAAAGGGCAAAATAAGGGAATGGGGAAACTTCCGGGATGAAATAAATTATGGGAGAGGGGAGGGGACTTGAGAAAAAAGGCGGGGAAAGCCGTCTTTATAATACACAAAAAAAGAGGGGAGAGGGTGTTGTTTTTTTCCCTCTCCCCCTTTTTTTCTTCTTTTTCTTCTCTTTCCGCTTACTCAGGATGTCTGAGATCTGTGTGTGCGGCGGAGAATTTCCGCTTCCCGGAATCAGCGTCCTGCGAAGAAGCGGATCAGCCTGGCCGCATGGGCGGCGCAGTCATTGATGACGGGATCGTGGAACTTATCCGGTGGGATGAATTTTCCATCGAGTTTTTCCAGTTCCCTGCGCGTGCTTTTGAGATAGGTGTCGAGATATTCTGTGGCGATGTTGACCTTGGAAATCCCGGCGAGGATGGCTTTGCGGACGTCTTCCGGAGGCGTGCCGGAGCCGCCGTGAAGGACGAGCGGCAGTTCGGGCATACGTTCTCCGATGGCGCGGCAGCGTTCGATGTCGAGCTTCGGTTCGGCTTTGTAGTATCCGTGTGCGGTGCCGATGGAGACGGCGAGTGCGTCGACGCCGGTCTCCATGGCGAAGGAACAGGCCTCCTCGACATCGGTCAGCGCCGTGTCATCCCCCTGCGCGACATGCCCGATCTCGCCCTCGACGGACGCTCCGAACGTTTTCGCATAGTCAACGCAGAAGCGCGTGATCTTGACGTTTTCCTCATAAGGCAGACGCGATCCGTCATACATCACGGACGTATATCCCCATGCCAGAGCATCTTTCACCTGCCCGACATTGTCCCCGTGATCCAGATGCAACGCCACCTCCTGATTCGCCCTGTTCGCCATCCGGATCAGGCATCCCGCCAGGTCGCAGGCCTTTTCCGACTCGAAAAGCCGCATGTAGACCTGAATGATGACCGGAGACTTTTCCGCTTCCGCCGCTTTGATCACTCCGGCCGCGGTCTCGTAATTGGCCACATTGAACGCTCCCACGGCCCGCTTTTCCCGGCGGGCCTTGCGCAGCATTTCCTTCATGTTGACAAGTGCCATGGTGTTTTCCTCTTTTTTTCCCTTTTTGTCCGCTTGCTTGCTTTTTCCGCACGTTTCCGCCGCTTCAGAGGCAGGAACAGGCAAGCTCTTCGAGAGTGACGACATTCAGTCCCGTCTCTTTTGCAAGGAGATTCCTCGTGCAGGGGGAAGCGACCACCACTTTCCTCTTTGCCGCTCCGGGTTCCCTTTCCGCCACTCTCCGCGCCAGTTTCCGCGCCAGATCCGGGTAGAGCGAAGCCAGTACAATGGCTCCTTCCCCGGCACTGTAGGATTCTTCGGAATTGGTCCCGAAAGGCAGGAGCTCCGCTCCGAGACGCTCAAGCAGACGGCGCGGATACGGGAGATCAGAGTTGTAGTTCTTGAGGAAATCGCTGTCAAGATAATAGAGCTCTCCCGCCTTGGAAGCGTAGTCGATGCCGAGTCCCGCAAGGAACTCGGAACTGTGCATGAGTTGCACGTCGAGGGCAATTCCATGTTCGCGGAAGCCGTTGACGAGCATGTCATAGGCCGCAGGGTTGGAGACCACAAGCGTTCCGGCTCCGAGTCCGCGGATGAATTCTGCGAATTTGCGTCCTGCCGCCTCCGCGCGCTCGGAGAATCCGAGCACGTCAAGCACCTTCCCGATGCATCCGCCGCGGATTGTCCGGAGGGAAACTCCCCCTTTTTGAGCAAGCGTTTCCAAAGCGGTGCGAATGGAAGGCGTCTCCTGTGTGGAGCGGTCTTCAAAATAGAGCACGTCCTCTTTTCCCAGGGGGGAACTCCCTTCGAGCGTCCATTCGGAAGTGGCTTCAAACTCGTCGGCAAGTTTTCTGACTTTTTCCGGAACCAGGCCTTTTTCCACCACATCCCTTCTCGCCGCAAGGACGAGTCCGTTTTCATCATATTTCCCGACGCAGTGGAAGGTGCATGCTCCGCTGAGATCGCAGCGGTAGAGGGTTTCAATCAGATCCGGGTCGGAAAGTTTTCCGGGATCGCGCAGGACGGCGTCGAGCATGGCTGCGCGGACGCGGGGGGTGTCGCTTTCCCGGAAAGTGACATTCGCCGTCCCGGAAAGGTGTCTGCACATGAAGCAGAAACGGCAGCTTTTCACAGTGTCTTTGAATGAATCGATATGCATGGATCACACTCCTTTGAAGCCCATTTTTCCGGGATTCATGATATTGTTCGGGTCGAGCTGTTTTTTGATGCCTTCGAGCACGGGCATGGCGGGGCCGTAAAGTTCCTTCATCAGGCGTCCGAGCTTGAGACCCACTCCGTGATGTTCGTTGATGACCCCTCCGTTGGCGATGGCTGCGCGGATGGCCATGTCCCAGACTTTGTTGTACAGTTCCGCCGCCTTGTGCGGATCCGCCGGAGCCTCCGGGAAGATGAAGCGCGCATACAGCATGCAGCCCCATTCATACCAGTGGGAGAAGTGTCCGATGAAGCGTGCTTCCGGGAAATTTTCGTTCACGACCTTTTTCATCGCGGCATACACATTTTCGATATCGCTGAATGTGGCCACGGTGTCCAGGGTGCCGAATGCCTGGGGAAGATGGAACATGTATGGGGGATAGAAAAATTTGTATTTGTTTTCCCACCAGAGTTCGCCGCCCTTGCTGCCGAGATCTTCGGCATCGTATTTCTTCATGATTGCCATTGCCGTTTCCATTTCGTAGTCGACGATTTTCTCATAGCCGTCGAACCCGAAGACCAGATACGCGCCGTTCCGGTCGATTCCGAGGACGCGTTTGACATGATGACGCGTCTCCTCCTCGTCGTAAAGGCGCACCGCGCATGGCTTCAGACGGCTCCGCATCAGGTCCGCCCCCGCACTCATCGCGCTGTGGAGATCCCGGAACAGGAAGGCGCGGAACTTCCGCGACTCCGGAACCGGATGGATTTTCAGCGTGACTTCCGTGATGACTCCCAGAGTGCCTTCGCTGCCGAGAAAGAGCATGGTCAGATCCGGTCCGGACGCGTGACGGGGGACGGGAAGGGTCCGGATGATCTCTCCCGTCGGCGTCACCACTTCCAGCGACATGACCATGTCTTCAATCTTCCCGTATTTCGTGGAAAGCACGCCCGTCCCGCGGTGCGCCAGAAAGCCTCCGACTGTGGCGCATGCAATCGAGGCCGGCAGATGCATTGTCGAATATCCCGCTTTGTTCACCGTCCATTCCAGATGGCGCATGTTCATGCCGGTCTGACAGGTCACCGTCAGGGCCTTCTCGTCGATCCGGATCAGATTCGACATGCGCTTCATGTCCATGACGATCCCTCCGTAGACCGGAAGCGCTCCCCCCTGCGATCCCGATCCCCCTCCCCAGGGAATCACCGGAATCGAATACTGATTCGCCAGCTTCAGCACCCGCGAAACTTCCGCGCTGCTCCCGGGGTAGACGATGAAATCGGCTTTCGGGGTTTCCATTCCGCGGTCATGCCACATTTCGGGAATCCAGTAGTAGTCGATGGAATGGCCCAGTTTGTCGGCGTAACGGGTGCTCACGTAGTCGTCTCCGACGATGTCGGTGAGTTCCGTCCGGATCATGTCGTAAAGATAGTTGTCCTGCGATGGAAGCATGGTCTGCTGTCCTCCGTGAAAGTTGTTTGTTTTTTTATGAAAAATATCTTTGTCTACAGAGAAGGGTGTGTGTTTTTTCTGTCTTTTCCCGTATCCCGCGTTTTCTCCCCGGCGGCGGCATAGACCGGCGCGAGAGCGTCGTGAATATTCCGGTAGACGGGGAAAAGTTCCGCATAGCGGTCCGCCGCAGACTCCTCCGGTTCGAGGGCGCGCTGAACTTTCAGACAGCGCTGCACAGCTTCGCGGGGATCCTTGAAAAATCCGGCTCCCGTTCCCGCCAGAAGGGCCGCCCCGAATGATGCGTCCCCGGGAGTCGGAATTCGCAGCGGCAGGCGGAATACGTCGCAGACAATTCTGCTCCAGAGTGCGCTCCTGGCTCCTCCGCCGATCAGAATGATGCGTTTCACCGGGAGTTTCATTTCCCGGATGGAGCCGTAACAGTCCAGCAGGGAGAAGGCCACGCCTTCCAGTACGGCCCGCAGAAAGTCGGACTTCCGGGAGGAAACGCTCACCCCAGTGAAGCTCCCGCGCAACGACGCATCCCAGTACGGCGAACGCTCCCCCTGCAGATACGGGTGAAAAAACACTCCGTTCGCCCCCGGAGGCGATTCCGCGGCCGATTCGTTCATCAGTTCGTAAACGGTTTTCCCGGATTCTTCCGCAAGTTTTCTTTCCGTTTCGCAGAAGAGATCGCGGAACCATCTCTGGCAGAGTGCTGCTGCGTTTGTGGCCGAGACCGTGTACCACATCCCCGGAATCACGTGGGAATAGGTCAGAGTCCGTTCCGAAGGATGGGGATGGGAGGTCATGACATTCACATTGCCGGCCGTCGCAAGTTTGACAATGCAGTCCCCCGCTTCGACCGCTCCGGCTCCGTAGTCTTCCGCCGCGGAGTCCGAGCTGCCGCAGATGACCGGAATCCCTTCCGGGAGGCCTGTCAGACGAGCGGCTTCGGGCGTGATCCTTCCCGTCTGATCCGTCGGACTGATGAGCGGAGGAAGCGTTTCCGGGGAAAGCCCCGTGAAGGCGAAGAGTTCTTCCGACCAGTTCTGCTTTGCCATATCGTAAAACAGCGTTCCCTGCGCTTCGATCCGGTCTGTTGCGCAGACCCCTGTCATGAGATAGCGCACGTAGTCCTTGACGAAGAGAATGTGTCTCGTTTTCCGGATGATTTCCGGTTCGTGAGCGGCGATCCACATCAGCTGCGGGAGGGTCCAGGTCGGGGCGGGCATCTGCCAGGCTGTGTCGAAAACGGAGGGGCTGGTTTTCTCCTTCAGAAAGGCGCATTCGCGGACGCTTCTCTGATCCGTCCACATGATTGTGCGCCGGACAGGATTCATGCCTTCGTCCAGAAGCACCGCGTTGTGTGTCGAGCCGTCGAACGCGACGGCCCGGACGCGGGAAAGGTCCGTCCCTTTCTCCGACAGGATCCTCAGTGCCCCGCACATTGCGCGGAACCAGTCGGATGGCTCCTGCTCGGACCAGCCGGGATGTTCGTGGTACGTCGGATACTCAATGGACGCTTCTCCGCGGAGTTCCCCCTCCGGAGTGACGGCCGAGATCTTGCATCCTCCTGTTCCGAAGTCGATTCCCAGCAGCAGCTCTTCCTCTCTCTTTGTTCCTCCTCCGGACATCGTCATCATCACTTCACCCATGCGTGGGCGGGATCCTTGGAGGAGATCAGGCCGCGGTTGTGTTTGCCGCACATGGTCCAGAGATAGTACATGTCATAGCCCGGCGCGCCGCAGAGGGGGTGGTAGCCTTCTGCGATGGCGACGGTGTCGTTCTGTTTGACCGTATAGGTTTCATCTATGGAACCGTCGGGCTGGTAGACCTTCTGGATCCCGAAGCCCTGGGGGGGATTGAAACGGTAGAAGTAGGTTTCCTCCATGTCGATTTCTTCCGGAAGGGCGTCGATGTCGTGTCTGTGCGGGGGATAGCCGGACCAGTTCCCGGAGGGAATCAGGCCTTCGCCGATATAGAAGTGTTCGGAAGGGAAAGTTTCATCGAGAATGATGGTGGCGCGTCGCTGGAAATTGTCGCGCCCGAGGATGAGTTCACGGGTCTGTTCCGGAGCGATCACGCATGGCGCAGCCGTTTCGCGTGAGGCCGGGGAGGCGTTGAAGGCAATGTCCACATCTGTGAGCGCCGTGATTTCATATGCCGTTTCCCAGGGCAGATAGACGGTATGCGGCTTGCCGTCGAACACGTCTTTGCGTCCCCCGACTTCCGCAAACGCAAAATCCTTTCCCCGGACGGCGCATTTCCCCCCGAGCAGCACCAGGGCCGCTTCATATTCCCCCGTCTCCCCCCGGAAGACGCTTCCCGCCTCCAGGCGGATCAGACCGAATTTCGTCAGTTCCATGTGGTATTCCCCGACTTCAAAGACGGGATTGTAGCCCTGGACCGGATCCAGGTGAATCAGAAGATTTTCATTTCTTTTCGTCATGATTCAGGACTTCTCCTTTACTGTTTTTTTTTCTCAGATGAGCTTTTCCGGCTTTTCTTGTCTTTCCTGCCCTCCCCATGCTGTACAGAGGAGGGCAGAGAAGAAGACCGGGAAAAAAGAAGCGTCAGCGGACAATGGTGGTTTCTATGTCCAGCATCCGGCAGAGCGCTTCGAGTTCGGGGACAAGATCCCCGTAGGCGAGGGCGTAATGATGTTCCCAGCCCTGGCTGATGACCACATCCCGGAGTGTGTCGCAGGAGGCGCTGAAACGGATTTTCAGCGGATTCCCGCGGACAAACAGATCGGTGTCGAGCGCTTCTCCGGTGGCGATCAGCATCCGGAATCCCTCTCCGTCGCGCTTTTCCCCGAGACGGGCGAGTGTGACGGGCCCGGCTTTGAGCGGAAACTCATTGGTCACGCCTTTGACGCCTCCGCCTTCGATGGTGGCGCTTTTCCGGAGTGTCGGCTGGAATCCTTCGCGGCAGAGCGCGCAGGGAGCCGCTCCGCAGTGCCAGGCGACTCCGTAATCGCCTTCCATGACAATCATGTCGCAGAAGAAGGGTTTCTTTCCGGTGAGTTCCTGTTCGATCCGCATCATGACTGCTCCGTAGACATCGCCTTCGCATGCAGTCAGGAATCCGTGATTGGTCAGGTGTCCGATGGTCGAGCAGACGGCGATCCCGTAGAGTTCGCCGGAGATGAATTCCGGCCAGCAGCGCATGGCGAAACTGTCCACGAGAAAACGCACCTTCATTTTTTTCACGGCTCCGAAGAGCGCGGCGGATTTTTCGAGCTGTTCCTTTGTGGGACCGTCGCTTTCATGCACGGGCGCGTCGGAAAGAATGGTCTTCAACGCGTCTTGAAGTTCTTCCGGACGGAGTTTCCGGGCGCATTCGATAACTTCATGTTCCGTGATGATCTTGACTTCCGGACCGATTTTGGTCCGCAGAAGCATTTCATCGCAGGAGGAGGTGTAGAATCCGGGGACGCGTCCGCCGATCAGTCCGACTCTCATCCGCTTGAGAGCCTCCGCCGTCCGTACAACGCGGATCGCGCGTTTCAGTTCCTTCTCCGCCTTCTCCGATCCCGCATCCGCATGAATGTGGAAATACGGCACATGCATCCGGTAGAGAAAATGCGAATTCATATTCGCCGCGCAGAAGGAGTTGTTCTGAAGACGTCCTCCGCAGGGATCCGGCTCCTTCATCGACCAGAGCAGCACCGGAACTCCCAGACGCTGTGCAAACATCGGGACAATCACTCCGAGCGAAAAAGTCATGAAATGTGCAATGATCATGTCCGGACGCTCTTTTTCAAAGCGTTCCAGCTCCGCAAGGGCCTTGTCTTCAAAGTCGATCATGCGGCTTCCCCCGATGACTTCGACATCCGGAAGATTCTCCAGCGTCTTCCTTGCCGTTTCCCTGGCCGCTTCCAGCGTCTCATTGGTCCAGTTTGCCTTGGTCAGAGGCAGATAGCCGATTTTGAATGTTTTCCGTTCGCTGCTCATGTGTTGCAATGCTCCTGTGTATTTTCTCTCTCTCTGGGATGATTATATTGGATTCTCTTTTTGTGGAAAGCGGAAGATCTGATGTTGACACTTGTTTTTCCAGGTCTCCTCTTTCCGGAGAACGGCGCTCATGGAACGGGCAGAAATGGGAACCGGAGCCTCAGGAATGTTTTTTCAGAAAATCTTCCGTTTCATCGCGGCTCGGGATGCCGGTGCGTCCCCCGGGCTTCAGACATTTCAAGGCGGAAACAGCGGATGCAAAACGCATGCTTTCCGGAATGTCTCCGCATTCCAGGTAACGGACGGCGAATCCGGTGTGGAAGACGTCCCCTGCACCGGTCGTGTCGACGGGTTTGATCCGGAAGGCCGGGCAGAAAACGACCTTCCCCCCGACCCATGCGGCGGATCCCTTTTCCCCCAGCGTGATGCCCGTGACGCGCGCCCCGCATTCCTGCAGTTTCGGAAGCGCTTTTCCCGGATCGGTTTCGCCGGTCCACTGGAAGGCGAAGTGTTCAGAGGTGAAAAGAATGTCCGAAAGTTTCACGAGTTCTTCGACTCCGGGCCGGACGGTGCCGGCATCGAAATTGACAAGTGTCCCGGATTGTTTTGCCATTTTCGCGGCGGCGATGGCGGCTTCCGTGTGATGACCGTCCAGATGGAGGACCCGGGCGTTTTGCACGAGTCCCATGTCGACCTCTTCCGGACGGAGTTCCTTCAGAGAGCCGCGGGTCCAGGCAACGCTCCGTTTGCCGGTCGGCGCTTCAATCCAGCAGTAGGCGATCGGAGAAGCGGAGTGTTCCCGGATGCGTATCCCGGAGCAGTCCACGCCTTCGGCTTTGAAATCGTCGAGAATTTTCGTTCCCGGCGCATCGTCGCCGATGCTTCCGAGAAAAGCGGCTTTCCATCCGAGCCGGGAGGCCGCCACTGCGGATGTCGCCGCGGGGCCGCCTCCCTGGACAAGGTGTTCGAGAATTTGGACTTTCCCGTCCAGCGGGATTTCCGGAAGAATGCTCAGATAATCGTTGCTGCAGAAGCCGAGTGCAACATATTCAATGCCTTTGGATTCTTTCACCTGCGCCGTCCTCTCCTGTTGTTTCCGGATAAGACTAGTTCTTCCCATGAGAATTGTCAAGATTCCAGTTCTGGTATTTTATGATAACTTTATGAGAAAAAATGAGAATTTCGCATAATTTATCATTCCTCTTGCTTGACGCTTTTCCTATCCTCCGCTAAAGTATGCTCCGGTGAATGAAAGACCTCAAGCGATTTCAACTGTCTGCCGCCAGGTTTCTCAAACTCGAACGAATTCCATTCAGCCGGAGAGCGCCGGGGAGAGATGATCTTGAAAAATCTGCGAACTTTTGCCATTCTGGACTATTTGAAAGAGAAAAAATACTGCCGCGTTTCCGAACTCATGGAGCATTTCGGCGTTTCTCAGGCGACCATTCACAGGGACATTGCCTGGCTCGCCGCCCGGAACAGGATCCGTCACCTCCACGGAGGTGTGGCCTATTCCGAGGAATGCGATCCGGGAGACAGAATGACGGTCCTTTCCTCCACCTTCCAGGACCGCATCGACCGCAACCGGAAACAGAAACAGAAAATCTCACAGATGGCGGAAGAGGAAATTTCCGATGGAGACATTGTTTTCCTCGATTCCTCCACCACCGTCTTTTTCCTCGCCGAACGTCTGCTGGAAGCGCGTTATTCCAATCTGACCATCATCACCAATTCGGTCATGATCGTACAGAATTTCCACAAGTTCCCCTCCCATTACGTCCTGATTGCGCTGGGGGGGACGTATGACGCAAGAATGAATTCCTTCCTGGGACAGACCACTCTTCGGGAACTCGAACGACTGACCGTCACCCGGGCTTTCGTCTCGGCTTTCGGCGTCGATGGCGGCGTCCTGACCACCAATCATGAGACTCATGCGTCTCTTCTCATGAAACTGCTGGAAATTTCCAGGTCCAACTGTCTTCTCGCCGACGCAAGCAAGTTCAAGAGGGCGGGCCTCTTCCGCTTCGGTTCCGTCGATCAGTTCGACCGCGTCATCAGCGGCTGACGGATTTTTTCCTTCATGGATGTTTCTTGACGGATGAAGATGTTTTTACCCCTCACTTCTTTTCCTCCCAGGTCTTTTTCTTTTTTGAGAGGCAAGTCTCTTCGTGCGGCTTATGAAAACGAATCTTCCGCCCTCTTCCCTTTGCGGAAAAAATGGCAGCGGCTGGCTTTCCCCGGACTGTTTTTCTGCAAGAGGGCTTGACAGAAGTTTAATTGTATTTTATAATTATACAGATTGGAAACTTTTTACATCAGCTCCGGAAACAGCATGCTGCCATGCTTGTTTGAGCGCCTTTTCGGATTCTCTTCTTGATTTACAGATATTTCATCTGGTTCTGGTCACGGAGAGGGGAGGATAAGGTGGTAAATTTTGTGCGGCTTTGCAGAGCCGCACAACAAGGGGAAACAGGCCGGATCAAGAACAACTTGCGCATGGTATCGTGGATGGGAATGCATCTGATGCGCTAACAGGGGGAAGGCGATGAAAGAAGAAAAAGGAAAAGGGAAAGGTTTGTTTTTCTCCGCAGCAAGAGGAAGGGGTGGAAAATCCCGTTTCACTCTGATTGAACTTCTGGTGGTGATTGCGATCATTGCGCTGCTTGCCGCGCTGCTGTTTCCCTCTCTCAGTGCGGCAAAGGCAATGGCGAGCAAAACGTCCTGTATCTCGAATGTCAAGCAGATTTCTGTGTTCTTTCAGTTGTATGCTTCTGATTTTGATGGTTTTGTCGTTCCCATTTCGGCAAACAATCCTTTTTGTACACCTTATTGCAGTCATCCCTTTTGGACCCAGCTGCTGGCGACGACCTACGGGAGGGGGCAGTACAAGGTGTTCCGCTGTCCGAGCACTCCAGTCCGGGCGGCTTATCCGTCCACTGATGTAAGATATTCGTCCGGATATGGCTTCAACGCCTCCTTTGTCGCGCAAAGATCCGATTATGTGAGACACATGCGCTATTCGGAAATTCTTGTTCCTTCAGTCAAGTGTATGGTGGCTGATTTTTCCACGAATGGCACGGATCGGGGCAGATGGGATGCCGGTGTGTATTCCGGATGGGCTGTTAATGTCGGTTATTTCGTTCCGGGGGCGGGGGCCACGCCTTCCGGTCAGGCGGCATTGCTGAACGGATCCAACATTTTTGAAAATGAAGCCAATAAAATTTATATTCAGGATTTCATGAAGGGACGGCATAATTTGGAATGTGTTGTCATGTTTTCCGATATGCATGTCGCACCGGTGAGTTCTTTTGATTTCGCATGGGATTTCTATTCTCTGGAAAACAATGCGGGCAAGAACGGGCCGCTTCTCTGGTCCTACAAGCAGACCTCGACTCTGACCCGGAGTACCGTCAGACCCCGTCGTTGAGCCGAGCAAGGGCGGGTCCGGAATTCAGGCCCCTGCCGTCTTTTTCTTCCTTTCCGGGATTTCCCTCTTTTCTCTCCTCTGATTTTCCATGATTCCCCTTGAATCTTGAATGAAAGGAAGTTGATTCCCTGGAAAAGAGAATCAGGAAAATCAGGAAGCCCGGGAAAAAACTTCCGGCTTCAGAAGTCTGCCGCCGGAGGCTCCACAGCCCCTGTCCTTGCGGAGATGAAATGCGGGGATCCGGCTCTTTTCCCCTGCGATCCCCCCTATACGGACAGACTGCGGATTGCCTGAAGGAGCTCGTCTGCATTGACGGGTTTTGCCAGACAGATATCCGCTCCCGCGGCAAGGAAGGCTTCTTTTCCCCCTTCTTCCTGATACCCCATCAGAATGATGATTCCGGAGGGAGCTCCGTGAGCGAGTTCGCGGAGACGTCTGGTCAGAGAGGAGGCGCTGATTCCGGGAATGACCGCGCTCATGAGGACGATCTTGTAACGCTTGTTCTCACACGCCTCCAGACATTCCCGTTCCGTTGCGACGAGGTCAATGGAGCACGGGAAATCCCGGAGCATCATTTTCAAAACGGATGCCGTGGATGCGCTGTTTTCCAGAATCAGAATCTCCGGATGGGAAAGGAACGAGTCTCTTGCGACATTCCGGATGGAATGAAGCAGATTGGTTTTCGTGGTTTCCATTGATTTCTGTCCGGGAATGGCGTTTTCCATGTCCCCGCCGCCGGGATTGTTGTTGATGATGTCCCTGCGGCGCAGCCGCGTGGTGTCTGAAAGAGAAAGCGGAGTGATATCGGCCTTCAGGAAGGAAACTTTGAAATGGAACTCAGATGTCTCGAAACTGGACGCTTCAAATTCGGCTCCGAGCAGATGAGCATTGCTTCTTGCGATGGTCAGATTGAGAATGCTGTGGGTGTCCGTCCTTCCCCCTTTGCGGAAGGGGTCGGCATCCTGTGTCTGAAGGAAACGGAGAAATTGATCCGCAAGCTGATTTCCTCCCGTTGCCTTGAACCAGAAGACAATGGTTTTCCCGGGGCCGGAACAGCCGAATACAATTTTGCCGGAGGCCGGGGCGTGCTTGACAAGAGAGGAAAGAATCAGCGTCAGAATATGAAAGAGAAATTCCCTGTCCGTGTAAATGACTCTCGGCATATCCGGAGTGTAATGATTTTCCAGTTCGAGCGATTTTCCCGCGGCAAGTTTCTGTGCGCTTCTGTAGAGATCGTGCATCATGGCGCCCGGATCGAATTCCACCCCGTCCGGCGTGAAATCGGAGGCATTTAGTTTTGCCAGATCCAGAATGGTTTCAATGACTTCCTTTAATTTGTCATTGTTGGCACGGATGCCTTCGAGCGAGACGGCGAGTTCCTCTATTGGCGGCGGGGAAGCATTCTTCACGTTCCGGATCTCGCGGAGAAGCCGCGTGGAGATCCGGGAGATGGCGTCCAGCGGATTTCGGAGTTCGGAGGAGATCCCTTCCAGAAAATCGGATTTCAGGTGATTGGCGTTTTCCGCATCGCGCCTGGCCTGGAGTTCACGGGCGTGACTGCGTTTGAGTTTCGCGATCATGTTGCTCAATCTGTCGCGCATGTGATTCAAAGATTTCATCAGGAGATTGATCTCATCAATTCCGCTGTCGTCCGCTGCCTGCGGGGGAAATTCCCCGTTTGCAAGAATGTTTGCGAAGGCGGCTGCACGGCTGATCGGTCCCGCAATCAGTCTTGCAAAGTAAAAAAGCGGGACGAAAAAGAGCAGCAGCCCCAGAAAGGCAATCAGCAGTATGGAGAAGAACAGCTGTTCGATTTTGATGTCTACAAAATTGGAAACAGGCGGAATGGACTGGGCAAGCGGGGCTATTTTCAGAAGGGAAAGTTCCGGTCCTCCGAAAAAGGGCACTGATAAAAGAGTCCCGCTGAAGAGGCAGGCGTCCTCCGGATCGTTTCCTTCGCTTAAATAGGTGGAGACCTTGTCCTGGCTTAAGGTTTTTGCAAAAAGAATTGCGTTTTGTCTGTCGGATGCGGAACTGTCGAAGTCGCGGAGATGGTCCGGATTTTCCGAGAAGCGGAAGAGGATCCGGTCGCCGGAGAGGAGAAGATACAGGGAGAAACGGTCAGGAACCAGATTTTTTGTCAGTATGGCCTCGGTCTGGCGGAATGCGTAGAAGGTGAATGTCCCCTCTGTGTCCGGATTGCGCATGGCGTAGACAAACCAGAGAGTTCCGCCGGAAATCAGATAAGTCGTTTTCCCGCGTCCGGGATCCATGGAAAGGAAACGGACTAGATTTTCGTCTCCGGAGAATTCTGGAAATTCCGATGCTTGAATCAGATTTCCCTGTTTCTGGAAGGAAAAACGCAGATCCGGATGAAAGTGAGGATGCTTCTCCTGATCCAGTGTATACTGAGCCGCAATGACTTCCGAATCGTAAAGACTGGGCATTCGCTCTTTCAGATAGTTCCTGCATTCCTCCAGATCCTCTCTGCCGAGGGGGCGGTATGCGGCAAGATGATTGAATTTGAGTTCCAGGGTCCGGTCCAGCAGTTTTGCGGCTGTATCTGTCGAAACGATGGTTTTTTCCAGGAACATCCGTTCGGCGTATTCCTGCCGGCTTGTTCCGATTTGCTTCAAGGTTGCGTTCAGATGGAGAAAAGCGATTGTCAGGACCAGGGTCCCGACGATCAGGGCAGTGCTCCCCATCAGCAAAATCAATTTTTTCTGCAGTTTCATCTTTGCCTGCTCCCCTTTTTTCTCCCCCCTTTTCCACTTCTGTGCCGTCATGACATGCCGTGTGTCGTCTTTCCCGGATCCCTTTTTCATCCGTTTTTCAGTTGAAAAGCAGGCGGTAAACGTCCTTTGAGATTTCCGGATAAACGGAAATCGCCTTTTTGGACGCCTCAGCCGCATCCGCGTAATTGCCGTACCACGCGGAAAGAACTGCCAGACGCAGATAATCCCAGGCCAGGACTTTCTTATTCGCATCGGATACATTCGTTTCGGATGCAAGAATGCTTTCACGGAGTCTGGCATAGTGGAAAATGATCCGCATGTATTCTTCCACAGGGATTTGAGACCATTCCAGGCGGCTGCGCTTCCCCTTGTCGGTCTTGTAGGAAAGATAACGCGGATTCGCCATCAGAATCCCAGGTCCGAAGGTTTCGGAAATGCTGGAGAAACTTTCCGCCTCGTAGGGGATCTTCAGCATCATTTTTGTGATGAAGTCCTTCGTCTCCAGAAGAATGGATGCCCGTTCCGCTTCGCCTCTGCGTTTGGCAAGAGGAAGTTGAAGAAGGTGAGTGGAGACTTCTTTCTGCGTCAGGGCTGCTGGAGACAGAGGTGTCGGACGCGTTTTCATGAAATCCTGATCCAGTGCGGCAAGATTTTCCTCCGTGATCTCCATCTTTTCCTGCCTGGATGCGTCCATGTGAGCGGAAACGGTTTCTCCCGGGGATGACGGTGTCGTGACTGCTGTTCCACCCGTTCCCCCTTCCTGCTGCTGCGTCGCGCCCGGACTGGACAATGCCCCTCCGCCGCTGCCGCTTCCTGCCAGTTCGTTGGAAAAATCAATCCGGATGGCTCCGGGAAGCTCGAAATCCGCAAAAATCCGGGAGGACTCCACCTTTTCAAAGCGCCAGGGGGATTCCTTTTCCAGCAGCCCGGCGAAGGCGGGTTCCAGATCTGCGGCAATGCCGTGTTTTTCCGTCAGAGTCTGTTTCCAGTAGGGGATGCGTTTCTTCCAGGAAGCGGCTGCCCAGGAGTTGCCGGGGAGTCTGGAAAGGATTTCAGGGAAATTCCGGAGAAAGCGTTCGGGCTGAGTCCGGGAGCTGTTCTGAAGTCCTTTCAGCAGGAGTGCCAGCTCGCCCGCTGCCTGATAATCATCGGGGAAGGAGGAGATTTTTTCAGAAAGGGCGTTTTCTTCACCCTCCGTTTCTCCCGCTTTTCCTTCCGGAAGAAAGGCGAGGTGGCGGATGATGTCAAGAGCGGGAGAACTCTCTTTCAGTCCTGCGGCACTATCTTCTGTTTCCTCGCCGCCGGAAAGTTTCTTTTCCAGTTCTGCACAGCGTTTTGCCGCATCCGGACTTCCTGTAAGATAATAAGCGAGCGCCAGCTGTGTGGCGGCCTGTTTTCGTTTTGACTGATCCTGTTCCGATTCGCTGTCCAGAACGGGTTCGGCGAATTCCACCGCCGCGCGCGGATTGCCCAGGGAGAGCGCCAGACTCACTTCAGGCACCAGGTCTTTCTGAAACTCCACATGCCCTGGAGGCGGCGGAAGAAAGGCAAAATACCGATTCAGAACCCCTTCCCGCCACGCGAAAAAGGAAAGTCCGAGCAGAAGCGCGAGCAGAAGCAGAAAGATCAGAAATCCCGTTTTCCCCGTGGATGCAGGATGCTGTTTCCGTCCGTTCTGGGATAGAAGATCTTTCGGGACAACAATCTGCCTGGCGGGTTTTTCATTCCTTTTGACTTTCTGAAAACTTTGCGTCTGCTGCTGACCGGACTTCAGAGCCTCCGAGAGTTCGCCGATGATTTCCTGATAGGACGGGCGGCGTTCGGGATCCCGGTCCATCATGGCCATGATCAGGCGGGAAAGGGAGGAGCTCAGCTCCGCACGGTGAAGGTGCGGATACATGGGATCGTGGGTGAGACGCATGCGGATGAGTTCATCCATGTCGTCGTGGCTGAAGGGGGTGAACCCGGTGGCAAGATGGTAGAAGGTGGCTCCGAGACTGTAAATGTCCCCGCGGAAATCCTCTTTTTTTGTCCTGACCTTTTCCGGACTGACGTAATGAGGGCTGATCCAGGTGCGGGTGGTCTGTTCGACAATCCGTTCCGGACCATTGTCCTTGATGATCTGTGCGATGCCGAAGTCGCCGATTTTTGCATTCCCTTCGATGTCGAGAAGAATGTTGCCCGGCTTGATGTCGTGATGGACGATCCCGTGTAAACGGGCATTTTCCAGCCCTTCGGCAATGTCGTGAATCCAGCGGATGACGTTCCGGAGTGGAAGCAGCCCGCGATTGAGCTTCAACTGGGTTTCCAGAGAGCCTCCGCCCATGTACTGCATGATGATGTACGTCTGCCCCTCATAGACGCCGCAGGTGTAGATCGGAACAACCGCATAATGATTGATCGTGGCTGCGGTGCGGGCTTCATTCAGAAAAAGTTCCGAACTGCCCGGAGTGTCCGCCACTTCCTGTTTCAGCACCTTGATGGCGACTTCACGGTCGAGTGCAATGTCCAGTGCCCGGTATACGGTCGCCATTCCGCCGATGCCGCCGGGTTCCTCCAGAAGATAGTTGTCAAACCATTTCGGGACGATCAGCTCCGCCCCGCAGGATGGGCAGTCGAAATGCGAAAACGGCACCAGACTCGTGACATCCAGTTTCTGGGAACAGTTGTGGCAGAAAATCTTCAGGATTCTCCCCCCGTTTTCTCCGTTTCCAGCATTCTCTCCGTTTGCCGCGTCTCCTCCGCTTGGCGCATTCTCTTTGTTTCCTGCGTCCTCTCCCGTAACGATTTCCACTCCCACGCTGTTGTTTTCTTCCCCCGTCCTCTCCGTTTCTCCCGGCGTGGCGGAAGAGGATCCTGACGGTGTTTCCGGGGCAGACTCCATATCCTCCCGCCCTTTTTCATTTTCTTTTCCTTCTCCTTCCGGAGAAGGCAGGGGATCGGGCGTGCTGATGATGACGGAAGAAGGCGCCGAACGGGAAACGCGGACCACTTCTTCCTTTTCTTCTGCCGATGCGTTTCCGGAAGACTGTTCATAGGCTTCGGAGAGCATGATTTTTTTCTTTTCTTCTGTCATTTTCATCCCGTCCTGAGATCGTGCTGTTTTTGTATGATTCCCGTCCGCGTTTTTCGTGTTTTTCGTTCACAGCCAGATGGTTTCGAGCGGGGCGGACTGCCGGGCGATCCGGAATGGAACGTCTGCCCTTCCCAGCTGGAAAAGTCTTTCTGATGCGAGCCCTTCAAGCAGGGATTCATCGTTGCATTCTCCGCTCAGATGGGCGAAGGTGAGGCTGCGGGTTTTTTCCGTGAGCAGTCCGTTCAGCGCCTCCAGGACCGAGTCGTTGCTCAGGTGCCCCTGTCTTCCGAGAATTCTGCGCTTGACATGGAGCGGACGTCTGGAATCCCGGAGCATTGCCGTATCATGATTCGCCTCAATCACAAGAGCGTCGCAGCCGGAAAGTTTCTGCATCACGAGCATGTTCACATGCCCCAGATCGGTTGCGAACCCGAATTTCCGTTCTCCGCATGTGAAGACATAGGCTGTGGCGTCCACGTCATGCGGAATGGAGAAGGGTTCCACGCGCAGTCCGCAGAGTGTGAACGGGGAGCCGGGCGAAATCAGGCATTTTTTTTCTCCGAGCAGGTGTCTGGCGGCCATATCTCTGCAGGTGTCCGGCGTCAGGTAAACGGGGATGCGGAAATGATCCGCAAACACCCGGCATCCGCGGATATGGTCCTGATGCTCATGGGTGAGGAGCAGTGCGCGGATGGAGCACGGATTGATTTCCATGGCTTCCATCCGTCTGCAGAGTTCCTTCATGCTGAATCCGGCATCGAGCAGGAAACAGCCTTCCGGTCCGTGCAGGACGGTGGCGTTCCCGGAGCTTCCGCTGCCCAGTATGGTGAATCCGAAGTGAGCTGTCATTGTTGTCAATGTCCCGAATCCTCTTTCCCTTGAGAAAAAATGAATCTTGAGAAAGGGGATTTTTTGCAAGAAACCTTCTTTTTATTGAATCAGGTATTATAGCAGATTTGTGCCTCAATGCAAGTTCTCTGTTTCTGTGTCCGATCCGATTTCCGTTTTTTTTCGCAGGATCTTCGGACACGGCACTTTCGGATTTGCTTCTTTCCCGGGGCGGGGCTATAGTACCAGCCTTTCGGGGTCCGACAGAGCCCGCAGCCGCGGAAAGAGAGAAAAGAACGGACTGACTCTTTGGCAGACATTTTACAAACTCTTTACTTGCAAACTCACAAACTCATTTCGGAAACACGTTCGGGAAACACGCATGGCGCAGATGCAGCAGCATTTCAGCCAGGGTCAGACTCTGAGGCAGGAGCAGATCCTCGCCCCCCAGCAGATCCAGTCCCTGGAAATCTTGACGCTTCCGGTGATGGAGCTGGAAAACAGAATCGATCAGGAACTCCTCTCCAATCCTGTGCTGGAGACGGGGGATCCCCTGTCCGGATCTTCTGCCGATTCCGCTTCTTCTTCCCCGGAGCCCGATTCCGACTCTGCTCCCGGCTCTGCCGATGCCTCTTCTGATTTCGACTCTGCTCCCGATTCCGGAGAGGCTTTCCCGGGTGAGGAGCTGGATCCCTCCCGTCCTTCCTCCTTCCGCATTTCTGCCGCCTCCGGGGATGCAGGGGCAGCTTCCGATTCCGAAAACGGCATTCCCTCCGAAATTCCAAATTTCGATGTCAACCGGGACGATTTCACGGAAGGGCTTGAAAAATATCTTGAAAACGGTTCCGGAGAATGGAGCGATTTTCTCCCCGGAAACGCCTTCCGCGAAGAGAACTCCACTGCGGACTATTCCCCGGAAAGCGAAGACCGCCGCCGTCATCTGTTCGACTCGATTGTCGCGGAAAAATCGCTGCAGGAGGATCTGATGGAGCAGCTCCGTCTTTCCGACGTCCCCGCCGAACTGAAGGCCCCCGCGGAGGAAATCATCGGAAGCATCGACAACGCGGGATACCTCAAGACACCTCTTGCGGACATCGCTCAGGCGACTTCCGCAGAGATGAAAACCGTGGAAAAGGCTCTGAAACTCGTGCAGTCCTTTGATCCCCCTGGCATCGGAGCTCGGGATCTCCGAGAGTGCCTGCTTCTTCAGATCGAGCGCCGAAATAAGGCGCATTCGCATCTGGCTGAACTGGTGGAACGCCATTTTGATCTGGTGGCGCGGAACAAGCTGCCGCAGGCGGCGAAGGAAATGGGAATTTCCATGGAGGAACTGAATCGTCTGATGGAGGAGCTGCATGCGCTGAATCCGCATCCGGCGTCTTCGATTTCGGCGGAGACTCCGGTGTATGTGGTCCCGGAAGTGATCGTCGAGCCTGACGGGGAGGAATTCAAGGTTTCGCTCAACAGCGAGCACATTCCCCGACTCGTGATTTCCCCCGTCTACATGAGGATGCTGGAGGATCCCTCTCTTCCGGACGAGACGAAATCGTACCTCCGCCAGAAACTGGCTTCCGGCCGTCTTCTGATCCGCGCCCTGGAGGAGCGCGGCAAGACCATCCTCCGGATTGCCGAACTGATCGTATCCATGCAGCATGATTTCCTGCGCAAGGGGACTGCCTGGCTGAAACCCATGACCATGCAGTACATTGCCGAACGCATCGGACTGCATGAAACCACGGTCAGCCGCGCCGTCGCCAATAAATACATGCAGACGCCGAAGGGGCTTTTTGAATTCCGCTTCTTTTTTTCCGGAGGTTTCCGTTCGGAAAACGGGGAGGAGATTTCATCGCGCGGGATCAAGGAAATCATCCGGGATGCGGTTGCGGCGGAGGATCCCGCGGCGCCGCTTTCGGACAGCAGAATTATGGAGATGCTCAAATCGCGCGGTTTCGAGGTCGCGCGCCGTACTGTTGCCAAATACCGGGAGGAGCTCGGCATTCAGTCCTCCCAGATGCGGAAGGTGTTCTGAATCATGAAGGAAAATTGTTCGTCTGCGGGAAGTCCGCTGTGTGGAATCGGGGACGGAAAAGGGAAACGGAAACGGGCTCTTGTGACATTTCTGCTCTTTCTTCTCTGTGTCTTTGTCTCCTTTGCGGTCAAGACCTATCACTACAACAACGCCGTATACGATCTGGGGAAGATCATCCGGGACGTGCCTCAGGAGAAGGAGCTTCCCTTTTTCCGGAAATTCTTCCCGCACCGGCACGCGAATTTCGCGCCCTTCACCATCGAGAGCGGCATGATGTTCTCCTATGCTCAGGATATCGCGCAGGGCAGGGGCGTTCCGGAAAGCGACAAACTCCTGCTCGGGCAGGAGGATCTTGCCCCCTACGAACAGATGGTCATGGGCCTGGAATGGTTTCTGGGCTGGGGATACCGGGTGAAGAATGCTCTCTTCCCGGATCCTGTGCCGGAACCGGGAGAAGAGCGTTTCCAGGACAATCCGGCGATGGCGTGGTGGATGAGTCTGCAGATTCGTTTGTGGGCGAGTCTGGTTTCGGGGCTGCTGTTTCTGTGGCTGACTGTATTGAAGTGTCCGAGGCCCCTGGCGCTGATGGGCGGACTGCTCCATGCCGTCGCACTTGCCTCGGTTGCGCGGGCGACGGGGCAGGATCTGGTCCGCGGGGAGTTCTGCATGCCCTTCCTGATTGCGGCGCTTGTGCTGGCGCATGCGGTCTATCTCCGGCCGAACCGCTGGAAGGAGGTCGGACTTTTTCTCTGTACTTTTGCGGCGGTGTCCACCTGGGATCTCTGCCAGATGTTTTTCAGTCTCTGGGGGATCTTTGAACTCTTCCGTTACCTGCTCGGCGGGAAGGTGACCGCTGCACGGAGGAATGCTTGGATTCTGATTGCGGCGGCGGTGGTCCTGAGCGCTTTGATCATTCCCTTCAACCGGACCTACAGTCTGATCATGTCGCCCCTGGTTCTTGTGATTCTGCCGACTCTGATTTCGGTCCTGCTCTTCGGCGGGGGGAGGGCCTGCTGCAGCAGCTTCAATGGAGCGGGAGAATCGAAGAGGGGGTGGGAAGCGCAGTGGAAGGAACGGCGTTTCCCGGAGCGGCTGATCCGGGTGCTGCTGGTGTCGGCGGTTTTGTATGGAGTGTGGTATTTCTTTGTCAATACGCCTGAATATGCGTCGAACTACAGTCATTTTTCGGAACTTCTGCGGGCGAAGATCCGCTTCGGGAACGTGAAGCCGCCGGATCCGGATCTGCTGACTTACGATGCGCGCATCATGTGGACGCCATCCATGCATTCTGCCACCTGGATGGAAGTGATTTCCTATTTTCCCAGCCTGTATTTCGGGCTGACGATGAAGTTCACGCTCTTCCGGCTGCTTTTCGGGCTTCTTCCCGTGACGCTGACGTTTTTTTATTTTCTGCTCTTTCTCGGGACGGTCTTTTCTCTGCCCCGTGCGGCGTTTCTCCGCGGGGCTGCGCGTTCCCTGCTGCCCGTGTTGTTCACTGTGCTGTTCACGGTCGGTTTTGTCTACATCGTGCGCTATCATGAATTTCTGATTATTTTTCTGTGTACGGCGCTTCCGCTGCTGATTCAGGATTATCTGCATGCGTTCCGTTACCGTGCGCCGAGGGAGGGGGAGGAGCCTTATTTGCGTCTCCGGGCCCGTCCCCGCCTGATGAAGGGAGTGCGCGTTTTTCTGATTGTGTGTTGCATTTTCTGTCTGGGAGTGGAAGTCTTCGCCTCTCTATTTGCCGTGAAGAGGAGATATACGGGAGATGTCCAGCTGAAAGAGACCGCCACGCTGATCGAGTGGTTCCGACGCTCGGAAAACACGCGCGGCAAAGGGGTGATGGCGAATCTGACGATCGGCCCCATGATGAAGGCCTACTGCGGTTCTGCGATTGCTCTGAATCCGCAGTTCGGTCTGGAACGGATCCGCCGTCCGACGGAAATCTTTTTGAACACCGTTTTTCACGGCACGGAGCAGCAGCTTGCGGAGTTCTGCAACCGTCTGCATGCGGAGTATTTCATATACAACAAGGGCAGTCTGGGTTCCATGGGCCCCTATTCCAACCGCTACATCGCCGCCGCGAAGGAAATTCCCGGGGATTCCCCCGCCAATATGATGTATTATCATTCCAACAAGCTGCTCTGGTTTTACCGGATTGATCCGCCGCCGGATCTGCGGAGTCTTTCGCGGGTGTACAGTGTGTTTCGCGTGATCCGTCCGGAAGACCGGATCGGCTCGATCAAAGTCCTGATCGCGGGGGAGAACGCCTGGAATGCGGGGGATGAGACCTTTGCCCGGAGATGCGCCGCACAAGCTGTGCGGATGGATCCCGTTTCAGATTCCGCCAGGACGTTTTTCTTCCGTGTCTACGGTCGTCTGCCGAAAATCACTCTTGACGGGGTGGAATGACGAAGCGTTTCCCCTGCCGGGAACGCATGGCGTATTTTTTCGGCGCTTCCGCATGGGTTTCCTTGAAATGGCGGTGGAAGCTGGAAGGGGCGCCGTATCCCACCGCCGCGGCGGCTTCCATGACCTGGCAGCCTTCACGCTGAAGGAGGCATGCGCCCATCCGCATGCGGTAGTCCGTGAGGTATTTCAGGGGGGATTTCCGGAACGTGGAGCGGAAAACGCGGCGGAAATGAGTCAGGCTCATTCCGCATGCCTGGGCGAGTTGAGGGATGCTCAGGTTCCGTTTCGGATACCCGTCTGCAATCATCCGGAGTGCCGGGCCGAGCCGTTCGATGCTGCCGCGGCGGAGGGGCGTGGAGGATTCCGGGGAATTTCCTTTTCCGGGATCCGAGAGCCGTTCGATTTCGCTTGTGATCCACCGCAGGAGGCCCAGGGCGGCTTCCCGCCAGAAGGGGGGATGATTTTCCAGTTCGCCGCAGAGCTGTTCCAGAACGGATTTCAGAAAGACATGAGAGTTTCCGTCCAGAATATTGCATTCCAGGCGCGGTCCGGGGCAGTCGGTTTTTCCTTCGTCGGGTGCGGATTCGTTTCCGCCGCCTTTTTCCGCGAAAAGCTGCGCGGGCTGGAACTGGATGAAATACCATTCGGAGCGGATCCGGCCGAAACTCTGAGCCTTGTGGAATTCGGTCTGTTCGATGATGCTGATGTCTCCGGCCTGAAACGGCATGACTTTGTCCTCCACAATGAAGATGCCGCTTCCGCTGCGGCAGAGCCCGATTTCCAGACAGTCATGCAGATGGAGGGATTCGATCTTTTCCGGCGGCGGGGCGTGGAAAAAATGATTTACCGGGAAATCCGCTTCGCGCGGGATGGGTTCGTAATTGCGTTGAAAACTTTGAAAAGGTCGGTTTTGCACGATTTTTCCCTTTTTCTGCAATGATTTGTTCCTGGAAATGCGTTAAAGTATCACAGACGCACGGAGTCTGCAAGAGAAAAAAACAACGGATCAGCCTATTGCAAAAGGAGCGTTTTGCCGTATGACGATGATGCAGGACTATGAAAAACAAGTGTACACGGCCCTTCTGGGCAAAGGGATCGGAGTGTATTTCGGGAAATGTCAGGAAGGGTGGTCCAAAGAGATGATCGAGGAGAAATACGGCATTCTCGACCATTACACCCAGGGGGACGCGCCCATCGCCGTGCCGGATGACGACATCTCCGGCCCTCTCACTTTCATCCGCACTCTGGAGGATTCGGGTCTCTATGAAAACACGCCGGAGGACTTCTACGGGAAGACCTGGCTCAATTATCTGCTGGAGGGTCAGACGGTTCTCTGGTGGGGGGGCATGGCGCATTCCACGGAACATACGGCGTTTCTGCGTCTGAAGCACGGGATCCCCTCGCCGCGTTCGGGATCGGCGGAACTGAACGGGAGGAAAGTCGCCGAACAGATCGGGGGGCAGATTTTCATTGATGTGTGGGGGATGGTTGCTCCCGGGAATCCGCGTCTTGCGGCGGAGCTTGCGCGCAGGGCGGCATCGGTCTCTCACGACGGGGAGGCGGTCTATGCCGCGCAGGTGGTGGCGGCGATGGTTTCCGCCGCTTTCGAGGAAAAGGATATGGAGCGTCTTCTCGACATCGGAGTGTCCGTCATTCCCCCGGACTGCATGATTGCGCAAGTCCACCGCGCCGTCCGCGCCTGGGCGAAGGAGGACGGCGACTGGAAGCACACCTTTGAACGCATCCGGCAGACATACGGCTATTCCGTTTACGGCGGCAACTGCCACGTGCTTCCGAACCACGCCGTGATGGTCATGAGTTGGGCTTACGGGGGGAGCGATTTCTTCCGCTGCATGTGCATTGTCAATACCGCTGGATGGGACACGGACTGCAATTCGGGGAACGTAGGGAGCGTGGCGGCGCTTGCCGCGGGGCTGGAGAGAATCTGCGAATCGTATGATTTCCGTTCTCCATTTGCGGATCGTCTTCTGGTGACGTCGGGGGAAGGGACGCTCGGAACCTCGGATTTCCTTCAGCATGCACTCCGGATTGCCGCGATCGGGCGCAGGGTGATGAAGGTTCCGCCGCTTCCCGCTCCGAAGGGGGGAGTCCGCCATCACTTTGAAATGCCGGGGGCTCTGCACGGATACATGGCGGACAGAAACAGAAACGGAGGCATGATTCTTTCCCATGTGTCTGTCCCAGAAGAGTTTGCTTTTCGCGGACACTTCGGGATGTCGATGCGTTTCCGCTCCGGCGGACGCGTCTGGACTCCCGTTTACGGCGGCAGAGACTGCCATGGATTCGTGGGGACTCCGTTCCTGTACGGCGGAATGACTCTGACTGCGGAAGGGAGGACTCTTTCCGCCGCTCCCGGAACTACCCTGGCCTTCATCGTGGAAACGGCTGCGGAGACCGGGGGGGAGAAGACGTTCTTCCGCTCTCCGGCTCTGGCGCTGGAAGCGGGAAGATCCTTCCGTCTGGAATGGCAGATCGGGGAAACGCTTTCAAAGGATGTCATCACGGCGTTCGGCTTCGAGACTGCCGGAGGACCCGGTGAACTCCTGCTGGACTGGGTCGACTGGGGCGGCGAAGCCCGTGTCGAGTCCGGCGAACAGGGAATCGCCTTCCGTTCCCCGAAGGAGCCTTTCGGATGGATTTCCAATCTGGATACGGTCCGGGGAGCCTTTTCAGACGATTCTGAAAACATCACTCATTTTGGAAAAAACGAGGGCATGGGCATTCTGATCACGGGAAACAGAGACTGGAAATCCGCCTCTGTCCGCACCCGTTTCAAAATCCACGGCGCGGACGCTTCCGGCGTGCTCCTCTGCTATCAGGGAATGGAACGATTTTATGCCGTTCTTTTTGAAAGAAATGCGCTTTCGGTCGTCCGCTGCTTCTATGGCCGCGAGACTCTCGGGCGGATCCCGTTCCCGCTGGAGGAGGACCGCGTGTTCGATCTCCGGTGTTCTGCCTGCCATGGAAGAATTTCCGTTGACGTGGACGGAAAAACTCTTCTTTCCGTTTCCGATCCCGATTCCGTTCTCGATTCCGGCGGAGCCGGATTCTGCGTGGAAAATGGCCTTGCGGGATTCCGTCTGCCGCGCATTTCCGGAATCCTGGAGAGATGAGTTTTTCCCCTCTCAGTGAGGAGGATCTACAGAGGACTGAAAAAAGAAAAACGGCCTTCCCGCTGCTTTCCGCGGGAGGGCCGTTCGTTTTTATATTGCTTAAGCGCAAAAAAACTACCGGCTGCGCCGGTATGTAGCCGAATAGCTTCAGCTTAAAGGCGAG
>CAKUDG010000014.1 GCA_934644965.1 uncultured Victivallales bacterium | reverse complement strand
ACCGCTCCCCTCAAAGAAGCGTTCGTTGTCGTCCATGAATTGTAACCGTCCATCTTCAGTTGATACTGCACTTTGACTGTGACATCCGCAGGAACGATTTCCTGCCCCGCCATCACCGGAAAGATGCTGCTCAGGAAGATTGCAATCGTCGTGATTGCCATGGTAACTCTCTTGCTCATATACCACCATGCTTCAGTTATGTTGTTTTGATCCAATGCGGTTCGTCCTTTCACCGAAACTCAATTTACTTCTACTGAGTTCATCGCCTGATGAACGTCCGTAATTTATCCAGTGTTTCAGTTTTCAGTTGGTGCTTGATAAACGTATATCCCCAGCTAGACACAGGTGGTGATATCTGTACCTTATCTGTGGATGTACGATAGAATATGACATCCACTGTGGTTGGATGCTCCACCACTTCAACCTGATGCCCGTTTTCCGGATCATGGAGTGTATCCAGGTCCTTGTTCTCGAGAAAACTTGCCTCGAATATAGCGTACTTGGGCTTGTACCGGATGTCGTTGATGATTCCCTGCACAATCCAACAAATTACGCTGAATACCAACTTGATCTTGCCAAACATAATAACCTCTCTCTACATAACGCAGCAATTCTCTCGGCTTATGAGGGGGTATTTATCTTTAAGTGTGTCAATTCATTTTCGAATTCCTTGAGACATTTGTTCCAATAAGTATCGGTTGTGATGATGTTCTCTTTCACTATGCCGGCAGTATTAAAGGCGGTCCATATTCCAACAGTTTGGATGGTAATTGAACAGGCTGTGCCACATCAGTTATAGCTTCGGCAATTTAGGTTGCTTGTTTGTCGGACTTGAAACTGCCGCAAAAGCAAATACCCTTAATTGCCGATACAATAAGATATATATCCCAGCACCTTGTGAACATCGTCATTGTTGTCCTCGTAGAACTTGTTTGATTCTGTCGTCTGTCCTGTTCGGCATCCTCCTCTATTCAAATCGAATGATTATAGTTTTCCATCAGTTCGCAAATATCAAACCGCTTCAGTTCACGCGCATAGTCCAGGGCGGTACGTCCGGAGTTGTCTTTGATGCGCCAGTCGGCACCGCAATCCAGTAATTCTCTGATCGTTTTTGCCCCCATGCCTCTTATTACTGCATAATGCAATGCAGTCTTGCTCTCGTTGTTTTGTCTTTGATAATATTGCGGAGAAAACTCGTTATCCAGAAATACATATTCCAATGTAGTAAATTTATAGATGTTGCAGTTGTTTTATTTTATCCTTCCCCTTTAGACTTTGGGCTGTTGTTGAACATCCTGTCTTCTTCTGTTGCCATACCGTTTCCTCCTTCATCTTGTGACCTATCCTACCCCTCTGCCTACACGGTCGCTTTTCGCCTGATCTCGAATCAAAAGATCCCTGTGTTTACAGGGATCTTTTACCTCTATTTCAACTTCATCATCCGATCAGTCAGTAACGGAGCAAGACCGGAATACGCTTGCATGTAACACCAGCTCCACATACAGGACAGACCTTTGGAAGTATCGTTACCCTCCGAGGTTCTCCCGGTTCATCGTACTCTCTGCTTAGTTCTATCGTTTCCGTATAACTGCATTCAGAACAGCATACACGGTAGTATCTCGGTTCTGACTTCCTCCGGAATAAACCGGGGAGCCGTATGAAGCAGGTACTCATTTCTGACGAAAAGCCTCCCGCGCGGCTTTCGCTGTGATTCTACAGGTAACCGCGTCGAATGTTCCGCCCACAACACCACCAACGACAGGAACAAGTTTGGTCAGATTGATAATCCCTTTCTCACCGGCTTTGGTCAGCAGACGAAACCCTACGGCCTGATTGATTCGTTTCAGTGCTTCACCGGGAAGTTTCCTGATGGCAACATAAGTCAGTTTGGTGCCAATTTTTATGCCAGCCTGTTTGCAGACCTCTTTAATGTCCTGCCCAATGATAACGCAAAGGATCAAGGTTTTAACTCGATCTTCACTGAGGTCATGTCCATAAATTCTTGCAATGACAGCAGCCATCCGTGCTTGCAGAATCCAGGACGCACCCAGGGATGCGGGGATCGTAACAGGCAATGTTGCAAACCCTCCAAGTCCTGTAATGAATCCGGTAGAGAAGTTCTTGGAGGTTTCCCACTTAATTAGGCTTTCCACACGCTTATCGTTACTTTCATAACTCGAATCATTCAGATATTCCAACGCCAGTTCTTCCGCACTGGAAAGAGGGCCGACTCCACCGACTGCTTTCTCTGTCAACCAGTTTGCAACTTGCAATGCTTTTGATTCTTCAGCTTCACTCATCTTCATACCTCCTTCATGGCAACTTGTGCCACCGTTTGTAGGTCACGCAATATGCCGCTCCGGGGTTGTCGTAAGACATCAGACAGTTCATCTTTGCCTGACAGCGCCCCTGTGGATTGAACTGGGCGAGGATCGCGTTCAACCTCACTCCCGGAAGGAATTGCAGTTCCCGTTCCCCGTCCCAGTATTCACAGGTGCAGCAGACCTTGGCGTTGACTCTTGTCCAAGGCGTTTTTTGTACCGCCATAAATGTTCTCCTCCTGTCAGTTACTTCCACCCGACATTTACGAACATAATCTTGTCGTTCGGATACTTGGCCTTGATCTTTCCTTTGACAAGTTGAACATTCTTCATATCCACCGAAACGATTTCTCTCATGTTATGAACAGAGGTCTGTCCCTTGACGATTCTCTTGTACTCCACCAATGCCTGATACTGTGCCATGTCACATGCTCCTTTTGTTTTTGTATCTGCTTACCTGTCGCTCGCTGCGAGCGACAGGTAAGACCTTTTCTATTCATCGTTTTTGCGTACTGCCCCCGCTATACTTCCGATCAGGACAAGTAAACCAATAAAGCCAAATCCCCACCATGCCACAGAGCGTGATTCTGCGTCAAAGAGAGAAACAATACTTACAAGACCAAGGACGGAATAACAAAGACAACCAGCCCCCCACCGCATATCCCTGTCCGAACTGAACAGTGTCATGGGAATACTACCACAGAAGAGTCCGAATAAAGGAATCAGAATAAGAAGCGGTCGCGGGTCTCTCATACGCCATCCTGACGCAAGTCCAATAATCGTAAACACAATAGCTGCAAGACAGCCCAGCAGACATCCGCAACACGCTATGCTATTTACTCTGTCTTTTCCCATGAACTCTGTTCTCTTTTAACGGCTTGCTGGCTTGACTCCAAGACTGTTCAGTTTCTCAAGCATCTTGTCCAGCTTCTCCTTCTGCGACTGATAGCTTGACTTCGTGTTTCGGATGATCTCCTGCAAGTCCTGCTGCGTGACCTTCCGTTGTCCGTCAACGAACGCCCGTTTCATCGCTTCCTTGACGATACTCTCAATGTCCGCACCGGAATAGTTGTCCTGATCCTTCAGCATCGCGGCAAGAGCATGGGGATCGACTCCGTCCGGAAGCTGTTTCCCGTTCCGTTTCTCCAACTGGATTTTGAAGATCGCCTCCCGCTCCTTGATATTGGGGAAACGCACCTGAAAGATTTCATCGAACCGTCCGCGACGCAGGAACTCCGGAGGAAGATTGGAAATGTCGTTCGCGGTGGCAACCACGTAGATCGCGCTCTTCTTCTCCTGCATCCACGTGAGGAACTGACCGAACAGACGGGTCGTCACCTCTCCTCCGGAACCGAGTCCGGCAAAGGCTTTCTCAATCTCGTCGATCCAGAGAATGCAGGGCGTCGTGGCTTCCGCGACCCGGATGGCTTTACGAAGGTTCTCTTCACTCTCACCGACATACTTTCCCATCAGTCGACCGATGTCCAGACGCAGCAGCGGAACCCCGAACTCCTTGGCGATACATTTTGCGGTCAGGCTCTTTCCGCATCCGGGCATACCGACGATCATGACTCCGGCGGGCATGTCGATTCCATGAGAAGCGGCGATGCCGGGATTGTTGAAGACCGCCTTGTTGTTTTGCAGATACTCCTTCAGGTTCTCCAATCCGCCGATTTCCAGATCTCCGGGTTCAATCAGTTCCAGAAGCCCCGACTTCTGGATCGCCTGTTTCTTCTCGGACAGGATCAGCTTCTTGCTGTGTCTGCTGATCTCTCCATCCGTGGCGAGTGCAAGGTTGGCGATCTGTTTGATTTCAAAGATGGAGAGGCCGCTGAACGCCATCACCAGTTCGGTCATGGAGTCGTCGTCGATGGTCAGCAGATTTTCCGTAGCGATACCGTTCAGAAGTTCCCGTATCTCCTCTTCCTGCGGCGGACGCAGTTCCACCATCGTGATCAGCTTCTCCAGTTCCGGAGGAATCACCAGTTTGCTGTCCACGATCAGAACCGTGACATTGTAACCTTTGGAGTCTTCGCGCATGAACTTCCTGCGGGCAATGGATTGCAGAAGTGAATAGACCTGCTTGTCTCCGATGGAATCGTGAATCTCCTTGAGCACCACGAGATACTCCTTGCGATCCTGATAGAGCTGGTCGTTGTTGAACAGCATCAGGAACTCCGGGAGAGTGTAAGGCGTGGAGCCGTGCGGTTGCTTGGTCTTGAAGTCAACCCAGCCGTCCGCATCGCAGTATTCCGCAATCGTGGCTTTCGGGAAGGCTTCCGCAAGCATCCGATCCACGGTTTCAAAATCGAAGTGGTTAATATAGATCAACGGTCTGCCCGCGTCAATGTAGCGAAGCAGACTGTCAGACATCTTTTCTTTCATCGGTATCTCCTGGTTTGTATTATTTGTTCTTGAGTATATTACTAACGGCTTTGGTGACACCGGCTGCTGGAGAAATCAATACCGCTGGATTCTTTAACGGATTCATCGCATCAGCAATTTCTTTCAGCGGAGTTGTATGATCTGTATTGTTTGTCTGCGAAGGTGAGACAGAAGGCTCCTCCCTGACGGTGATATGCACATACAAGTCTCCGGGTTGTGCTTCTCCACGTCCGGCATTACCTTGTCCCTGAACTCGAAGCTTGGCACCAGATTTGACATCAACCGGGACACGTACTTTGAGCGTTTTGCTTCCTTGTACCAAGCCGTATCCATTGCAGTTGGTACAGTTCCTTTCTCCGGAACCGGACTCACGTCCGGAACCGGAGCATAAAGAACAGATCTCTGTGCGTGTAACAGTAACTTCCTTGATCGTTCCGGACTTCGCTTCTTCCGCACTGAGTTCCACGTTGTAATGCAGATCACGGTCTTCCGTTGAAGTGTTGCTGGAATGAGTCGAACAGCTTGATGTGTTGTTCTTATGAGCAATCTTCAGGGTTCCGACAGCGAGCTTGTTCCCATCCGCAATAAGCAGCTTACCATCCAAGTAAGCTATCTTGCCGTTCTGTAAAGGCGCGTTCAGCTTTCGCCAGTTGATCCCATCCAGAGAAAGATGGAAGCCGATGTCTTCACCACTATGCCCAAATTCATGACTCAACGAAGACGAAACAGGTAACATAAGTCTTGCAATCACAAAGTGTCTTGCATCAATAAAATCAATTATCCCATACTTTAGTTTTTTCCAACGAACCCCATCTTCTGTCAAATAGGCTAAATCAAAACTACGAGTATCATAGGAGTGACTTTCAAAATATTCAGAAGCGCACCGAAAGCACCTTCCTGCACCAAGCCATATCTTACTAGGACTAGATGTGGTAACATTCTTATCAAAGAGATTTGTCTTCAATTCATTTACATTAGGCCCTTTATAGTAAAATTGCTCTTTTTTGGAATCTTTATACAAGCTCCAGCCAAGATCTTTATGTCCTGTGAAGATCAGATTCTCTTTGAAAAATGTGACATCTGTTAAGCTATCCCCTAAATAGTATTTACTGATTTTCTCTTTATGCCATGGACCAGATAGATCAGGAGCAGTATAAATGACAGGACGTTCCCAAGAGCTTGTCTCATCCGTGTTCATGAAAAGAACTTTTTTCGTGTAGTGAAATTCTTCACTCTGACTACATAATGCGAGATAGAACCCATTGCACCAAATGATTTTCCTAATCAGCATCGTGTCCCCCTCATCAATTCTTACCGATTTCCAATGAATGGAATCAGAAGAATAGTGAACTTCATTTCCATAATCATAATGAAAGATGAAGGAATTGTTGCAGTAATAGAAATGATGTAGGAAACTCTTCCATTTAAAGGCTTTTTCCCAGTGCAACGCATCATAACTGTAGAAAAATAGCTTGTCTTGATCTTTTTGAATCGCAACAAAACGATCAGCGTCACTGGTTAAGAGGTCTATCTTCGGACCTTCTGCCACCTGCCAGTCGAACTCAATTTCATCCAAAGTCAAAGGTTTCGTTTGTTCAGCCTTACGTTGTTCTTCCTGCTCTTGCAACTTCTGTTGACGTTCCGCTTCCTGTTGTTGCTCCTCCCGCTTCTCCTGTTCTTCTCTGAAGGCGGTCAGCGCTTGCTCTTTCGCATCCCCTTCGACTCCGAAGATACGGCATAGAGTCTCCGCAAATTCCAGTTCCGGCAAATCTGGGGACAATGCTTCCACCTGTTCCAACTCAGAGATGAAGTCCCAACAGTTCAGCCACGCTCTTAGTTGCCCTCCTTGGTAGCGTTCTATCAGTTCCGTAAGGTTAAAGTTCTCTCGCAGTTCTTCGAGAGTCTTGATTCTCTGTTTGTTAATCAGCAATGGTAAACGTACCATGTTTATAAGCTCCTCTCTTAGTCAGCGGACAGAAGGTTGCTTGCCGTATTGACAATCTTTACGAAAGCGCTATTGCTCTTGTTCTTCAGCTTCTGCCACCAGGACTTTGCTGCGGCTTGAATCTTCTCCGCTCCTTTGCGGATGGCGGGAATGGCAGCCATTTGGCACACAGAACGAACAACGGGAGCGACCTTGGCTATCACCGGAGCCGCCGAAGGACAATGCGCCACCACATAGGTTGAAATTGCCGTGAGACCGGCATCAATCAGACGGGGAACAGTCACTTCAAGCCATGTTTTGAGTTGAGCCGCGCCACGGTCGATCAACCGTTCCACCGCATCTGTTTCATTGCACTCACCGGAACCGACCGCGAAGTCAGTCAGGACGGAGAAGATGCCCCGGTCTGCGAACATGGAAGCAGAAACATAATCCAGTGGCCTCTCCAATCCCATCGTCATCAGACAGACCGCTGCGATCTTCCTGATCTGTTTAAAAGCGACGGAGTCTTTCTCTTCAATGGCCCGTTGCATCAACCTGCTTTCCCGGATGGTGTCATCGGGAGCGCTGAGGACGGCGTTCTGAAGCTCGGCCTGCGCCTGACAGGTGGTTGCGATCAACGCCTGATCCAGATTACGCACCTTCTCCACGGCATCCAGTCCGGAGAAGGAGCCGTTTTCATTTACAGTAGCTGAGGTCTCTCCGGTCATGGAACCGGTGATGGCATCGATCAGGGTTGCCGCCTGATTCTCTTTCAGAGAAGAGGTCTGTTCCGTCAGGGTCTGCTGAAGCCATGCGGTACGGCTTGTTCCGGTCTTTTTACTTGCAGTCAGGTTCTCGTGATTGCGGTCGATGGAGTCGAGAACCGCGTCGATGCCTGCGATGACGGTTTGCGGATCGCTGATCTCCGCTTGTTCCAGACGTTCCGCCAGGAACTGATCCAGCGTGGACAGGTGCTCTTCGCTCTCGGTGAGCAGCGAACTGAAGTGTTCTTTGAAATCAGGGGTATCCATTATGCCCTCTCCTTGTTGTTTAGAGATTCAATGTAATTCCGTATCCATGTTGCTCAATGCCATAGAAAACATATTCCTCTACATCTTTCAATAAAAAACCGTGATTCCCGTATTCATGTGGTACTTATCCCGTCGCAATATACGTTCAGCTTCTTCCGGCGAACGGGCTGTGATTCTTCCATCCATGCGCAGCCCCGTGTCTCGACAGATCATTCCCCATTGGTAGGTGTTTTCCGATTGTTCTTCAGGGGGAACTTCTTCTTCCTTTTGTTCCAGTCTTTGCTGTTCTTCCTGAATAGATTTCAATTGTTCCGGTGTCAAATACACTTTTTCCCAGACTTCACCATGGAGACAACGACAATTGATGTCTTCTTCATCCCGGATAACAATATCAAAGCAATCATCTACTTCATAAATCACGCAGATCATATCCCATTCTTTCGACTGGTGAAAGTGATCGAATGCCTCTTGCATTTTCTTTCGTTCATCTTCAGTCCATCTTTTCTGGTTCCCAGTCCATTCCCAATCAAAATTGGATGACATGATTTCCACCTCGTGTGATCTATTGTTTCAGTTGCAGAGGATGTCGGAATATGACAGATATGGATTTGGATTCGGCATAAAAAAAGACGCCCTCTGCTGTATTCACCTCAGAGGCACGCCAATGCCCAACAAGTCTATACGCACAGAGAGCGCCCAAGCCTGGGCGCAAACTCAAGAGCTAGACTTGTTTCACTGGGTTTGGCGTTTCCTGAGGTGAAGTCTGCTTAAAGCTTACGTTATCTAAATTGTCAATTGATTATTGAACTCTGGTCTGTTCATAACCTCCTGTTAGATTGATGAGTTACAAGAACATCTGTAATATATGGGGTGTTCGGAGCTTTGTCAAATCGCATTGTTGCAATTACTGAAAGAATGTTCGCTTGGAGATGGTTAATATCCGGTCATGAAGGCAGTAGGGTAGAGGAGCCTGAAACAGACGTTTTGAAGATCGAAAGTTCCTGCTGGAGCAGGGACAAAAGCAGGTGTTTTCAGCTTCGTTGTGATAGATAGACGATCCCTTCTGAAGACTGGCAGTCTTCAGAAGGGATCTGAACTCATCGCAATCTTACAGCGTCCCAGCTTGAAAATCACTGGACTCGCTGTATAGTAAGATATTGGAGGATATGAACGATGAAGGAACTCACAGACAGTGTTTACACATTCGCCGATCTCCGGCAAGGGAAATACCTGTATGTTGATAAGACTGAATATGTCTGGAAACTGGTTCGTTCGTATAAAGGTTTCTACTTCCTGTCACGTCCCCGTCGTTTCGGAAAGTCGTTGACGGTCTCCACTCTCAAGGCGATCTTTGAAGGACGCAGGGAGCTGTTCGACGGCTTGGCGATCTCGAAGAAAGAATACGACTGGAAACCGTATCCGGTCCTCCATCTTGATCTCAACGGTTGGAGCTTTCACGGGCTGAAGGAAACACGGAACAGCTTGAGCAGACTCGTTCAGGAGTGTGCCGAGGATCACCATATCGCTTTGAATGCGACAGAGCCTTGCGAGATGTTCCGGGAGCTCATTCGCACACTGTCTTCCGGTGAGCAGAAGCTGGTTGTTCTTATTGATGAATATGACAAACCGATTCTGAATAATATCAGTGTTCCTCATGTTCAAGACATCCTGAACGAGCTCAAGGCGTTTTACTCCGTCATCAAAGCCTTTGAGAACTCGTTACGGTTCGTGTTTATCACGGGTGTGACGAAGTTCTGTCATGTATCGCTGTTCTCGGACCTCAACAATTTAACCGATATTACGATGCACCGCGACTATGCGACCATGTTCGGTTATACGCAATCGGAACTGGAACACTACTTCAGCGATCGGCTCGAAGCGACCGCACTGGCTCAGAAGGTTTCGGTGGAGGAACTGAAACGGAAGCTCAAGGCGTGGTATGACGGCTACTGTTTCGAGGAGACTTCGGAGACGGTCTACAACCCGGTGTCCATAGCGAAGTTCTTTGAGAACGATGGCAAGTTCGACAACTACTGGTTCGCTACCGGAACGCCTTCGTTCCTGATGGAGCTTGCCAAGAAGACTGACTTCAACTTTGAGGATGCGGTGTCTAAAGCGGTTCCCGGTGTGACGTTCGATGCGTTCGAGATTCCAAACATCGACCCTGTAACACTGCTGTTGCAGACAGGGTATCTGACGATCAAATCCAGCGAGATTCGTTTCAACAAACGCTGGTTCTGGCTCGACTTCCCGAACGAGGAGGTTGCCGAATCTTTCAGCACCTATCTGCTGAACAGCTACGTAGGCAGAACACAGCGCGAGGTCAGCAGCTTCTCCGCTGATCTGGCGACCGCGTTTCTAGAGGGCAATCTGAATCAGGCGAGGAAGGTTCTCGAATCGTTCTTTGCCGGGGTGCCTTATACGATCCACAAGAAGAGCGAAGCGACATTCCAGACCGTCTTTTATGCGATCTTCCGGTTGCTCGGGTTCAACATCGAAGCCGAATCCTGCACGAATGACGGTCGGATCGATGCGGTTGTCCAGACGGACGATCACATCTATCTGTTTGAGTTCAAGCTCGACGATGACGACACCGCGTTGTCGCAGATCAAGGACAAAGCCTACTTCAAGAAGTATCTTCAGTCCTCGAAGAAGATCACGCTGATCGGAGTCAACTTCGACTCGGAGAAAGGCCAGCTCATCGACTGGCAAACCGAAGACGTCGTGCAGTAGGCTACCGGGCAGAGATGGTAGAGCGCATCGTCAGCAAGTCCAACTTCCCTGTTATAGTGGATAAAACAGACTCCGTCAGAAATAAACGGTTATTCATCGCTGTGACCGGGATCATACCGCTTCATTGACAGGACTATAGTGGCAGGTCATCATCGAATTTGAGGTTGCGGAACGGATGCCTGGTCAGGTCGATCAGCTTCCGGAACTGCTCGCTGTTGCGTATCCGGTCCTTTAATTTCGGAACGATGTTAAGACGGCGCCAATCCTCATCGCTGAACTGGTCAAGGTAGGGGCAGTCTGGTAGCAGGTCGGCAGAGCTGTACAGGATGCTCCACCACATCGGTTTCGTGAACTGTTCCTGACAGGGGCAGTGAGTCCAACGCCGCGGGTTGTGCTTGACGACCCAGAACCAGTCGCCGAGCGTAAAATCACACGTGTTGATCTCTTTTTCAAAGGGCCAGTCATTCGCCAGTAATCCACTCCGCACAGCCGGATGATTCGGTATTTCGCAATAATGGAGCAAAGTCGGCTGGTGCCGTAACAGTCGTTGCCATTGATGCGGAGTGAAATCTTTCCAGCAGGAGCAGCGCCATGCCAAAGGTAACTGCTTGGTCAGTACAGTAATCCAGTCGTCAGTGGTAAACTCGGAGAAGGGACAGAGTTCCTGAAGTTCCGGGTGTCTGGAGATGATGCGAGACCACTGCTTCGGTGAGAGCGGAGCGGAGATGTGTTCAGTGTCCGGAGTGAATGCTGCACAGTTCCATTCCAGATCGAGGAATACGTTCAGTTCTTTTTCATTCATTGTGAATTCCTTTCATGGTTACTTTTGAATGCGGGATGAGAATAGTTCCCGCTGATGCTTGAGACGTATATAATTGAGTCACAGCAACACATCGAAGTTTGCCGGAGCATACGCATGACATAGATTACTTCTACAAGGAAGCAACTGCGTCAACGGTTTCAAGCTTATCGTATTTTCATGGGAGAGCGATTCAGAATTAATATTTTGTTTTCAATCAAAAAGGCTCTTTTTATCATACGGTTCATACGGTTCATATGGTGGATGTCAACTTCTTTATTTTTATATTCCGGTAACCGGAGCGGTTGGTCCATCGACCATCCGAACCCGGGCGTTTGATGTCTCGACAGCGGGTTAGATTGAACAGCGACCGCATACAGTCCGGAAGCGCAACCTGAAACTTCCGTTCCGGCATCAGCTGCCACCCGATGCGTTTGGCTATTCCAATGTAAAGGCTGTAAATCTCATCCGTCGTAAGGTTGCTCCCGGGTGCCTCTTCCAGATAGTTCTGGAGAATGCGTTCCAGTTGGAATGATTGACCGAAAAGAAAATTCAACCGTTCTTTCTGCAGTTCTGATATCGGCAATCGGGTGGAATTTGCCAGCAGAAGCTGTCGCAATCCCGCGAGACTCCAGTTCAGGATACCGGCTCCTTCTTCTGTAAAGAGTGTGTCCGCAAAGTGATCGATCGGCTTTAACGGCATATAGTTTTTGCACTTGATCCAGCGCAGGCGTCGGTGCCAGGCCGTGAGGTCATCGTTGCTCTCGAACTCCAGAAGCGGAATGGCGTTCCCGACGATGAAAATATTGAAGGTTCCTTGAATCATCTGCTGTTCGTTGGAATGTTTCAGCTCTATCCGCAGGGTATCGTCCCCCACCAGGGACTTCAGAATTCCCATACCGCGGGTGGTAAAAAATGAAGTTTGTGACTCCTTTCCGGTTAACAATGTCTTGCCGAGAAAGGCGCTGGTTTCAAAGCGGCTGCCAATACAGCCGGGACGGATCTGCATGCTGTTGAGAGGGCCCACAAGCAACTCAAGAAGGTTCGCGACCGTTCCTTTTCCACTGCCGCCGGAACCGGTCAGCAGGAGAATGCTCTGCGTGAGATTTCGTCCCAGCAGGCATTGACCGAAATACTTTTGCAGAAGCTCCATGTCATCTTCTTCCATCAACGGAGAAAGCAGTTTTTCCTTGAACCGGGGACAATCCGCAGCCGGATCGTAGACGATATCGCAGCGGTTGCGGCTGTGATAATCCGGCGAAAACGGACGCATTTTCCATTCGCCGGACTCTGCAAGTTCCACCATCGTGTTCCGGCAATGAATCCAGTTTCCTGATGAAGAAAAAAACGCGGGCTCCTCTTTCGCCTGAACTTCCAGATAGGTCAGAATATCTCGGATCGCTGCGGGACGTTGATATCGGACGAGTTCATTTTCGAGTCCGCATCGACTCGCAAATTTCCGAATCGCAAAACAGACTTGAGAAATCATCTCTTCCCGCCTTTGAGGTTGCCACAAACCGTTTCCCGATGAATATTGATAAAACTGCTTCTCCCCGGGCAGATAGATGCAGCGGGTCTGCTGACGGTAGAGTTCGGCAAAGCTCTGCAAACCGAGGAGGAATTTAGAACCGTCTCTTATGAGAAGTGATCCATACTTTTCTTCGATTTCGTGAATGATCTCGTTCATGGTGAAATTCCTTTCCGTTTGTTAAATGGTCAATGCGGAAAAGATAACACCACAGGAACAACTCCGCCAACCAGCGCATTTCCGTAGATGGAAGCAGGAAAGAATTGGCTGGAAACCGAAATTTCAGGTTCCTCGGATTCTTTCCGATGGAAGGAATCCGAATCGTCCAGATAAAAAAAATCAAATTTTTCCGGGCTTTTTGCCGACGGGAAAATTGTGTGGCAAAAATGTGGCAGAAATGTGGCATTTCCTGTATGAAAAGAGAGAATCGGAAGGAATCCGGAAGAATGGGCAGAAAAAAATCGGGATCTTGATTTGAACTCAAAATCCCGAAAAAAAGACAAAAAAATGGTGGAGTATAGGAGACTTGAACTCCTGACCCCCACACTGCCAGTGTGGTGCTCTAGCCAACTGAGCTAATACCCCGTCCAGATAGCATATTACTATACAGGGGGAAAAATATTTTTCAAGACGGAAAATCAGAAAAGTTTCTTGTCTTTTCAGCAATTCCGTGTAGTGTATTCGGGCTCGGACATCCGGATGCCGTCCGGATATGCCGTCCGGAACAATGAAAGACAAGAAAGAACAGCCTCCACAATGCGCAGATTCAAATTCCGTGATTTGGAAGGACGCACGCCGGGAAGCATCCTTGCACTCGAACGGGAGGAGCATACCCATCTCTTCAAGATCCTCCGCGCCAGAGCCGGAGACGAAGTCCTCCTGATGAACGGTGCCGGACTGACAGGAATGGCAAAAGTCCTCCCCGGTGCAAAACTCGAACTCCTTTCCGTCTGCCGGGAGACGGAGCCGCAAAGGAAACTTTCTCTCTACATTGCTCCTCCCAGAAAACAGAAAATGGATCTCCTGCTCAAGCAGATGGCGGAACTGGGGGTCTGGAGGATCGTACCCATTCTCTGCGCACGTTCCGTTGTCCAGCCAGAAAAGGATTCTTTCCCGTCCGAACGCTGGGAGAATCTCCTCTTTGAAGGATGCAAGCAGTCCGGCAATCCGTTCCTGCCGGAAATCACGCCGGCACTTGGTTTCGCGGAAGCCGTTTGCGATGCACTGGAACACTGCGGAAGTTGTTTCTTCGGATCCCCGAGAATGAGTTCGGGAAAACGCGTTCTTGCGGATTCGACAGCTTTGTTCATCGGTCCGGAGGGAGGATTCTCTCCGGAAGAAGAGGCCGCAATGGAGGCGGCCGCTTTTCTTCCCCTCAGGATCGGGACCTGGACATTGCGGGTCGAAACAGCGGCCGTTGCAGGGATCGCTCTTCTGGCGGAATCTTGAAAAAATTTCTCTTTTTTCTGAAAAAAAGGATGTTTTTTGCCTGGAGAGGATATATTATTCCCCTTGTGGCCCCTTGTGGCCCCTTGTGGGATCATGTGGGAATTCATGGGAACATGCGAGATCAGAAATCCTGCGCCCATGCTGTGCTGCTGATGAAAAACCGGAGAGAAAGGATTGCCATGAACCGAAAAACTGTTTTCTATTTTTTGTTTGCCGCAGTTTCAATACTGACGATTTCAGGATGCACGGATTATGTCGGCAAAGAAAAGAGTCATCCGCTGTTTTCCAAAGGCGGAGCCTGCGCGGACAGCCAGAATTACACCGATGCCGTGAAGGCGTATGAGGAATTCCTGATGATCTGCCCCAGGTCTGCTCTGACTCATTCCAAACTGGCCGTGATTTATTTTGATCATCTGGACGATCCTTTCAAGGCGCTCTATCATTTCCAGAAAACCGCGGAACTTTCCGATCCGAATTCCGCAGATGTGCAGGATATCCGGCATTTCATCGAACTGAGCAGACAGAAACTCTATGAGAAACTCAAGACGGAGTATCAGTCGGATGACAGAGAGCTCCGCGCCATCCGCGAAGAACTCGAAGCCACCAGAAAGAAACTTCAGAGCTATGTCACCGTGGAGAAAGCTCTCCGCGTGCAGAATACACAGATGAAACAGCGTCTGCTGGAAATTGCCAATGAGCGCAGAAATGCGTCTTCTGCCTCCGCCGGACGCGTGAACAGCGGGGAGCTCAGGCGCCCCGTGACTTCTTCTTCGTCCCAGGCGTCTTCTTCCAGGCAGGGAGCCGCCGCCTCTTCCTCTCCGTCCGTGGCGAACCGAAATCCAGGAGGGGGAGGAACAGCAGTTCTTCCCGTTTCCGGAGACCGCTTCCATTCCTCCTCCCGCCCTGTCGGAGACTCTTATACGGTGAAAAGCGGGGACACCCTGATGAAAATCGCCCGGGAAGTCTACGGCTCCGCTTCCCATTACAAACATATCCTGAATGCCAACAAGGATCAGCTTGGAGAGGATGGAAATAAACTGAGAATCGGTCAGGTTCTCCGTCTGCCCCCGCTGCCCTCCACACGGAATGCGACCTCCGTTCAGCCCTCCGCTGGAAGATGAGGAGAAAAGGAAGAAAGACCTGTCAGAGGAGAATCTCTTGATGATGAAAAAATACTGCTGCCGCCTGTCGTTCGCCGTTCTGCTCTGTTTTTCGGGGATTCTGCTGGTTTCCTGCAGTCTCTTTCCTGCCAACGAATACATCGAACCTGCCGTATATGACATCGGCATTCCGGAGGAAACGGAGCAGGCTCTGCCCTACGATGTGGAAATTCAGCCCTTCCTTTCCGGAGGCGCAAGCCGCTACAAGATGATGTACCGCCTGGATGACAACCGGCTTCATACAGACGACTACAACCGATGGACCCAGCCTCCGGGCCCTCTCCTCACCAGATATCTGAGAATGGCCTTTGCTGGAAGGGACGTCAAAGCAAAGCCCATTCGTTTCCGCGTTTCCGGGACAATTCTGGTGTTTGAAGCGGATCTGAAACAGAAGCTTGTCCGGATGTTTGTCTCCTGCCGGATTGCGGGGGAAAAGAGTGCTTCGGGAGAAAAAAGCGTTTCTGCAGAGGAATCGATGATGTTTTCGGAGCCGCTCAAAGATACGGATCCGGCCTCTGTTGCCGATGCCATGTCGGCCGTCGCAGGACAGTTCGTCCGAAAACTGCGGCAGGACATGGATCTGCTGGCAGAGCAGTTGAAATAAAAGCGGGCCCGCTTCTTTTCCCAATAACAATATGGCGGCGGCATTGTACTTTCCCCGTTTTCCACAGCAGGGGGGGAGTGTGTGCCTGGCATCCCTCTCCCCGTTTCCGTTTCAGCGGGAATTCCCTGACGGAATCTGCTGTGACCGGAACTGCTGTGACAGGGATTGCGGCGGCGGAGAGAGCGGTTGCGTTCCCGGGAGAAAATGCCCGTTTTTCTTTCTCAGGAATCCCCGGTCTGCAAGTTCCTCCAAGAGCCGGAAACAGGAACTGTCGCCGAGGAAAGGAAGATCCTCAAAACGGTCGAAGGCACGGAAGATGTTTTCGGGTTCCGTGATGCCTTCCTCCACAAGAGTCAGGAGCTGACGTTTGGTGCGGGTGAGTCCGAAATTGTCGGGGACATCATCTGCACAGCGGAGCAGCGCCTGTCTCATCTGCGGGAGATGGACGGCAAAGCCGTCCGATTCCGCAAGTTTTCTCATTGCTCCGGCGTCGCGCGAGACAAAAGAAATCCAGGCGGCTTCTCCCAGACGGAGATCCTCTTCCGTCAGGAACATTCTCTGTTCAAATCCGTTCCGGAAATGTTCCGCTTTCAGGCAGAATCCGTTGCAGCAGAAGAGAGCGGTTTTTCTCCGGACGGATGAACGGGAGAAGAGAAAGAGAATGCGCATGAGAAGGGTCTGGTCAAACATGCATCCGTCGAACCAGAGACAGAATTCCGTGTTCTCTCCGGCCTTCAGGATTGCATCCTCCGTTTTTTCAAGAGAATGCAGAAGAGTTTCCGCGCTGTGTTCCGGGACGATGGAATGAAGGAAGTCCGCCCTGGTCTTCCGGAAAAGGGTCGGATCCGGATCCGCCGCGGAAAGGAGCGGTCCCTCCAGATAGATTTCCCGCCAGACGAGAGCCGTACCGGGAAGGCCGGACGTCTCCCAGAGTTCCCTGGCGCAGTCCCCGTTGAGAATATGAATGAGGTTTTTTGGGGCGGAAGGGGAAAACGGCATTTTGTTTGTTGTCATTTTGTTTTTTTCTCCGGAGTTTCATTTTTTCGTGCCGGGGGCGCGCTGTGAAAAGCCGGACTGCGCGGCAAACACGGGACGGCGCCGGATGGGGAAAAGCGATCCAGGAATTTTTTCAGGAGGAAGAGGGGGGTGATTCCTTTCCGTCGTTCGATTGCGCTTTGGATTCCCGGAGCTGTTTCCAGTAGGACAGGCGTTTCCGGATTTCCCGTTCAAAGCCGCGGTCAGGGGGGGTGTAGAATTCTTCTCTGGGCATGGAATCGGGGAAATAGTTTTGTCCGGAGAAGGCTTCCGGTGTGTCGTGGTCATAGAGATATCCGTTGCCGTAACCGATTTCCTTCATGAGTTTGGTCGGGGCGTTGAGGATATGCTTCGGAGGCATGAGCGAAGCATGGCGTTTTGCCGCTTTCCGGGCACGGCTCCAGGCGGTGTAGGCGCTGTTGGACTTCGGTGCGCAGCCGAGATAAATGACCAGTTCGGCAATGGCAAGATCGCCTTCTGGGGAACCGAGCCGTTCGTACGTGTCCCATGCGGCGACTGCCATGCGGAGCGCATTCGGATCGGCCAGACTGACGTCTTCCATGGCAAAACGCGTGAGCCGCCTGAGAAGATAGAGAGGATCTTCTCCGCCGTCGATCATGCGCGCCGCCCAGTACAGGGCCGCATCGGTGTCCGAACCGCGCAGGGATTTATGTAGGGCGCTGATCAGATTGTAATGGCCTTCGCGGTCTTTGTCGTAGATGGGGGCCCGCTGCTGAACCAGTTTCAAAAGAGCTCCGGAATCGAGTTTTCCGGCGGGATCGGCCAGGTCGAAGACGGTTTCCATGAGATTGATGAGATAGCGTCCGTCGCCGTCGGAAAGATCCGCGAGAGTGCTTCTGGCTTCGGGCAAGAGCGGAAGAGTCCGGCCGACAATTTCCTCCCCGCGGCGCAGGATCTTTTCCAGCGCGTTCTGATCCAGCGGATTCAGAATGAAAACCTTGCATCTGGAAAGAAGAGCGCTGTTCAGCTCAAACGAGGGATTTTCCGTCGTGGCGCCCACCAGAACGACGGTGCCGTTTTCCACATAAGGCAGGAATCCATCCTGCTGTGCACGGTTGAAGCGATGGATTTCATCGACGAAGAGCAGAGTGCCTTCTCCCGTCCGTCTTCTTGCCGCCGCATCTTCAAACGCCTTGCGCAGATCTCCGATGCCGGAAAAAACGGCTGAAAGCGCGACAAAGTGCATGGAGGTGTTTTTGGCCATGAGACGTGCCGCAGTCGTCTTGCCGCAACCGGGAGGACCCCAGAGAATGAAGCTGGAAAGATGGCCGCTGTCGATCATTTTCCGGAGGGGGGCGTCCGGACCGAAAAGATGGTCCTGCCCCACGATCTCGTCGATCGATTGCGGACGCATCCTGTCCGCAAGAGGGCGGTTGACTTGTCCGGAAAACAGACTTTCTTCCTCGTAGTTCATGGCCGTTTTTCTTTTCTATCTTTCAGTCGTTCAGTCGTTCTTCCTTTTGCATGTCTGTCTTCTCCTATTCCCCAGAGCCGGCTTCCTTTTTCCTTTTCCGGGACTCCGGAGTGTTCCCTGGATTTTCTTCCACGCCGGGGGAAAAGGCGTTTTCCGGCGGGGGGGCCACTCTCCTGTTTCTTCTGTGTCTGCCTGCTGCGACGATGGAAGAGAAGAGGAGGGGGGAGGAAAAGATTGAAGTGCGGCGCTAGTAGCGGAAAGAGCGGAATTCCGCCGGAGCAAGCGTCAGAGGCGTTTCCTTTCCCCCTGCATGGAGCCGGAAGGTTCGTTCGGAAGCGAAGTTGCAGTTCATCAGGAGCACTTCCCTTGCCTGAGGATAGCAGGCGAACGTGATGTCGCAACAGGCATTGCCCGGCAGGATTCCGTCATCTGTGATGTAAGCGCTTCCCCTGCAGCGGAGCGCGATGCTTTTGTAGATTTCCCCGATCAGGCCGGGAGAGCTGCGCAGAGATCCGGGTGCCCAGTCCGAATCATACGCTCCCGGATATTCCCAGGAGTTCAGAAAATAGACTTCTCCTTTTCCGCAGCGGTGCCGGAGCAGAAGCGGAAGGAACTGCTCATCCTCATGGACAAGGACTTCCACGCCGCTTTCCATTTCGATTTCTCCGAGATGGGTGCAGAAAGCGCCGAAGCGTTTGTTTCTGGGGAAGGATCCGAGCGAATTGTTTCCGGCGGTCAGAGCCCAGTAGAACTGACCGCCGCGCTTTTTCACGCGCACGCCGCAAAGTTCCCGGAAATCTCCTCCGCGGATGAGTTCCTCCGTTTTGTAGGCGATTCCGTCGCGTGTGAGGTTTCCAGAAAAGTGGGGAATTGCCGCGAAAAGGATTCCCCCCCTGCGCACATAGTCCAGAAGAATGTCATACTGAGCTTCCTCGGCGCTGTTCCACCCCGTGAAGAGCAGGGCCCTGTAGTTTTCCGAGAGGAAATCCGCGCTGAGGGGAGCGGAAAAGCTGACAATATCGGTCATACCGTAAGGCGTTCCGGAAAAGAAGAAATTCTTATAGTCTCCGAAACTGTCGTTCAGCGGATGGAAGACCTTCCGGAAGATTTCCCAGGACCGTTCCGGCTGGGATTCGTACCAGCGCGGATTCTTTTCCGCAATGGCATAGGCTCCTGCGACGGCGCAGTTCGGCTCATAGGACTGGGAACAGAAGTCGAAACGCCCTTTCAGCGCGGCGATGCGGACTTCCGGCTGGCCTTCCGGCGCGCCGTTCTGCTTGAGATAATCGTAAAAGTCGGAGACGCTTTTCCGGTACATGCGGCATTCCCTGGATTCATATCCGATCAGCGGATAGTGTTTTCTGGCCTCGGGGATGAGTCCGCGGTAGTCGTGCGGGTTGTTGTTCTGGATGTGTCCGGCGTCGAATTTCGGGGTGTCGTGCATGGGAGTATCCTCCACGTGATCGGACTGCTGCCACCAGGAGCCGCTCTCCTGCACCGTGATCTTCGACCCGTTCAGACAGGCCAGATAATGCGAGGCATCCAGGGTCATTTTCTTCAGCGGGGACGCGTACGGCAGAAACGAATAATGCTCATGCGCCAGATAACATCCCCAGAGCGGCAGTCCGCACTGCCTGTAGAGTCCGCGGCAGATGGACATGCCGAAATTCAGATTCCGGAAGGCGAAGCCCTCCACGTGCGGGATGATGTCGCTTCCTCCCGCGGCGATTTCAAAGTCGACATGGAAGGAGGCGCTTGTAACCAGAAAACGGTTCCATCCCTGTTTCCGCCGGACGGCGAAGTATTCGCGGATATTCTGAGCAAAACGTTCCGCAACGGTTTCCAGGGTCATTTCCTTTCGGAAACGCATTTTTTTCTCCTGCAGCTCCCCTTCTCCGTTGCGGGCAAGGTTTTCGCTGTCCGAGGCTGTGGATTTCCCCGTATTTCCCTTGTCTCCCCCTTCCTCCTCCTCTTCAGATTCTTCCGGATCGGTTCCGAAGCTGAAGGCTTCGCCCGCGTTGTAACCGAGGAACTGAGGAACTTTCACAATTTTTTCCACCCAGTCCGGATTTGCGTTCGAGTAAATGGAATAGACGTGGAATCCCTTGTCCGCAGCGTCCCGGACGAACTGATAGAATCCGGCTCCGTACCGTTCCTCCCAGCGTTCCCGGATCGGGGGATAATCTTCCGGAGTCAGGAATCTGCCGTTTTCCCAGTCGGGATCGGGGACGCTGTAACCGAGTTCTTCGAGTGCGAGCCAGGAGGCCGCGGATTTCAGGCAGCGCCTGGTGGCTCCGCCGTCCCAGAGGATGAGCAGATTGCCCTGATTGTCCTCCTTTGCTTTTTCCACGTACCATGCGGGATCGTGGTCTTCGGAGACCCAGCTGGTGTAGAAGGGGCCGGTTGTCTGGAAGACATAGTCGCCGCGGTCGATGTAGACGGGAACGCCGAAAAACATGCCGCAGTCGGGAAGAGTGATTTTTTCAGCCATGTGCAAGAATCCCTCGATTTTGTTTGCATGTGAGTGTGTGAAAGTGGAAACGCAATATGCCAGGCCGGCGTCTTCGTTCAGAGCTCCTTCTGCAGACGGGCGATTTCCTCAACGAGTTTTTCCTTGACTCTTTTCTTGTAAACATACACGCTGCTTTCCGCGATCCCCAGTTTCGCGGCAATCTCGTTGACGGGAATGCCCCTGGACATCATGGTGAACGCCTGTATGGTCCTTCTGTCGAAGGAGCCGGAGATGTTTTTCAGCGCCAGTTCCGGCAGATAGAGTTCCCATTCCTTCTGTGCGAGCGCCTCCACTTCCGGGCGGACGGCGTAGTCCAGCATGTCCTCCGAATCCCATTCCATGGAGGAAAGCGACACCGGGACCGGTCCGCGCGCACGGATATAATTTTTTGCCGTGTTTCCGGCGATCCTGCAGATCCAGCTCCGGAAGCGTCCTTTTTCCGGAGCGTATTCAAAGGAGGGCATGGCGTTCCAGATCTTGACCAGCGTGATCTGCACGACTTCGTCCGCATCGTGATGCGCAAGACCCATTTTCCGCACAATGTTGTAGATGTACTTCCGGTAATAAGCGGTGAAGTCCGCCCATGCGTTTTCGTCGGAAGGATTTTTTGCCTTCCCGATCAGGGAGAGGCGTGTGAGCATTTGATCCGCTTTGTCTTTGTTGTTCATGGGAAAAGCCTCCGGATTCCCGGCCGGGGAAAAGCGCGGGAAGAGATCATCGGCACTATAATGTCATTTTTCAGAAATACAATTTATTCCCGTTTCTCCCTCTTGTCTTTCCCGGATTTTTCGGTTGCTTTTTGGGCTTTGCGGTGCTAAAATGAAAAAAAGCGGGAACAGGAGAGGAGCGGGTGTGATTTTATGCCGGAGGAGGGAAATGTTCTGGAACGCGGGCGGACGGGGACCGGGCGGATGAAGAAGCGTTGTCTGGCGGGGATATTTTGTTTTTTCTGCGCCGTATCTGCCGCTTTTTTTTCCGCTTTTCCAGCGGCCGCCGCAGCGGAGTCCGGAAGCGCCGTGCCGGAGAAGGGGGACGGCGGGGGAGGGAAGGCGGAGAAGCGCCCGTCCGTGAAAGTGCGGCGGGTCGGCCGCAGCCGCGTGGGAGACGTTGCTCAGGAGAAAATCTACCGTTTCCTTCCGCTGGGACAGCTGAGTTATGAAACGGTCGACAGCATCTGCCGCCCCTGGCTTTCCCGGGACGGCGGAATCCTGGTGTATGAGAAGGCAAGGGAATCGGTCCTGGTCTATGATGTTCCTGCAGTGATTGAACAGATTTCCGGCTTCATCCGCTCTGCGCAGCCGGAGGAATACAATATTCGTGTGACGGTGGATTTCAACGGAGCGTCCGCTGTTTCCGGAGGCGGACTTCTCCTGCGGCCTCCTGCCGGGGAGCACCTCTTTCCGCGCCGCCCTCCTCCTGGGAGGGATGTGTTTTCTTCTCTGCCGATTCAGCGGAAACCGGATTTCCCGGGGGATTCTGCAACGGTCCGGCGTTTTTTCCCTTCCTCCGGGGGGGCTGCTGCGGCGTGGGGTGGGCATGTCCCTGCTCCGCCACCGGGGAAGAAGCCCGATTTTTCTCTGAAACGCCTGGGCGGGGGGACGCTTTCGGCCAACTCCATGATGCTGATGACGAGTAACGGACTCCCGGCGACGCTCTGGAAAGGAGAAACCATTGTGGATCCCGCATGGCTTCAGGCCCAGACTCTGGTGCCGGATCTGCTGATTGCCGCGGGGGATCGGATCCTGATTGTTCAGAGAAACGGACTGGAGAATCTGCGGATGCTGGATGTCGGCGCCCGTCTGATGATCCGTCCTTTTTACAACGAGACGACCGGAAACGTGACGCTTGAATTGTATCCTTCCTTGACGTATCTGGATCCCGGGACGGGGAAGGAGTGTTCCGTGAAAGTCCAGTCTCTGGCAAGCACCGTGGTGGTCCGGGAGGGGCAGCCTGTTTATCTGGGATCGGTTCTTGAAGGAAAGCATGGGGGGCTTTCGGAATTGTTCGATCCGCTTCTTTTCCGTTCGGGTTTCGGCTTTTCGCTGACCGACATCGTGGTGACCTGTGAGGTGCTGAAGCCCGGAGATCCCCGGAATGCAAGGCGTTCTTCTTTCCCCGCTTCCCGCCGCTGAGGCGGTGCCGCCCCGCAGTCCCCTTCTTCCTCCCCTCCGCAGGATTCATTTCCTTCCGGGCGAGGGGGGGTGTCTTCCCTTCCCCGTTGAAAAAAGGAAGTCTGGGGATACTGTGCTGTGCCGGGAGAAAAAGAGAAAATCAGGTCTGGCAGATTCTTCCGGCTCCTTCTCCGGGAGAGGAAGCACCCGTTTTCGGGGAGAATTTCTGATATTCGCGTGGAGTGCAGCCGGTGATTCTGCGGAAGACCTGGGAAAAGTAGTTGCTGTCGTCGAATCCGCAGAGTCCGGCGACCTGTGCGATGCTCAGGTGTCTGTGAAGCCTTAAATAGACCTGGGACTCATGAATGCGCCGTTCGGCAAGCATGCGGCGGAAGCTTTTCCCGCAATGCTTTTTGAGGAGTTCCCCGAGATAGCCGGGGTGGACGCGCAGCATTTCCGCAAGTTCCGTCATGGAGACGTTTTCCGTGAAATTGCAGTCGATGAAACGCCGGGTGCATTCGCAGTAATAATTTTCGCCGCGTTTTTTTCCGTTCATACCGCCGGAAAGGATCCAGAGATCGATTTCCAGATGCAGGAATTCCGTCAGGAAACGGCTGTATTCATACAAACGCTGCCGGAGTTCCTCTGTCAGGAGGGGGACATGGATTCCTTCTGTCCCGCCGGGAAACGTTCCTTCTGCATTCACCTTCCCTTCACTTTCCGTATTGCCGTCTCCGCCGCTGCCGTTTTTTTTTCGGAGATGGCCCATGTAGAGCACCGCGGCCAGGTCCTCCCGGTGGAAAAAGGGGGTGACCAGTTCCCAGAGTCCGAAGGGGCAGATCCGTTCAAACGCCTTTCCTTCCCTCGCATCCCAGACAGTTTTGTCTTTGCTGGCGCAGCATTCGGCAAAATGTCCGCTCAGTTTCACAGCGCGGCAGAACGGTCCGTGATGGATATACTGGTCCGGAGCCAGATGCAGCGCTTCGCAATCCAGGAAGGCCGGGTGCAGAATGTGAAGGAAGATGGATGCTCCCGTGGTCGATTCCATGTGTCGGAGAAGCTGATTCAGTTTCATGGGGGATTCTTCCGTGTCTCCATGGTGATGATCTCGGGGATAATGTAGAAAGCAAAAGGAGGAAATACAAGGCGCTTCTCCGTACTTTTGTTTGACATTCCCGCTGGACGGGGGCAAATTAGGCAAACTGCTTTTTGAAACCGCTTCCGCCGTCTGTAGTGATGACGGCCGGAAAAGCGGAAATGCCGGACTGGGGGTACTCGCGCAGAATCCGGACTCCTCCTCTGCATCGGGGAGAGGAGAACCCAACGCGCAATCGCCCCGGGCTTGAAGAAAGCGCGCGATGTGAAATTGTGGATGTGAAATGTGAAAACAAAGATCAGGAAGAGATGACCGGAAGACGCGGAAGAAAACACAGCAGAAATCATGGAAACGATGAGAACGGGGCAGAGACGGGAATAAGGGAACGGCAATTGTCCCTGCCGTCAGATGTGTCTCAGCCGTCAGCTTTGTCTCAGGCGTCAGATTTACGGTCCCGGGAATCCGGTCTTTTGCAGCGGAGTGATCCGCCGCAGGAGGGCAGGCCGTCCCGGAGGAGGAGGGGAAGACGTTTTATCTTTTGTCTGAGCACATTCACTGTTCTGCTGGTCTGTTTGTATTTTGTTCTGCTTTCGTCGCCGATGCTGTGTTTCTGCTGGCTTCCGCTGCTTTCCGCGGCGACAGGAGTGGAACTTTCGGCGGAGGATGCGGAGCTGTCTCCGATTCGCGGACGTTTCCGGGTTTCCGGTCTGAGGGGATCGGGATCCCTTGGGAAAGGAAAATCCTTTGAATTTTCGGTCCGCAATGTGTTGCTGGCTTTTCAGATTCCGGCGCTTCTTTCCGGACGTGCCGGACTGCATTCCGTCGATGCCGAAGGACTGTATTTCCTTCAGCGAAGGAAGAGTCCGGAAAGAGGGGCTGATGCTTCGGAAAGGGACCTCCCGGATGCCCGCGGCGGAAAAAACGGGGAGGACGCTTTCTGCGGTGAAGAAGGGAAACGATTCGGGAAAATTCCTTTGCTGCTGCACTTGATTTCCCGCTGGAAAACAGGTCCTCTCACTCTCCGGGATTCCGTTTTTGAGTGGCAGGATGAGTCTCTTCTTGTTTCTGGAGAAAGAGAAAGCCGCCGGAAAAAGGGAAAGAAAAAGGAGGAGGAAAGACGGATCTGTTTTTCCGTGGACAGTTTCCGGAGCGGGGGATGGAGTCCGGGAGAGAGGCACGAATTGTTCCTGAAAGGTTCCCTCCGCTGGGAACAGGAAGGGATGGATCTGGAAGATCTTCCTCTGGAACTTTCTGCGGAATATGTGACGGGGGAAAATCTGGTGCCGAGAGAAGGTCATCTGAGGCTCCGGCTGGAATCTCCGGAGGGAAAGGCGGGACCGTATGACCTGAGCCTTCTCAGCCTCACGCTGGATGCGGAGGGAGCTTACAACCCGGAGACGGGACGCGTGGAATTGTCCCGTTTTCTTTTCAAGGAGTCCCGGGACGGAGAGGAAAGTTTGCACGTTTCCGTGAGCGGGTCTTTCCATCCGCAGACTTTCGATGCCGATTTTCGTCTGGAGGCCGTCATGGATTCTCCTCATCTCTATTTTCTTCCCGTTCTGAGCCGTTTCCGCACGGACCCGCGGAATCTTTCCGGAAAATGGGAAGCCGCCGTTTCCGTGAGAGATCTTGACGTTTCCTGCCGGAGCGGATTTTCCGCTTCCGCGGAGACTCTCCTCCTCCGGGACGCCGTTTTCCGGGATCTTCTTCTGAAATCGGAACAGAATGTGGAATATTCCTTCCGCCGGCGGGAAGGGACCCTCGGAGAGTGCTTTCTGGATCTTTCCGCGGATAGAGGAGAAACGCGCCTGCACATGCGCAGTCGGGGAAAGGCCGGGTTTGAACTTTCCGAATCCGGCGGAATCCGCTTCGACGCCGGAAATGCAGGCATGGAACTGACGCTTGCCGGATGGAAGCTCGAAACGCTTTCCGGGCTGATGTCTCAGAAGGAAGGGAAGCTTCCAGCCCGTTTTTCGGGTTCTCTGAGCGCAGCCGCCCTTCTCCAGACTTCCGGGAACGGAAGATTGGAAGCGGAGGGAAACTGGAAAATCACAGCTTTTTCCATCCCGGGAGTTCTTGCCCGGAACGATACCGAAGGCACATTCCGTCTGCAGAGCGATCCATCCCTGCGTGAAATCAAAGTCCTTCCGTCACGCATTTTTTCCCGCTCTGCGGAGGAAGAGGAGCATATTCTGGATCTGAGAATCGAAGGAGCGTATTCCCTGAGAACGCGGCGGGCCGCATGGGAAGGGGCTCTTCTCGGGAATCCCGCCCGCTTCTCCCGCATCCTCCTGGGAAAAAAGGCGGAACAATTCGCCGGAATCATGAAGGATATTCCCCGGTTTTCCGCGGATTTCCAGGCTGAAAGCAGGAATGCGGGCGAATCGGGAACGTTGAAAGCCGTTCTGAATTTCCCCTTTTTCTTTTTTCCGTCAGGATCAGAGGGCGCTTCCGCTCCGGAGGATTTTCCTGCGGGGGCTGTCGCCTCTTCCTCTCCTCCCGGCGGCGCCGCCGGAAAAAAAGGAAGCGGAGAGAAAAAAACGGCGACACCGCTTCGAGTGGACTGGACTCTGCTCAAGGATGGGAAGCGTTTCCGGATTCCGTCACTGACCGTGAGCGGGGGCGGCGGAGGAGGAGGAACGGACGGGGAGGCGCAGGTGCTGGATCTCCGGGCGGAAGGGACTTTTTCCCTGCCGTTTTCCATGGAATCCGGCAGTGTGGAAATCCGCAGAATGAATGCGGAGATGCTGTCGGCGCTTCTGAGCCGTGCGGGGGGAAAGCTGCGGGGGAGGAGAATGGCAAAGTGGCCGGAAAGACTTGGAATAGAGGAACTCTTTGGGGGAAAGCTGTCATTTGACTTGGTTCCGGGGAAGGGAAAGGAGCTCGTTGTCCGCGGGCAGGCGGCTCTCCGGATGCGGGACGGATCGAGCCTGAAGGCGGAACTTCAGTCGCCTGTCCGGGTTCTTTCCGGGCCCTTGCGTCTGCTTTCGCTGCCCTGCCTGGAGCTGACGGGGAATTCTCTTTCTCTGCCCGTCTGGGGGAATACGCTGTTTGTTCGGAATGAAGAGGCGTTTCACTTTTCTTCCGGAAGGGTTTCCGGAAGGGTGGAACTGACCGCCGACTTCCGGGAACGGAAATACAGACTTGTTTCGGAAGGACTGGAAGGAAGGAATGTCGAATTCTTCACCCGCAGGGAAAAGCCGTGGACTTTCGGTGACTGCTTTACCGCAGGTGCGCTTGACGTGCTTCTCAGAAAGGAACTGACTTTCGATCACCTTTCTTTCCGTTTCCCGGACAGAAACACCGCTTTCACCCTTTCCGGACACCTTCCCCTCAGACGGGGAGAAGACGCTCTTTCCCATCTGGACGCCGATGTGGAATCCCTTTCCGGCATTTTTCTCGCAGACATGTTCCCTCTCTTTGAAGACAGGGGAATCCCCGGAATCTGTTCCCTTCAGGGCACGGGCGCCTGGACTCTGGATCCGGCCGCCCGGATCAATCGTTTCTCCGGGGATTTTACGTTCCGGGAACTGTGTTTCGCATCCGGAACGGATGCCGCCGGGTCGGAACTGCATTTTGATGTGTCGAAAAAACCGGAGGGGCTGTTCTGGAAGGATTCCTCCTTTCTTCTCTCTGTTTCCCCGGCTCCGTTTTCCGCATCATTGCAGGAGGATGCGGGAGGACCCGCGCTAGCAGCGGGAAGGATGGGGCAGCCGCTTCAGGAGAAGAAGGGGGAGACAAAGAAAAAGATCCTCTCCGTTTTCTGGGACGGCGGAATCGGATATGCCGGGAATCAGACGGAAACACCAGGTGCGTCTGCTCCTGAACTGAGCGTTCGTTCCGACTGCATGGACCTTGAATTGCTCCTGACATGTTTCCCGATCTCTTCCTCTTCCTCTTCTTCCTTCGTTCCGGCTTCTTCCATTTCTTCTTCTTTTTCAGAAGCTTCTTCTGAAAAGTCTTCTTCAGATTCTTTTTCTGAATCCGCGTCCGGGGAGGAGAGGGTCAGAAGAAAAGGACTCCTCCCAGAGGATTTCTCCCCTTCTTCGGAAGACGGGGAACGGAGAGGGGGAGAGACGGCTCCGCCGCCTTTCGTCCACCATGACGAAAAAGAGAAAAACTGGCAAAGCAGACTGAATCTCAATCTGGAAAACATCACCTATACGGATGAACTCTCCGCCAAGTTGAACGGAACGCTTCTTCTGAACTCGAAACGCCTTTCTTCAGAGGAACTTCTCCTGACGCTGAACGGGAGTTTTCCGCTGAGTATTGGAGGAGAGCTTGGTTACGGGGAGAAAGAACTTGACTGTCCCTTTTCCCTGACCCTCTCTTCCGGACAGCTTCATCTGGCGCCGCTGTTTCATGTTTTCAGTCATACCCCGCTGATTCAGTCGGTCACGGCGGAGGTGGAATCGCTCAGCTGCACTCTGGAAGGGAAATGTGCTTCCGAGGCATTGCTGAAGGAAACTCTGTCGGGAAATCTGGAGATGACGCTCGGGATGCTTTCGTTTCCTTTCTCCGCCAAAGACACGCTCCTGGCGCTGGAAATCCTTCTTCTCCCCATGGAATATCTGCCGGATTTGATTGCTCTCATTCCTCTGGAAAATGTCAGGAACGGGCTGACCGGCATTCTGGAGAATGTCAAGGAAATGATTGCGGGAAGACAGGACATTTCCTTCCGGAACGGAGCGGTGAGGCTTTCCGTGGAACAGGGAAAAGTCTTTTTTCAGGAAGTCTGTCTGGATGGTTCCGTCATCCGCAGCGAGATCGTCGGCGGAGAGGTCAATCCCTTTGCAAACACCGCCCGTGTGGAGACGGTCACCCACTTCGGCCTTCTGCGTTTCCCTCTTCTGTTTGAAGGACCTCTTCATTCCCTTCACGCGGATTTGAGCCGCTTCCCCTTTGAATTCATGAAGGAGAATACGGTCCCGCTGCTTTCCGGAGCCTGGTCGGTCATCAACGGGGAGCTTCTGAGAGAGGAGTTCTTCCCAGATACGGCGGCAGAAGAATCTGAAAGTGATAATCAGGAGGGGAAAAATACAGCCTCTGCCCCCGCATCCTCCTCCGAGACGGCAAGCAATGGGGACGAATACCGCAGATCGCAGACCGGAGGAAAAGAAGAACAGGAATCTTCTTCTTCTCTTCCATCCCCATCGGGGGAGACAGGCTCCTTCTTTTTCAGCAGGGAGTTCTTTCCCGGATTCAGCCTGCCTTAACAGCAGACGTCGCGCGGAATCACGGGATTCCGGCAGAGACCAGTGATCCTGCCTGAAACAGACCCGCAGACCGACAGGGTGCGGCGGGGAAGGAATATCCGGAGGGAAAAGGTACAAGGTATGCCTGTTTTATACGGCGGCGGCGCGCGGAGCGGGGAGGGACAAATCAGGCATTCCTGTTGTCCCCGGGAGACGTTTCCTCCGGTCCTTCCGAGAGGATTCCGATGACTCCGTCCGCAAGCACAGCCTTCATCCGCACTCCTTTCCCCGCCTTCACTGCGGATACGACAGGTTTCCCTGAATTGCGGTCCAGGAGAATGGCATATCCGCGCTGAAGGACCCCGGCTGGACTCAATGCGCGGAGACTGGATTCGAGCTGTTCAAGGCGGTGTTCCGAATCGATCAGCTTTTTCTGCAGCAGGAGTTCGGCGTCCCGGATCAGGAAGTCGATTTTCTGGGATTTTTCCATGACGAGGCAGGCGGAATCGCGGAAGATGCGGCTTGTCATGGCTCGTTTGAGCCGCCCGTCCGCGCGTTCACAGGCGAGACTGGCGGCCCCCTCCATTCTTTTTCTGAGGGAATCCAGCGTATCCCGGAGTTCCGACTCCACTGGGACGATGGCTTCCGCCGCGCCCGAAGGAGTCGGGGCTCTGAAATCGGCGGTGAAGTCCGAGATGGAGAAGTCGATCTCATGTCCGACCGCGCTCACGACGGGAATGCGGCTTTCAAAAACCGCTTTCGCGAGGACTTCCTCGTTGAACGGCCAGAGATCCTCCAGGGATCCTCCTCCGCGGGTCAGGACAATCACGTCGACATCGGCGCATCTGTTGAAAAAACGGATTCCCTCCGCCAGCTTCCGTTCGGCTCCTCTGCCCTGGACGGGAGCCGGGTAAATCCGGACCGTCAGACCGGGAAAACGGGTGAGGGCGATCTTGAGGAAATCCTTCAGGGCTGTTCCGGAAGGAGAGGTCACCACCCCGATGCGTTCCGGCAGAAACGGGAGGGGTTTTTTCCGTTCCGTGTCGAAGAAGCTCTTGGCGGCAAGTTTTCGTTTCAGCTCTTCGAAACGCTGCTGGAGTTCTCCGAGTCCGCAGGGCTGGAGGATCCGGATGTTGAGCTGGTATTCCCCGCGTGCGGGATAGACTCCGAGTTTGCCGAAGGCTTCGACTTTTGCACCTTCCTTCAGCTGGAGTTTCCGGCAGAGGGCGGCTCCTCCGAAGAAGACGGCCCGGATCTGAGAATCACGGTCCTTGAGGGTCATATAGACGTGCCCGGAACGGTGGATGGTCACATTGCCCGCCTCTCCGGTGATCCAGACCGGGTTCAGGCTGCCTTCGATCAGGTCGCGCAGGACTGCGTTGGCTTCGCTTACTGTCCAGATCTCTCTTTTCCCGCTGCTGAGTGTCATGGAGTTGTTTTCTTTAATTTCTGTGTGATTGTATTGGAAATCTTCCGCCCCGGCTTCCCCCTCCGGATCAGGATGGAATGAAAATCCCGAAGACCGCAGGCGCCAGAGTCATCACATAGCTTCCCGCTTTGAAGAGATAACCCGAAACGGCGAAGACCAGAAAAATCAGAAAGACGAAAAGTCCTTTCTGAAATTCCGAATTCAGCATTCTCCTGACGGGAAAGAACGATGTGAAAATCCACCATCCGTCGAATCCCGGAGCCGGGATCAGATTCAGGAGGAAGAGAACCGTGTTGTACACTCCGAAATAAAAGAAGAAGAGAGCAATTCTGCTTTCCGGTCCTCCTTCCTCCTGCAGACCCCGGAAATGCAGCAGCAGACCGAAAAAAATCCAGGAGAGCGCCAGAAGACAGAGATTCGCCAGCGGACCCGCAAAGGAAACGATTATCGACTTCCAGCGCTTGTTCCTCACCTCCGGCCCCACCGGCACCGCACCCCATGCGATTCCCGCCACCGCGAACATCAGAAGAGACATCCAGCCCATCTGCTTCAGAGGATTCAATGTCAAATGCCCCTGCTCCGCCGCCGTGGAGTCCCCCAGGCAGTACGCCGCAAAGGCATGGAAATATTCATGCAGACAGATGGAGAAGGAGACGATCAGCGCAATCATGAAGAAGAATCCGGGATCCCTGAAAAGCTGCATGATGAATAAGTGATCCATGAGAGATGCCTCCGTTCCTCTTCTTGTAAAATGTCAGATGCCTCCTCCACCGTGAACAGTCCGTCGAGAGGCGGAGAGAAGTCTTCCTGTCATTCCACCCGCCCCCCCCTTTTTTCCCTTCTCTGTCCAGGCCCGGGAGATGGGGATAATGTAAACAGGAAAACGTATATTTCAATATGCTCCCCGGAACCTTTGAGCGGAATTTCCTTCCTGTTCCCGTAAAACGGATGCAAACAGGGGAAACAAGGGAAACAGGGGAAAACGGAGGAAAAAGAAAAATGACGGAAAAATGACGGAAAAAAACCTGTCCTTTTCCCGCAGGAGGGAGTATAGTATGGGACTGCATATCCGGCTCCGGTCCTGCCGGAGCTTTTCTCAGAGAGGAAGCAAGACGAAGAAGAGGAGGAAATCCCGGAAATGGAAGAAGAAAGTGCTGCTGCCGACTCCGTTCAGCAGGTCATCGCCACGGGAATGTCCGCGCTTGAGGGGAATACTGCCGATGCCGCAGGCGGTGCAACTTCTGCAGCCGCAGGCGGATCCATCACTCCGGTGGGCAACATCGCATCGGCGGTGATGGATTCCTCCGGGACGGGGATGAGCGCTTCCGATCCGGCCACGGCGCTGGTGACCGCCCTGATCTTCATCGTCCTGACGGGGCTCCTCGGCGGACTGGCGGCCAAGAAACTCAAACAGCCGCTGATTCTCGGATACATTCTTTCCGGCGTTTTTGTGGGTATCGGTTACCGGGCATGGTTCGGGAACGAGGCGTATGTCTCGCTGCAGGGACTGGCGAACATCGGCGTGGCGCTGCTGCTGTTTTCCATGGGACTGGAATTTTCCAAAAGCGACATTCGTCCGATCCGGACCGTTGCCGTATGGGGCACTCTTGTCCAGGTTCTGCTGACTCTGGCCTGCGCCGCCGGAATCGGGCTTCTGCTCGGTCTGCCCCTGACCACCGCCATGCTTTTCGGCGTGGCGTTCGTCTCGACATCCACGGCGGTGATCCTCAAGACCCTCACCAGCAACGGGCAGATGGGGACGCTTTCGAGCAAAGTGATGATCGGCATGTCGATTGTCCAGGACCTGACGGTGGTGCCTCTGATGCTGATCGTCTGCAATCTGAGCAATCTGAGCCAGGGGCTGATGAATGCTTTGAAGCCGCTTGCGACCGGTGCGGTCTTCATGTTCCTGATGATGACTCTGGGAGCCAAACTGGTGCCCTGGCTCCTGAAACTGGTGGCACGCTGGAATTCAAAAGAACTCTTTCTCCTGGCCGTGACGGGCCTGGCGCTGGGAATCGGATTCGTTTCGGAGGCGATGCAGGCCTCCTTTTCCTTCGGCGCGTTTCTTGCGGGGATTGTGCTGAGCGATTCGGATTACGGGAAAAAGGCGCTGTATGAAATGATGCCGGTCCGGGATCTCTTTGCCATGCTGTTCTTCGTGTCCATCGGGATGCTGCTGGACTGCAATTATCTTCTGGACCATTTCCCGCTGGTGGCGGGGCTGCTCCTGCTGACGGTCATGTCCAGGACGCTTTTCCTTTCCGCGATTACCTGGATATACGGATATCGGAACGTGATTCCCGTGGCGATGTTCTTCGGAATGGTGCCGACTTCGGAAATCGCCTTTATTGTGATTCAGGAAGGATCGCGTCCGAATGTGAATCTGTTTGATTCGGCGGTGTATTCGCTGATCCTGTGCATCGTGGTGTGTTCGATGATTCTGGGGCCTGCGGTGGACAACCTGACGTCTCCGGTCTACCGCCTTCTGCAAAAGACGATCTGGAAGAAGAGTCCGCGCCTGGATACCGTGACCATTCCCGAACCCGATTTGCGGAATCATGTCATTCTTGCCGGCGGCGGAGCTGTGGGCCGATCCATTGCGCACCTGCTTTCCCGTCTCCAGCTTCCATATATCATCATCGACAGCGACCACCGTTCCTTTCAGGAAAGTCAGAAGGAAAAACTCGTTGCCATTTACGGGGATCCCCAGCAGGACGTCATCCTGAATTCGGCCGGAATCGACCGCGCGAAAATCCTGCTCTCGATTTCCTCCGGATTCAGTGAAAACCTTTCGATCATCCGTTCCGCCCGCATGCTGCACCCGAGCATTCCGATCATTACCCTTGCGGATTCCGCGGAAGAGGTGCGCATGCTCCACGGATATAAAATCTATGAAATCGTTCAGCCGAAATTCGAGGCTGGACTTGAGATCACGCGTCAGGCCCTTCTGCGTCTGGACGTCCCGGCCCTGGAGGTGCAGAACTATCTGGACGGAGTGCGTCATGATCAGTACAAGCCCCTCCTGGACGGAAAGGCGGATTACCGTCTTCTCACGCGGCTCCGTTCCTTTATCGGAATTGTGGAACTGAACTGGGTTCTTCTTCCGGAGGAAAGTTTCATTGCAGGAAAAACTCTGGCGGATTCCAGAATACGCAGCCTCTGCGGGGTTTCGGTCGTCGGGGCCATGCGGGACGGATCATTCATTTCCAATCCTTCCCCTGATTTCCTTTTGAAGGCCGGAGATCTTCTTGCCGTGATCGGAACCGCGGCTCAGAGAACCCGTTTCGAGCACCTCGCCGGTGCGGAAATGGCCGCGACTCCGGCGGCGGCAGGGCATGAAGTCTTTGAAAGCGCTCAGCCGGCGGAACAGCATTCCTGATTTTTCATCCCGGACTTTGCGTCCCGGACTTTGCATCCCGGATGGCTGATTCCGGATCCTTCATTCCGGCTTCTTTGTTGGATGTTGCGTCACAATCTGGAGAAGAGGCGGGGAGGATGCCGCGGCGGCGGCACCCTCTCTGTGTCAGCGGCGGCTGTGTCTGGCGGCGGCCGCACGGATTGCGGAAGGGAAATCCACTGTAACATCCAGTCCGAGTTCCGTGCGTGCTCTGGAAATGTCCGGCACATACACTTCCGGAGCTTTCCCTTCCCGATGATCCTGCGGCGGTGTCAGGATCCGGATTTCGGCCTTTGAATTCAGTGCGGAACGGACTCCTTCTGCCACTTCGGCAATCGACATTCCGCGGTCGGAACCGAAGTTGTATATTCTGCCGCCGTGTCCCCGTTCGAGCAGGGTCATCAGCCAGTGTACAAGATCGTCGTTCCCCAGATAACTCCGTATGGGAGTGCCGTCTCCTTTGATGAGGATGGGGCCGCCCGCAAGAGCGTCCCGGATGAAGTTTCCGACAGCATAGTGAATGTTGAAGTTGAGCCGGGGACCGACAAAGGCGAATCCACGGGCAATCACGCATCCATCCCCCAGTTCGGAGAGACAGAGCCTTTCCGCCGCGAGTTTGCCCCGTCCGTAAGCCGTTACGGGTCGGAGCGGATGATCCTCCGGAATCCGGCGGATTCCCGGCAGGGCCGGGCCATAGACCGCGCCGGAACTCACGAGGAGCAGACGGGGAATGCCGCGTGCGCACACGAATTCCAGAACATGACGTGTCCCTTCCACAATGATGGAGGTCATTTCCGTATCGGACAGATCCGTCACCGCGGGGGTGGCTCCGTGCAGGACGGCGGAAAATTCGCCGGCGGGAAAGGCGAAATCACGGATGTCTCCCCGCAGGAATTCCACCCGGTCCGAAAGCTCGAGAAATTCCGGACATTCCCTGAGAAAACGTTCCGGATCGCGTGAAAGCAGAACCCAGCGACACTCTTTCCAGGCGCCGGTGAGCAGTGCATCCAGGAGCGTCCGGCCGAAAAAACCGGTTCCTCCGGTCAGAAAGATTCGTTTCATTCTTTTCATCGTGCTGTTTTTCTCCTCGGTGGGGGAAGAGTTCTGTTCATGCGGATTCCCGGGGGAATTTTCGTTCCGGAAATGGAATGGAGCATGAAGAGGGATAGCAACGTTTTTTTTCCAGTTTTTTTCTATGGTATCATAGACGGGAATCCGGCATCGGGCCTGTCATCAGGGAAACGGCGGCGGAGAGTGCTGCGGGGGAGTGTTTCCCTCAGGAGTCTTCAGAAGGTCTTCTTCCGGTTCCGGGATCAACATGTTCGCATGGTGTTCCGCGCGGTCGAGCAGGGGCGCGAGATCCTCCAGAGGGCGCGACAAAATCCTGCCGTCCGGCAGCAGACGGGAGGCCGCCTTGGCCCCGAGCTCCTCCATCGGATCCGTCATCACCTCGCAAAGCACAGGTCCGTGAAGACGGAGAATTTCCGGGAGCAGCGCCGCCGCCTCCTCATGATTCCGCATCCGGAAAAAGGGGATGCCGTATGCGGATGCGAGACGTCCCAGATCAGGAAGATGAACTCCGCTGTCCGGATCGGATCCGATCCGGCGGCCCGGGAAAAAGGAGTGCTGGGTCAGTTTGATGGAGAGATATCCGTTGTTGTTGTAACAGAAAATCTTGATGGGAAGGTTTGCAGACACAATAGTCTGAAGCTCCTGAATATTCATCTGAATGCTTCCGTCTCCGGTGATGCAGATGATTTCCCTTCCGGGAGCGCCGAAAGCCGCTCCGATGGCCGCGGGCAGATCATATCCCATGGCGGCACAGCCCTGGTTGGCGAAAATCCGGATCCCCGGACGGACGGGGAAACTCTGATACGTGCTCGTATAGGCGGTGCCGTTTCCGGTTACGACAACGGAACCGTCTGCCAGAGAGGAGGCGAGCAGTTCGGGAAAAACGTAGCTGCTGACGTAATCACGGCGCTGCCGGTGGGCGGCGGTGACGACAGGATAACGGCGGCGAAGATTCCTGCAGTAGTCCAGCCACGGGCGGGGAGCCTGGAAAGGGGTCGGGAACTGGGCGTCGAGCAGGGCAATGAACTCCGCGGCGTCGCAGTGGACGGGACAGTCTATACGGAGATTCGGACGGCGCATTTCATCCGGATCCACATCGACCATGATCCGGAATGCGTCGCGCAGAAAGGTTCCGAAGGAATACCCTGTCATGCGGATTCCCATTCTCGAACCGATGATAAGCGCCAGATCGGAATTCTGCAGAATGTAGTTTGCCGCCCGTTCCCCGAGGATGCCGGGGCGTCCGAAAAAGCACGGCGAATCCGAAGGCAGCAGATCAATCCCGGAAATCGAAGTAAGGACCGGGATCCCGAGTTTTGAACTCAGATTCCGGAAAGCCTCCGCTGCTCCCGCCAGACGCACTCCGTTGCCGGCGATCATCACCGGCCGCGTCGCGGAACGCAGACGTCTGGCCACAAGGGAAATCATCTGTCCCAATCTCTCCACCTGGCAGCTCTTCTTTCCTTCCTCCTCCTCCTGTTCCTCCTTTTCCTCCGGAGTCCAGCCCGGCAGAGTCTCCGGATCCACTTCCGCCGCCTGTATATCAAGAGGAATATCGAGCCAGACCGGTCCGGGCCGCCCCGAGGTGGCGGTATGAAGTGCGCGTTCCAGCTCCCGGCGGATGGAAGACGGGTCTGTGACCGTGACCGCATACTTGGTGATCGGCCGGACCATCGGAATAATATCCAGTTCCTGATCGCCGTACTGACGCAGTTTCAGGCCTGGACAGCTCGAGAGCATGGTTTCCGTCTGCACCTGACCGGAAATCACCAGCATCGGAATGGAATCCAGATATGCTCCCGCCACTCCGGTGATCGCATTGGTTCCTCCCGGCCCGGTTGTGACACTGACGATGGCGGGAATGTTCCGAACTCTGGCATATCCTTCAGCTGCCATTGCGCAGGCCTGTTCGTGAAGACAGCAGAGGCGACGCAGGCGTTTCTCCTGGCCCAATGCATCGTTCAGGTGTGCCGCGCCTCCTCCGGTAAGGAAAAATACGGTGTCCAGGCCTTTGTCCGCAAAAGTCTTGAATAGATAATTGGCAAGTCTCATGAAAATGATATCCGTTTGTCCGATGTAAAAAACTGTTTCCACTCCTGAGCAAATCAGCTGGTGAATATACCATTTCCTCCGCCGGAATGCAATCCCGGATTCTTTTTTCCTTACTTTCCGGAGGGATTCTGCCGGACTCCCCGTTTTTTTCCCCTCCTTTTCCCGGTCCTCCTGCCTTTTTCTGGTGAGGGGATGAGAAATTCCCACGGAAGAGAAGGGAGGACCGTTTTCATTTCCGGAATCCGCATGGTATATTGACAGTACCCGGAATTCCGGCATGAGTTCCCCCCCCTTCAGGGAACTCCGGTGGGGCGGCGGATATCTCCGTGCGGACGGATTGTCCACCCCCGCCGCCGGAGGAAGAAGCCCTCTGCCGCCCTTCGGTCCGGGCAGAAAACGGGCTGCTGTGAAACGGGAAGACGGGAAAGAAGAAGGGAAAGACATTGGAAATTCCATGAAGACAACAGAACGGAAAGAGAGTCATCCTCCCCTGATGACGAGTCCCGTGGCCGCAGGTTTTCCTTCGCCCGCGGATCCGTATGTGGAATCGCCGCTGGATCTGAACGAACTTCTGGTGCAGCGGCCCGCGGCGACGTTTTTTGTGAGGGCGGCGGGCGATTCCATGACCGGAGCCGGGATTCGTCCCGGAGACATTCTTGTGGTGGACCGCAGCATTGGTGCATTTGACGGTGCCATCGTCATAGCCTGTGTCGACAATGAATTCACCGTCAAAACACTCCGCTCCGACGGTCGTTCCTGGTATCTTCAGCCTGCGAACCGGAAATACAAAGCGATCACCTTCACCTCCGGGGAAACGGAACTCAGGATCTTCGGAGTCGTGACAGCTGTCATTCATCAGTTCCTTCATCATTCATCCGGAAAAATAACGGCCTCAGGGCCGGGGAGTTGACAAACCATGCGCAAAAATTTTGGAGCTCAGACCTGGCTGTATCCCATGCCTGTCCTGATCATCGGCACTTACAACGAAGACGGATCCCCCAATGCGATGAACGCCGCATGGGGTGGCATTCACGATACGGCGCGGATTGCCGTCTGCATCGATCCCGCTCACAGGACTGCGGCGAATCTGCTTGCGAGAAAAGCCTTTACCGTCAGCATCGGAGACGCCCCCCATGTGGCGGAATGTGATTTTCTGGGCATCGTCTCCGGGAATGAGGATCCCGGGAAACTCGGGAAAACCTCCTTCCACATCCGGAAGGCGGAACTGGTCGACGCCCCCCTGATCGAGGAGCTCCCCATGACCCTGGAATGCCGTCTTCTGCACTATGACTCCGACTCCGGGTGCACAGTCGGCGAAATTCTCAATGTCAGTGCCGACGAACGGGTCCTGGACTCCGACGGCCGCATTGATCCCGCCAAAATCCAGGCCATCACCTTTGATCCGGTCCGTCACCGTTATCTCAAGCTCGGTGAAATCGCGGGGACGGCTTTCCGCGACGGCAGAAAACTCCTGTAAGCAGGAGGTCGCCTGGCGCGTATGATCGGACTTGTGGACGGCAATAATTTCTATGTCTCGTGCGAACGGGTTTTCGATCCTTCGCTCGAGGGGAGACCTGTCGCCGTCCTCTCCAACAACGACGGCTGTGTCATCAGCCGCTCCCCCGAATGCAAGGCGCTCGGCATCCCGATGGGAACTCCGTTCTTCCGGCTGAAAGCTCATCTGCCGCGCCGGGAGCTGATCCTCAAATCCAGCAACTATGAACTGTACGGAGATCTTTCCCGGAGGATGATCGCCGCTTTGGGAGAATTCACTCCGGATGTGGAGCCTTATTCCATCGACGAAGCTTTCATCCATGTGAATCTTTCCCCCGTCTCTTCCTCCCCGGCGTCTAGAGCCGCCTCTTCCGGGACTGGCGTTCTCCCGGTTTCTTCTTCTCCTCCCGGTCCCGGGGCTTATTTCGATTACGGAGTCCGGCTCCGAAGGACCCTTCTGCAATGGGTCGGCATTCCCTGCGGAGTGGGATTCGCTTCCAGCAGAACGCTTGCCAAGATTGCGAATCACATCGGGAAGAAGGAACGTTCGGGAGTGTTCGTTATGCCGGAAGATCCGCGTCCGATACTGGAAGCACTTCCCGTATCGGAGGTCTGGGGAGTAGGTGGGCGCCTGGCATTGAAGCTGGTTGCCGCCGGAATCCGGACCGCATGGGATCTCGCTTCCGCGGACGAATCCTTCCTGCGCCGCAGATTCAGCGTCACGCTCCTGAAAACGGCGCTTGAACTCCGCGGACAGCCCGCTTTTGAGCGGGAAAATCCCGAAACTCCTTCCGGGAGCATCAGCTGTTCGCGTTCCTTCGGAAGTCCGGTGCTTGATTTTCAGTCGCTTTCCGAAGCTGTGGCGCACTATACGGCCCGTGCGGCGGAAAAACTCCGCAGGGAAAAGCTTCTTGCAAAGGGGGTCAACGTCTATTTTCAGTATTATCCTGAATTTGCCTCCTCTCCGTCGGGCGGTGCTCCTGTTCTGCCGGGAGGATGCGATGGACGGTCCATTCTCTTCTCCGATCCCCTTTCCGGAACGACGGAAATGCTCTCCTCGATCCTTCCCCGACTCCGTCCCCTCTTCCGTCCCGGCCGGCGCTACAAAAAGGCGGGCGTGCTCTTTTTCGGTCTGGAATCCGCTGAGATCAGACAGCCCGATCTCTTTTCCGACCCCGCTCTGGACAGGAAAAAAGAGCGCCTTGCGGAGACGGTCGACAAAATCAACAGAATCCACGGCCGGGGAACCCTCTTCCATCTTGCCGAAGGAATCCGGAAACCCTGGACGATGAAGCGCGAGATGCTCTCCCCCTGCTACACAACGGACTGGAAACAGCTTCCGGAAGCCCGATAGAAAAACAGTTTTATTTCCTGAGTTCCGGGAAAAGGAAGAGGCGGGGAAGAACGAAGAAAAAAGTAAAATCCGGAGAAACGCGGAATAAAATTACTTTCCGCCCCCCGTCCACAGAAGCAGCCCGAGCAAAAGCAGTACCAGTTCCGAGGCATAACCGAAGATCTCCACCGCCCTGGGCGTCATTCCGGAAATGGTGTCAAGGCAGAGATGCGAACAGTACCATGCAATCAGCCAGATCATTCCCAGTGCCAGAATCACGCAGGGAATGTACCAGATGTTCCCGAGGGAGAAGATCAGCATGGCGGCAAGGGCCGTGTACCAGTGCCATCTGGCAAAGCGCTCCGGGGCTTCGAGAAGGGGAGTCTGCGTCCCCCGCTCGACGATGGAAGCGAGTTCCGCACGGACCAGATAACCACCTGTCAATGCGATGACAATCCAGAAGGAGGCGTCAAAAGCCGCAAGTGCCGCAAATGCCCCGACCCGGAGCAGATACAGGGAAAGAAAAAGAATCATGGAAGAGGGCCGGAGCATGGTAAGCTCCTCTCCGTTGTCTCCTCCTCCTCCTCTTCCTCCGTTTTCCTCATCATCCCCGTGCAGAAGGGCTTCCTCCTGCGTGGCGCCGTTTCTGCGCATGACGATGTAGTCTGTCAGGGCTGCCAGCCCGTGCCAGCCGCTCAGGTATTCGATCAGGAAGGGACCGAGAAGCCCCGCCGCCAGCGCCGAAGGCACCGGACCGAACAGACGGTAGAGCAGCCAGACGGGAATATACACGGCAATGCCCAGCACCGCCCCCACCAGCGGCGTCATTGCTCTGGCCAGTTCCGGCGTCTCATCCTCGTAGGAAGGCAGTTCCTGATCGGGATCATGGATCAGTTCCGGCAGTTTCTTGTCCAGAAATATACCCCAGGTGGCAAAAAACTGATTGAGAAAATCACGGTTCATGGTTCCGGTTCCTCCGTTTTCCCGGCCCTGATCTCAAGATAGGCTTTCTCCATCATGTTGTGCAGATCCGAAGCCAGCTGTTTCCGGTCGCGCCCCTCCGCATGAACAGAAGGAAGAATTTTGACTTCCGCTTCTACCTCGGGACATCCGAGAATACTCCATAAATGCGGAAGCAGTTCCGCATCTCCATACCAGCAGGGGGTCGGTTCTCCCGGCGCGACCCGGTAGGACGTTAGAACCGGCTGAATCGGAATGGATGTCCCGACAATCGGTTCGAAGGGTGCGGCTTTGAAGGGTCTCAATCCGGATTTCCCGTCGGTGCTGGTTCCTTCCGGATAAACAATCAGGGGAATATTGTCCTCCAGCGTTTCCCGGAATTCCTGTAGCATCCCGGTGGTTTTCGCCTTGGAATCCCTGTCGATCCAGATGGGAATGGTGATATCCGTATACCAGCCGAGCAGCGGCCAGGAACGGATGTCTTTTTTCGGTGTGAAGCGCAATCCGAAACAGGCGGCATGCACGAAAATGTCCAGATATCCGAGATGGTTGGAGACCACCAGACCTCCATGTTTCCGATAGTCTTCAAGATGACCGTCAATGTGCAGTTTCACTCCGAAAATACGCAGCAGGCCTCTTCCCCAGAGCCGCGTCTGCTCCGCCATTTCCCTGATCGCCTTCCTGCGGTCTTTCTGGCGGGAGATCGGCAGGGAGATGATGCCCAGATATATACACCAGACCACCAGGGCGGCAGATCTGTATAAACGCCTGATCAGTCTCATGACTCCGAAATCCCCGGGGTGAGTTTTCCTGTATATGTGGATCAAAAATCCATTTCGCGCACATTGAAATGTTTGGAGTAGCGCCCCGGCAGTTTGGAAACATCCATCAGGATCAGAAAATCTGATGTCCCGAATTCATAGTCGAAGGCCGGCGGCCCGCAAATCTTTGCTCCAATGCGCAGATACCCCTTCAGCAGCGGGGGAAGCGCACGACGGAATTCCAGACGGTTGTTCCGGATCGCATCTATTTTCTCCTGCTCCGGACGCGGAAGATCGAATCCCTCCCTCGGCACCGCAGTTACTTCCCCGGAAAGTTTTCCGTTTTCGCAGAGATAGTCATAGACGGCCCATGCCACCTCCGAACGCGTGTCTTCCAGACTCACACAACCTGTCAGATAACGCATTTTTGTCCGGGCCAGCACCTCCGAAATGCCCGCCCAGAGCAATGCCACCACCGTCCCGTTGCGGTACTCCGGAGAAACGCAGGACCTTCCCACTTCCAGCACCTGGCGCTGAATCGCATCGAATCCTGTGATCGCATATTCCCGCGACGAATAAAAACCGATATCGCAGTCCGTCATCGGCCCGATGTTGATCCGGTAGGTTCCCACCGGCATCGAATCATCTTTCTTTTCCACAATCAGATGCAGGCAGTAATCATCGAATTCGTCGCAGTCGATTCCGTTCCGGTTTGCTGAATCCAGCCCTTTCCCCTGCTCGACATTGAACACTTTGTATCTCAGACGCTGAGTCGCTTTAATCTCTTCCGGATCCACCGCAAATTTGATGGAATAAAGATCTTTTTCCGCAATCAGTGCGGGTGTGGTAAATCTTTTCTGCATTTCAAAACAGGTTTCAGACACGGGAAAACCTCTTTTTCCTAAATTTCATCTCTGTTCCATCCGCCCCTCTTCTCCGCCGGCGGAATCTGTTTCCTTCCGGATGTCGTCCGGTGTGTGTTTTTCCGGGCGGAGTTCCTTTGGGATAATGTAGTGCACATCTTGTATTTGTCAAAACTTCTTTCTTCAGAAATCTGAGGAAAAGGTTTCCGGTTCGGGGGGAGGGGCGGCTTTCTCCTCTTTCCTCTCCCTGTTTTCCCCGGGATATCAAGGGGTTTTTCCGGAAAGCAAAGAGAGTGATTCCTGCAGGCGTTCCGTCGGGAGTCCGATCACATTGTCGAGAGATCCTTCGATTCGTTCCACAAGCATGTCCCCGTGCTCCTGGACGGCGTAGGCTCCCGCCTTGTCGGCTACATGGACCAGCGAAAGATATCGGCGTATCGTTTCGTCCGGAAGATCCTGGAAATACACGGCTGTTCTTTCCACAAAACGGATTCTTACTTTATCCTCCAGGCGCAGAAGGCACACCCCGGTCGCCACATGATGCACTTTGCCGGAGAGGCGTTTCAAAATCCGGAAAGCATCGTCCGGATCCCGCGGCTTCCCGATGATTTCCGAACCCAGTTCTATGACTGTGTCCGCCCCGATCACCAGCGCTTCCGGATGCCCGGAGGCCACGGAAAAGGCTTTTTTCTCCGCATTCTCCAGGGCCGTGCAGGAAACGGGAAAAACTCTGCATGATTCTTCCGCTTCCGGCGATTCCACCTCGAATGCAATGCCGATTTTTTCAAGCAGTTCTCTCCTCCGCGGAGAGGTGGAGGCAAGAATGATTCTGCCCATTCCAGAAAAAGCTCCTCGTACGGAATCCGCTCTGCCGTTTTTCATCCTGAGAGTGTTCCCTCTTTGCAGATATTTTTTTCTTTCCTGTTTCCTGTTGAATCATCCTCTTTCCGCTCCGCGTGCATCATGGTGCACGCGCTTTTTCCTTCTCCTCACCTTTTCTCCCTGGTTTTTCTCTTCCGGCAAAGGATGAAAAAAACGTTCTCCCCCCTCCGGTGCAGGCAGACTGCGGAACCAGGCGCCGTGCGCCGGGAATGTGCTGCCGCACTCTTCATGCCGGGGAGAGAGGAAGGGATGGGAAACTTGGAATCCTGTCCGGCCGGGAAACGAGCCCGGCCGCCGGGAGCATTTTATTTGCGGATCAGGACTTCCGCGATCTGGACGGCATTGAGTGCGGCCCCCTTCAGGAGCTGATCGCCGCTGACAAAGATGTCCAGACCCTTTTTATCGTTGCGGGAAATGTCCTGGCGGATGCGTCCGACGAGCACATCGAACATGCCTGTGGCTTCGATCGGCATGGGGTAGATCTTTTCCTGGACGTTGTCCCTGAGCTGCACTCCGGGCGACTGCGACAGAATGGCTCTGGCCTCTTCCACCGAGATGTCTTCCTCGAACTCCAGATTCAGCGATTCCGAATGAGCCCTCATCACCGGCACTCTGACACAGGTGCAGGAGACCTGCAGATCCGGCAGATGCATGATCTTGCGCGTTTCATTGACCATCTTCATTTCTTCCTTGGTATATCCGTTGTCCTGGAAGACGTCGATATGCGGGAAGAGGTTGAATGCGATCTGCTGGGCCATGTATTTGACGCGGATGTTCTTTTCTCCGTCCAGCACGGCTCTGGTCTGATCGAGCAGTTCCTGCATGGCGTTGGCGCCGCCTCCGCTGGCGGCCTGATAGGTGGAGGCCACCATGCGCTTGAGTTTCTTCGCCTTGTGCAGAGGATACACGGCGACACACATGATTGCAGTCGTGCAGTTCGGGTTTGCGATGATTCCCTGATGGCGGAAAACGTCTTCTGCATTCACTTCGGGAACGACGAGGGGGACGTTTTCATCCATACGGAATGCGCTGGAATTATCGATCATCACGGCGCCGGCGCGCACGCAGGCATCCGCATATTCCTTGGATCTGGCCGCTCCCGCGCTGAACAGGGCGATATCCACATCCTTGAAGGAATCCTGCGTCAGTTCCTGAACGGGAATGTCCTCTCCCTTGAACTTCAGCTTCTTCCCGACGGAGCGCGCCGAAGCAAGAAGTTTGATGGATGAAACAGGGAAATTGCGCTTTTCCAATGTTTCGATCATTTCGATGCCGACCGCGCCGGTCGCACCGACCACTGCAACTCTCATAGCCTTTCCCATTTGCAATACTCCATGCATCATGTATGGTTGTCCAGAATACATCCCTGGTTTTCAGGAAACTTATACGATACAACAGAATTTTTCTTTTTCAAATGGAAAAATAACGGAAAAAGGAAACTTTCATGCCTTTGAACTGTCTAAAAAACGGATGTATAGTACCGGAATGTTTCTCCGTCCGCACGTGCATGGGGAACGACAGCCCATTCAGGCGGTACACAAACAAAAGAATAGTCACGGGAGAATAGGAACCATGTTTTTCGACCCCATTTATCTGCTCTTCATTGCGCCTGGATTCCTGCTGGCGCTTTTCGCATCCTTCTACACCAGAAGCACCTTTGAAAAATATTCGCAGCGCAGATCCGCAAACGGGCTGACGGGTGCGGAGGCGGCCGCCAGGCTCCTGAGCAGTTCCGGAATCCGGGATGTCAGAATCGAACAGACACAGGGATTCCTCAGCGATCATTACGATCCGTCTTCCAAAACGCTCAGGCTTTCTCCGGATGTGTATGGGAGTGACAGTCTTTCGGCAATCGGAGTCGCCTGTCATGAAGCGGGGCATGCTCTCCAGCACGCCTCCGTGTATCTGCCGCTGCATTTCCGGAGCATGATGGTGCCGGCTTTGAACATCTGTTCGCCGCTTTCCTACATTCTGATCTTTGCGGGTTTTTTCCTGATGTCGCAGCAGCTGTTGCTGATCGGGGCGATTCTCTTCGGGGCAATGGTGCTGTTTTCGATCATCACGCTTCCGGTGGAATGGGATGCCAGTGCTCGGGCGAAAAAAATGATGGTGTCCTGCGGGATTGTTTCTCCGCAGGAGAGCGCGGGTGCGGGGCAGGTGCTGAATGCGGCGTTCCTGACCTATGTCGCCTCTGCGGTGACGTCGCTTCTGACCCTTCTGTACTATCTTTACCGGGCTGGACTGCTCGGCGGACGCAGGGACTGAACCGCAGGGAATGCGGAAACGCATGGCATGATGATGAGCAGGAGCTTTTCTCCTCCCGTGCAATGCGTGCTCTGAGGAGGGCGGGGAGGCTCGTCCTGGATTTTTTTCTCTCTCCGGATAGGGAAAAAAGAGTTCCGGCGTGCGCAAATTTTCATTTGGATGCGGGGAAAAATCTGAATCGTATTTCTTTCGGACTCTCTGGGAAAGGGGAAACGATCCTTCCAGGGGAGATGCGACTTATGGGCGTTTTTTCCCCCCTTTTCTGCTGGCGTCCCGGAGTTTTTCCGCGAAAATGCCGGCAAGGGATTCCGCTTTCTGCATGCTTTCCGCCTCCGCCAGGATTCGGAGAATGGGTTCCGTATTGGAGAGGCGGGCAAGGACCCAGGAGTCACCGAAATTGATCCGGACGCCGTCCGTGAGGTCGGGGTGTTGCGGGGCGTAATCGGCGGCGAGCTTTCTCAAGCGGTCCACGGCCGCCTGTGCGGAGGGGCATTCCACTTTTGTTTCCGCGGAGAAGAGGCGCGGGAGGGAATCGAAGATCTGTTCCGGAGAAAGGCGTCTGAGCGCCATCATCTCCAGCATGAGGGCCATGGCGCTGAAACTGTCGCGGCAGGGGAGGATGGAAGGGACGATCAGGCCACCGCTGCTGCCTTCGATTCCGAGGACGGCGTCATGCGCACGCAGCGCGGCTGTGACATTCACTTCTCCGACGGGTGTCCGGATCACACGGTATCCATGTTTTTCCGCGATCAGATCAAATGCCCTGGTCGTCTGCACGTTGGCGACGGCGACTGCGCGTCCGCTCCGCGCCGGACGCGAAAGCAGATGTTCCACCATCGGCAGAAGGGAATACTGCACCCCTGCGGGTCGTCCGGTTTCAGTGATGAGGGCAATCCGGTCGCCGTCGGGATCCTGAGCGAATCCGACATCGCAGTGTTCCCGGCGCACGGTATCCGAAAGTGCTCCGAGATTCCGTGCCAGAGGCTCGGGAGGCCGTCCGAAAGGTTCATCCGGGGAATCGAAGAGCGGGATCACCTCCACTCCCATTGCCTCCAGGAACGGACGTGAATACAAAGCGCCCACTCCGTTGCAGCAGTCGACCGCCACCTTGAAATGGGCGGACCGGACCGCTTCCACGTCAATGGCAGCGAAGATGCGTTCCTGATGGCGCCGGAACACCTCCTCCGCACGGCGGACCGGACGGAAATCCTGTTCCGTGACATAATTCAGATCCGGCTGATTGTAAATATCCAGCAGGGCCTCCAGATCGCGTTCATCCAGGAAGAATCCGTCCGGACCGATGAACTTGAGTGCGTTCCATTCGACGGGATTGTGGCTGGCCGTGATCATGATTCCGCCCGCCGCCCCGGAGTCGCGGACCGCCATCTGCAGCGAAGGGGTCGGGACAATTCCCGCCCGGAGCACCTGGACTCCCACCGAGGTCAGCCCTGCAATGACGGCATGTTCAAACAGGGCTCCTGAACGGCGGGTGTCCCGTCCCAGCAGCACGGCGCCGCGTCCGGCGAACTCTCCGAATGCGGAGGCGAAATCGGAGGCCAGCATCGGGGAGAAGGTTTCTCCGACCACTCCGCGGACGCCGCTGACGGCGATTTTCAGTCTTCTTGCGCCGCCTTCCTTTTTTTCTTTCGGAGTTGTCATGGTTCAGAAAGGATCCTTTCGGTCATGCTTCGGAAGGCCATGCTTCTGCGTTCGGCTGTTTCCCGGTCCTTCCATTCAACGATGAGGCGCACGACAGGTTCCGTCATGGAGGCGCGCAGATGCACCCATCCATCCGGCCAGTCGAAACGGAGTCCGTCCTCTTCCGAGAGTTCCGCGTCCGGAAACGCTCCGCGCAGGGAACGCAGCAGGTGACAGGCGTGAAAGGACGGGCATGAAAACGAGGTCTTCACAATATGATAGCGCGGGAGTTCCGCAGCCAGGGCGGAAGAGGTGCGTCCGCTTTTCGCCATGGCTTCCAGAATCACCGCCATCACGGCGAAACCGTCGAAGGCGGGGACGCCGCGGGCGAAGGCGGCGCTTCCGCTGCCGTCTCCGGCGATTACGGCGGAACTCTCCATCATTTTGTCGATGGTCCATGCCTGGCCGACTCCGCTTTTATGAAGAACGCCGCCGTGACGGGAGACGATGTCATCCAGCGTTTTCGTCGTACAGCAGTTGGTCACCACCGGGGTCCCGCGCGGGGAGGCCGAGAGAATGTGATCCGCTGCCAGAGGAAAACTGTATTCTTCCGATAAAGTCTCGCCCGTGTCCGTGACCAGCGCCACGCGCGACACGTCGCTGTTGAACACAAACCCCGCGTCCGCCTTCAGATACGGCATGAGAGACGCCAGCTGTACCGAACTGCGCGGCCGCGGTTCCGGATCATGCGGGAGAATCCCTGAAACAGTCCGGTTCAGCGAAATCATTTCGATCCCGAAGCGTTCCGCGAAGGCGTCGCAGACCACTCCCCCCGAACCGTTGCAGAAATCACAGAGTATCCTGAAATGCCGCTTCCGGACCGAATCCGCATCGACAAAGGAGCAAAGCCTGTCCAGATACGATTCCATGAGGCTGCCCGCATCCGCGTGATTCACCGTGCCGACTTCGCTCCAAGGTGAAAAGGAATAGATCCCGCTGTGATAGATGTCCAGCAGTTCCTGCGACTGCCCGGGGGTCAGGCAGGACCCCCGCTCCGATACGGGAACAATGGCGTTCCAGCCGGCCGGGTGATGTCCGGCCCCGATCAGAAGTGCTCCGTCAAGATGCTCCTTCATCACACAGAAATGCAGCAGCGGCGCAGGACAGATCCCGCAGTCCGTCACACGGACCCCGCAGGAGAGAAGCCCCGCCAGACACGCCGAACGAAGCATCGGAGAGGAAATGCGCGAATCCATCGCCAGGGCGATCCGGGAATTCTTTCCCGCCCAGGTCGCAAGAGAGGAGGCGTAACGCAGTGCGCAGTCGGCTGTCAGTGCCGTCCCCGCCAGACCGTGCATTCCCGAAGCTCCCAGCCGTAAAACGCGCATTGCCTGAAAACTCTGCCTTCCTTGTTCTGCCTGCCGGGGGCGTCGTGTATGTGTGTCCCGCGGATTGGATTGTGTTTCCGGTTTCAGAATCCGGTTCAGAATATCTGTGCTGCGGGGGGAGCGTGTTCCCGTCGCCCCGTTTCCTTTTTCTTTCCCTGGAGCGCTGGTTTTCCGCTCCGCCGCTTCAGCCGCCCGGATCTGTCTGGTGGGTATTATAACGCCCTTCCGGGAGGAAAACAAGTTTCTTCCGGAAGGAAAAAAAAGAAGAAGGAATGAGCAACGTTTGTTTCTGGAGGCGCGGAAAGCGGAGGGAAAAAGAAGGGGGGAATGGTTTTTTCTTCCCATGCCCGCTTCCTGTGCCGTTGCTGTCAGCGTTGTGTCAGGATGGAGAATTCCAGAAGGGAGACTTCCCCGGAAAAGGAATCCACGGGTTCAAAACCGGCGTAGGAGTATGTTTTCCCGGAAGAATCGGGGAGCCTGAAACGGCAGCGGCAGACCGTTTTTCCGTCCCGGGTTTCCGGAAGAGAGGAATAGCTGATTTCGATGAATCCGCGGTCCAGATCATAGCGGTCCGAGAGGGGGGCATGCGCGGCTTCGGATGTACGGAAACGGTTTTCCCCGCGTTCCAGGGAACAGTCCGCGGAAGTGATGTTGCTGCCGTAAATCACGGGGAAGCGCAGTTCGGAACCGTTTTCAGAGCGGAAGACGTGGTGCCCGAGGAGATCTTTCTTTTCATCCACGAAGATGCCGTCCACATAATATTCAGACGGTCGTTTTTCCGTGGTGGAGTGAATGATTTCAAGGAAGCGCCCGGGTCCTTCGGAAACGGCCTTGTCCTGATAGAGTCTGCGGAGGGCTTCGTCTCTCATGGCGGGATAGTCGGTATCCGGGGAGAGTTCCGCCTTCCAGTGGAGGGCGTGGGTGAAGGCGATTTCAAAGAGAATGCCGTTGCGCTGAAGAGTGATCGGATCGGTGGTGCCCCAGTTGGAACAGCAGCTGCCGAGGAAATTGGGGGCTTTGCTGCGGGTTTTCCAGTCAGGGATGCCTGCGCCGTCGAAATTCCCGAAGACCATCGGCATCTGACGGGCGGTGAACTCGTTTTCCAGGGCGCGGTCGATGGACCAGTACCAGTGCATGATTTCGATGTCCTGCGGGATCAGGTCGATGGCAGGCCAGGTGGCGGGAACGGTGTGGGGACTGTCCGGATGATGCCAGACCTTCTGGGCGCTTCCGCCGATCGGGGTGCCGTCGGAAAAGCGGGCGGGGAGGAGTTTTTCTCCCCAGATCATCATCTTGACGTTGCGGGAATGGAGATAGTCGCGGCAGCGGCGGATGTCGTCCGCATAGATCTGCGGCGGGGGAATGTTCCTGCAGCGGGGACAGACTCCCATGGTGCAGTATTCGTCATGACCGAGGTGCATCCGGGAAGGCCGGAAGAGTTCCAGCGTTTCATCGATCAGGTCGAAGAGGAGCGGATAGTAGTCCGGATGATTCGGGCAGGCGGTGTCGGGCCACGGGTCTTCGGCGCGTTCGGAAAGCTCGGGGTGCCTGGTCAGAAGATAGTCGCAGTGGGACAGCGAGGGCAGTTCGGGAACGACCTCAATGCAGCGTTCGCGACAGTAGTCCAGCAGTTCCTGAATCTGTCCGCGGGAGACGACGCGCCCGCCCCCGTTGGTCGAGTGAATGGAATTCTTGCACCACGGATAGGCGTCCGTTATTTCCCGCGCCTTGCCGGAATACTCGTTCATGACTTTGCAGTATTCGATCCAGCCCTCATTGATTTCTGGGTGGCGCCGGTATTCCATCGCTCCTCCAGTTTCCAGAAGAAGGAAGTTGTATCGGAAGCGGCTCATGAGATCGACTAGTCCCTTGAAATGAGCCATTCCTTCCGCATCGGGAGAGGGCAGAAACAGTTTCACTCCGCGTACCGGGCAGAGCGGGCTTTCTTCCAGAACGCCGCATTCAAAAGAGCTTTCCATTTTTTGAAGAAGGGTCTGCCCCCCGTACAGAAGTCCGCGCTCTCCGGCGGAGCTGACGGTGACTTCCTCTGGACTGCTCTCAATCCGGAACGCCTCTTCCGAAGGCCATGACGCCCCTTTCTCCTCCCCTGTGCCGCCGTTTCCCTGCAGTTTCACAAAACGGATATGCTTTACCCCGCCGTTTTTTTCTCCGAAACGCTTCAGGTGCCGGGCGAGTTCCTCCCGGAGAACCGGGGGAACGGATTCTGCTGTCGCATCGAAACTGAAATTCATGATGGAATATCCTCTTCTTCTTCTTCTGTTTCTTCTTTCTGCCGTCGCTTTTCTTTTCCTGCAGAAAAGGAATGATTTGCATATCCTGTCCGCAGAGGGGAAAAAGAGGAGGAGGGAGGGGAATGCGTTTCTTCCCCCTGTTCGCTTCCTGTCTTCCATTCCGGGAAAAGAAAAAATGCAAAAAAATCCTTCTTTTCCTGTTTTGAAAAAAAAGTGACGGTATATTGTATCGTATGCTGAAATATACACGGGGAATCCGGAGAAAACAGAAGAAGCCCTGATTTTCCCGGAAGAAAAAAACACCCCGCGGGATGGGGAAAAACGGCAGGGATCCCATCCCCGGCGGGAGATGGGAAAAGCTTCTCATATTCCTTCTTGCCCCGTCCCGGCCGCGCCTGCCGGATCGGAGAACGTCTTCTATGAAAAAACTGGTGATTGAAAATCTCAGGAATATTGCGAAACTGGAATTTGAGTTTCCCTGGAAACGGGGGACGGTCTTCCTTCTCACGGGGGCGAACGGAGCCGGGAAATCAACTCTCATGACCTGTCTGGCCCGAATCGGGGACCCCGGAGCCTTTGAACGCTATTTCCGCCCAAACATCTTTTTTTCGGATCATGATGCGGATGTCTTTGAAGATGCTTCGATTGTCTATGAGACGGAAGGAACGGATCCGCTGATATTCCGCTGCCGGAACGGCCGCTGGCGACCCGATGATCCGGTGAAAATGCTGGAAGTGTTTCAATCCTTTCAATATCCGGAGGTTCTGTATTCGGGCGCGTTTCACCGCAATGAGAAGATAGCGGAAGCGTCCTTCACCCGAGCGGCGGTGTCTCCTGCGCCGGAGAGACTCGGGAAAGAGATCCGGGAAATTTTCGACGATGAGAAATTCTCCGGCCTTCTGACCGTCCCCCTGGGAGACGCTCAGGTCTTTCTGCTCCGCGAGAATATCCGCGGGCGGGAATATTTTTTCAGTGAAAACAACTTCAGTCTCGGCGAACGCAGCGTCATCCGTCTGGTGGATTCCCTTCTGAAGGCTCCGCCGGATTCGCTGGCGCTGGTGGATGAATCGGAGATGGCACTGCATCCGAAGGCGGAACGGAGACTCTTCCTCTGTCTGGAAAAAATCTGTCATGAGAAAAATCTCACCCTTCTTCTTTCCACGCATTCGGCAAGCCTCATCAAGACCGCCTCTCCGAAACGGCTTCTGTTTCTGGAAAACGAGGGAAACGGAGCCTTCGTCTGCCGGATGAACGTCTATCCAGCGGCGATCCTCGGGGAAATGGCCATCGCAGAGGAAATCCTTCCAGAGACCATTCTCCTCGTGGAGGACGCCGAAGCCGCCATGCTCCTCGAAGCCATCATCAACAAGCTGAAGGCCGCCGTGAATGCCGATTTCCCCTACTGCAGGATTCTTCCCGTCGGAGGCTACATGCAGGTCATTATTCTGCTCGACAATCTGGGAAAGGTTTTCCCTCCCTACGTCAAGCGCAGAGCAGTGCTTGACCGCGATGCGGAACCGAGTGTGAGAAGAACCGCGCAGGATCCGCACCGCTCTCATTTCGACGTCGTCCGGAGAAACATGGAACGCATTTACTATCTGCCCTGCGCTCCGGAACAGGGGGTCATCCGTCTGCTGGAATCCGATCCGAAACGTCATTCCCGCGGGCTGGCGGAAGCGCTCGACTGCCCCCCGCTCCATCTCCTCGACATCATGAGAGGCGACGGCAGATACCGCGCCATCAGCGGATCCTCACGCGCCGAATGCAAGGACAAACTCTCCCTGATCGTCGACCATCTCATAATGATTTCCGGCGAATCCGAGCAGAGCATCCGGAAGCGTGTCTACCGATATTATGTCGACAACAACTACCGTCATGTCGAAGACCTCAAACAGGACTACTGCAGTCTGATCTTCCGCCGCTGACGCGGAGAGCCGTGAAACCAGGAGACTCCCATCTCTCCATCCTTTTTCCCAGTCTGTGTGTTTCTCTCTCTCTCCTTCCTTCCCGTTGCCGGGCGGAGAAGGAGGGGAAGGAAAGACCTATGCCGTGCGCCCTTCTCTTCCGGACACGCGTACCGGAAAACGGCGCGGCACGCCGCCGGACGCAGGGAAAAGAAGGATCCGGCAAGGGCAAAGGCGCAGGAGAAAGAAAGGAACGGCAAAAGGAACGGCAGGGAGAGAGCCGGGAATGAACTTTCCGTTTCCGGGAGTGTTCTTTCCGTCCTTTCCAGGATCCTGTTTCAGAGCATCCTTCTGTTCCGCCGGATTCGCTGACGCTGGTGGATGAATCGGAGATGGCTTTATGATTCGGGTGCGTTTTTTTTCTGTTGAGGGGAAGGAGAGGGCTTTTCCTGCGGAGCAGGTTTTTCCGTGTCCGCCGTTTTTTCCGTGTCCGCGTTTTTTTTCAAGTTTGCCGTTTTTTCCGCTGTCGTGATTCGTGGCCTCAGAATGACGGTTACGGGAGTGAAATAGTCTTCCGCATCGGGTTCGGCTTTTCCTTTTGGATCAGGAGGGGGGAGTTTTGAGGTCACGACTTCATACTGATCGTTGATGTTGTCCGCGTTGAGCTTGGCGTTGAGGATGGTGTTTTCATCGTTGCTGTTGATGTTGATGAGGTTGCCCTCGAGGGAGGCAAGGCACTGGCCGTCCTGGAAATTGGAGCCGACGAAGACATAACCGTCTTTGGCCTTCGGCGCGTTTTGATTGGAATTGACGAGCCAGTCGTCGGCATTGACGGTTTTCCCGTCCGGGCACCGGATTTCGACATCGAACACCGAGCCCATGGGAATCGGCATGTTTTCAAGAATGGGACCGTTGCGGTATCCCGCAAGGATCAGGGCCAGCTGGAGTTTGAAGGGATCCAGATGCGAAATGACCAGACTTTCATGCGTGCGTCCCTGTGCTCCCGAAACCAGGACTTCGATGGCGCCTTCCCGGATGTTGATGACTCCGGGGAAGGAGATGCTCTTGTCTTTCCTGGAAATGGTGGCGAGATCCAGTACGATGTTCCCCTCGGAATCGAGTTTTGCGCCGATCCCCTGCATGAGTTTCCGCTCTGCTTCGGAGAGAGGGGGCGGCGGAACAGAGGAGGACGCGGGAGAGTTGTTTTCCCCGCTGTTTTTCCCGCTGTCATTCGCTTTGTTGTTTTTTTCTGCGGGAGCGGGGGAGGAGCTGTTTTTCAGGGATGGCTGTTCCGGGGGAGCACCCGCATTTCCCGCTTCCGCGATGCAGAGGAAGAGAGGGGAGAGTGCAAGAGTCATGGAAAGGAGAGCGGCTGCGCAGAGTTTGTTTCCTGTGAATGGAGATTCAGTCATGTTCGGACCTTGCCTTTCTTGTCATGAGTTCGTTTGCTGCGGCTCTGGGGTCGCGCCCTTCATGGACCACCTGATAGGTGGCGTGGATGATGGGCGTTTCGACATTGAGTTTCCGAGAGAGATTTTCCGCCGCCTCGCAGGTCTTCACCCCTTCGGCGACGACCATGTTCATCGAGCGGATGATCTCCTCAAGTTTTCTTCCTTTCCCGAGTTCCTCCCCCACATAACGGTTCCGGCTGTGACGGCTCATGCATGTGACGATCAGGTCTCCGATTCCGCTGAGTCCGGAAAAAGTTCTTCTCTGTCCTCCGAGCGCCTTTCCGAGGCGTGCCATTTCGGCGATTCCGCGGGTCATCAGAGCGGCCTTGGTGTTGTCCCCGAGTCCGATTCCGTCGATCATTCCCGCGGCGATGGCGAAGACGTTTTTCAAGGCTCCGCCGAGTTCCACTCCCGTGACGTCCCTGCTGGTATAGACGCGGAAATTGTCGTTGATGAACACCGACTGTACGAAACGGGCGGTATCCGGGGATTGGGATGCGGTCACCACGGCGGTGGGAATCCCGCGGGAGACTTCCTCCGCATGACTGGGACCGGAAAGAACCGAATAACGCGTTTTCCCGAGCACTTCCTCCACAAGCTCGCTCATGCGGAGAAGAGTTCCGGTTTCAATGCCTTTGGAAATGTCGGTGATGATCTGGCGGTCGCGTCTGAAGAAGGGTTTGAGTTTTTCCAGAGTTCCGCGCAGGTACTGGGAGGGGGAGGCCAGGACGATCAGATCCGCCTCCGCCGCGGCCTCCTCCATGGAATCCGTCGGGAGAATGCCAGGCCCCAGAGGGACTCCGGGGAGAAAACGGCGGTTTTCCGCATCGCTGCGGATGTTTTCAATATTGTCGCGGAAGGCGCCCCAGAGGGTGGTGCGGTGTCCGTTGGCGTGCAGGACGAGTGCGAGAGCGGTTCCCCAGGCTCCGTCTCCGAGGACTGCAGCATGAATGCGTTTCTGTGGTTTTGCCGGCATATTCAGTGATCCGTGTCTTTTTTCGTTGGTTTCCCGAAACGGTTTTCCGTCCCGTTGAGCAGACGTTTGATATTGGAACTGTGTTTGACGACCGTCAGCACAGCCAGCAGGCAGAACAGCACTTTCTCCGCAAGGCTTGGCGGAGTGAAAAGCCCCAGATGCAGATACAGCACACAGAACAGCGGCAGAGACAGTGCCGCGCAGACACTGGCCAGCGATACATAGCGCGTCAGGAAAAACACCATCACCCACAGCGCTCCCGCACTGATCAGCGCCGGCGGATTCAAGGCGAAAATGGCTCCCGCCGCCGTCGATATTCCCTTCCCTCCCCTGAAGCCGAGATACAGAGGCCAGATATGGCCGCAGACCGCTCCGAATGCCGCAAGACACGGCAGAATGCCCATGCTGTCCGTGAGAAATCCCTTTCTCACAAGCAGTCCGGCCGCGAACACAGGAAGAACTCCCTTGAGAAAATCCAGAAGGAAGCAGAGCCTTCCCCACCATTTGCCCACCACGCGTGTGACGTTGGTTGCGCCGATGTTGCCGCTTCCGCAGCGGCGGATGTCGACACCGTTGATTTTTCCGATCAGATATCCGAACGGAATCGCCCCCACAAGGTAGGCGCATACACATACGGCCGTAACCGCGATACTCGTTTCAAGCGGCATAGAAAACACCTCGATTCCCGTTTGCCAATCCGGAATTCCGGAGATATATTCCTTCCGTCCGGATTCTGAAGGATCTGCCGTGATCCGGAGGAGAACGGTGGTATGTTACTCTGAAAACCCCTTTTTTACAAGTCGGGAGAGAATGGCTTTGCGGAAAAAATCATCTATGACGGGGCGTTTGATTGCGGCTTCTTCGGAGGAGTCCGCGGATATCCTTTACGCCTCCGGCTTTTACGGGCCGGACGAATTTTTCTGGTTTGACTGCGGTGGAGGACGGAAAGGGGTCCTGGTCTCTTCACTGGAATATTCACGGGCGTTGAAGGAGGTCCGGCGCGGGGTGACCGTCCTGACCGCGTCCTCGCTCGGGATTTCTCCGGCGGGGGGAGCGCTTCTCCCTGTCGCGCTTGCGGAGAAATACGGAATCCGGAAATGGATAGTTCCCCCGCGTTTCCCGCTGGCTTGCGCCGATGCCCTCCGGAAGGCGGGTATCGAAGTGGAGTGTTCCGACGGCGAATTCTTCCCGGAACGCAGAATCAAGAAAAAAAGCGAATGTGCCGCCATCGGGAAAGCCATGAAGGCGACGGAAGAAGCCATGATGCTCGTCCACGACATCCTGAAACGTTCCTCCGTGAACAGCTCCGGGCAGCTCGTGTTTTCCGGAAAGATCCTGACCTGCGACTTCCTCCGGGCTGAAGTGGAGGCGGAATTCAAAAGAAAGGCCTTTTCCGCTTCCCGGACCATCATTGCCTGCGGGCGGGATTCCGCCCGGCCCCATTGCATCGGGAGTGGTCCGGTCCTGGCCGGTCAGCCTGTTGTGGCCGATATTTTCCCGCGCAGCGACATCACGGGATACTGGGGCGATATGACGCGAACCTTCCTGAAAGGGAAGGCCCCCACCGTGGTCCGGAAGGCCTTTGACGCCGTGAAGGCGGCTTCGGAAACCGCCCTCGGGATGATCCGTGCCGGAGTGCGGGCTTCCGACGTCCATCTGGCCGCGGCGGAAGTCCTGGCCCGAGCCGGCTTCCCCACCGGACGCGATCCGGAAGGGCAGCCCTGCGGATTCTTCCATTCCCTCGGACACGGCGTGGGGCTGGAAATTCATGAACTTCCGCGGGTTTCGCCCGCAAACGACGGCGTGCTGAAACCCGGGAATGTGATCAGCGTGGAACCGGGGCTGTATTATGCCGCGTGGGGCGGAGTGCGTCTGGAGGATCTGGTGCTTGTCACACAGGATTCCTGCCGCAACTTCTGCAGCATGCCCAAGGAACTGGAAATTCCATGACAAATTTTTCCCTTCTTTTGCTTGCCGCCGGAGGGGGAGGAAGAAAAAAAGAAAAGAGGTAAAAGCGGAGAACAGGAGCAGAACAATGCAGAAACTTCAGCTCAGCGATTTTGAAGAAACTCTTTATGTTCAGTGCGGCAGCGAACGGGCGCTCACCCGCTACCGGAATTCCTGCATCCTGACAACGGCGCTCTTCTGCATTCTTTTCTGCGCCATCGGCATTAGCATGAACGCTTCCAAAATGGTGGTCGTGCTGATGCTGATTTATGCATTCATGAATGTGCTGGAGCTTCTGGGGTTTGTGCGGGTGGGAGCCGCCTACCGTTCGCTGATCGGAAAACTGGCGGAGCGTCTGGAGGACAGGACGGGAGATCACGCGTCGTATGGGGCAGTTGTTCTTCAGAGCAAAGAGGAATGCTTTGAACGAAGTCTGAAGCGCAATACGGTGCTGCTGTTCAGTTTCTTTCTTGTGATGGTGTTTTTCCTTGGAATCCGCGCGCCGCTGGAATATCGGGGGATGCTGCTTTGTTCTGCATTTGTGTTCTACTGTCTTCTGGTGATGATTCTCAAGCTCCGGATTGTCAGGCATCTTTCCGCCTGCAAGAAACAGGCGTTCGAGCTTGGAAAGACGCTGAACGGACTGTCTCCTGCTCCTTCCGCCGCTGCTGCGGGGAAGGAGGGAAAATGACTTGCAGGGCGCATTGACTGGAGAAAGGAGCCGGGGCCCATTTTCACACACCGCTTCCGTCCTTTCCTTATTTTCTTTTTTCCGCATATTCTTCCTTCAGGTTTCCGGAATTGACAATGCTCTCCGAAAAGCTATATTGTAAGATTGTTTTTCCGCGGGAGACGGAAAAGACGCGAATGAAGCAAGTAATCAATGGTAATGGTACCGGCTGAGCCGTCGGGGAAGGGGTTAGTCAGGAAATGGGGATTCGGCTTTTTTCCGCTGTTTTGATTTGTTTTGCTGTTTTGCTGCTGCTTTCGCTTCTGAGCGCCTGCTCCACGCCGAATATCACCAATACTCCCAGATCCGCGGTGGAGCAGATGTTGCTTTCCGCCGTGGTGGAACGGGGAATCAAACAGGCTGATTTTTCAGCGTACAGCGGGAAAAAGATCTTTCTGAACTATGAATTCCTGGCTCCGCAGGTGGACAAGGCTCTGATTCAGGCGTATCTGGAACTTCACCTTGCCGTGAACGGCGCCATAGTCACCAGAACGGAGGCGGAAGCCGACTACGTCATTCAGCCTTCCTGCGGCATTCTGGCGACGGATGTGGATAAAATTCTGATCGGCACTCCTGCACTGCCCATCCCCGTTCCGGATACGGATATCAGCATCGTCATTCCTGAAATCCCCCTTTTCCTCAAACTGACCCGCAGCGCAGTCGGGCGTTTCTTCTTTACCGTGACCGATGCAAAAACACATCTGCCGCATCAGGTGATTGACGGGGTCAATTCCAGAGCCGAACACATCAACTGGGTTATCCTGCTCTTTCCCTTCAAAAGCCATAATGTTTCTCTGTATGACGGGGAAGAGCCGGCGCATCACTATATCCTCCCGTATGAGAACTGAAGAGAAGTATATTTCTGTTTCTTTTCCTTCTCATCTGCGCGTCTGCGCGGTCAGATCAGTCTGTTTTCTGTGATCTGTGGATAGGAATCAGGACTCCATGAATCATTTGCAGCTCTTTTCCCCTGTGTATGATGACAGAGTGGAAACGAGCTCTTTTCCTCTTATTCTGTCGTTTTTCCGTCTGCTGTGGGATCCGGTGCTTTGATACAGGAACAAGGGAAAAGAGGGTATTGACAAATTCTCGAAATTGTTTATAATTAAAAAAAATAAGAAATCTTCTGGGAGGAGAGTTTTAAATTGACTTTAAGTATCTTGTTGTAAAATTCTTATGTAGCTTTTCAGAAAGGGGATCGGAATACATGCGGAGTCAGGGGAAGAGAGGTTTTCGTGTTGAGTCTGCTTCTACTTGGGAAATTCCCCGTGAATCATTGTCTGGGGAGGCGAGAAGGCCATCTTCATTATCGTCATCGGGGAAAAGAGGCTTTTCTCTTTGCAGATTCACGTTGATTGAACTTCTGGTGGTGATTGCGATTCTGGCGATTCTGGCGGCCATTCTTCTGCCGGCGCTTCAGAATGCGAAGGGGGCGGCCCTGCGGACGGCATGTCTGGGAAACATGAAACAGATCGGCCTTCTGATGTCTTTGTACGTGAATGATTTCAATGGCTATATCGTGGTCCGGAACAAATATGCCTTCCCGTATGGAGCAATTTACTATCCGGACTGGCAGACGACGCTCAAGACCTTTTATCTGAAAAATTCACCTTCTCCCAAAATCTACGTCTGTCCGGACGGAGTCAAAAGCCGCGCGGGCGTTGTCGCGGCGAATTACGGATATTTTTATCAGAACACCAGCAACGGATTCGGACTGCTGTCAAAAATTCGTGTCCCTCAGCAGAAAGCAGCCGTACTCGACTGGGGGACGGAAAACTGCATCAACGGCGCCTACGGCGTGTATGGCATGGGGGCTTATAACGGCAATTACCTGCCCGGAGGAGGGTACTATGTCCGCGGGATGGCTGCGTTCGAAGCTGGATCCATTAAAAACGGTGCTCAGGATTATATCGACGATTTTCTGAAAGGGCGTCACGGCGCTTCCGTGGTGGTGCTGCATTACGATTATCATGCGGAAGCCTATCCCGCAAGAAAAGTTTCCTATGATTTCTACTCCCGGGAAAACAACCAGCTGAAAAACGGTCCCCTCTTCCTGAACTGGGATTCCTCCACTTCACTTGCCAGAAGCGCAGACTGAAAAAAGAATGACTGACGGGGAAAAAAACTTCCTCCCCCCTCCTCCTATTCTTTGCAGACTCCGGAAAGAAAACAAAACGGAAGGAATGTTTTCGGAGAAATGTTTCTTATCCTGCCAGGCGGAATCCGAGAAGAGTAAGCACACGCATCTGTTCCGGCGTCATGCGCGGATTCTTCCGGACGGTATAAGCGGGAAACTCGCGGCGGAGCGGATAATTTCCCCGCAAATCCTCGAATGCATCCGGAGAGGAACGCAGATTGGAATCATCCCTTCGGATGTCATACGAAGCTTTGACTGCGCTGAACACCGATGTGGAGGAAGCGGAAAGGTCCAGAAACGGCTCTTCCGGAGCGGGGAGATCGGCGGGGAAGAAATTCTCCAGCGGAAGTCCGAAATGTTTTCCCAGCGCCCGTACAGCCATGGCGGTACCGTTTGCCTTGCCGTCGGCCGAATAGCCGGCGATATGGGGTGTGGCATAATCCAGGAGCCCCATCAGTTCCAGGTCGATGTCGGGCTCGTCTTCCCAGACGTCCAGCGCGGCGCCCCGCAGACGTTTTGTGATCAGGGCCGACTTCAGTGCATTCCCGTCCGCGACTTCCCCGCGTGAAGTGTTGATGAAAAACGGTTTTTTCGCCAGTTTCAGAAAGAAATCCTCCCCCGCGAGGTGACGGGTCCGGTCCTTCCCTTCCGGTATCAGCGGCACATGCAGCGTGATGTAGTCCGCCTCCGCCGCGATCCGGTCCAGCGGGACAAAATCCCTCTCTCCCTCAAGCCGGGCCCGCGGGGGATCATTCTTCAGCACCCGCATCCCCAGAATTTCCCCCAGACGCGCCACCTTCGATCCTACATTCCCCACACCCACGACTCCCAGAACCTTGTTCTTCAGGGAAAGCGAGTTCCGCACGGCATCGTCCAGCAGCAGAGATGCTGCATATTGCGCCACGGAAGAGGAATTGCAACCGGGCGCGTTTGCCCACTGAATCCCGCGCGATGCGCAGTACTGCTGATCAATGTGGTCGAATCCAATTGTCGCCGTTGCGATAAAACGCACTGGGGTTCCTTCCAGAAGCTCGGCATTGCATCGAGTCCGAGTCCGTGTCAGCAGTGCATCAGCGGAGAGGAGATTTTCGCGCGTGATGCTTCCCCCGGGCAGATAACACACTTCGGCAAAGGGTTCCAGAACGCCTTTCAGAAAAGGGATCCGATCATCCGCAATGATTTTCAGCATGCGAACCTCTCAACATGTTCTCTTCCGCTTTTCCTTCCCGGAGCGTTTTTCTCCTTCTTTCCCCGATGTTCCGTCGACGGCAGGAAAGTAAGAAGGAGACAGACTCCCCTCTGCGGCGGCAGACAAGAACACCAGACGCTGATGATCAGCGGCGGGATCCCATGGCCCGGGACATGCTGTCCATTTCCTGCAGCACGATTCCCGTCCCGTTTGCGACCGCTTTCAAGGGTTCGTCCGCAACAAAAACCGGAAGCCCGGTTTCTTCGGAGATCAGCCTGTCCAGTCCCCTCAGGAGCGATCCCCCGCCCGCGAGCATGATGCCGCGGTCGATCAGGTCCGACGCCAGTTCAGGCGGGCAGCGCTCCAGCGTGTTCCTCACCGCTTCGACAATACTCGTCACCGGCTCCTGCAACGACGCCCTGATCTCGCGCGAGGAAACATTGATTGCTTTCGGAAGCCCCGAGACCAGATCCCGTCCCTTGACCTCCATGAAATTCTCCTGATCGTTATCCTGATACGCGCTTCCGATCTGGACCTTGATATTTTCCGATGTACGGTCCCCGATGGTCAGATTATACACCCTCTTCATATGCTGAATGATTGCCTGGTCCATTTCGTCTCCCCCCACGCGGACGCTTTTCGATTCCACGATTCCGGAGAGGGAGATCACCGCCACTTCGGTCGTTCCTCCGCCGATGTCCACGATCATGCTTCCGGAGGGTTCCGACACAGGAAGCCCCACTCCGATTGCCGCGGACATCGGCTCTTCAATCAGGAATACTTCGCTTGCTCCTGCGCGTTCGGCGCTGTCCTTCACCGCGCGGGTTTCCACCTCCGTGATTCCGGAGGGCACCGCCACCAGGACTCTGGGTTTGATCAGACGCCGCCGCGGAGAAACCAGCATCTTCGCTTTCTGAATGAAATAGCGCAACATGGCCTCGGTCACTTCAAAATCGGCGATCACGCCGTAACGCATGGGCCGGACCGCGCGGATATTGCCGGGCGTGCGCCCCAGCATCCGTTTGGCTTCTTCTCCGACTGCAAGAACTTCCTTGGTATCGTCACTGATTGCGACAACGGACGGTTCGGCAAGAACGATGCCGCGGTCTTTCACATAGACCAGGCAGTTTGCCGTTCCCAGGTCTATTCCGATATCGCTTGAAAAGAATCTTGCCAGCTTTTGATGAAGCATCTTTGCGCTTTGCCTCCCTGATCTGTCGGGGTTCTAAAATTTCTCTCCGCTCTAATCTAGTACGCTTTTGCGGGATGTAAAGTGTTCCCGTTTATTTTTTCAAATATTCCGGGACAATTGTATGGCGGATCATGTCGTCGAAAGTTTCACGTTCCCGGATCAGCATGGCATTCCCGCCGTTCACGAGCACTTCCGCCGGACGCAGACGTCCGTTGTACTGATAGCTCATCCCGAATCCGTAGGCCCCCGCGTTTTCCACAACAACGAGATCTCCTTCGGCCGTATCCTCCGGAAGTTCGCGCTCCCTGACCCAGAAGTCCGTGTTTTCACAGAGCTGCCCGCAGAGTCCCAGCGCTTTCCGGGGATGGCTCTCCTTCCCGTCCACATAAATGTGGTGATAGGATCCGTACATGGCGGGACGGGCAAGCGTGTTCATTCCGATATCCGTCCCGAGAATGGTCCGGTAGGAATGCTTGATGGAATGAACCGTTCCGATCAGATACCCTGCGTCTCCCACGAAATAGCGGGCCGGCTCCATTTTCAGCTGCGGCGCTTTCAAGCCGTATTCTGCGACTTTGGAACGGAACATCTGCGCGGTCAGTTCCGCGGCGCGCTCCAGATCCAGCGGCGCTTCATCGGGCCGGTACGGAATGCCGAGGCCGCCCCCGAGATCAATGAATTCAAAATCAATGCCCAGTTCGCGGCCTGTCCGTCCGATGATGTCCATGAGAAGTCCGGTGACGAACGGGAAATATTCCGCATCGGTAATGCAGGAACCTGTCATCATGTGTGCGCCGAAGCGGCGGATCCCGGCTTCCTTGGCCATGCGGTAGGCTTTCAGAACGTCATCGGGGTGGATGCCGAACTTGGCGTCCGGGCCGGCGTTTGTCACAAAGTCGCCGACATTGCTTTTCCCATAGCCGGGATTCACGCGGAAGGAAAGAATTTCCGGTTTCCCGAACTTCAGAAGGCGCGGGAAGATGGATGGATCGTCCAGATTGAAGATGACTCCGCTTTCCAGTCCCTGCCGGATGTCGCTGTCGGAAAGAAAATTCCCGCTGAACATCACATCTTCTCCTCCGAGTCCCACCGATTTGGCAAGGAGAATTTCATTCACGCTTGCCGCGTCCACGCCCGCTCCCTCCTGGCGCATGATGTTCACTATGGCGGGATTGTTGCAGCACTTCACGGCATAGAACATCTTGAAGTCGGGATAATGTCTGGCAAAGGCGCTGTATGCGCGGCGGTAGTTGGCGCGGATTTTCTGTTCGTCGTATACATATACCGGCGTCCCGAACTCGGCGGCAAGAGTTGTGACGGGAACATTCCCGATGGATATCCGGTCGTCATGAATTTTCATGTTGTTCTCTCCGTAATCTTCTGGTTTGTTTCACATTTCCAATCCGGGTAATATGCCACGTCATCCGGGGAAAGTCAATTCCTTTATTTGCGTTATTCCGCTCTGCTTTCTTGATTTCATGCGGCGGGGGGATATATTCGCAAAGCCTGCATGGGAGGGCTGGAATCCGCGGATCCGGGGATCTTTTGAAAACAGGGGGGGAACCCTGCCTGCTCACAGGCAGAAGGGAGGGGAGAGAACTCTGGAAGAAATTTGTTCCCTCCCGCTTTTCTTCCTGAGAACTCGGGTCTGGGAATGGACATGACAAGGAAAGAAAAATGAAAGAAATAAAAAAATGATGTACCGTGTAGATGTCTATGTTCCGGCAAGCCATCTGGACGTTTTGAAAAGCGCCGTCTTCAGCGCCGGGGCCGGCCGTATGGGGGACTATGACTCCTGCTGCTGGCAGTGCCTGGGAAAAGGCCAGTTCCGCCCCTTGAGCGGTGCCGTGCCGTTCCTGGGGAGAGAGAATTCTCTTGAGGAAGTTGAAGAATGGAAAGTCGAGTTCCTCTGCCCGGAGGAATGCCTGAAACAAGTCATTGCCGCTCTGAAAACGGCACATCCCTATGAGACTCCGGCGTTTCAGTACTGGCCCGTAGGGACGGAATGACCCCTGCCTGTCCCCCTTCTTTTCCCCTTTTTTCTTCAACCTTTCTTTCCACGTCAGGCGTTTGTGCACCAGGGGGGCCGGACTTTTCCTTGGCAAATGGAGGATGTGCATGAGGGAAAAGGCCGCTCCTCCGGAGGACGGGGAAAGAGAGAACGCGGAATCCGGAAGAGCGGAGAAAAAAAGGGGGGGGGGAAGTCAGTTCCGGTTTTTCTGCTCGCCTTCGTAGACGATCAGTTTTCCTTTTCCGGGAGACTTGGCATCACGGAATTTGAGGAGTCGTTCGCGGTAGAAGCGATAGAGTTCGGTCTGACTTCGTGTTTTTTCGTACTTTTCCATACCGAGAGTGCGGGAATAACGGTTTGCGCCGGTCAGGCGGCGTCCTTTGCGGCGGTCGTCGAGTGCGGCCTGGACGATTCTGTCGAGTTCCGCGCGGATTCCTGCATCGTCGACTGGGAAGAGCAGTTCGATGCGTCTTCTCAGGTTTCTCGGCATGAGATCGGCACTTCCCATGTAATATTCCGGCGAACCGTTGTTGCTGAAAATGTAGATTCTGGAGTGTTCCAGGAAACGGTCCAGGATGCTGACGACGCGGATGTTGCGTCCGGACTCCTCCGGCAGGGCGAAGGGATTGATCCCGCAGATGCCGCGCACGACGAGATCAATTTTCACATGACGTTTTGCCGCGCTGTAGAGATGGTCGATGATCTCATAGTCGATCAGGGAGTTCATTTTCATGACGATGTGTCCCGGGTTCTCCCGGGTGGAAAGGCGGGCTTCGCGGTCGATCAGGAAGAGGATTTTCTCCCGCATGTTGAAGGGCGCCACAATGAGTTTGTTCCAGAGCGGGGGATCGGAAAAACCGGTGATGACATTGAACAGTGCGGAGACGTCGTCAGCCAGGAGTTTGTCGTCGCTGAAATACCCGATGTCGGTATAGAGTTTTGCGGTTTTGTCGTTGTAGTTTCCGGTGCTGAGGTGAACATAGCGGCGGATGGATCCTTCCTCCCTGCGGATGATCATCAGCGCCTTGCAGTGGACCTTGAGTCCGGCAATGCCGTAGACGACATGCGCTCCGGCTTCAGCGAGCTCACGGGCCCAGTTGATGTTGTTTTCCTCGTCGAAACGCGCCTTGATTTCAAAGAGGACGGAGACCTGCTTGCCGTTTCTCGCCGCACGGATGAGCGCCTTCACCACAGGGGAGTTCCCGCTGACCCGGTAGAGGGTCTGCTTGATCGCGAGCACGTCCGGATCCTCGGACGCCTCTTCAATCAGCCGCACGACGGGATTGAACGATTCATACGGCAGATGGATGATGAACGGCCCCTCGCGCCGGATGTTCTCGAACATGGACACTTTCTCCGCACAATGAATCGAAGGCAGGGGCGGCATTTCCGTGTCGATCAGTTTCGGGAAAAGCGTGATCGAGGCCAGCTGGAACATGGACTTGAGATTCAGGGGCCCGTCTATGGAATAGATCTGACGCGGCTTCGTGTTGAGTCGAGACGCCAGCCAGTTCCTCGACTTCCTGGACATCCCGGAGGAAATTTCCAGCCGGATCACCGAACGGCGCGCCTTCTTCTGAAGCGCAATCTGCATTTCCGAAAGCAGATCCGCAATGGATTCCTCGTCGATGGAGAAATCCATGTCCCTTGTGACGCGGAACGCGGAACACTCGATGATCTGGCATCCGTTGAACAGCGCGTCCAGATTGTTGGCGATCAGGTCCTCCGCGGCGATGAAGATCAATCCTCCTCCGCTGTGGTTTTCCAGCTGGATGAAACGCGGAATCACGGAAGGCACCTCCAGTACGGCGAAACGCTCCGACTGTTCCTTCCCGTGCTGCAGACGCACCAGAAGTTCCAGTCCGAGATTCGGCACAAAGGGGAACGGATGGGAGGGATCCACCGCAATCGGAGTCAGCACAGGCAGAATTTCCTTTTCGAAGATTCCCCGGGCAAAGGCCTGATGTCCTGCACTCAGTTCGCTCCAGGAGGCCAGCATGATTTTTTCCTCTCTCAGGCGCGGCAGGATCTCCCGGTTCAGATAGCGGTACTGATGCCCTACAAGAAGACGGATCCTGCGGTCCAGCTGAGCCATCAGCGCTTCCGGTTCATATCCGTACTGCCTGTAGATTTTCTGAAAACGGCTTCCGAGCTGCTGGGCGATTCCGGCAATGCGGACCATGAAGAATTCATCCAGATTGCTGCTGAAGATGGAGATGAACTTCAGCCGTTCCAGCAGGGGATTGCCCTCATCCATGGCTTCCTCCAGAACTCTGGAGTTGAATTCAAGCCAGCTGATGTCGCGATTGATGAACAATTCCAGTTCAGACTCTCTTTCGATGCTCATGCGGATCAAGATTCCTTTCCACCCGGAGGACGGGACGGGTTTTCATTCCTTATTCCAGGACAATTTGCAGTGCATAGGCGTAATTGAAATATTCCAGATCGATTTCCGGCACAGCCCCCACATGGGCGGCGCGCATCCCGCGCGCCGCAATGACGACTCTGTCCGTGCCGATCCGGATCTGCAGCCCGGACGCATCCCCGGACTGCAGCGCCAGCGCGCACGCCAGACGCAGAATCGGTGCCAGTCGGTTGACTATGCTCCTGTCCGTTTCGGACAGCGCCATGTATTCCGGATGCTGTGAACGCGGCAGCGCTTTTCTGTGATAACGCGCCAGAAGCGCCGTAATCCGTCTTTCCCTCAGCGAGATCCCCGGAATTTCGGTGTTCGAGATAATGTAATACGAATGTTTGTGATATCCCTGGTTGTTGACGAAGAGTCCCGATTTATGCAGACAGGCCGCAATCTTCAGCAGAATCAATTCCCTGTGCCCCAGTCCGTGGAGCGTCTGCAGTTTGTCGAAAAGCTTTTCGGCAAAATCCACCACCCTCTTCGTGTATTCGTTGAAACAGCGGTACTTGAAAGCGGTCATGCGGACCATCTCGTAGATTTGTTTTTCAAAATAGTCTTCACCGAGGATGAGTTCGTTCATATAGTCCTGGAGCAGACCGTGCTTCATGGAGGTCATGGGGACGAGAAGCATGCGTGCGCCCGTGATTTTAAAGAGATTGTCTATGATGATGAAGCAGGGAATGACCGCTTCCCCGAGATCCTGGGCAATATCGTATTCATCACAGATTTCCTCAATGCTCAGACTCGTGATGACCGAACGCATCTCTTCAAAGGCGTCTTTGCTGACCGGGAGGGGCGCCGGCTTCTTCTTCCTCTTCCCTTCCGTATTCCCGCTGAAAATGCTCATCAGCATCCGGACGGAGGACCCCATGGCAATGATGTATTCCGACTGCAGGCTGGAGGCAATATGTTCCAGTTCGCTGAACGACTTGTCTATCACGGGTGTGAGATATTGCAGAATCGCACTGCTGGAGACGGTATGCGGCATCAGTTCCAGCACGCGCAAGGTGCCGACCTTGATCGTTTCCGTGAAGCAGAGACGCCCGCTTTCATAGGAACTCACCTGACAGGCTCCGGTCCCGATATCGGCGATCAGAGTGGATTTCGTCCGGAAGCCGTACCGGGCGGGAACATCGTTCATGACGGTCAGGTAATCGAGTCTGGCCTCGTCCGTTCCCTCGAAGATGCGCAGTTCGATTCCTGTGGCGTGGCGGATCCGTTCAATCAGAATTTCCGAATTGGACGCTTCCCTCACGGCGCTTGTGCCGATGGCCCGGTAATGAGTGACGCCGTATTCCTTCATCTTTTTCCGGAAGTTGGCGAAGATGCCGCAGAGCATGCGCATGGTGTCATTATGGATTCTGCCTCTCTGGAAGACGTTGGATCCGATGGGAATGGAAACTTCGAGCTCTTCGAGTTCCGTGACTTCCCGTGTCCGGCAGTTCACCTCCGCGATCAGCATGCGTGCGGAATGGGCGCCGAGATCGATCGTGGACAGAACAATCTTCTCCTGTTTTTTCCCCGCCGGCATGAGTTCAGACCTTTCCTTTGTTTCTGGCCAGAAACGTCGCCCCCATCGCGACGGCGGTGTCTCCGAGCGTGGAAAAACGGATGGCGACTCTTTCCGGATCAAGCCCGAAAAGATGCTGATCAAATCCCGCTTTGAAGGCGGGATAGAGATCGGTCCCCATGGAGGACACCACTCCTCCTCCCAGAATGATGCAGTCCGGAGCCACGATGGCACATGCCGAGGCCGCCGCCACACCGAGCATGAACGCTCCTTTATCGACGACTTTACGTACGGCGGGATCCCCTGCCGCATAGGCTTTTGCCAGCTGTTTGCTTTTGATGTTCCGTGAATCGCGGTTGAACTTATCCGGGGGGAGCATGGTTTTGCTCCCGCGTTTGTAGACTTCTTTCTTGAGGGCTTTGACAAAGGCGATCTTGCTGCAGTAGGCTTCTGCGCAGCCACGGTGCCCGCAGCCGCAGCGCCGCCCTCCTTCGCGGACAATGGCATGCCCGAACTCCCCGGCCAGACCGGAGTTGCCGCAGTGGAGTTTCCCGTCTATGATGATTCCTCCGCCGAGTCCGGTCCCGACGTAATATCCGATCAGGGTCCGGAATCCCCGCCCCGCTCCGTAATGATACTCCCCGAGAATTCCCAGATTCCCGTCATTCCCGAGCCAGATATCGCGTTTCAGGCGGGAATGAAAGATTTCTTTCAGAGAAAAATTTTTCAGCCCGAGGTTGGGGGCGTGAAAGCAGTCCCCTGTTGCCGGATCGACGGAGGAGGGAACGGCAAGTCCGATATGGGGAACTTCGTTCAGAGACACTCCGATTCTCGACAGGGTTTCCTCTCCCAGATGAAGAATGTCTTCGACCAGCTCTGACGGATCGGATCCGACTCCGGTCGACATTTTCGCTTCCGACACAATATGGTTTTCCCTGTCTGTGACGATCGCATAGATTTTTGTTCCCCCAAGATCGATTCCCAATGCGAGTTCATTTGACATCCGAAAAAGCCTCCTTGAGCTCCTTTTTTTTCCCTGATTTTCACATTCCCATGTTTTTGTGGAAGGAACTGTAGCTCCGGCAGGAACTGTTTTCAAGCCGTTTTCATTTTTTGCTGCTCAAAACGGGGGAAGGGCGGTGTCATCTCCTCCGGGGAGGAGGGGGGCGCATTCGGGCGGCGGACTGTCAGAAAACGCCTCCTGCTGCAGAGAGGAGGAAGGATGCAGAAAGCGATGCCGCAACAACGGTGTGCCGGAGAAGGGTAAAGCCCGGGAAAGGGAGAATCCCCGAGTGTGTCTCTGCTGGATGAAAAAAAATCCGCCTTCAGCGGAAGCTCGCTCCGCTGAAGGCTTGGAGAAAAGGATGCGGATCTCTTGTCGTGAGTGCGGGAGGAATCGAATACCGGACGCAATTCCCCGCGCTCCCGTTCCGCTGTCTTATTTTTTGCGTGCCGGAGGAGCTTTCGGGGCCGGAGGAGGAAAGACCTTCACCCCTTCGATGTTATCCTTGACGGCGCCATCGGGCGTGACGATGAAGGAATCGCGAATTTCCCCGTTTTTTCTGCAGTCATAGCTGGTGAAAGTGAGTTTTCCGGGTTCGACATTGAGAATCAGTGCATCCCACATATTCACGATGAGCAGTCCGTAATTGAAGTCACCCTGGAAGGGCTGAACTCCTCTCGGACGGGACACCTTGGTGTCCGCGGAACGCGGATCGATCCGGATGCAGGAGTGCTCATGCCCGGCGAGGAAGTAATGAATTCTGCCTTCGGGAGACGGATCGTTCAGGACGTCCTTGAAGAACTCCGCCATGTACTGAGTTCCTCCGCTGCCTCCGTGGGTGGCGACATGCGCCATGACGATCCGGAACTCGGCATCCTTCCACGCCTGAGTTTTTTTCAGATCCCGGAGCCATTGGGCCTGTTCCCGGAAATAATCCTGATAAGCGGCTGTCTGCTCCGGCATGTTGGGACTGGCTTTCGACCACATGGAATCCAGGACGATGAACAGGACTTTCCCCTGGGAAAAGGCGAAATAGCTTTTTCCGTCCTTGCGGGGGAAATATTTTCCGAAGTCATACTGTTCGCGTCCGGAGATGTCATGATTGCCGCGGAGGAAGACGGTGGGTTTGCTTTTGCCCCACTTTCTGGAAACGTCGTCCAGGAATCCCTGAGTCATGAAGTAGCGGGCATGGTTCATGTTGTCTTCGACGTTGTCGCCGAGGAAGACGTAGAAGTCCGCATCCTCCGCTCCGGAATATTCCACCAGCGGGTCCAGCGCCAGACGTGCCGCGCCGTGATGATCCGCCACAAAAAAGACCTTGTAGGTTGTTTTTCCGGGATCCAGCGTCCGGAAGGAATAGATTTCCTTCCCTGTCCGGGTTGTGGTGTCGTACGCCATGAAGGGGTTCGGGACTGTCACAAAACGATATTCATACTCCGTTCCCGGCTTCAGATTTTCCAGATGAATGCTGTGCAGATCGGAGGAGCAGTCAATCTGGCCGTAGAACTTTTTCCAGACTCTTTTGAATTCCTCGGATCCTTTTTCGCGGTATTCGATTCCGGCGCCGCAGGGAACGCGCGTGATCCAGGTGATGGTGACGGAATCACTGGAGGGATTGGTCAGATACTGTCCGTGAAGCGGCAGAGTGAAGTCGAACTGATTCCGCACTTCGCTGTCGGGCTTTTCCGATTCGATTTTGACCGGCACCCACCGGAAGTCGATATAGGAGGGCTTCTTCTGCTCGTTTTCCTGTGTATTTTTCTGCTCGTCTCCTGTGGCCTGGAAAAGAATCAGTGGCAGCAGAAGGGCTGACGTTGTGAGAGAATGTATTTTCATTTCTGCTCCTGTTTTTTTTGTTTTCAGTTGTCCACTTCAGCTTGTCTCAGAACTTTTTTCTTCAGGAGTTGAGATAGCTTTCCGCCTTTTCCGCGACCGCGTCGGGAGTGAATCCGAATTTTTCCGCAAGGACTTTGTACGGGGCGGACGCACCGAAGTGGTCGAGTCCGATTTCCATTCCGTCCTCTCCTGTGAAGCGTTTCCATCCAAAAGTGGAAGCAGCCTCGATCGAAATGCGTTTTCTGCAGGAAGGCGGCAGAACGGAATCGCGGTATTCCCTGTCCTGCCGCAGGAAGAGTTCCTGGGAAGGCATTGACACCACGCGGATCTTTTTCCCTTTTGTCCGCAGGATTTCCGCCGCGGAAAGCGCCAGATTCAATTCGGAACCCGTTCCGATCAGGACTGCTTCAAAATCCGGATCCTCCGAAACCACATAGGCACCTTTTTCCAGATTCATTTTTGAAGCCTGCTCCGCAGAAAGCGGAGCGAGATCCTGACGGGTCAGGACCAGGGCGACCGGCGTCCCGGCCTTGACGGCATACGCCCAGGCCGCAGCCGCTTCATGGGCTTCCGCCGGACGAATCACCGTGACTCCGGGGGTGGAACGAAGCATCGCAAGCTGTTCGACGGGTTCGTGAGTCGGACCGTCTTCCCCGACATAGAACGAGTCATGGGTCAGCACGTAAATCACCGGCAGCTTCTGAAGCGCAGCCAGCCGGATTGCCGGTTTCATGTAGTCGGAAAACACAAAGAAAGTCGAACAGAACGGGATGGCGGCTCCGTAGAGGGCCATCCCGTTGGCGCAGAGAGCCATCCCGAGTTCACGCACGCCGAAATGATAATTTCTTCCCGTGCGGTCTTCCGGAGAGAACCATCCGGCGCCCTTGATTTCCGTCTTGGTGGAGGGTGCGAGATCGGCGGATCCTCCGCAGAGGGCGGGGACCAGACGGGCCACGGTCTGGAGAATGGTCCCGCTGGAAGCCCTTGTTGCCACAGGCTTGTCGACCGGCGCCGCCGCAAGCAGTTCCTCCAGGAGGTTTTCCGGCACTTCCTTTGAAAGAAGGCTGGAAATCAGTGCCGCTTTTTCGGGATTGGCCTCCAGGAACTTCTGGAATTCCGCATCCCACGCGGCGGCTTCCTCCGCCAGTTCGCGGGCGCGTGCAGCGGTCATTTCAGCGACTTCCGCAGGCACATGGAATTCTTCTTCCGGGAATCCGAGTGCTTTTTTTGTCGCGGCCAGTTCTTCTGCGCCGAGAGGCTCCCCGTGGGAACTGCTCTTTCCGGCCTTTCCGGGGGATCCGTATCCGATGACGGTGCGGCCGATGATGAGGGTGGGGCGGCCGTCGGAACCCTTTGCCTCGTTCAGGACCTGGTCCACCTGCACGGGGTCATTGGCGTTTCCGCAGTGGAGCACGCGCCATCCGTAGGCGGTGAAACGCATGCCGACATCTTCCGTGAACGCAAGGGAGGTCCCGCCTTCGATGCTGATTCCGTTTGAATCGTAAAAGCAGATGAGATTGTCGAGTTTCTGATGTCCGGCAAACGAACAGGCCTCATGGGTGGTGCCTTCCATCATGCAGCCGTCTCCGGCGATGACATAGATTTTATGATTCATGAGTCCGGTTTTATCCAGCCCGGTGACGGCGGCGAAAGATTTCGCCGCGCAGGCCAGACCGACGGCCGAAGCCAGACCGGATCCCAGCGGTCCCGTCGTCACATCGACTCCTGCCGTGTGCCCGTATTCCGGATGTCCCGGTGTGAGGCTTCCCCACTGGCGGAAATTCCGGAGTTCCTCCATGGACAGTCCGTATCCGTACAAATGCAGAAGGCTGTAGAGAAGCATGGATCCATGTCCTGCGGAAAGAACGAAGCGGTCGCGTCCGAGCCAGAGGGGATTCCCCGGATTATGGCGCATGTGGTTCTGCCAGAGACTCACGGCAAAATCTGCACAGCCCATCGGCATGCCGGGGTGTCCGGATTTCGCTTTTTGAATGGCATCGGCGGAAAGCATACGGACGGTGTCGGCGGCTTTTTTCATCAGGCACGGATCTGTCATCATGAAAATCCTTGTGTTATATGATTTAGGGAATGGTATTTGCGGGATACGGTTCGTCCAGAGACCGTACCATACTCTCTGTGTTTCGGATTTTCAATCCGGAAAAGCATTTTCCCTCTTACTTATTTCGCTCACACTGCGCTGAGGACGAGTGCCATCAGGAGCATTCCTCCGATCAGGCCGTACAGGGAGATGTGATGTTCCCCGTAGCGTTCCGCGGCAGGGAGAAGTTCGTCGAAGGTGATGAATACCATGATCCCGGCGACGAGGGCAAAAAGAATCTGCAGTATCGTTTCATTCAGGAACGGATGCAGAATCAGATATCCCGCCAGAGCTCCCGTCGGTTCCGCCAGACCGGAAAGACAGGAATAGAAAAAGGCTTTCTCCCGGCTCCCCGTCGCATAAAACAGAGGGACGGACACCGCGATCCCTTCCGGCACATTATGAATCGCAATTGCCAGAGCAATGGAAACTCCCAGCTCCAGACTGTTCATTCCTGCCGCGAAAGTGGCCAGCCCTTCCGGAAAATTGTGAATGCCGATAGCCAGTGCAAACAGAACTCCTGAACGTCCCAGCTTTTTCCTGTTTTCAACGGAAAGAGCCCCCGTGTCGATTTCTTCGACTCCGTGGGCTTCGTGAGGATTTTCCACCGCCGGGATCAGGCGGTCGATCAGGGCGGCAAGAAGGATTCCTCCGAAAAATGCAAGAACTGCGCATGCCGCTCCCCGGGATCCCCCGAACTGTTCTCTCAGACTGTTTTCCGCTCCCGCAAGCAGTTCCACAAAGGAAATATACAGCATGACTCCCCCTGAAAAACCCAGCGAGGCGGAAAGAAGGCGCGCATTGGTTCGTTTGGCAAAAAAGGCGACTGCGCCGCCGATGCCGGTGGCCAGTCCTGCGAAAGCGGTCATGCCCATGACCAGAAGAAAATTCGAATCTGCGATCATCATGACGGGGGGTCCTTTATCTGAGATTCCGGTGGATCTCTCTCTCTCTGATTCCTGAATTGTACAGGATGATTTGTACAGGATGAATGTTGTTTTTTTATTTCCATCAGGGAATATATCTCTCCGGGAAGAGATCCGCAAGGGGATTCCTCTCCGGGAATTCCCCCTTTTGCAGCACGATGATTCTCTATCTTGGAGAAGGAGTAGGGCGGTCGATTCCTCCCTTCCGGGAAGATGCCAAAAAATGATCTTCAAAAAGGCGGGGAAAAAAGAGGAATTCCATGAGAATTCGTTTTTCCCGCCCCCCCGATCCATAACGGCATTCAGGCGGCGGAGCGGAGGAATAACGCTTCAGGAATCTCCTCACCCCCCCGGAGAACATTCGGAGAGGAGATTTTTTTCAAAAAACAGGTCCTGTGACACCAGCACAACAAATATCGTCCGTGAGCAGTTGTTGTTTGCTTGATTTTGTTGATGATGAAGGGAAACAAGGTGGCGTCCCGGGAGGGGATCGAACCCCCGACCCACTGCTTAGAAGGCAGCTTTATTTTGAGCTTAAAACGGCGATATTTTGGGGAAATGTTCTAAAAATGTTCTAATCGCTGTTTGAAATGTTGCTGTTTGCGGTATATTGTAGCACCATCGGTCAGGAGGTGCGCGATGTCGGTTTTCAAGCGTAAGAGCAAATACGGCGAGACCCGGGAGTATCACTATAAATTCATGCAGGGCGGGAAATGGTTCTACGGCGTCTGCGAAGGATGTACCACGGAACGTTCCGCCCTGGCTTATGAGAAGAAGATCAAGGAGACCGCCAAAACCGCCAGCGAACAGAAGAGCGTCAAGGCATTGATCGACAACTTCGCTGATCAGCTGACCGGAGGAAGTGCCGTACCGCTGGCCGACGCACTCGAACTCTATTTGAAGAAGCCGAAGAAACGGATGCCGGGAGCAAAACAGCTCGCGCAGAAGATCTCCTACTGGGGGGATTTCACGGCATGGATGGCCCAGTCGCATCCGGAAGTCGTGAATCTCCGGGATGTCCGCCGCTCCCATGCCGAGGAGTACATTGCACTGCTGCGGACTTCCGGCTCCTTTCAGTATGTGGAATCGCAGCGGCGGCGAATGG